>NZ_JAGGQW010000034.1 GCF_018613065.1 Bacillus sp. ISL-7 | reverse complement strand
AATTGTTTTTCCTCCGTCATTATCACTTAAATATTCTTTAACTGCTTGTATTTTTTCTTCTGGAGAAAATTTCACCATAAAAAATGCACCTCGAATTGTTAGAGTGTGTCTAACAATTCGGGTGCAGTTCATCCTTTATTAATAAAGGAAAGTCGGCTTTTTAGTTTGCAAAGGCAAGAGTAGTTTCCAAGTATATTGTTAAAAGAAAAAGGGGGATTAGGATAGAGATGGGCAAAGAATGTTATCTAGATGGAATTGATAAAGACATTTTAAAACAAATGGAACTAAAAAGAAAGGAAATCATTGAAAATATTTCGGATCTTCCTCCTTCGAAAAAAGAAATCGTAATTAAAAACATCGATGAATTAATTATATTAACAAATAAAACCCAGGTACCTTGACGTTGCCTCTCACAAAGTGCACAACTAAGATTATTCCGAATGAATTATACATTTAATTAATCCAACGGGTGGATTTAGGAAAGGATATGGTTGCACCGACACTGGTGCTACCCATAGAGGGAGAAATCCCGGTATAAATGAAACAGGGTCATAAAATGGAGTAAATATCCACTTTACGACCCATTTTTACTCGTTATCCTTGCTGAACTCCTTCTTCCTTAATATTTCATCTATACCTCCCAAATCCTCAGATGTTCTTTTCCTTTTTACTATAAAAACACCCCTATAGATAAGTATATCTATAGGGGTAAAACGGTGTAACTTTATTTTAAAGCAACATTAACAATATGTAGAATTTAATTATATTATAACTCTAATTTGTATAATTCATTCGTTCATTTCCTTCGAAAATCACATAAAAAAGCGAGGATCTCAACGTTTTCATTGAAATTTCTCGCTTTTTATGAATTTGCTAAAATACTACTTTTGTAAAACTCATCAAAACATAACAATTTGATTTTAAGAAAAACTTCATTAATGTTTTTCATCCGCCCCATTACTGTTCCGTCTTTCACGAGGAGTTAAATAAATGATGAAATACCCAATAACTAGAACCAAAATCGCAAGTGAATAACATAATGTATTTACTGGATGATCGTGATCAACAATAATGATTCTTACTAATGCTGTTATGCCGATATAGATAAAATATCTAATCGGGAAATGGTATCCTTCTTTAAAGTATTTAACAATCATCGTAATAAACTCAAAATATAAAAAAAAGATAAGAATATTGGCAAGAAAAAGCTTATAGTCCTCGCTGCCTTTTTCCTGTAAAATTTGACTGAAAATGATTAATTCCTTTATTAATAAAAAAGAAAGGATAATGGATAATAATACAAGAGAAATGTTCAATAACAATTGGAGAACCTTAGAGATAAGGTGCCAGTGAGCTGTCCCTACCGTTTTCTCTTCTACAATATGCGGCTTCCATGTGTCTATATAGGTTACGGGTGAGAATTCCTCTAAATCTTGTTTATCATCAATAGTCATTTGATATTTTTCCATTTCCTTCCCCCTCTCTTTAACGGAACCACATTTATGATTATGATTATGATTTAATCAATTGTGCTTGCCAACTAATTTGTAACATATTATGACAGATAATTTTGAATATTTTTTAATTATATATATTTTTTTTAAAATACCATGTTAGACAATCTACGAGTTTTAGAACAAGGCCCGGACCCAGAGTAGCTGTCATCAGGGGCAAAGCCACAACGATTTAACGATGTTCCGAATTTGTTTTAGAAAACGGAACTTGCCCGTTTTGAAGGTTAAAAATCCAGTCAATTATGTGCAAATCAACATTACAAGCAAAGGTTTTGTTCCGATACTCGTCCTTTTAGGAACTTTTTTCATTGTTTTACCATTTGTTTACATACGTTTGCCCCTGGTGTCACGGATGCTGGTATTACCCCTATCAAACTGCCCTTAAGCTCAATAACAAAAGGCTGCCAAGAATTTGGCAGCCTAGTTCTTTGAGTGAACTAATTCACCCACTCAACAAATTAAGGGATTCTAATATGTCCCCTTTTAGATTCTTCCACTTCTGTTATTAGAAGAACAATTACCATAATACAACCCGCTTTCTATTTTCTTTTTTTATAAAGTTTTTGGTAAATCATGATGAGTTGGTCTAATTTCTGACTGCAACAAATGGTTTCATCGCTATTTAAGCCAGTTACTTCAGTAATCTGGATCAATTCCTTTTTCAATTGATTGATTCTGCCCTCTAATTCATCTATCTCTTTAAGAACCATAGTAGGAGGCGCTATATTGAACCAATTAAAAAAAGATTCAAATAAGGCAAACCACGTAAAATGTAAAGTTCTAATACTATCACTCTTAAACAAAAATAAATCTGTAACTTTCATGTAATGGAATCCTCCCCTTTGGATAAATATGGAACACTCTTATAAAATATTCTTTCAAAATAGTTAAAAATATGGTTTATTTTTACATAGATTTCTTCAACATGTCTAAAAAATTGTAGATTGACTAACATAGTATAAAAAAAATATATATAATAATTGGAAATTTTGAAATAATCTGTCAGAATATGTTACATGTTAGTTGGCAAGCACAATTGATTGAATCATAATTATAAATGTAGATCTACTAAAAATTTTGAGAGAGGGGATAATATATGAAAATTATTCAATATTAATCCGAGGTTAGTAGAATTTCTTCAAAAATCAAATAGGCTTACATCGAAGGAAGGTGAATAAAATTAAATTTCAGGAAGAATAGTAGAAACTTACTAGAGGAAAAATTGTAAGATTGAACAAAGCTGCAAAAGAAGATCTGGAACCAATTTAAAAGGAGGAAGGAAATGACTATTGATGATAAACAAGATTTAGAGGAGCTATCACCCTTAGCCTATATAGACACATGGGAGCCATATATTGTAGAAGAGAAAACGGTAGGGACAGTTCACTGGCTGAACCACAGTTAACCTGATGAACCCTTTTTCATGACTGGAGTATGGAAGTACATTCCAGAGGACCATTCAAACAATAAGTTCTATTTCCGTTATGGTAACAATGATACAATGTTTTACGTGTTAAAGGGAGAGGCTAAATTCTGTACCTCTGATGGTAAAATTACCACTATACGTAAGAGCGATCAATTTTTCATCCCAAAAGGTTCTGAAGGTACATGGAAAATATTAATACCCTTCACAACGTTATTCATCCAAACTGACTATCCGGATAATTGGTCATTTCCGATATGAAAATATCTGAAATAATCAAAAGACTGAAATTAAAAGACCCGGAATCCCTCATCGTATAATTAGTGTTAAAGCTAAACCTCTCATGAATTTTATTAGATATTCCATCCTCATTTTTTACTATTTTTTATATAATATATGGTATTTTATTTTCAAAAATTCCTTATCAATCTATGAAAGAAGGTGAACAATTTTTTATGTGGGTAATCACTATCTATTCAAAGAAAAACACGACTATGTTTGAATTTGACACAGAAAAAGAAGTAAGACAAGCTTTTGAGAACATTCAAGACTGTAAGATTCTATCCGAAGTTGTTTACTTTAATGATCCTTGTTTGGCTTTAGAAGCTGTTTAGGATTTTTACCATGAAAACTAACATTAAAAGGGCTAAAACCCAAAAGTTATCTATACTTTTGAACAAGGGGTAGCGTCAGGAACGTCAAATTTACAACGTTAAGAAAATTCCATTATAAAAAGCCCAATTTCTCAGCATTAAAATTGAGAAATTGGGCTTTTTTCGTTACTCCATAATCGGGCCATTATATATAGTATCAACTTAAAAAATGCTGAAGGAATGCACCTTTTATCGTTGTTTACATGAATTCATAGGTACGGGATTTAAGAACTTGAATTACCCTCTTTGGGTAGCAATAGATCCTGTGATTTAGCAGTCTCTTCATCAGGCAACTAGTCTGTCTTTCATCCCTACCGCGCTTTCGCTTTCTAGCCTTGAAGTTTAGTCTGGAAGGAGTACACTTCCACACTAAACTTCAAGGTCGTATCTTTCCCCTGTTAGACATATCTATTTCCATATCTTTGAATACGTTGAATACGGTAGAAACTAATACTATATATAAGCGCCCGATTGTGGAAGATCGTTTTACTGTGTTGGCTGCACTTTTTTCCCGAAAAGCCCCCAACCTCTTGTTCCACTTCCTTTTTGGAACGAAGAATCTGACTCCTTTGTCCTGTCACACTCTCCGCAACATTCGATTAATCTTCTCCTCATCAAACTCGCTATAACCCTGCTTCATTCCCCATTCCTGCATATGCTCGTAGTCTGGATGGTTTTCATCGCTGATGATAAGAAGAAATGCTTTTCATGAGTAATTGAATGGATTAGTAATTGATGTGGCGTTTTTCTTACAAACCCACTGCCTGCTTTCCAAGAAAGCTCTTTTTCTATAAACTCATCAAATTTGTTTGTGAATTGTTCAAATACACTCTCTACATATACATCAGCTTGTTGAAAATAGCGTTGAATATCATCTATCATCATATTATTAATTACTTCTGCTGAAACAGGTCTAAAAATACTTGTTCGTTACTTTTTTGTTTTTTACGTTTAAAGCCAATGATGATCATCACCTTCTTTTTTCCTTTTACCTATTAGACAAAAAAAACAATCATTTTAGACGAAGAAAGATTAATTTTTTTCGTATACTTGTCCAAATAACGAATCAATCTCATCGATAAATATCCAATTTTCTTTTAAAATGATCCTCCACAATCTGGCCCTAAACAAAATAGACGCATCTTTTGTTAAAGAATTGCGCCCGATTGCGGAACAATAAAACTATTATTCCATTATATAAGCTTATTTAGTTACCATAAAATTCGTTAGTGGAAATTAAAACAGCCTTAGATCTTATAATTCCAAGGACATTCAACATACCACACTGCAACAGTAACTATCTTTTCTTAATGGCAACATTTCTAATTCGTTTATAATCAGATTCCCATATACCATCTTTATATAAATCTGATTGTATCTTATTTTTTATTTTTCCGTAAATAACCATTTTTTCTTCCTTAGAGAACTCAGGGAAATAGTAATCCTCAAAACTATCTAACCAATGGTTCAACCCCTTTTCTCCATCAGTTAATGGGATAGGTCTATCAAAATGATGAACATATGATACACTAAATCCGTACTGTTCAAGTATAGTACTATATTCCCCTATACTTGGAAAATATGACCCGTGATGAATAGAGTTCCTTGGCATAGGCATAAAGGATAATTTTTAACACAATTTAAAGAGGGTAAAGAGGACGTCCACCGCCAGGATAACACGGAAAAGAACCATCTATATCCATCTGTCCAACAGCGAGGTTACAAAAGCTAGGCTTTTGGGACACACTCATTTATGCGATTTTCTTTGTACTTAAATTTACTCTTGTTTTATTAATTCCCGTATGATTAAGAATTAAACAAAACAGAGAGAGAATAGATAATAATGCAAAACTCAGAAAATAATCTCCAGTTATATCCTTTAAGAATCCAAGGGCAATTGGAGGAAAGAAACCTCCAATTCCTCCAACTGCGCCGACAATACCTGTTACCGCTCCTGTATTCCCGGATGAAACTTCAGGTACCATCTTGAAAACTGCACCATTTCCTATTCCCACCATAATGGAGATAATCAAACAACTAATACTAAAGAAAATAAAATTTTCCTTTGTAAAAGCGATGAACAATCCACATAACAATACACCACTAAAGACAACGGTTAACAATTTATTTGCTCCAAACCGATCAGATAAATACCCACCAACTGGACGTATAAAGGTAGCCAATATAACGAATCCTGCTGTTTTTATTCCAGCATCAAGAGCTGTAATATGAAACAGGTCATGCAACAATGTAGGTAAATAAATACTAAAAGTTACAAAACAACCAAAGGTAAGGAAATAAAAAATGGATAAAAACCACGTTTCTTTAAATTTTAATACAGACAAAGATTCCATTAAAGTCTTGGTCTCACTTGGTCTTTGTGAATCTTGTGTTCCTATCCAGAAGGTAATGGACATAACCCCAATTGCAATAGCAAGGCTCCAAAACACCCAGGCCATACCGTATGAAGTAAAAATCATAGGAATCAAAAAACTAGCCACTGCTGATCCCAAATTTCCCATACCTGCAATTCCTAGAATTAAACCTTGTTTTTGTGGTGGATACAATCTAGAAACATAAGTAATTGAAACAGCAAACGTTGTTCCTGCCATACCAATAAAAAATGCCCAGAACAACATCATGACATAAGAATGAGCAAATCCCGCTCCAACCATTGGTAATATAAGAAATAACATAGTCAAAGCATAGATTCTTCTGCCACCATATCGATCTGTTAAAATCCCCATTGGTATGCGCATCAAAGAACCCAACAAAACCGGAGTAGCAATAAGAATGCTTTTTTCGGTTGTACTTAAATGGTAAATTTCTTGAAGTGCCACAGCAATCGGTGCAAAGACCGACCAAACTGCAAATGAAACAATCATTGATATAGTTGATAAAACTAGTACTGATGTTTGACCCTTTGGTTTCATAATGTCAGCCCCTTGCATTTCTCTTGATGGTAAATGTTCTAGTTCTAAGATAATTATTTAAAACAAATCTGGTAATTTAGATTTAATAGCATATAGTTCGAGCATGGATAAGTTTAGATCAGTTGTTGATTATTTAAAGTGTTTGTATAAATATCCCTTATATATTTTACTCTCATAAATTCTTTGATCATCATACTATCAATTCCAAACAAAGTAATAATTGTTGTCAGGTTTCCTTCCATACTTTTTTCGGTTTCTTTTAATTATAGATTCTTGTATAAAATCTCAAAGTGGATTAGTTATGTATAAATCTGGAGTATATCTATACAGTAAGATGGCATCTTGGGTATAATCTTCGGAATCTTGTAGAGATGATGGAAAAACGCGGCGTATCGATCGGACATACAACCATGACAACTTTGAGTTATACGAATACGAAGCACAACCGGATGATGCCTTCATTGTATAGTAATCAAAAGACTCCTAGTAAGTGGATGAAACAAAAGGTCAATGGATGTTTGATTTTTAGTTAAATGAATCAACAGAATTGAGATGAGGGGAGGCATTAACCTCTATTTATCCCCTTACACCACATCGTACGAATCAGTATACGGCGTTCCGATCTATGTCAAACACTGTTGATCCATATCTTGTAGAAATAGGATAATCCAGCAGGCTTTCACTAGGGATTTGTGTAGTATAGGACTTTTGGCAATTCTCCAATTAGCTTTCCTCGTATTTCTCCATTTATAGGATTGTCCTTTTTGTACACCCAGTTGATGAGATTCTTGACCTTTGTACATGGCAATTTCCATTCCTTCTATAAGCTTTAAGATAATTTTTAATCCAAGAGGAGTTGTTTAAAGAAATTGAAAGATTAGTTGGACAAAATTAGATATGTCATAAAAATTATATAACATACATAAATGGAATAAATTAGCATGTCAGAACTCCTCACATAAAACTCAAAAGCGAGAGAATAGAGTGCTATTCTTAACTTAGAAATAGTAAACTAGCTTTAAAAAATAAGGAGGATGCATCATGAAAAAACAAAAAAATATTAATCTGTTTACATTCTTAGTACTGGTTGGGAGAGTAATCTTTTCGAAAAATTTCAATGTCAGCCGGTAATAGTGGCAAAGGAGATTACCCGATCGGTTTTCCATCTGGATAAAAGTTCAAAGAAAGAGAAGTCCTTATTTCTGAAGAAAACACGCAGCCTTAAAGCTTTCAGGTTGGTAAAAGTAAAATGAGGGCATTTTTTAATAATTAGGGATCGTGGAAAGAAGAAATTTATATTAAATGTCAATAAATTAATTTAAAACCCAGTTTTAGCAAGTGTTTTTATATAATATCACACAAAATGTAATGGAAAAGTAGTGTTTTAAGGTGATTTGTGACAGAGGCCGTAACAATTGGGTTTCAATGATGGTACTGGAACATTTGAAATTATTAAAGGAATATAACGAAAGCCAAGATAACTTTCTAATAATTCCTTCCCCTATTCAAGAAAATACCCTATACATAAAGAAAGAGCACAATTTTTATTCTAGAATTGCGCCCTTTTCTGGAATAAGGCAATATGTAAGATATTTACCTCCCAATCCTCTGCACGATTCTTCACATACATTATTTGTCAGCTAATATTAACTTACTAGCGCTATCGAACTGTTCCATTCAAGATTTTAACTCTATAGCATACTTGCTGCTACACGGATAAATAAAGGAGCTCTTCTTCTGGAATGAATTATTGCATGCAAGGAAAATCCAAGCTTTGACATCTGCGTTAACCTTAAATCGAGCATAAAGAGTTTCATAAAAACATACCATCTCCCCAAAATTTACTATAACTTTAACAAATTCTTGGACCATTTCCCTAAAACACAAGAGAATAATTTGGTAAATATGTATCAAAATTCAAAAAAATGAAACTCTTCCTCCCTCAAAGCGTATCTCTACATATGAAAGAGACAACAGGGATTTTACAGAGCGTCCTAACATAACTCTTTTCTATGATGATTCCCCGGGTAACAAAAAAGTATTTGAAGGAGGTTTTTTACAACTATGATTTCTCGTTTCAGAAGTTGATAAAAGAAATAGTAAAGGTTATGAAACATTGTCGTACTGGAAATTAGCTTTGTCCTTTTTACTTGTGAAAAACTATACAATATAGAAATGGAATGATGTAATAAATGGTTTCATCTAAAAGGTTTTCTGGATACAACTTAAGCTATCTTCAAAAAGATTTGATTGCCGGGTTAGTTGTTGGGATTGTTGCGATTCCTTTAGCAATGGCTTTCGCGATTGCTTCAGGGGTAAGACCAGAGTATGGACTCTATACGTCGGCAATTGCCGGAATCCTTGTTTCTCTTTTTGGAGGTTCTAAATTTCAAATTGCAGGCCCTACTGGAGCCTTTGTCCCGGTCTTATTGGGAGTGGTGATCCAGTTTGGATATGAAAAGCTGTTAATCGCCGGCTTCTTGGCAGGGTTTTTAATTCTTCTTATGGGTGTGTTTAAGTTAGGAAGGTATATTAAATTTATCCCTCGTCCAGTGGTAATCGGCTTTACTGCTGGAATTGCCGTGATTATCTTTTCTGGCCAGATTGCCAATTTCCTTGGGCTTGAAAACTTAAAAAAAGAAGAATCCTTTCATTTGAATATGAAAGAAATTTTAATTAATTTAAATACAATCAATATATACAGTATTTTTACAGCAAGTATATGTTTAGCTATTGTTATATTAGCACCAAAATATTTGCCTAAAATTCCAGGTGCTTTGTTAGGATTAATGGTTTCAACTGTTGTTGCAGCACTGTTCTTTCCAAATCAGGTAGCAACCATCGGTTCAACTTATGGAGCCATTCCAAATGAATTACCAAAATTTGAGTTCCCTGAGTTAACGGTCAATGTAGTGATTGAACTCCTTCCTGCTGCGTTCGTCATAGCCATGCTTGGGGGGATTGAATCATTATTATCTGCCTTAGTAGCAGACAACATATCCGGCAGTAAGCATGATAGTAACAAGGAGTTGATTGGACAGGGATTGGCCAATATGGTCACCCCTTTATTTGGAGGAATTCCTGCTACCGGTGCGATTGCGCGAACGGCAACGAATATAAAAAACGGTGCGTTCTCCCCTTTATCGGGTGTCATACATGGTGTTGTTGTAGTACTAGTGTTAGTATTGTTTGCGCCATATGCCTCTTCCATTCCTTTGGCGAGTATGGCTCCCATTCTAATGTTTGTCGCTTGGAATATGAGTGAGAGCAAGGAATTTGCCCATATCTTACAATCAAAAACGATGGATTCCCTTGTATTAGTCTCTACTTTTCTGCTAACCGTTTTAATGGATTTAACTACAGGCGTTGGAGTAGGTCTGCTTTTAGCTCTCCTCGTTTTTGTCATCCGAATAAGCAGTACGTTAAAAGTATCAAAGGTTTTACCGGATCCAAACGATAAACTAGTAAAACCCGAAATGGTCAAGCAAGGTTCAAACTGCCCACAAATTAATATTTACACTGTAGAAGGTCCATTATTCTTTGGCACCACCGAGCATTTTGAGAAGGAAATGGAAGAAATTTTGCGTTTAGAACCAAGAGTGCTCCTGCTAAGATTGAGTAAAGTTTCCATCGTGGATTCGTCTGGGGAGGCCCTCCTCATGAATCTTGTAAAAAGATTCAAGGATAGTAACCAACAAGTAATATTTTCTGGTATCCAGCCGCAATTGGAAGATTTATTTAAGAAAACTGGTTTTTATCAATTGGCAGGTGAGGAAAATTTCTTTGCCCATACAGGTGATGCGATCAATTATGCTCTCTCAAAACTGGATGTTAAGCGATGTAAAGGGTGTAAACATTTTTCTTTTGCAGAATGTTCAACCCTCTCAAAAGAAGAAGCAAACCCTAAAGCAAAAAGAAAAACAAAACGTGAGCTTGGGTTAATTTAATTGGACATCCCCCTTTTTAGGGAGCTGATGTTAATAAAACATCCTAAATCATTAAATGGAGGAAAAAATTATGACCACGATTTCTAAAATTCTCGATTTCAACAAGGATTTTGTTGATCAAAACCGGTATGAGGAGTTTAAGACGACAAAATTTCCAGATAAAAAACTAGTCATCCTAACTTGTATGGATACTCGTTTGCTGGAATTGCTCCCCAAAGCAATGGGTCTAGGAAATGGGGATGCGAAAATAATCAAAAACGCCGGGGCTGTTATCTCTCATCCTTTCGGCAGTATCATGCGCAGTATTCTAGTCGCTATTTATGAACTGAAGGCTGAAGAAGTGTGTGTGATCGGTCATCATGGATGTGGTATGGTAGGTTTAGAAGCATCCTCTATTCTAAAAAAAGCAAAACAGAATGGAATTGACGAGGAGCGGATCGATATTCTCACAAACGCTGGGATTGATTTGTCCAGGTGGCTGACGGGTTTTCAATGTGTAGAAGAAAGTGTCGCCAACAGTGTCCGTTTAATTAAAAGTCACCCATTATTCCTTAAAAATATCTCTGTTCATGGGATGGTGATTGATCCTGAAACAGGAAAATTGGATCTGGTGATCGACGGATATAAAGAAATAAAGTCAAACAGCACAAACATACCCAGTCCTATAAGTAAGGTGTCTAAATGATTCCCCACTAGGAGGTTTCGAGGGTATAACTTAGGACATTTTCAGAAAGATGCAGTTGTTGGATTGATCGCCGGTATTGTAGCGATTCCTTTATCAAACGATTAGAGACTCTTGGTTGTAAAGTAACTGTTGAAGCAATAGCGTAATTATGGTCAAAAAAATATAGCTAAAATTCGAGACCCGGATCTTTTAAAAAAAATGGATCTTATAGGGTTTAGTTTCGTATTGCCAAAAATGCCCTTTTACCCGTTACTATTTTCAGGATAGTTGAACAAGTAACTCCTTTATTGCGGATTATTCACGTAGTTTGACATAATTTCCAATTTTTTCATCTTTTGTCGAACTTTTTGGAATTTATATATTTAGATTCACGAAAGGATTGTAGTACTATTATATTAGTTCTTTAATACTGTAAATAGATAAAGGCAAACCTATTGAAAGATTGGGACACAAAGCTACAGGTCTAAGGTGTTAAACTATGATGGCTGAGTTACCTAAAATAGTACATATTTTAGGGGGGATATTATGACTGCAATTGCCAGTGAAAAAGGATTAGATAAAGAATGGGTGGAACTTATTAAGGAAGCTTTAGAGGTAGGGATTCCTTCTGATGAAATTAGGGATTTTTTAAAAAAGGCTTCTTGACCTGACCTCTTAGAGGTCTATTTTTTTTTCATACTTTTCATCAAATGTTTTTTGCCTTATTTAAACTCCCTCAGTTTGATACGAATATCTCTCGAATGCTCACTTATTCGCAGGATTTCATAACCCTTGTAATTGGATTTACGGGTAAATGAAATGAGTTCAGATCATTTTGGCTTCGTGAAGGCATAGTTAAATAAAGGAGTCAGCTACCACTCCATATTTTACCATATAATGTACATCTCCACGCCGCCCCTGGAGGCTTTCCCTCCCATGTCTCAACGGGTCAATTGCCCTATCATTCCTTCGTCATAGTTGTGTATCGTAAGACAGCTTTAACAGTGCACACAAAGCTTTTTCATATCGTTCCGTTTTTTCACTTTGTATTTGTAAGCTTCTTTTTAAATCTTCAATTATTTTATTTTCATCCTCAATTTTCAAAGCTTCATGATTAGAGCCACTGATTGCGGAGGTTGGATTTGAACTTACGATCCTAGGGTTATGAGCCCGACGAGCTACCGGACAAAAAATCGCTGCCAAGAAACTTGGTGAATTCGCCGGGTTCCTGTGTATACTCTTCTGGGAAGTTTACCGTATAAGTAAACCGAATAACCAAACGTGGATTATATAAACTTCACAACGCCTTATACATGGCTGTTCAAAGTGGTATTCGGATAGTCTTATTTCACACAATAGAAGACTTCGAGAGTTTTATGACAAAAAACGAGAAGAAGGAAAAAACCTTTAGAGTAGCTTTCATTGCCTGATTGTTTTTATGTCTTACTAAAACGTAGAACTACGTTCCAAGATGTAGCTTAGAAACTATATCTAATTAAATACAGCAAAACCTTCCATTAAGAAAAATGAAGAAGGTTATTTGGCATGGACATTTTTAGTATATCATCACGTTTTTAAACTTTTTATAGAAGAATGTGAAAGCTATTAGCTGCTTTAGCTCAAATTTAAAATAACTACTATAATTAAATAATTTCGATACCTAATTCCATATACTTGTTTAAATTATGACTTAGAGGTCCGTCTTCCGTAATTAAGTAATCAAGTTCTGAAACGGGACCAACCAAGTAATTGGAAATTGTATTAAGTTTACTTCTTGTTACCAGGGTTGCGATTTTATTTGAACTTTTAATCATCTGACGTTTAACATGAGACTCTTCTATATGAGGGATGCTGATACCAAAGTCAGGGTGCAAGGAATACACTCCTAAAAAACAGAGATCGGCTCTAATATTTTTAAGCACTTCAATTACATCTAATCCTACAGTCACAAAAGATTCCTTAAAAAAGGTTCCACCCAAAAGGAAGATATCTATATTTGGATGTTTTGATAATGCCAAACTAATAGAGGGACTATTCGTAATAATAGTCCCTTTAAACTCCATTGGAATTTCTTGAGCCAGAAAAAGGTTTGTTGTACTTCCATCTATTAAAAGAACTTGTCCATCTTTTATAATCCTCACTGCTTTCAAGGCCAATTCTTTTTTTGCATCTATATTTTCTTCCGTTCTTTCTGAAAAGGTTAAAGCGCTCGCAGATACAGGAAATGCTCCGCCGTGTACTCTTTTGAGAAGACCAAATGAATCCATTTCCCTTAAATCTCGTCTAATTGTGTCCTCGGAAACATCCCATTTCATGCTTAATTCTTTAGCAACGACTTTCCCTTCCTTTTCAAGTATTTGTAAAATTTTGCTTTGCCGTTCTTTTCTAAGCATAACAATGATCAGCCTCCGTGTTTTTGCATGTTTTTTCTTATATTATATTATTTTTTCTGGAATTCACCAATTTTAAAAATATTCAACGAAATTATTCTTGTTTTTTCTTGTTTATAAAGATAAAATATTCTCAAACACGAAATAACTTGCTTTAGGGTGCAAAAACAAGAAATTCTTCAAGGCAAGAAACCTAATAACTGACATTTTGTCCTAATTTTAAAATTACTGAATAAAGAGGAGGAAAAAAAGATGAATTACAGTATTGAAACACTAGCTGTAAATACGATTCGTACCTTATCAATTGACGCGATCAACAATGCTAATTCCGGTCATCCAGGTCTTCCTATGGGGGCTGCTCCAATGGCATATGCACTCTGGGCACATCATCTAAGTCATAATTCTGCAAATGCAAAATGGTTTAATCGAGATCGATTTATTCTTTCTGCCGGACACGGATCTAGTTTGTTGTATAGTTTGCTTCATTTAGCTAGGTACAATGTATCTTTAGAAGATTTAAAAAATTTTAGAAAGCTTAATAGCAAAACACCTGGTCATCCCGAATTTGGTCACACAGAAGGTGTTGAAGCGACAACTGGGCCTTTAGGGCAAGGAATTGCAAATGCAGTAGGAATGGCGATGGCTGAAGCGCATTTAGCTGCAAAGTTCAATCGGGATGGATACCCTGTAATTGACCATTATACATATGCTCTAGTTGGCGATGGAGACTTAATGGAAGGCATCTCTTATGAGGCCATGTCTATGGCCGGTCATATGAAACTAGGAAAATTAATTGCACTATATGACTCAAATGATATTTCTTTGGACGGTGAATTAAACCTTTCATTTTCAGAGGACATTCAAAAAAGAACAGAATCTGCTCATTGGCAATATTTACGAGTGGAAGATGGCAATGATGTGGCAGAAATCTCAAAAGCTATTACATTAGCTAAACAAATTACAAACCAACCAACTTTGATCGAAATTAGAACCACTATCGGTTATGGAAGTCCCAAAGTTGCAGGAACAAACAAGGCACATGGAAATCCCCTTGGAGCAGAAGAAGCTCGTGCAACAAAACAGGTATATGGCTGGCACTATGAAGAGGATTTCTTTGTACCGGAAGAAGTTAAAGCCCATTTTGAAGAGCTAAAACAAAGAGGAATTAGCCAAGAACAACAATGGAATGCATTATTCCAGTCTTATCAAGAGACATATCCTGAATTAGCTAAGGAACTGCAACATGCCATCACGGGAGAAGTTTTAATCAATACGGAAGACATCCTGACATTTGATACAGGTAAAACAATTTCAACTCGTGTAGCCAGCGGAGAAGCCATTAACCATTTTGTAAAATCAGTTCCTTCTATTTTTGGAGGAAGTGCGGATCTTTCTCACTCCACAATGACAGATATAAAGGAAGACGCAGCATTCGCAGTAGAATCATTTAGCGGACGAAATATCTACTTTGGTGTTCGGGAACACGCAATGGGAGCGGCTGGCAATGGTTTGGCTCTTCATGGCGGGGTAAAGCCTTTTGTAAGCACATTCTTTGTTTTCAATGATTATCTCAGACCGTCAATTCGTCTGGCAGCCTTGCAAAAGCTTCCAGTCACTTATGTATTTACTCATGATTCGATTGCAGTTGGTGAAGATGGTCCAACTCATGAGCCAATTGAGCAGCTAGCATCTCTTCGTGCGATCCCAGGGCTAACTGTGATTCGCCCATCAGATGCAAACGAAACGGCAAGTGCTTGGGCTTATGCACTACAACAAATAGACGGTCCGGTTGCTTTGGTACTAAGCCGTCAAAACCTGCCTGTGTTCCAAGAAACACAAGCCAATTTAGACAACCTTTCTAAAGGAGCTTACATATTAACGCAAACAAATGACCAACCAGAGGTTATTTTGATCTCTACCGGTTCAGAAGTGTCATTAGCCATTAACGCGAAAGCTGAACTTGAAAAGGAAAATGTGTCGGTTCGAGTTGTAGCAATGCCAAGCTGGGAACTTTTCGATCGTCAACCGAAAGAATACAAAGAGCTTGTCTTCCCTGCTTCTATTACGAAGCGTGTGGCACTAGAATTGGGTATCTCTCTTGGATGGGAACGCTATGTAGGATCAGAAGGGAAAGTATTATCTATTGAAACATTCGGTGCTTCAGGAACGGGCGCTGCAGTCATGGAGCTATTTGGATTTACGACAGAAAATGTTGTTCGAACCGCAAAAAGTCTACTGCAATCTTAAAATGGAGGAAATATACTATGAAATTATTTATTGATACTGCAAATCTTGTTGATATTAAAAAGGCATATAAAATTGGCGTTTTATCTGGTGTTACAACCAATCCTTCACTAGTTGCTAAGGAAGGCGTAAAATTCGAAGACCGCATTGAAGAGATCTGCCTAGCAGTTCCACAAGTAGAGTCTGTTTCCGCTGAAGTAACTCCAGAAGCCATTACAGCTGATGAAATGATTGCCCAAGCTGAAGAGCTTATTAAAATTAACGGCGGAGATGAGAAAATTACAATCAAGCTTCCTATGACTTTAGCTGGCTTAGAGGCTTGCCGTTATCTTGCTGATAAAGGCGTTAAAACAAATGTCACACTTATCTTTACAGTAAACCAAGCACTATTAGCAGCTCGTGCTGGTGCAACGTATGTATCTCCATTTTTAGGCCGCTTAGATGATATTTCCGAAGACGGTGTCCAATTAGTATCAAAAATAGCTGAATTGTTCCGCATTCATAATTTCTACACACAAATTATTGCAGCATCTGTTCGTCATCCGGATCATGTAACTCGTGTAGCAATGGCAGGTGCACATATTGCAACAATTCCATTTTCAGTCATTGAGCAAATTTCTAAACATCCACTTACTAATCAAGGAATCGAAAAATTTGCTGCTGATTGGGAAAATACACTTAAAAACTAAGTGAAATAAAAACCACGACAGGAGAAATTCATCCCTGTCGTGGTTTTTATTCCTAATTTGGTTATTTAAGATTTTCATTGCCGCTCTTTCAATTGCAAGTCCATTGGTATAACATTTCATAAATTGCTCAAAGCACTCTACATATCTTGGTCCGTCTCCATCACGAATATGTATAAAGAAGAATAGCTGAATGGCAAATTGCAAAATAACTGCAATCAAGATAAACTAAAAGTTTTAATTCAATGGTTCATGAGATTAATAGTTTCATCGGACTCATGTCGACCTGAGCTTCGATATGGTATCTAATAGAGCGCCTAACTTTGCAGAAATATTTATCATAGATTAGATTAAGCATAATTATCTCTAACTGCTTTATTTAAAAGGCCAATGCTGCGGTCTAAATCTTCTTTGACTTGCTTCATATACTGTCTAGCTTCATTTAATTGACCAAGGTTTTTTAGATTTGAACGTCTATAAAGTGAATCCTCTGCTTCTGCATCCATCGCATTATGTATATGAGTACTATGGGTTACTACCCCACCTGCTTCTACTCCTGCTACAACAAAGATTGCTTCTACTAATTCTTCAAGTAATGCTCCTTCAGCTTTTGCACGTCGTGTATGTGAATCAATACAATAAGGGCATTCCGTTACATGGGCAATTGCAACCGCTATGATTTCTTTTTCCTTTTTACTCAGTGCACCATCTGTCATGACCGCCGTATTAAAATCCGAAAAAGTTTCAAGCTGTTCTGGTGCTAATTCTTTAAGTTTACTAAGATTTTTTAAAATTCCTTTTTCATATAAATTGTTTTTCATTGTAGACATCCTTTCTTTCTAATAAAAATAAAGGAGCTTGTAAATCCCATCAGACTTTTAATCATTGAGTCGGATAGACAGTTTTATGATCAGCAAGGATCACCAATTGTTTTTCATTAGGTTGAAAATTAATTTGTGAATCAGAGGAGTAATACCAAGTCTTTTCATTTTCCTTTGCTTCAAATATATTTAACTCATCCTGAAAATCTGACAAAGCAATCGGCTGCCTATAGAGTGACGAATCATTAACATTAAAATTCACCCCCAGGTAAATCAATTAATAAAAAGAAACTATCTTGATTTGCCTGGATCGTAACTCTTCCTGCCTTCTTCCTGTTGAAACACACGCAGTGGACCAAATCGGATATTGGAAGTGTCATAATACTCACCAAAAGAAAAACTTAAATTACTCTCCAGCAATTTTTTACTGTGTATCGTGTATCTGCAGGACAAATTTGAATCAATTCCGTCACTCCTTATCTGAATTTCTTAGTCATGAATATCGAGCTTTATTTCTTCCATTCAAAACAAAAAGTTGGAATATATAACAGGATTTCTTCTGCTATATGCTCCAACTCTTTCTTTCCTAGAATTTCCTTATGCTTGATATTTTTTAATCAAATCAACAAACACATTGACAAATGTTTGTAAGATTTGGACCGTTCCATTATCTTTAATTTTGCCGTTTGCCGTTCCATACGCTTGCTCCATATGGACGGGATCCTACATCAAGAGAATTCTTTATTACAGCTGGTACAGAACGATTATATTCAGGAGTTACAAATAAAATAGCGTCCATCTTTTGAATTGAATAGCTCTAAAAATTTGCACTCTTTACCTTATCTAATTTTTTTAATAATCCAACGAAACCTCTTATCGTAAACAAAGTAAAATTTACACTGGTAAAGGTATGAAATATTGTCCATTTTTCCCATTTAAATAACTTGGAATTCTTTTCAAAGCACCATTGACCGATACTCATGGGAACACTAAAAAGTAAACTTTTCAAAAGTATTTTGCCTAAATGATCGTTATAAGTCAGTTTCACCCATATAACACTTAAAAGCGGGAAAAACAAGAGGTCATAAATGATGTTTGTCTTAAAAATTTTTGGAAAAGGACGAACTGGATATTCTAGTCTTTTGGTACCTACCACAAAAGCATCAATTAGAGTTGCAAGGACTCCTTTTGAGAAAAAAATAACAAGATTTTCTCGCATTTTAGATCCTTTAAATAAAAATGGCAAGGAAACCACACACAAAGCAGTAAGTAAATTCAACAGTTTCTTTTCCATAAAAACATCCTCCGATGTGAATCACAATTTGATATGCTCCCGCCCTACAATGTTCTGTAAAACCCCATCAAACCAAGCAGAGTAAAAATAATTTCCTAAATATTATTTCTTTAGGTAGTATTTACTATTCCTTCGAGTATAAAAGTATTTTCTATGTAAATAAAAAACTAATCGAAAGGTTCCGATTAGCTTTCTTGTAAAATTATCATTCCATATTAAGCTGCTTTTTTGGACTCAATTGAATCCTTTTGAAAAATCAAGTAACTAACTGATAATAGCTTGCTTCCATTGATTGCAAGATAAACTACCATTGCTAAAAATGCTAAATCCAACTCATATCCCGCCATTTGACCATTTCCTAATAAACCAACAGAAAGTTTTACTTTTAGTTTATACTTTTTTGATACCATTGAGCTGCAGCTTCAACTTCTTGAGAGGTTAATTGATGACCTCTATTCTCCCAATGAATTTCTACATTTGCATTTGCCTTTTCTAATAAAGATTGTAATTCAGCAGATTCTAATGGCGAGCAGATAGGATCATTGGTGCCAGCTGCAATAAATACTGATTTCCCTGTTAAATCAGGTAGTTCAATTCCTTTTCGCGGCACCATGGGATGATGAAGAATCGCACCCTTTAAAGCATTTTGATGGTGAAATAATAAACTCGCAGCTATATTGGCTCCATTTGAGTAACCTATCGCAAGAATATTATCTCGATCAAAATCATACTTTTCGGAGGCCTCATCAAGAAACTCGTTTAACTCTATTGTTCGATAAATAAGATCTTCCTCATCAAATACCCCTTCTGCCAATCTGCGAAAAAATCGAGGCATTCCATTTTCTAATACATTCCCACGAACGCTTAGTACATTTGCCTCATCATCAATCATTCCTGCAATTGGCAACAGGTCTAATTCATTGCCTCCTGTACCATGAAGCAATAACAACGTGGGTTTTGTTTGATTTTGCCCCTTATTGAATATATGTTTCATTATTTATCTCCCTCCAGAACTCGAACCTCTACAGGCGGTAAGGTTTCTTCTAATTCTTCTCTTTTTGACTCTAGCCAAGATGGCAACATTAGTTTTTCCCCATGTTTAGCGACTGGTTCATCCACTGAAAAGCCTGGTGGGTAAGAAGTTATTTAGGCCTTTCTATTTCAAAAATCTCACCGATTTTGGCGTAATTATTCCCTGCTAATCGACTTACCGCAGCTAAACCTCTAGCATCAATTCTTCCATTTTTATAAATTTCATCTTCAATATGAAATTGAACCACTCTTCCTATAATAAAATCACATCCAGGACTATCCGAACTTCCCAATTCTAAGGAATGCTCTAATGAACATTCCATTCGAATTTTTGCTTCCTTCACACCTGGTACCGAAATTTTTACACTATCTACTGAAGTCAAGTTTGCTAACTTAACTTCACTTTGATCAGAAGGAAGACTTGCAGCCGTCTTATTTATTTTTTCAACATTTTGTTCGTCAACAATATGGACCACAAATTGCTTGGAGTCGATGATATTTCTCGCTGTATCCTTTTGACTCCCCGCTGAACGTTGAATAGATAATGAAATCATCGGCGGATTGGATGAGACGATATTAAAATAACTAAATGGTGCACCATTTAAAACGCCATCTTTTGAAATGGTTGTCACGAAAGCAATAGGTCTAGGTATGATGCTTCCTATTAGAAACTTATAATTTTCTCTTTCAGTCATTAAGGCTGGATCAATTGAAAGCAAAGAAATCATTCCTTTTCGTATAATCAGTCTAGTTCTCTTACTTCAAATGGCAGTAATCCGCGTTCAATTTGTTCTCTTTTTGGTTCATACTGTGCAGGCAACATCAATTTTTCTCCCATGGTTTCTTGTGACTCATCATGAGCGAAGCCTGGAGGATCTGTTGCAATTTCAAATAATATTTCTCCGTGTTCTCTGAAATAAATGGCATTAAAATAGTTTCGATCTTGTACTGGGGTGACGCCATATCCATTTCCTGCAACATACTTTTGCCATTCCAATTGATCCTGGTCATCACTAGCCCGCCAAGCGATGTGATGTACGGTCCCCACACCCATTCTTCCGCGTCCAATCGGAGTTAATTTCAGGTCAATAACATTTCCGATCTCAGCTGAAGAACGATAACGGGCGAAATCTCCTTCTTTACCTACGAATTCAAGTCCCATAACATTTTCTAACAAATCAGCCGTTTTATTGGGCTGTGTTGATAATAGAGTAGCTCCGCCAAACCCTTTGATGGCGACCTCTGGAGTTACCCCGCTAAAGTTCCAATTATTAACTTCTCCTTCTTCTCTTTCAACAATTTCAAGGTGAAGGCCATGTGGATCATCAAATTCCAAATATTGCTCACCGAATCGATCCATTTTCGTAAATGAAACCTTTAACTTTTCTAGCCTGTTCTCCCAAAATTCCATAGAACCTTTTGGAACAACATAAGAGGTAACTCCTACTTGACCATCCCCAATGGTTCCTTGACGAGCTCCTGCCCAAGGGAAGAACGTAATGATGGTTCCTGGTTTTCCTCCTTCATCACCGAAATAAAGGTGATACGTTCCAGGGTCATCAAAGTTTACTGTTTGTTTCACTAAGCGTAATCCTAAAACACCTGCATAAAAATCAACATTCTCCTGTGGATGTCCTACAATTGCAGTGATATGATGAATACCCATTGTTTTCTTACTCATTTTGAAACACTCCTTTCAAAATAATGATCTCTATTCAATAATTAAATTATTGATACTATTAAAAATCGGGATTCTCTAATTCGAGATATTTTAGAATAAAAAAGCATCCAATGCATATTTTCCAGGTCCAATTAATGCTATACCAATTACAACCGCTATCAACGTCAAATTATATTCGTATCCATTTTGTGTTGCCCAATAGCCATTAGAAGCATGAACCTTTACAATTGCCATTACCATTGTAGCTGCAATCATGATTCCTGCAAGGGGAGTAAGAAGTCCTAATGTAAACAATAATCCCCCAATTATTTCTGCTAATCCTGCCATGAGGGCCATCATCACACCTGGTTTCATACCGAGCGACTCCATCCAGCCTCCTGTTCCCTTTAAGCCGTAACCGCCAAACCAGCCAAATAATTTCTGTGCACCGTGAGCCATGAATGACACACCCACGACTACCCTTATAATAAATAATCCCATACTCATCATTTTATTACCTCCTATTTTTACTTATCTCGACTTCGAGATATTAATTTAAAAAATATATTATTCCACTCTGTTTCTAACTTTCTTTAAACAATGGACCATCAACTCGGACTCATCTTCTGTTAAATCTTCAAAAATAGAATTAACCATGTCTTGATACTTCGGCATGATGTTTTCCATCATTTTTATTCCTTCAGCTGTTAAGGTTACATGAATAACCCGCCGGTCTTCTCTACAGTCATTCCTTTTTATGATTCCTTTTTGTTCAAGTTTATCAATAACATACGTCATCGAGCCACTAGAGGTCAGGATTCTATTTCTAATCTGCTGAATGGTTTGTTTCCCTTTGTAGAAAAGTACCTCTAAAACAGAAAACTCGGTAATACTAAGATTATTTTTGGACATTTCGTCTCTTATTCGTTCCTGAATGCCTTTTGAGGTTTGCATTAGTAGCAAAAATGGATGGTTAGTACATTTCCTTTCCATATTCACACCTCCTAATTAATATCTTTAATTAATATATCTTGAATTCGAGATAATGTCAATACCTGTTTTATAATTTAATCAATAACTGTTTTTCTCCAAATAGCCCCAGCCGAATCACGGGCTTTTTTTTTAATTTAACCATTGTTTCTTAATTTGCTCTTGTGCGAAATGCAAAATTTGTTCTTCAGGTGTGTCCTTTTTAACAGTTACATTAATAAGGTTATGAGATTTTTTATAGCTTTCTCCAGTTACAAGATTTCAATGGTAAGAGATTGCCCACAAATTCTTAAGAGAAAAATTTATATTACCTCAGTTCATGTATGGCGTATTGGTTGCCGTTATTCGTTTTTTGGCATGAGTCTTAATTTTTCTCATAAAATGTACAAGAGTCTAATCGCTATCTCTATTGTTTCCGGAGTTTCATTAATCGTGTTGGGTATATATTTTGGATACCAAGGGATTTATGTCCTCTAGGGATAG
Source organism: Bacillus sp. ISL-7 (assembly GCF_018613065.1). Next base: position 302,833 of record NZ_JAGGQW010000034.1, on the reverse strand, counting down.
GCCTCATCTTGTCTTTTTTGACGTCCCATGGATATGCATTTCGTTAAGTTCTTGTCCCTCCATTCATATAATAAACATATACGGATGAGAGATGAACAGTATTACATAGGAGGAGAATATGTTTATTTTTATTGAAATAGCCGTTTTGGGAATGGCCTTATTAAGAGTACTTTCAGGAAGTATTGAAATACTTGCAGCTATACTTATGATTAAGTTTAATTCAGTTGAAAAGGCCCTTTTAGTTAATAGTTCTCTGGCACTCGTTGGCCCTATTATTCTCATCTTAACGACTACAATTGGTGTTCTAGGATTGACGGGGAATATTTCATTTGCCAAAATAGTCTGGATTTTCATCGGAGTTGGCTGTATTTTTATCGGTGTAAAATCATGATCTTCCGTTTAAGTTTCTTTATAGGTTGGAAAATAAAGGATTGTCACGAAAAAACAAAAAAATAATCCCCCATCATTCCTTGATTCGGAACAAACGGGGGATGATCACCTAGTATTCTTTTTAGATATAATACCTCTCTTTCTTTTTCGTTTAAACTCTCTCTAATTGCCTCTTCCCACCATCGAAAGTCATTTGGAAAATGAGCTTTCATGAGTTTTAACCGTTCATTCGCAAGCTTTGCCTTCCTTAATGTTTCTTCCTCTTCCATTCCACAACAGATTTGATAAATATCATCAAAGTGAGCTTATATGTGATTTTTTAATCTCTTTTCCATCAGTTCTGCCATTTGTTTCGAATTTGGATTTTCTTCATTTTGTAATTTATCAATGATGTTCATATAATCCGTTTCATTTCGGTTCTGACTTAATTTATATGCAGCCTGGATTTGTTCAACTTTAATCTTAAAACCAACAATACCTTGCAGTTGATTTTCTAATAGTTCAGGAGAAAGTTTATCCCATAAAACTGGATTTTCACGATTTTCTTCATATTTTTCCAGCATTATTGTTAATTCTTCTATTAATTCATCTTTCTCTAAAATGCTTGCTTTACCATATATATGGACGGCTTGATAATTCCATGTTGGTACTTCTTCATGACCATACCAAGAAGAAGAAATGTAAGCGTTCGGTCCCTGAAACATAACAAGCCCATCTTCACAGGTTTCAAATGTTCTCCACTGAGGATTTCCATAAGCCAAATGCCCAGTAATATAGTAATCATCATCTTTTTTATTTAACCCCAAAGGCAAATGAGTGGCAATTGGTTTCCCTTGTTCTGTTGTGACAATCGTTCCAAAAGAGTGTTTTTGAACAAAATCCCAAATTTCATCAACATTTGTGACCTTAAAAAATTTTGGAATATACATAATAATCCACCTTTCAAAAAAAGTTATATGAGTGTTTTGGTCATTATAAAGTCCTTTTGTTCTTCATCACCCATATAAAAAGAGTGGGCTCCCGTTTGAACAAACCCCATTTTCTTATAAAAAGTAATAGCATTTTCATTTTTTTCCCATACGCCTAGCCAAATTTTCTTTTTATTACGTTCCATCGCAATTTCCATAGCTTTATTTAGCAGATATTTACCCAGCCCATGTTTTTGAAATTTGTTCTTTATATAAATCCTCTCGATTTCAAGTGATTCATCACCCATTTCTTCAGACTGAGCATCATTGGTATTGACCTTTAAATATCCAGCGACTTCATTATTAAAATAAACAAAAAAGAATTGCGAAGAAATATTGGATAATTCTTTTTCTAATTGTTTTAAGTTAAATGCCCTTTCCAGATAGGCATTCATATTTTCGGGTGAATTCTGATGCTTAAATGTCTCATTAAATGTTACATAACTAATTTCTTGAAGTTTGTGTGAATCTTCAACGGTACACTTTTTTATATTTATAGTCATTTAAATATGTCGCTCCTTCATATAATCAATAATTTCTCTTGTTTCCCTTTTTTACAAATTCCCAGTCTTTTTCTATATTTTTTCTTACTCTTTGAAGAAGGTTGAAAATGGTTTCTACTTCTCTTTCGGAAAATCCCTCTAATGCAACGATATTGGAATAATCATTTTCTCTTTTTATAAAAGGAAAAACATTTTTCCCTTTCTCTGTTGGAAAGAGTTTTTTTATTTTTTTGTTATGTTGATCTTCTTTCTTTTCAATAAAGCCATTAATTTCAAGTTTTTTTATAGCACGAGCTGCTGTTGTTCGATCTACTTTTATCATCTCAGCTAACTTTTCTTGAATGATTCCTGGGTTTTCACATATTCGCACCAGGTACAAATACTGCCCTTTTGTAAGGTCATATTCTTTAAATTCTATATTACTTATAGAATCTAATGCCCTTGCTATCATTCCAATTTCACGAAGAATTTCCTTCATAATTAACTCCTTAACCCATACTTTTTGTTGCATTTACTATAAAAGTGATATAAATTAAATTTAACCTAATTTTATTGCATTTGCAACAAAATGATGATAGATAATTTAATTTAAAAGGACTGATAAAAATGAATGCAAAAAGAGCAACAATTGATGAAAATTTAAGGGTAGCATTTGCAATAAGGAAAGAAGTATTTGTGAAAGAACAAGGCGTACCACTAGAAGATGAATTTGATCAATTTGATACACTGAATGGACTTTGCGAACACATATTAGTCCATTACAATGAACAACCAGTCGGAACGGGAAGGATAAGGTTTATTGATGGAGTAGGTAAATTGGAAAGAATCTGCATCCTCGAACCTTATCGTAAATTTGGACTTGGAAAAATCATTATTAAAGCGTTAGAAGAAATCGCGGAAGAACGGGGAGCCTCGCAGGTTAAATTACATGGACAAACACAGGCGGAAGGTTTTTATAAAAAACTTGGTTATTGTACTTCATCTAATATCTTTATGGAAGATGGTATCCCACATATTCTAATGCTCAAAGAATTGTCTAGTAAATATTGATAAAGAGGTCGAGTAAAGTGAAATATGTTTTTTATGTATTAGGAATTTTAATATTAACCCTTGGTATTTCTTTCACTATTCAATCAGACCTTGGAACTTCACCTTATGATGCACTCTTGGTAGGACTGTCCATAAATGTGGGGCTTACTGTGGGAAGTTGGGAAATAATATTAGCTTTACTATTGATAGGTTGTAATTCATTTTTAAAAAGGCAAAGACCAGAAGTTTTGGGGTTGTTAACAGCATTTATAACGGGTATTGGTATTGATATGTGGCTTTTTTTATTGCACAATTTGATAACACCTGAACTATGGTACAGCAAAGTTGTTTGTTTTGGAATCGGCTTAGTTGTTATAGGATTAGGAACCGCAACATATTTACACACAAATATTGCACCGATTCCAGTTGACCGATTAACCTTAATCATACAAGAATTAACTAGAACAAATATATTTTTTTCGAAAACGTTCATTTACCTCGTATTCTTAATAATGGCAATGTTTTTAAATGGACCAATTGGCGTTGGGACTATATTAACCGTTTGTTTAGGGGGGCTAATACTTAATTACTTTATGCTATTTACTGAAAAAGTATTAGACAGTATATTAACACACTCAAGTACATCATCAAATTATGATAAAGATAAAAACCATTCAATATAGGATGGTTTTTGTTGTATTCCTTCATCACCTGAAATCTCTGTAAATAATTCAACATCTCTGACTGTAAAGTCCGTTCAAACGTAATAATATCTCCAAATAGGCCCAACCCTTTGTGTTCAAAGGAATGAGCCTATTTTTTTTACTCTAATTAGATTTTTTTATATTTTTCATTTCTGTTATTTACCTTTGCTACTTCTTCCTTTACGTAAAGTCCCGGGCTTTGTTACTTTGAAAAGCCTAATAGTTGAGCTTTCTTCAACCTAAGGTCGAAACGATCAGCATTCATAACCTTGACCCAGGCGGCTATAAAATCACGCACAAACTTCTCCTTGTTATCATCTTGAGCATAAACTTCTGCTATGGCACGTAGAACGGAGTTTGAACCAAACACTAGGTCAACACTAGTTGCTGTACGTACTACTACTCCTGTCTTCCGATCACGTCCTTCAAATACGTCACCGCCAACAGGCGTCCACGCTACCCCCATGTCAAGTAAGTTAACAAAAAAGTCGTTAGTAAGTGTCCCTACACGATCAGTGAAAACCCCATGATTGGTGCCACCGTAGTTAGTACCCAAAACACGCATACCGCCAATAAGAGCAGTCATTTCTGGTGCAGAAAGGCCTAGAAGTTGTGCCTTGTCAACTAGCATCTCTGCCGAACTTACACGATACTGGTCCTTCTGATAGTTGCGGAAACCATCAGCGATAGGTTCTAGCACTGCAAAACTTTCTAATTCAGTTTGCTCTTGGGTTGCATCGCCACGTCCTGGAGCGAAAGGAACAGATACATCAAAGCCTGCATCTTTTGCAGCTTTTTCTATTGCAGCACTACCACCAAGTACAATCAAGTCAGCCATGCTTACTTTCTTTCCTAGATGACTTTGAATGCTTTCTAGTACAGTAAGTATTTTTGTAAGTTGTTCAGGCTGATTTACTTCCCAATCCTTCTGTGGAGCAAGACGGATACGAGCACCATTAGCACCGCCACGCATATCTGAGCCGCGGTAGGTACTTGCTGAGGCCCATGCAGTTGTGACTAGTTCGTTGATAGTAAGTCCTGAGTCCAGGATCATAACTTTGATCTTTTCAACTTCTGTATCTGTTAACTCATACTCAACAGCCGGTATAGGATCTTGCCAGATAAGTAATTCTTTTGGAACTTCTGGGCCTAGATATCTTGAACGAGGCCCCATGTCACGGTGTGTTAGTTTAAACCATGCACGAGCAAATGCATCAGCAAACTCTTCTGGATTCTTATGGAAACGACGAGATATCTTTTCGTATTCTGGATCATATCGCAATGCCATATCAGCGGTAGTCATCATAGTCGGAACACGAACGGATGGATCTTCTGCATCCGGTGCAAGATCCTTCTCATCAGGATTTACAGCAAGCCACTGATATGCACCAGCAGGACTCTTTGAAAGCCACCATTGATATCCAAATAATAAATCAAAGTAACCATTATCCCACTGTGTTGGATTAGCAGTCCAAGCACCTTCAATACCGCTCGTGATGGTGTCACGCCCTTTACCGCTGCCGTGTGTGCTTAACCAACCTAAGCCCTGTGCTTCAGTTGGAGCAGCTTCCGGTTCTGGACCAACATGAGCAGCATCTCCTGCACCATGTGCCTTACCAAAAGTATGGCCGCCGGCTATTAATGCTACTGTTTCTTCATCGTTCATTCCCATACGTGCAAAGGTTTCGCGTATGTCACGACCACTTGCAATCGGATCTGGATTACCATTTGGACCTTCTGGGTTAACATAGATAAGGCCCATCTGAACGGCTGCAAGTGGGTTCTCAAGCTCACGATCACCTGTGTAACGCTTATCACCTAACCATTCTGATTCAGTACCCCAGTAAATGTCTTCTTCTGGATGCCAAACATCTGCGCGTCCTCCACCAAAACCAAATGTCTTTCCACCCATTGATTCAATAGCGACATTACCTGTAAGAATAAATAAGTCAGCCCAAGAAATCTTGTTGCCATACTTTTGCTTAATCGGCCAAAGTAGTCGACGAGCTTTATCGAGGTTACCGTTGTCAGGCCAACTGTTAAGTGGAGCAAAACGCTGTGTGCCAGTACCACCACCACCACGGCCGTCTCCAGTACGATATGTACCTGCGGAGTGCCAAGCCATACGGATAAAGAATGGACCATAATGTCCATAATCAGCTGGCCACCAATCTTGACTGTTTGTCATTAAATCGCGAAGATCCTGTTTAAGGGCATAGTAGTCTAACTTTTTAAATTCTTCTGCATAATCAAAGTCTTCTCCCATAGGGTTAGATTTTCTGTCATGCTGATGGAGAATGTTCAAGTTCAACTGGTTTGGCCACCAGTCTCGATTAGATGTACCCCTAGAATTGTTACTAGCAGCGCCGCCGTGAAACGGGCACTTTCCAATATTAGCATCCATACGTTTTTCTCCTCCCGGTTCTTGTGAATTAAGCAGCAAATAATTATGTCTCTTGTAGTAAGAAGCTTACAAACTGGTAGTATTAATTATTATGTTTCAATTCTACTAAACTATTACTTAAAAATGAAAAAAAAACCAATGTTATCACAAATTTGTAATATTTTCCGGTAATGCTATTATATCAAGTTTTTACCGCCTTGTATTTTCTTGTGTTCAGTAATCTCAAAAAAGAATACCACTTTCCTGAGTTTTACATCAGGGCAAAATGAACAAGTTGATTCGCTCATCCTGACGTTTTGAAAGGTGCAGATTGACACAAAGAGATACTCGCGTTGACCCGAGCAATACCATAGATTACTTCAATAGATTACTTCAGAGAAAAAAATAATATGACCCCTTTCATTTCCATCAAAGCAAAAATATTTATATATAGTATGTCCTTTTTGCATTTTTTTCTATATATAACACTTGAAAGGACCAATCGGTTGGTTGTTGGCGTCCTATGACCGTTTCAAGGTTCCTTCATGAAAAGTGCTAAGGAGAGATTCAGATGAGCAGGTTGTTAATAACTGAAAGTCCATTGATGATTATTCCTAGTTTGGCAGCTAAAATTGGTGTAAATGAGGCAGTGGTGCTGCAGCAAATTCATTATTGGCTTGGAATCAGCAAACATGTTATTGAGGAGAGAACCTGGGTGTATAACACGTATGAGGAATGGCAGAAGCAGCTACCATTTTGGTCAGTGAGTACGATTAAGCGGACGATTCGCTCGTTGGAGATGATGGGATTACTTCTATCAAATAACTGGAATGAGATGAAAATGGATAAGACAAAATGGTACAGCATTGACTATGAAAAAGTGAAAGAGCTAGAGGATAGCATTTTGGAACGTCCAGCTAAGCCTGTTGAGGAGAATGCACCGGAGGAAGAGGCTAATAATACGAAGGTAACAACTGTCAGTTCTTCCGTAAAAAAGGAGATACCATATGCTGAAATTATCAACTATTTGAATGAGATAACAGGAAAGAACTTTAAACCAGGTTCTATTAAAACGAGGGAAATGATTCATGCGAGATATAAAGAAGGTTTTACCTTTGAGGAATTTAAAAGAGTCATTGATTTAAAGACAGCTGAATGGAAGTCTGATCCTGCTTGGAATAAGTTTCTAAGGCCGGAGACGTTGTTTGGAACAAAATTTGAATCTTATCTCAATCAACAGGAAAGAAAGAAGAGAATGTCTGAGGAGGATTTTAACTTTGATGAATAAAAAAGAGATTTATAATTTAATGGAACTAATTGAAGTCTATTATGAAAAGTTTCATTTCGATCAAAAGAAGCTGGATGGCTGGCATATGGTCTTGCAAAAATATTCGTATGAAAAAGTGCACAAGAATCTATTGGAATTTGTGGCTCAATCGCCGCATCCACCAAAGATTTGTGATTTGCTTCAGAGTTCAACTGGGGGGTCACGCTGCATCCCTAATGAATTCGTTTTGGATTTGACTGCCGGGGAAGCACCTTAAGAAGACTAGGCTACGGAAAAACCAAAACCACGGGAAGAACAACGAGCATAGATACGGTTTTGAAGGCTTTCCAAATAACTGTGCCTATTACTTTCTTACTCACGTTTTTGTATCACAGGAGTAAAGATACAAATATATTAAAGGTTTGGGCTTTTCGCACATTGCGATGCAAGAAGCCCAAACCTCTTATGAACTTTAAAAATCTGGCAGTCTTCGAATGTTTGACTTGTTTTTTCCGAAATAATGTTACAGTAAGAAAAATGTGCAGCATTTTATACTACAAGGAAATACTACATAGACACACACTATTGAAGCTAACGATATCATATCTCTAAGTAACTCGAATTCTACCAACTCTTCTATTTCGATTAGGATGTTTATTATTCATTGCACTTTGGGATTTAGGAATACCTGGAAATGATATGAGGCCAGCCTTAAACAGGGTAAATCCGATAAATGTAGCAAAAATCGTACTTCCGATTAAAAACCAGATGAGTCTTCTGCCAACATTGCGTAACATGTATTCACCTCTTTAACCTCTCATTAATGATAAATATGATGAAATCATCTTTTTTATGTCGTCTTATTCAACTCTGCTATCCTTCATCAGGTCCGAGAATTTCAGGGAATCACTTAAAACATAATAGTTAGGATGTGTGAAGAGACTCTTACTCTTCCCCACCAAATCGATTTAGATACGTTACGGTGAACCGTATCGGGTATTTTGCAAGCCAATATAAAAGGAGCATATTCAATCTCAATCTGTAATTTATTATATAATGGTTTTAATATATTACTGGAACCTCCAATAACCATCCAACATTCCAAAAAAGTGACTTTGATTTGTGTCAGTAAGGTTCACTAAAAAAGGAGTCTCCCCTTTTTCTTTTAATACCTTAGCAGCCGGACCATCTCCAATTGGTGTAAAAAATAATAAATTAGTTCTGTTCAATTTTAAAATTCTACAACGTGCATTGATTTCCGTATCGATATACTCCTCGCCTTGTTTAAGGCAAAACAATTTCCTCCAAATTTCTAATGTTTTATCCAAATTATTTACGACGAAACCAACACTTTCCAATTTTGGCTGACCTAATATGTGTGACCCTATGAGTCTTTGTTCCTCTAATTCCGAATACCTTTCTTCATCTGATTTTTCCCATTCAATAAAAAATGGTAAAGGAACCTTGTTTTCCGCGTATTCAGGGAATAACAATGACCACCTGATTACCTGACCATCTGCACGAACTCTCTCCCCAGTAAGCGGCCCATATACTGTAAGTCCTTCTGCTTTAAGTTTTATTGCTAGTTCTTCAATTTGATTTGTTTGGATCGCTACTTTCGCAGGACCTTCCCGACTTTCTTTTGCTAGCTGTTCAACGATTTGCGTAATCAATCGATTTTCACCATGTTTTTCAGCTATTGATAAATTTTCAATTCCTAAAAATTCAATATAACTTAAGCCAAAATAGGTTAGGGTATTATATGTTCCCCAAGATTCATGACGGCCCCCCTTCACCGCATGAAGTCCTCTTTGTTTTAACGGTGAAATTGCTTTCTCTGGTTTCTTAAAGAACCAAACAAGGTGATCAAAGAAAAATTGCATTATAGTACTCCTTTCTAAGAATAAAATAAACATTACAATTTATCCTTGGAACGGGATAAATTTCTTCTATGTGTCTTCCTCGGTCAGACTGTGACCTCTGAATCATAAAAGAATTGTTTCTTTTTCTAATTCACGATGTAGCACTTCTCCCATACGCTTCATACCTTCCCTAATTTTCTCTTTAGGCATATTCGAGTAATTTAAACGTAAAGCATTATTCTTTGTTCCATTCGGAAAGAATGGGGTACCAGGAACAAACGCAACATTATTTGCCAAACATTCAGCGAATAATTCCCTAGAATCAACAGCCTCAGGAAACTCAACCCAAATAAATAATCCACCTTCTGGTTTACTGTAAGACAAATTCTTTGGGAAAAATTCTTCAATGCAAGATAACATGACTGTGCATCTTTCTTTATAAACAGATTTGATTTTATTAATGTGCTTATCGATATCGTAAAGTTCCAAATACTTAGCTGTAATTCTTTGAGCAAAGCTGTCAGTATGTAAGTCAGCTGTTTGCTTAAAAGCAACGTACTTTTCAATGAAAGATTCGTCTGCACAAATCCACCCAAGTCGAAGACCGGGAGTAAAAATCTTAGAAAAGGTGCTGATATAAATTACTCTACCCTCAGTGTCAAAATATTTCACAGGCGGGAGTGCTTCTCCAGCAAATCTGATCGCTCCATAGGGATTATCCTCTACAATCAGTACATCATATTGATTAGCGAGCTCTATTATTCTCTTTCGTCTTTCTAGCTTTAATGTGCGACCTGTAGGGTTTTGGAAATCTGGAATCGTATAGATAAATTTCGTGTTAGGATGCTCTTGCAGCGTTTTCTCTAGCTGATCCATATCCATACCATCATCATCCATAGCTACTTCAACAAATTTGGGATTGTATGACTTGAATGCATTAATGGCTGCAAGATAGGTAGGGCTTTCACAAATAATCGTATCCCCCTCATTGATAAATATCCTTCCAGTAAGGTCGATTGCTTGCTGGGACCCTGATGTGATAAGAACATTTTCAATAGTAGAGTCGATCCCAATAACTTTCATCCTTTGACTAATAGCTGCTCTTAAAGGAATAAATCCTTCAGTCGTACTATATTGAAGAGAAGCTGCACCTTCTTCATTCAATACAGCATTGCATGCATTCTTAAGAGCTTCTACAGGAAACAACTCTGGAGCTGGCAGGCCTCCCGCAAAAGAGATAACTTCTGGTCTTTCTGTTACTTTTAATATTTCACGAGTCTCAGAAGGTTTTACTAAATTAGTTCTATCAGCAAATTTATTTTCCATTTATAATCATTCCTTTTTTATTTTTAGTAATGGATTACATTAAACTATTATTTTAAAAAGTTTAATAGCCACCTATGCTCTGAAATACCCTGAATTTTCAGTTAATTTTTATTAGACCTTACTCTGATTACTCTACAACTAGATTTAAAACATTTTAACACGCATCAAAAAACCGTACAATATTATAATTGCATGGCAAACAATTTCCTTCCCATAATCTATGCTAAAATAACCATTATTATAGACTTCCAATAACAAGTAAATATGTCAGCAGAACTGCCGGTCCCCCTCTGCTAATGGCCCAGGAAGAACCATAGAAGAGACCAGTTCCAATTGAGCCCCCTATGGCTATCATCTGGATATGACGACTTGACAGACCTCTCTTCAAGTCTTCTTTCTCGTAGGACTGTACGTGTATTTTTTTACTCATTTCATTTTCCTCCTCATTACTTTGTGCATTTCACTTTATTTTTTATATGGTAAACAGATAATGTTAACACCTCGACGAACCTTGCCAGGAAAAAACACTCTGTCCCCCTTCACAAGTTTAGCTTCTTGATAAAAAGCAAGGCTCGAATTGTCTTTGTTCGTTTTATCATGCTTGCAATCAGTGCACGAGAAGAGGAAGACCCAAAAAACACAAAAAAGCCATACAATATTAATTGTATGGCAAATAATATTATGTATGTTCTTTTAGTAAACGTTTAAGGATTATCAATCCTTGCTCAAGCTCTTCGAGTGATTGTGGAGCACAGATCGAAACTCTTACAGCCCGCTCTGGACAACTATTTCCAACCACAAATCGTTCCGCCGCATACACTTGTACCCCATTTTGTGCAGCTACCCTTTCAAATTCCGTACCTGTGATTTTGCCCGGTAATAGTAACCAACGAAAGATACGTACCCTATTCGCAATATACCGTGCTCCTTTTATTATATACCCCCAGTAGGTATATTCATAATGTCCTTTATAATTCCGTCAAATAAATAATATTAAGGAGGAAAACGCTTACAACTTGGCGAATATATACTTTGAGTTACTAATAAAAGTACACGGAGGGATGTCTTTTGTTGAACTGCAAAAAATGTGAAAAAGAGTTTTATTTCCAAGTTACGGAAATGAATGTCCCTGGAGGCAAGGAGCGTGAGTATATAAATTGCCCCCATTGCGGTGAAACAAATGGTTCAGTTGTAACGAGCGGTGTCGTGTATATTCATAAAATTGAGGAAAACTTTAAGAATTAATTATCGATACTTTACACGACAATTGGGCCCTTGAACATAGGGCTTTCTTTAATTTTTGTACAAATAAAAACGCCACCCGTGAAGGTGACGTAATTGGTAAATAACTCCGCTTCCTGTGAAGAAATCGTTGCCTTTGTTAGTTTTGTGATATTTGCTAATTCTGCCCTAGAGATCAACTCATGCTTAATAATTTTACTTAAGTCCAAACTTTTATTTATCTTCTTAAGATAAGCAGCAACACAAATTCCATAAAGCTAACCACTATTCAAACAAAATATTTATATTAAACAACTATTTATAAGCATATGATAGGCTTGGTTTTATCCCTTTATAGTTAAAATCAGGTATTTCTGTCCAACGTTTTCTCAGCTCATGTGCAGCATATTTTGGTTTCCGGTCGCGAGTAAAAATGCCTTTTTTGTTTCCTTGAACCCGAACAATTCCTTGGCCCGTTGCAAAATCAGCAAAGTTCCATACCTGTTCACCAACGAAATGATCAAATTCATCAAACACTTCATGGTTTGCTCTATAAAACGCTGCTTGATATTCTTCCGTAAACATGACAGGTTCTACATCGTGTAATCCTGCTACCGTATCAGCACCATACTCAGTCATCATAAATGGTTTGTTCGGGCACCTTTTAAGCCAGCTATTAAACTCAGCACGAAGCCTTTCTTTAGCTGACACTAAATCACCGCCATCCACATACCAGCCGTAGTATCGGTTAAAGGCAAGGATATCCAGTAATTCCGCTATTTGATCGTTTTCAGGTGAAGATTGAATTTCAGTAACAATAGTAACAGGACGTTTTTGCGGGTCAAGTTCTTTTGCCAGCTCGACTAGCGGCTTAAAGTATTCATATGCTCCCTCTTCTTCAGTTGCAGCTTCATTGGCTATATTCCACAATACGACAGAAGGATGGTTTTTATCACGATTGATTAGTTCCTTGATCACCTGCTGATGATGTTCGAAGGTTTTAAGCTCCTTCCAGGTATCCCGTTTGGGTCCACCCAAAAAGACAACCAACATGTTCAAGTGCAAACCAACGGCAGGCACTTCATCAATGATGACAAAACCTTCGCGGTCAGCTAGGCGCATAATTTCTTCTGAATATGGGTAATGGGCTGTACGGAATGAATTTGCTCCAATCCATTTCATCAGATTGAAATCCATTACGTTAGCGGCTTCATCAAAGCCTCTACCATGAATCGATGTATCTTCGTGCTTGCCAAAGCCTTTGAAATAAAATGGCTTATTATTAATAAGGAACTTTCCATCTTCGACAGCAACTGTTCTAACACCAAATGGCTGTTCATAAATATCAACGGATTCCCCATCTTTTTCTAGCTCTACCTGGAGTGTGTACAAATAGGCATTTAATGGCTCCCACAGCCTTACATTTGGAATGTTGATGGTGCCAGTAACTCCTTCTGCCTCACCTACTACGATTCCATATTCGTCAATGGCCTTTACTTTTACTTGTACTGTGCCTGCTCCTTCAATTGAATAGTGAACTTGTCCATCTATATCCGTTACAATCGTTACATCCTTAACATAAATAGTCGGTGTAGTATAAATTTTCACTGGACGGTGCAAACCGGCGTAGTTGAAAAAGTCAAAATTTGGCTGGTTACGTTTTACTTTGCCAACACCAGGAATATCCTTCTCAATTACTGTGCCAACCGGTAAAGTTGAGTAATCAACAATATTGTTGACTGCAACAGTTAATCGATTTTTCCCTTTTTGTAAAAACTTATTTAATTCTGCCTCAAACGGTAAGAAGCCACCTTTATGCTCGACAACAAGCTCTCCATTGACATACACCTTAGCTAGATGAGTGGCCGAACCGAACCGCAAAACCACACGCTCAGATTGCAGTTTGGACGGAACAGAAAACTCCCGTTCATACCAAACCCAGCCAACATGATCACGTATACTTGCATTTACACCAATATCATTAAAAGAGGATGGAACAGCCATGCTGAATGCATCGGTCAATTTGGAATTTTGCCAGTTTTCCTGAAAACCATTTCCCGAATCAAGCTTAAAATTCCATATCCCGTTTAAATCAGTGATACTGCGTGTTTCAGTTACGATAGGATATAACATCTTCATTCTCCTTTTTTATAATCATAGATCTTTTAGTAAATTTGATAGTAAATTAATAGTTTCGTATGATTAAATCTTCTTAAACATTATCTAATACTTCATTCAGTTTATTTAGGAGATCATTTAACATATCATCAGTAAATTTTTCCGGATTGAAAGCAACCATTGCCCGTAAATGCATAAATTTCATCATCGCCTGAAACATTTCAAACGAATCCGAGTCTTCGGTCTTCAAGTGTCATTTTTTCAATTAATTGTCTGATATTTCTTTTCATAGTATCCTCCCTAGTAAATGTTTAACGCTTTCATAATTTGATATGACGGATAATATTACTTTTGTTCTAAGTTAACTGCCTTTTAATTTCATTTTAAAACACTCGCATTGTTTCCACTATTCGAATTACGACTACCTATTTTCATTAATCCGACTTTTGATGATATTTTTTGAATGTATAATTGCATAAAGACATAAGTAAAAATGCAGGGACACTTCCACTAAAAAAAGGAATTAATCCAGGAAACTTAAATGTTATAAAAAAGAAAATCCCTGTAAACACAGCCATTATAAAGGTTGCCATTGGATTGGTCGTCATTAGGATAACCGCATTTTTAATGACTCCTTTTACCCCCACATGAAAATGTACAAGGACGGGAAAAATATAAAATAAGGTAAAGAAGAAAATAAAAATCAAAATAACATTGGGAATATAAAGTAATTTGAATATTGGTAACGATATGGCTTCTATTATCTTTATATTAGAGTATAGGAAACCTCCTAACGCGATCAGAATTAAACCGACACCATTACTTTTTAGAAATTCACTTTTATAAACCGTCCAAAACGTTTTAAATACATCAATATCCTGCTTCATTACCCACTTTCGGACAACGGCGAACATCGCTGCTGTTGCAGGAAAAAAACCTAGAACAATTAGACCAAGAAACGTGAAGACAATCCAAAGCACGTTTACATACATTAATCTCATACCCCACTCGGAAACACGATGAATGCCCTTCATAAAACCTTCCATTAAGGATAACTCCTTCCTTTATCGCTGCAATGACTCAATCATATTAAGGAAAATAGCCCTAAGATAGGGCTACTCTTAGACAAATATCTCATCCTTTTACAGAACCTAATGCAATTCCTTTTACAAGGTATTTTTGGAAAAATGGATACGCAATTAAAATCGGTAATACCCCTACAACAGCAATCGCCATCCGTACACCTGTTGAAGGAATTTCCGAAGCTGCCTGACTGGCGTTTGAACCCAAATCACTGGTCGCTAAAAACTGAATATCCGCAAGCATCCTGTTTAAAATGTTTTGGATACTGAATAGTTGTGGGTCGGTAATATAAATGAGACCGTTAAACCAGTCATTCCAATAATGAATGGTTTGAAGTAATCCAATCGTTGCCAAAATAGGCAGTGATAAAGGCAGGACTATGGAGAAAAAGGTCCTGAATTCACCTGCACCATCCATCCGTGCTGATTCAATCACAGGCTCTGGAATGGAAGTTATAAAAAATGTTCTCATTAATAATACGTTAAAACCATTCATAAGCAGACCAGGTACAATTAATGCCCAAATCGTATTTTTCAAATCAAAGATTTGTGTATAAACCAGATAGGTTGGTACAAGTCCACCGTTGAATAATAAGGTAAAGAATACAAAGAAAGCAAAAACATTTCTGTAAGGTAAATCTCGGCGTGAAAGTGCATATGCCAAAAACGCAGTTATACCCAAACTAACAACCGTTCCAAATACAGTTACGAAAATTGTAATACCGTAGGCCCTTAAAATACTTGAAGAATTATTTAACAAATACTCATAAGCTGCAAAGCTAAATTCCCTAGGGAAAAAGGAATAACCATCCTTCAAAATGACCTTTTCACCTGTTAGAGAAGAAGATAAAAGAATGATAAAGGGAATAATGCTGCCTGCTGCAAGTACGATTAAAAAGATATGGGAAACCCATTGTGTTATTCGATCAGATTTATACATTCTTCCTTACCTCCTGCTTAAAATAATGCATTGTCTTTACTTTTTCTGCGGACGAGATAATTGGATATCAGGACCAGTACAAATCCAACGATGGATTGATATAGGCCGGCTGCAGCGGACATCCCGATATCCCCAAGCTGCATTAAACCTCGGTAAACATAAGTGTCAATAACATTCGTGGTATCGTAGATTGCCCCTGAGTTCATTGGTACTTGATAAAACAAACCAAAATCAGAGTAGAAAATTCGTCCTATTGACAGTAATGTCATCATGATAATGACTGGCATAATCGATGGAATGGTAATATGAATAATTTGATGCCATTTATTCGCCCCATCTAAAGTGGCTGCTTCATAGTACTCCTGGTCGATCCCGATTATAGCCGCCAAATAAATGACACATAGGAATCCGACACCCTTCCATAAATTGATGAAGGTTAATATATAGGGCCAATATTTTGCTTCGTTATACCATGAAACTCCATCCAGCCCAAGTAAAGGCAGAATCGTTTTATTCAGATAACCCACATCTTCACTTAAAAAGGCAAATCCCAGATAACTGACAATAACCATCGAGATCAAGAATGGCAATAGAATAACACTTTGATAAAAGCTTTTCGCGAGCTTATTTTTAATTTCATTGAGCATTATGGCTATTCCAATCGCCAGTATCGTATTTAAGATAATAAATCCTCCATTATAGAGAATGGTATTTCGGGTAATAACAAAGGCATCTCTTGAACTAAATAGGTACTCAAAGTTTTTAAAGCCTATCCAATCACTTGCGAAGATTCCTTTCGCATAGTTAACATCCTTAAAAGCAATGACCAATCCGAACATCGGTAAATAATTGTTTATCAGCAAATAAATTAACCCAGGTACCATCATGATAAAAAGAGGTAAAAATCTTTTAAACTTGATCATCCTGTTATTTACCTTTTTAGCTGGTATCGCCTGGATGCTTGCTTTCATTTTCTTTACTGTCACTTCTGACATCCTTTTTCCCCCTTGCTGATTAAAGTGTTTCCGCTTACAAACAACTTTCATTTCTTGCTATAATATTATTTTATTAAACTAGGTCTATTGAAACTATCCATAATACGACTTCTTATTTTCGTTTATCCGACTATTTGGAACGTGAAATCCATCTCAAGACAGACAAACCAGTGAAAAAAAGAGAGCTAGCACCACTAGCTCTCTTTTCTCATCTTACTTCTCTTTCCACTTGTCAAATTGTTTTTGTTTTTCCGCAATAATTTTCCCCAGACCTGATGCTTTAAGCTTACTATTAAATTCCGGCAAACTTTTCTCCGGATTTAGAGTACCTGATTCAAGCCCTAGCTTGTACTGATTTAATACGTTTGTCGATGCAGCAATTTCAGTTTTTACTGGATCTGGATTGAACGTAAAGCCAAATGCTGGAGAAAAAATAGCTGAATCGTTATGTTCTTTCATTAAATCCCAGTAATTTGCAGGGTTTCCTTCCCAAGGAAGGGTCAAGAAGTTATTTCCAATTTCCCACTGGTTAAATGCATATTTTGATTCCTTAACGCCGTCAGGCAATTTAATGGTTCCATCCGAATTTTTCACATAATGTTTACCTTCCACGCCAAGATCTAGTAAATTCATAATGTCTTTATCAGTATATAGTAAATTGATAAATTCCATCGCTTTTTCAGGATTTTGACTGTTTCTCGCAATAGACATGTTGAAGCCCGTGGCTGCATCTGTGTACGAATAAACATCCGTTAATTTTACCGAAACCATTTCATAGCCAGTTATTCCCTTCTCCTGGACATCAAAACCTGGCTTCATTTTAGCGAAATAGCCAAATCCTTTATTTGCTTTTACAAGATTGGCGGCAGATTCTTTTGATGTGGCTGAATCCTTAATGATGTAACCCGCTTGGAACCACTTTCGTGCTAATTTAACAGCTTCTACATATTGCGGGTCTTTAAACATATTTACAATTTTCTTATTTTTAAATGACACCACTCCAAGGTTGTCCCCTAGCACATCAAATTTTCCAGCAGTAACTGCGGTGGCAACCGATGTTCCCATTGAAGTGTTGACTACTGGTGTTAATGTTGGTTCTTTTTCTTTGACCATTTTAAAGACATCTTCCAAGTCCGTAAATGTTTTGATTTGAGAAAGATCAATCTTATATTTGTCGACTAAATCCTTTCTCATAGCAAAGCCATAATAAGAACCCCAGTCTCTTATACTTGGAATACCGTATATTTCCCCGTTAACTTTATTACCTTCTATAAGATGTTTAGGAACCACTTTAAAAATTCCTTGACCATGTGATTGGAGCAAATCATCTAATGGAAGGTATTGACCTTTTGCTGCTTGTGTATTGTAGCCATAGAATGATGAAGACATGATTAAATCCAACTTTTCGTTGCTTGTTAACATTAAATTTTGTTGCTGTTGCCATGCAGCTCCACTTATTGGGACTAATTTTACCGTAGCATTAATCTTCTTTTTAGTAATTTTATTAATTTCTTCTTGAACCAATGGAAGTTCATCTATTTTGGTATTTAATGTTAAATAAGCCATTGTAATTTCATATGGCTTATTTTTGGAGCTAGTTCCGTCCTTTTTACTTGTACTACTTTCCTTGGAACTGCACCCAGCCAAAACCAAAAGCACAGACATAATAATCATTAAAAACTTTGTAAATGATTTAATACTCTTCAACTTTCTTTCCCCCTTATTCTTTTTGATCTGTTGAAAACTCTTATTGAAAGCGTTATCAACTATCTAGTTTTAGTATAGAGGATGGGTAGAAATACACTTACTAAAAAAACGACATTTTATTTTTGTTATTACGACTTATCTATGGAGAGTTCCATTTTTCGATATTCCATTGGATTTAATTCAGTTGCCTTTTTGAAAATAGTAGAGAAATAGGAAAAATTCGAATATCCAGCAGATAAAGCCACTTCACTTACAGGTAAATTTGTTCCAGCCAATAGTTTTTTTGCATATTCAATACGCTGCAGTTGCAAGAATTCGGATATAGATACTCCTGTTTGTTTTTTAAAAAGTCTTGTTAAGTAGTCAGGATTGAGATAAACATAATTTGCAATTTCTTCTCGTGTTAACCTCTGTTCACCAAGATGGTTTTGAATATATTGTTTAACAATGTTAACTACAGAACCTTTTTCTTGAGGAACATGAAGCTGATTCATGGCTACATCCGCAATATAAATAACCCAATCTTGTAGAAAATCTAACGATTTCAACACTTTAACAGGCTTTTCAGTCAGCAAGTTTTGTGAAAAAACCTGATTTGCCTGAATCCCTTTTACTTGGAGCACATAAAAAACCAATTGCAAAAAATCCTGATAAAATAAATGAAGTGATTGTGCGGTTATATCATCATCTGATTTTTTCCAATCCTTAAAATATTGATTAATTGCATCCAACAATTTTTCCTTTGGACCACTTTTCATTAAACTCGACCAATAAACAGGTAGCAACGGAATCGAGCATGAATCCTTTTTTTTATTATTATACACAATGGTCTGGTTACTCTTGGTTACATTGTTACGATCAAGATCCTGCAACAAGTGAACCATGCTTACTACCTCCTCGATAGGAACCTGATTGCCAATATAACAGCAAAGTTCGCATGAGAAATATAGAGCAAATCGAGAAATAAAATCATTAAAATTACATGTTTGCTCCTCGATGTTTGTTGCTTTTACTAGGGGCAAAATGACCAAAATATAACCAGTTCCCAAATTTACCACATGGGCATCCATATTGGATTTGGCAATTTCTTCATTTACTGCATTCTGAAGGCCATTCTCCCTTAATTTTTCTTCATGGACCGACAGTTCCTTTTTCCAACGTTGAACATGAAATAAAATGGGCAAAAAAGTTGTGTACTCCGTATACGATAAATGATGGTACTTCTTATGCTCATTAATCTTGTCAATGGTAGAAGGGACAACTTGGTGAATGAGATCTAACCAGAATCGTTCCTTCATGACAGATTGGTGCGATTTCTTCAATTGATGGTAAGACTCCTCCACCAGTTTTGTATCCTGATCCTTTTTAATTTTTTCCAAGGCATTGTGAATAACACCTTCCAGCTCTTGATAATCGACTGGTTTGAGTAAATAGTTGAGACTTTTCAACTGCAATGCTTGCTTTGCATATCCGAAATCTGAATGACAGGTTAAAAAAATCGCTTCCGTACTTGGGTAATGTTCCCTGACCCATTTTAAAAGGTCAATTCCCGATCCTTTAGGCATTTCAATATCACAAAGCAAAAGATCCACCCTATTATTTAAAAACACCTCTTGTGCCTGCCTCATGTTATTGGCTGTATAAACAGTTGAGATATGGTGCTTTTTCCAATCAACACCCGCCTGAACGCCTCTAATTGAATGAATTTCATCGTCAACGATAAGTACATGAAATTGATTCATCATCATACCCCTTTCCTTTATTGGAATTTTTATATCGGTACCTTCATGCGGACTGTTGCACCTTTTCCTTGTTCGTTTGAAAAGTGTATATGAGCATACCCTTCATATAACAAATTCAACCGTCGCTTAACATTCCAAAGTCCAATTCGTTCCCCATTCTGGTTTGTAAGTGATTCGTCATTTTCTAAACTCCATAAAACCTCTTCAGGGAATCCTTCACCAGTATCCTGGATTTTAATTTCCATAAAACCGGGGTCTTCATTGTCTTTTTTAACAGTTATTTTAATTTCAATCGGTTCATCCATATTAAAAGCATGTTTAATAGAATTTTCAACAATCGTTTGAATGACCAAAG
Source organism: Bacillus sp. ISL-7 (assembly GCF_018613065.1). Next base: position 282,241 of record NZ_JAGGQW010000034.1, on the reverse strand, counting down.
GCGGTATATTGCATTTCATCAATTCTGAAGATGCTTCCACATCATAATTGATAGCTTCTGGAAATCTAAGTTGTTGAATCTTTATATAATTCTCCGTATGATTTAATTCTTCTTCTAAGCTAACGAAATACGAATTACTACGAAACATAAACCGAAAGTAATTGGCTAGGCATTTGGACATTTCTTGAATGATGGCAAAATCTTTAACTGTTGCAAGATTATAAATAATATTTAATGAGTTAAGGAAAAAGTGCGGGTTAATTTGTAATTGTAAATGCTTTAGTTCCGCCCTTTGTAAATTTAACTTTTCTTCGTAAACATTGATTTTTAAGTCTTTTATCTCCGATATCATATGGTTGAAGGACCCATTCATCACTTCAAACTCCGTAGAATTATGGTTCAGAGGAAGCCGTACTTCCATATCACCCTCGCGAAGCTTTTTCATGGCTGAAACAATACGATTTATTGGTTGAAGAAAAACCTTTCTCATGATAAAGATAAATAGAAATAAGAACAAAACAGCTCCAAAAGAAATAACCGATGAAATTCTTTGTAAAAAAGGAAGTTTCTCTAAAATTTCACTTTCTGGTATCAATGCTAAAAGATAAAAATCACCACTTGATGATTTTTCCTTCATGACCATAAAGCGGTCATTTTCCCCAGACACTGCAAACTTATTTCCCTTCAATGTTAAGTCTATTTTTTCATCTTCTATAAATTTTTTATTGGTGATCGGCTGCAATTCGGAAGTTGCAAGCAGGGCTCTACCTGTTTCTCCAAAATCAATATACTTAAAAGGCTTAATCAAATTGTTCACATTTACCCAAGCCCCTACGTAGACTCCATCTATATTTAAATAGTATAGTAAATAATAATTTTTCTTTCCCTTCCATAAGTTCCATTTGCCTTCAAGAAGATTTTCGGGTTTTTTCTCAAGCAATTCATGAATTTCATCCGTCGCATTCATGTGGTCTGTAAAATCTTCATCATTTTTCTGAGTATATAGGAAATCTTTATAGGATGATGAATAAAGAAAAATAGAGTCAATTGCTGTATAAAAATAAGATTGATTATTGATAGAATTAAACAATCTTATTTTTGCCTCTTCGTAGTCGTTAAGATCAAAGTTTTCATGATATTGAAGGAAATATAAATCGGTATTCGCGGAAAGTTGAAATATATAATTTCCAACACCTTCCAAACTCTTATCGATTTGATCCATATAAATATTCAGCATATTTTTGTTAGATTGAGCCACTTGGCTTCGAATTACTTCATTAGCATAATAATTATTAATAATATGAAAGATAATTAATGGACCGATTATGAGGAAAATAGTCAAAAAGAGCTTAAACATTAATGAATTAAAAATTGGTTTAAGCGGTTTCATATGTGTTCCTCCTGATTTACAACTTTATTAATATAATTTTCTATTATACATTATCGTTGTAAAAAGATTGCGAAAATATAAAAATAATGAATCAACAATAATTGGAAGGTATTTTTTAAAAAAGAGATTCATGAAAGTATTAGTGAAGATTAAAAATAATAACCCTTCCTATCTTAGTAAGGGAATTAATCAGAAGGGTTAAAAATATAAATTTCTCGTTCTAACTTTTTCTTTACTTTTTCCTCCCTTTTAAAGTTATCTAAACACCTGTTTAATTACTATAAAATAACTGAAAGCCCTTTCCTACTGTAAAAACGACTTCTTTTATCAAATTTCCGACTTTTTTAGCTGAATAGGGTAATCCCTTCCATGTTCTCGAATACCTTTTCTCAAACAAAAAACCTCCAAATTTATAATTTGAAGGCTCTTAACGCACACAATATCATATTTTCTGTTTCACACAGATTCGTTCAAAATGAGCAAAAGACTGTGGTGATGAGAATTAATTGTTGGCGGGACTGCGTGGGAATCGAACCCACCAGACCTGGCACGCAGGTCTCAAGCAGTTTTGAAGACTGTGGAGGACACCAGTACCCCATTCAGCCCCATGGATGGAAAATATCAAGATGTTTGGACTACAGTAACACAGTCATTTGGCGAAAGAAACAAATTACTTCGCTTCCCTATCTATTGTTATTATATTACTATGGAATATGGTGATAATCAATAGAATCAGCGTACTTGTCATTTTTTCGACAAGCTTTTCATCAGGAAACTACAGAACCATTACCTGTTTCGCGCATTCACTATGATTAGATTCTTGATTAAAATCTTAAGTATAATTTCATTCAATTTTGTCCAATACTTGTCTTAATTCATAAAAACAGACTATAATAATAAGAAAAATAGTTATCTTGTAGGTGAATAGATATGCTTCATGGTTGGTTTCTATGGTTTATCCTGTTCTGGGTATTTTTCCTAGTTGGATCATTTGCCATTGGTGGATTTTTTATGTTCCGAAAGTTTTTGAAGAAGATGCCGAAAGAAGATGGCAAATCAGTTATGGATTGGGAAGAACATTATGTAAATGAATCGCGGCACTTGTGGGGGCCCGAGGAGAAAGAACTCCTAGAGGATTTAGTAAGCCCTGTTCCCGAATTATTCCGTGATGTTGCCAGACATAAGATTGCCGGAAAAATTGGCGAAATCGCCCTTCGAGAAAAGGCATCAAAAATTACTCAAGACCTCGTCATTCGTGGCTATATTCAAGCCACACCAAAAAGGGATCATAAATTTTTACGAAAAAAGCTTTTTGAAAATAGAATTGATGTTGCTCCTTTTGAGCATCTATTTTAACCGTCTAGCTAATAGATGGTTTTTTATTTTGTCATCAACGGATTCCATTGGATACATTTTTCATAGTTTTTTCCTAACTTTTGTCGTCAACAGCCCTTATTGGCGACTCTTTCCACATCTTTTTTCTGATTTCTGTCGCCAATAACTTTTATTGGAGACACATCTCATTGTTTTTCCTTAAATTTTGTCGCCAATAGGCCTTATTGGCGACACTTTTCACTGTTTTTTCCTGCCTTTTGTCGTCAATAGCCCTTATTGAAGACACTTTTCATTAATTTCCCCTGAATTCTATAGCCAATACCCCGGTCCCTATCAAACTATTCCCTCCACAATTCAATAACATTATCCAACAAATCCTAAAAAGAAAAACTGATCCCAATAAAGGACCAGTCTCTCACTTAATTATAATTGCTTATCACCATGAAGTCGTCTAAACAACTTTTTGTAGTCCATATACATCGCAATCCGCCATGGGACAATCATACAATAGGCAAGGAAGAAGAACATGCCGCTTAATTCTCCAAAATCAATGGTTGCACTTAGAACGGACTTCATAACAAGGCGAACAACTAATAGACCAATCAAAATAAAGAAAAATGCCTTAGATCGCTTTAGATAAATATCGTTATCGCGGATTTCAAACTTAGAAGTTTTAATGAGTAAGATAGAGAATAGCATCCCCACAATCGCTGCCTCGATCATTTCTGCTCCAGTTAGTCTAAATTGCGGATCCATATACATTAAAGCCCCACTCGACATGAAAAATGGAGGTAGAATTATTTTACGAGCATTCGTGGGTTTCTTTGCGGCTTTCATCCGGACTACCAAGGCCAGGGTGCCCATAAATACCGCTCCAATTGAAGAAGCAAGAACTATGTTCATTAGATTCATTCCTTATCTAATTTATTTACTAACCCATTATATCGCAAATAAATTCATTTGAAAAAAATTAACTCATGATAAAATGTTCCCAATTCTAACACACAGGTGATCGATACAAAAAAAGGAAAAAACCTCCTAAGGAAGTTCCCTTTCAAAAAATATAATATTTTTATATATTTATCATTTCCGTGTTTACATTAGAACCCCGTAAAGCCACCAAACATTCCTGAAAAAATAGTAATGATTTTAGTCATCCAGTCAAAGAATAGGACAACCCCCATTACAATCATTATGTAACCGCCAATTTTTACAATTTTACCGCTGTTCTTCTTAATCCAAGTCATGCGCCCAAGGAAGAACGAAAGAATAAAGAATGGTATGGCAAAGCCTAGACAATAGGCAATCATATACATCATACCTGAACCTGGATTTGTGGCTGCTAGGGAAATAACAAACGAAAGAATCGGACCTGTACAAGGCGTCCAACCCGCGGCAAATGCCATCCCAATTAAAACAGAACCAAAATAACCTGAAGGACGATTTTTAAATTCAATTCGGCGATCCTTCATCATAAACTTCGGATTTAAAATCCCAACGATCACTAAACCAAAGAAAACAATAAAAATTCCGCCTAGTTGACGAATAAGGTCTTTATACTGTAAGAAAAAGCTTCCTAGAAACGAAGTTCCAAATCCAATCGCAATAAAAATAATCGAAAAGCCTAAAAGGAAAAATAATGTGTGGAGTAGACTCCGCTTTTGAAGCATGGCGTTTTCACTTTTTAGCTCCCCAACAGACATACCTGTGATGTACGAGAGAAATGCAGGATAAAGTGGTAAACAACAAGGAGAAATAAAGCTTAAAAATCCTGCCCCTAAGGCTAAAAATATATTTACATCTGACATAATAACACTCCCACTATAGTCGATACGTTTATATTCTAACAAATGTTTGATATAAATGATAATGGTTAACTTGAATATTTTGTGTCGCCGCCTTTTTTTGTTCCACTGAAATGCCTCTTCCATAAAATATATGCATAAATTCGTTGGATATTTATTTACAAATGTCTTTGAAAAAATTTACATCATAGGTTATACTAGAAAAATCAATGTCATTTTGATATATTAGTAGTCTATTTGCACCATAATTTAGGAGTTACTCCGGAAAGGACATCGGCCGTGACAAAAAATGATTTAGTTACATTAATTGAAAAAAAACGAGCTGAATTAATTCAAGTCGCCATCACCAACGGCTTGACATCCTCCGTTGCAATTCGCTACAGCCAGGAACTTGATCATCTCTTAAATGAATATCATAGAGTATATATAAACAAGATGCCTTCATCAGCTAGTTAAAAGAAAGTCGTTGTATGTCGTCATCATTAGAAATAGACAATAGACCTATATAATGAAAAAAGCCTGGCAAATCGCCAGGCTTTTTTCCATTAATTCACAACATCCTCAAGACGTTCTACCGCTCCGTTTTGCAAAAGGAACATTTTATGGTACAAGCCACCCTGGGCAAGCAGTTGTTGATGGGTTCCCCTTTCAACAATTTCCCCCTGATGCATAACTAGAATTAAATCAGCATCCTGAATGGTTGACAGGCGATGCGCAATGGCTATAGTCGTTCGCCCTTTTCGCATTTTGGCAAGTGCGGTTTGAATGGCTTCTTCTGTTTCTGTATCAATGTTGGCGGTCGCTTCGTCGAGAACCAATATTTTGGGATTAGCGGCGATCGTTCGGGCAAAAGCGAGTAGTTGCCTTTGACCGCTTGAAAATGTGGTACCACGCTCGACAACCTTATGTTCAAAGCCATCCTCCAACTTTTCAATAAAGGTGTGGGCTTGGACAAACTTTGCTGCTTCCTCAACTTGTTCATCCGTCATGTCATTCGAATGAAGGCGAATATTATCCTTCACCGTTCCGTAGAACAAGAATGGATCTTGTAATACTAAGCCCATTTTCTCCCTGAGTTCTGTCTTTGTGAAGTTCCGAATCGATTGACCATCAATCAAAATGTCCCCCCGTTCATACTCATAAAAACGCAATAACATATTGATAATCGAGCTTTTTCCACTTCCGGTATGGCCAACCAGTGCGACTGTTTCACCAGGATTTACCATGAAAGAAATAGATTTTAGCACATCCCGTCTTCCATCGTAGGAAAAACTTAAATTCTTAAACTCAATCATTCCTTTTTCAATGGAATTGGTCCGCTCTTCTTTTTGTATTGGTGCTAATTCTTCCTCATCCAACAGTTTAAAAACACGCGAGCCAGCGACAATCGCTTGTTGGTACAAGGAAAGCCTCATCATCATCTGATTAACCGGTTCGAAAAAACGATCCAAATAATTTATGAAGGCATATAACACGCCGATTTCCACCACATGGTTAAAAGACGTTATTCCAAAATAACTTAATACAATGATTAAGCCCAAAATATAGATTAAATCAATCGCTGGTCTTAACAGGAGGCCATCTATTTTGATATTTTTCATTCCTGCCTGATAGTGTTGTTCATTAATAGCTCCGAATTCTTCTCGTAGTCTTTTTTCCTGCCGAAACACTTGAATTATTCCCATTCCAGATAATGATTCACTGAGCTTGGCATTCAATTGGCTCAGCCGTTCGCGCATATCAAGGTAAAATCGTGAACTTAATTTTCTGTATAGGTTCATGACAAACAATAATAACGGAAGAATCACGACACATAATAAGCCAAGTCTGATGTCCAGAATAAACATCGCAATAAAAATACCTAGTAATAAAAATCCACCTTGGATAAACGTTGCAATAACGGTAACAAACATGTCTTTAATGGCTTCCGTATCATTGGTCACCCTTGAAACGATACTTCCTGCTGGGGTCTTATCAAAATACTTTAGCCCGAGCGACTGTACTTTAGAAAAAACATCAATGCGCAGCTGTTGGATAATCCTCAAAGCCAGTTCCTGGAATTTAACCAATTGAAAAAACATGACAATCGCTTTAATGATTTGGATTGACATGTATGTGGAACCTAGGATCAGAAGTGGCTGAAACTCTAGCTTACCAGGAGTTAAATAATCATCGATAAATATTTTTACGATAATCGGTAAAACAATATCGCCGATGGTTGTTAATAGTAAGAAGATAAATGCTATGACAATCGTTTTTTTATGTGGCTTCGTATAGGAAAGCAAACGGAATAAAATATTTCTTTGTTCACGTTCTGTAAGCTGAATTTTTTCGTCCATCTTAACGCCCTCCATGCTCAACCAACTCTTCTAGCTGCTGGCGTAAATACATTTCCTTATACCATCCACCCGATTCCATCAATACTTCATGTCTACCTCTTTCCACAATCTTTCCATCCTCAAGAACCAGAATGAGATTTGCATGTTGAATGGCACTTAATCGGTGTGAAGTGATGATGGTTGTTTTTCCTTCCCTATTCTGTTTTAATGCTGAAAGAATGGCTTCTTCTGTTTTTGCATCTACTGCAGATAAGGAATCATCGAGTACTAACACTTCTGGCTTCATCAAAATAGCCCGGGCAATCGAAATCCTTTGCTTCTGCCCGCCCGATAAGGATACCCCACGCTCTCCAACAACCGTTTGATACCCTTCAGTAAATTGAAGGATATCAGTATGGATATTGGCAAGCTTAGCGGCATTCTCGACTTCCTCTATTGATGCCCCGTGGTTTGTAAAGGCGATATTTTCACTAACAGAGGCTGAAAACAAGAAATGATCTTGCGGTACATAACCAATGGCCTCGCGTAATTTTTCAAGCTTGTATTCCTGCAGAGATTTACCTCCAAATCTAATCTCACCTTGGTAACTATCAAACTCACGAATGAGCAGTTTTAAAAGAGTGGTTTTACCAGCACCGGTTTTACCAACGATGCCTACCGTCTCGCCGGTATATATCGAAAAATATATATCTTTTAAAACCGTTGTGGATTCCCCAGGATAGGTAAAGCTAGAAAGTTTGTATTCAATATCACCTGCGGGCACCACGTTTATGGCCCCTTCCTTATCGGTAATATCTTCTTTTTCTTGAAGGAGCATGGAAACTCGGTCATAGGAAGCACTGCCTCGCTCAACAATGTTAAACAACCAGCCAAATGCAAGCATCGGCCAGATAAGTAAACCTAAATATGTAGTAAACGAGAGTAATTGCCCGATTGTTAGTTCCCCATTAAGCACGTATTTTGCACCAAACACAATCGATAAGAAGAAGGAAATACCTACGATGATCGAAATCGTCGGATCGAAGAGAGAATCAATTTTTGCGACGGTGATATTTTTTTGGACGACATCTTCTGATTGCTTCCGAAAATCCTCGATATCTTCCTTTTCCTGGCCAAACGTCTTAATCACTTTAATCCCAGTAATACTTTCCTGAGTTTTATCATTTAATGACGAAAATGCTTCCTGTGCCTGATAAAAGGTTCGATGGAGCATTGTCCCAAACCAGCTTGTAAGGATTACCATAAAGGGCATCGGAATTAAACAGATTAATGTTAATTTCCAGCTAATCGTAAATGCCATTGCACAGATAACAAACCCGCCAGTTGAAAGAGAATCAACGAAGGTTAGCACGCCTACGCCCGCTGTTTGTTGAATGGCTGACAGATCGTTGGTGGCATGTGCCATTAAATCCCCTATTCGACGTTTTTGGTAAAATGATGGCGACATATTTGTAAAATGATGATACAGCCGATTTCGAAGCAACTTACTTAACTTAACTGATGATCCAAAAATCATAATTCTCCAGTAGTACCTAAGGAAATACATTGCAAGGGCAACAATAACTAATACGGCCATCCACTGTAAGAGAATTCCCGTTGTCATCGTCCCATTCTTAACTTGGTCAGCTATGATTCCTATGATCTTAGGCGGCACCAGTTGCAATATTGCTACAAGCATTAGGAGGAAAATCCCGGATATATATGCTTTTTTCTCCTGTTTAAAATACCAGCCTAATTCTAAAAATACTTTCATTAAACCGCCCCCAAATCACGAGTAATCGATCTGCCAAAAATTGAATACGTTTGATAAGTTATTCGGGAAAATAATCCAACGGACTGAGGTTTAATTTTACCAAATTTTTATAAAATAATAAAGATTTAGAATATTTTTATCCGCACGAAAAAAGCACCCATCTATATGAGTGCTAGTCCGTTTTATTTTGATTGTTGTTTGTTCATGGCAGCCATCATTTGGTTGATCTTCTTTTGTGATGGTTTTTGTCCCATTTGCATCATCATCATTTTTAACATTTGTTCATTGATTGGCGGATTTTTCTTTAAGTAGCTCATCATATATTTACGAGCAATGAAAAATCCTAGTGCTACACCAGCTGCTAATGCTAGTATACCAACTAGAATGTAATAAACCATATTCAACTTCCTCCTTCATGTTGTCTACCATACAGTGTACTAAATAAAACACGATTAGACAATATCTGCTATTAGATAAATTTTCTTTCCTTTATCGGCTTTAACCAACCATATCGCTGATGTTCAAGGTCAAGTGCCAAAAAGGAAGTCTCACATTTTCTTAGAACTTCAAAAAAAGCCGTCTCAGCTTCATAGCTGCCTTGTGCCTCGATTGTAATTAAGTCTTGAAAAACCTCTAACTTTGCCGTACTTAGTTTTCCGCTTAATTCAATTGAATATGCACCATGCTCAGCTTTAAATCCCTTGATTTTTCCAAGCTGCTTTTGGATAAGTTGATGGATCTTTAGAACCTCAACCTTTTTTGTTATATAGGAAATTTGTTTTTGTGTAATAAATTTAAGTTCGCCGTTTGCTTTTCGATGTTCCTGAAAAAGCCGAAAAAACAATCGTTCTCTTCCGAAGTAATGGGTCGCAAATTCATCTTCTATTAAATATAGCTGATATTTTCTCACCACTGTTCTCTCCTTCGTTGATTACCCTTTTTACTATTATAAAAAAAGATTAAAGAAACATATGTCTTACGGCGGCAAAAACTTTCACTATTTTTGTCGATTAGCAGGAATCTAAACTATTCTTCTATAAATTCGGTAGATTTGTTGAATTTTCCTTCAAAAATTAACTTTGTTCATAATATTGTTGAAATTTGACCCTTTATACCATCAAAAAAGGAGAACGGATGATTTCCGCTCTCCCTAAAATCTCATTATTTTATTTTTGCAGAAGTGCTTTTACACGTGCAACTACGTTGTTTACAGTGAACCCGAATTCTTCCATAATCTTTTCTCCTGGTGCTGAAGCTCCGAAATGATCAATAGCAAGAACATCGCCTTCGTCACCAGTGTATTTGTGCCAGCCAAATGATGCTCCCACTTCAATTCCAAGACGCTTTTTCACACTTCTTGGCAGAACAGACTCTTTGTACTCTTGAGATTGCTGCTCGAATCGATCCCATGAAGGCATACTTATAACCGAAACATGAACACCTTCTCCAGCAAGCGCTTTTTGAGCTTCCACTGCAAGGCTTACTTCTGATCCAGTTGCTAATAACAACGCATCTGGAGTTTCTCTTTCTGAAGGAGACACCACATATGCCCCTTTAGAAACTCCCTCGTACGCATTGATATCCGTTCCTTTTAATGTAGGTAAATCTTGACGAGTTAAAACAAGTGCAGTTGGTTTGTTGGTAGACTCAACTGCAAGTTTCCAAGCCGCTGCCGTTTCATTACCGTCTGCAGGACGAATGATTGATAATCCTGACATGGCACGTAATGCTGCAAGCTGTTCAACTGGCTCATGTGTTGGTCCATCTTCCCCAACAGCAATACTGTCATGGGTAAAGACATAAGTGACAGGTAATCCCATTAACGCTGCTAGACGAATAGCAGGACGCAAGTAGTCAGAGAAGACAAAGAATGTTCCTCCAAATACTTTTACGCCGCCATGAAGAGCAATACCGTTCATTGCAGCACCCATCGCAAATTCACGAACACCAAACCAGATATTACGGCCTTCATAGGAACCAGGCATAAAATCTTTCGTACCTTTAATCATCGTTTTATTCGAACCAGCAAGGTCTGCTGATCCACCGATAAAAATAGGTAGATTCTTAGCAATACCATTTAATACTTCACCTGAAGAGGCACGGCTTGCAAGGCTTTTTCCTTCTGGATATACAGGGATTTCTTTATCCCAACCTGCAGGAAGTTCATTATTTAATGCTTGTTCAAGCTGAGTAGCTAGTTCAGGGTACTCTTTTTTATATTGAGCGAAAAGATCATTCCACTCTTTTTCCTTTTTCTCGCCATTTTCAACGATCAGCTTCTGGAAGTTGTCATAGACTTCCTGTGGTACATGGAAATCTTCTTCAAAAGTCCATTTATAGGCTTCTTTAGTAAGTTTTAATTCATTTGCTCCAAGGGGTGAGCCATGAACACCTGAAGTTCCCGCACGGTTTGGTGAACCGTATCCAATTACTGTTCTTACTTCAATCATCGTTGGTCTGTCTAGATCGTTTTTAGCTTCTTCAAGAGCTTTTGCAATTTCTTCTAAATTATTGCCGTCTTCGACACGAACATATTGCCATCCGTATGATAGGAAGCGATCTTTGACACTTTCTGAGAACGACTTATCTAGGTCTCCATCAAGTGAGATATCGTTTGAATCATAAAGGACTACCAATCGCCCTAATTTCAAGTGTCCTGCTAGCGACGCTGCCTCAGCAGATACACCCTCCATCAAATCTCCATCTCCACAGATACTGTATGTAAAATGGTTCACAAGTTCATATTTATCTTTATTATAAACACTTGCAACATGGCGTTCTGCCATTGCCATTCCTACTGCCATTGCAATCCCCTGTCCAAGTGGACCAGTAGTTGCTTCTACACCCTCAGTGTGACCATACTCTGGGTGTCCAGGCGTTTTAGAGCCCCATTGGCGGAATTGCTTTAAGTCATCCATTGTTAAGTTGAAACCAGACAAGTGAAGCATGCTGTATAACAATGCTGAACCATGACCTGCTGACAAGACAAAACGATCACGGTTAAACCACTGTGGATTCTTTGGATTTTGGTTCAAGAAACGCGTCCATAAAGTATAGGTCATTGGCGCTGCACCCATCGGCATTCCTGGATGTCCTGAGTTTGCTTTTTCGATCGCATCAATAGAAAGCGTTCGAATGGAGGTTACCGATAAATCATCAATAGTATTAAACATGAATTACATCCTTTCCTAATCACAAGGTTACTAAATACATTTTCAATTTTATATCGCTACCGTTTTTTATTCAACAAATAGCATAATAATAAGAAACAAAATTCACTATTTTTTTATTTTTACACAAAAATAGTCAGTATATGTAAATAGGAATACAAAAAATGTATTCCTGAACTTTTAGTGAAGTGTATTTTTTTTCCTAGCCTTGATTTTTTCCGGTGTAACGTCATTTCCTTCCGGATCAATAAACTTGGTGTTGGTAAGGGTATCAAGCATATTCGAACGAAAAGTAGCCAAATATTCACTTCTTAATTTAGTTTGCTCTTTCGCTTCTGTTTCAGTCAATCCCGTTGCTTTTGCTTTTCGTGCCAGCTCATTAATTCTAGCCATCTTTTCTTTTGAAAGCATTCCAAGACCTTCCTTTCAAACTATTTACATGACACCTGATTTTACTAAAAAAAAAACCTAATGACAAGGCAAAAGGTCTACTCTTCTTGTGATTCAATATATTCCTGGAATCTTCTATGAACCGTGGCTTTAGAAATGTTATACCCAAAACCTCTAAGTGTAGCAGCTATTTCTGAAAAAATTAATCCATTTTTTCTTAACCGGACAATTTCTTCAATCGGAACTTCAATTTTCTCACGACCGGAGGCTTCTCCAAGATTTTTTAAGTTTTTTTCAGGTTTATAACCATTCTGAACTGCTCGCTTCATTCCACGTTTGATTTTTGCATTATGTAGTTTACGTTGGTACTCTTCAACCATACTTACGATGTTCAAAACCATGGAATCCGATTCTGAAAGCTGTAATTCTCCACTATGGGAGATACTATAAAGTTTAATATTTTCTTTTAATATGCAATGCAAGAGTGCAATTTTGGCATTCCCCCTACCGAGTCGTGTTTCATCCTGAATTAAGAGGGCTTGTACCTGCTTATCTCTAATTCGTTCTAATAATTGAAATATCCCCTCACGATTGAAATCATAACCACTAGCCTTTTCTTTAATTACCCTATCAATCTCAAAGTGATAGGTGCTAGCTAGTTGCGTTAATTCCTCTTCCTGGCGCTTTAAAGAAGATTCTTGTGTTTCCTTATTTGTGCTGACACGGCAGTATATAATTGCTTTCATAAAAGTTCCTTTCTATTCACCAACGGCGCTAGCAAATTCATTTGTAGATGAGACTTCTTTACTCACCGGAATGATAATTTCTTCACCTGGAAAAATTTGATCATCATCTAATTCATTATGCTTTTTTATCCAAGCAACAAATTCCTTGTTTGATAATGAATGTTGATTGGAAAATTGATTAGAGATTTCCCATAGTGAATCTCCTTCAGTGATTGTAACCTTTAAATAATCATCTTGCGCGTTCGAATGATGTTGGAATGATAATATGATTGAAAGTGAACAACTTAAAATAATAAGAGTAATAGCATAGGAGTATTTGTTCCATAATTTTTTCATAAATAACACCTCTTTAAGAATGTATGTTCGTTTTACTATTTTTATTATAAATCGAACGTTTGTTTGTTGTCAACTGTATTTTCGAACTTATGTTTGTATAAAAAATACGAACATGTTATAATAAAGACAACATTAACCAGGCGAGGTGGATTTTATCATGGCTAAAATATCAAAGAGGCAGCAAGATATCTTAGACTTCATTAAAAGTGAGGTTAAGAGTAAAGGATATCCCCCTTCAGTAAGGGAAATTGGAGAAGCGGTTGGACTCGCATCCAGTTCTACTGTTCACGGACATCTAGCAAGATTGGAAAGCAAAGGACTTATTAGACGGGATCCCACAAAACCAAGAGCAATTGAAATATTAGAAGCAGATGTTGCTGCACATATACCAAGAAATACAGTTGTCAATGTTCCAGTGGTTGGGAAAGTAACGGCAGGACTCCCAATTACAGCGATTGAAAATGTGGAAGAGTATTTTCCGCTTCCAGAAAGTCTTGCACCTGCAGATGAACAAGTTTTCATGTTAGAAATCATGGGTGAGAGTATGATAGAAGCTGGGATCCTAGACGGGGATTATGTAATTGTAAAACAGCAGCCAACCGCTAATAACGGGGATATTGTTGTAGCAATGACCGAGGAAGATGAAGCCACCTGTAAAAGATTTTTCAAGGAAAAAGATTACATACGCCTGCAGCCGGAAAATTCTACAATGGACCCTATTATCTTAAGGAATGTTTCGATTTTAGGTAAAGTCATTGGGGTTTACCGACATATTCATTAAGTTTAAGAGAGTTGGCATATACGTGCCGACTCTTTTTTTGTTGTGGCTAATCAACCTCAAGCTGAAGGAATTACAGAATCCGGGATAGAGTGAGTCTACGTGACCGTTGTAGAAGAATTCCTACGAGGTGGGGCACGTAGAGGCGGACTACGTGACCTTTCTAGATGAATTCCTACGAGGTGGGGCACATAGAGACGGACTACGTGACCTTTCCGCAAGAATTCCTACGAGGTGGAGCACGTAGAGGCGGACTACGTGACCTTTCCGGAAGAACTTCTACGAGGTGGAGCACGTAGAGGCGATCTACGTGACCTTTCTAGATGAATTCCTACGAGGTGGGGCACGTAGAGACAGCCTACGTGACCTTTCCGGAAGAACTTCTACGAGGTGGGGCACGTAGAGACAGCCTACGTGACCTTTCCGGAAGAATTCCTACGAGGTGGGGCACGTAGAGACAGCCTACGTGACCTTTCCGGAAGAATTCCTACGAGGTGGGGCACGTAGAGACGGACTACTCTACCTTTCCGGAAGAATTCCTACGTGACGTTCCAAAAGAATAATAGTGAGGTCTGTCTCGTAGTGTTGTCTCTATGACAGAAGAACTGCTTTAATACTCAAAATAAAAAGAAGCAGCCATAAGCCACTCCTTTAATTCCTATTTCGCTATTCTTGCTTGTATTTCAGATAGTTTCACCTTAAAAAGCACTTTATATACTTTCGTGTCCCCTTCATTAAAACTGGAATGTGTAACATACGTTCCTTTCAAGGTCTTGAGCTGTTCATCAAATAGGAAACATTCCTGACCTTTTGTTCCTGATTCTATCAAACTTAAAATAAGGTCAGGCTTTTTATACGTCTTTTCTCGTAGTATTTCTTGGGTTAGAGCATTACAAATTTGCAGTTTATACAATTTAAAGCACCTCCCAAATGTTTACAACTTAAGCATATATTATTTAGGATTAAGTAAACCGTAAAAATTGTGAATTTTTAAAGAACATCAAGCACCTCTTTTTCTATTCTATTCCTATTAATTTTATTTAGAATGATCTAGGATGCCTAATTGGAAAAAGAGCCATTGAAGTTATTGACGTTCGAAGTCGTTGAGAAGGAGCAATTTGGGTCGACAATCAGGCTTATTAGCTACCGTAATTGTTTAATGGAAAAACCGGGTAGCCAATGGGATGGCATTTTTCACTGAGAGAATCTAAGAAAAGAAGCGCGACATAGAAAAACCCTGACGCCAGGCGCCAGGGCTTAGATAATATTAATACATGCTCATATATTGATCGCGTTCCCATTGGTGAACGACTGTGCGGAACATATCCCACTCGATTTCTTTAGCTTCAAGGAAGTGTTCCATAATGTGCTCGCCAAGACCAGACACAATCACTTCATCAGCTTTCAGTTGATCTAATGCTTGAGCTAATGTTGCTGGAAGATCGATGATTCCTTCTTCGATTCTTTCTTCTTTGCTCATTACATAGATGTTTCTGTCAACTGGTGCCGGCGGAGTTAATTTATTTTTAATTCCGTCTAAGCCAGCTTTAAGAAGTACAGCCATTGCAAGGTATGGATTAGCAGATGGGTCTACACTTCTTACTTCAACACGTGTACTTAATCCACGAGAAGCAGGAATACGAATTAATGGTGAACGGTTTCTAGCTGACCAAGCAACGTAGCAAGGTGCTTCATAACCCGGAACAAGACGCTTATAAGAGTTTACAGTTGGGTTTGTTACCGCTGTAAAGGCAGGAGCGTGCTTAAGGATACCTGCAATAAATTGACGAGCTGTATCGCTCATTTCTAAGTCGCCGCTTGGCTGATAGAATGCATTTTCTCCATTTGTAAATAATGAAAGGTTCATGTGCATTCCAGATCCATTGACTCCGTATAACGGTTTTGGCATGAATGTTGCGTGCAAACCGTGTTTACGAGCAATTGTTTTAACAACTAGCTTGAACGTTTGGATTTGGTCACATGCTGTTAATGCATCTGCATATTTAAAGTCAATTTCATGCTGACCTGGTGCTACCTCATGGTGAGAAGCTTCAATTTCAAAGCCCATTTCTTCTAACTCAAGAACGATATCACGACGACAGTTTTCACCTAAATCTGTTGGTGCTAAGTCAAAATATCCGCCTTGGTCATTTAACTCTAAACTCGGTTCGCCTTTTTCATCTAATTTAAATAAGAAGAATTCCGGCTCAGGTCCAAGGTTAAAGTTAGTGAAACCTAACTCTTCCATTTCTTTTAATACTCTTCTTAAGTTATTACGAGGATCCCCTTCAAATGGTTTTCCTTCTGGAGTATAAATATCACAAATTAAGCGGGCAACTTTCCCTTTTTCTGCTGTCCATGGGAATACAACCCATGTGTTAAGGTCAGGATATAGTAACATATCAGATTCTTCAATACGTACAAAACCTTCAATTGAAGAACCGTCAAACATCATTTTGTTATCAAGTGCTTTTTCTAATTGGCTAATTGGAATCTCCACGTTTTTGATAGTTCCAAGGATGTCTGTGAATTGCAAACGAATAAATTTCACGTTTTCTTCGACCGCTAATCTTTTAATATCTTCTCTTGAATACTTTGCCATTTCCTTACCTCCTATTTTTTAAAAAGAAAACTTCCACATTAATGAAAGAATCTTGACATATCTCCTTGACGTAAAGAGGATCGATTGTTTCGACCTAAATGCATCATTTCGTTGCGTAGCAGCTTTCTAAGCTGTTCATCTGTTAATTCGCGCTTGGTCTTTTCTGTTTGTTGCTCAAGAATGTTTGATTGTTGCGCTTTTACTAGGAACAATTGTTTAATGCCAGCCATATTGACACCTTGATCAATTAAATCCTTAATTTCTAGAAGCCTATCAATATCATTTAAACAATATAAACGTCTATTCCCCTCGGTTCTTGCTGGAGAAATCAATTGGTGTTCTTCGTAGTAACGAATTTGCCTGGCTGTGAGTTCCGTTAGTTGCATGACTGTTCCAATTGGAAACAGTGGCATGGAACGGCGAATTTCCTTTCCACTCATCTAATTCCTCCTCCCCTCGGGTTGATTATAATACTATTATATTTTGTGTTAGAAAAGTTGTCAATGATATGTTAGGTTTTCTTACATTAAAATTTTTAAAATAATTGGACACTTTGCTGTTCTCCTAAAACAATTCGATTAATCCTTTATCCGTTAAGTGGTCTATGGCCAGACAAACAGCCATCTTTACGTGTGCATAGGTTAAACCACCTTGTACATAGGCAACATATGGTGGTCTAATCGGTCCATCTGCTGTGAGTTCAATGCTCGCCCCCTGAATAAAAGTACCTGCTGCCATAATTACATCGTCCTCATACCCTGGCATATAACTGGCATGGGGTGTGACATAAGAATTAATCGGTGATGCGAATTGAATGGCCTGACAAAAAGCAATCATTTTATCTCGGTCATCAAACTGGACAGACTGAATTAAGTCCGTCCTTTTAGCATTCCATTTCGGAGAAGAATTCATGCCTAATTTCTCCAACATTGCTGCTGTGAAAACGGCCCCTTTTAATGCCTGGCCAACCACATGGGGGGCAAGAAAAAAACCTTGATACATTTCTTGAAGACTATAGAGGGACGCTCCTGCTTCGGCTCCTATCCCTGGTGAAGTCATTCGATACGAACATGCCTCCACCCACTGTTTTTTACCAACAATATAGCCGCCAGTCTTCACAATCCCTCCGCCTGGATTTTTGATTAGTGACCCTGCGATTAAGTCCGCACCGACATGACAAGGCTCGGTCTCCTCAACAAATTCCCCATAGCAATTATCTACAAATACGACCACATCCTGTTTAATTTCTTTGACAAACGTGATCATTTCTGCAATTTCTGCAATCGTAAAAGATGGTCTTGTGGCATAGCCCTTGGAACGCTGAATGCCAATCATTTTTGTATTCGGTTTTATTTTCTTTGAGACAGCCTCCCAATCAATTCCACCTTGATTCGTCAGAGCTACACTATCATAGGAAATTCCAAATTCCTTTAATGAGCCAACCCCGTTCCCACGAAGTCCAACAATTTCTTCAAGCGTATCATAGGGTTTGCCCGTTATATATAGAAGTTCATCCCCAGGTCGAAGAACGCCAAATAAGGCAATGGAAATGGCATGTGTGCCAGAGATTATTTGCGGACGAACAAGTCCTGCTTCTCCCCCAAAAACGTCTGCATAGACCATTTCTAGTGTATCCCTGCCATGATCGTCATAGCCATACCCTGTCGACGGATTAAAATGTGAATCACTCACTCTTTTGTTTTGAAAGCTTTTTAATACCCGAAATTGATTTGATTCGATTTTATTGTCTATTTCTTTATGTACTTTAGCGATTTGTTGTTCAACTTCCTCTACCAACGGCTGAAGCTTTTCCCCATTTTTTAACTGTTGAAACATGTTGTGACCCCTATCTATATTGTGAATTTCTGTAATTGTCCTGTTATTTGATGATCCTGAAGTGTATATCCTTTGCATCGATAGAATTGATCTTCTTCATCAAACACAAGCTCTCTTAATATTGTCTCATTTTTTAATAAAGAAAGCAGCTTTCCTTCTGTGGACGGAATCTGAACTTCGTAAGAATCCATCATTTCCATAACTACCTTCTCCATTTGCTGCTTCAAGGCTTGACGGTCCTCTTTATCAAATGCACTAATAAATGCGGTCGGTGTATCTGCGGTTGGGACAAAATCTGAATGCTGAATATCTTTCTTATTATATACTGTTATTTGCGGGATATCTTTAACTTCCAAGTCTTCAAGCAGCTTTTTAACAGTTTTTTCGTGATGGAAATAATCTGGGTTGGACATATCGACCACATGAAGAAGCAAATCAGCTTCCTTGACTTCCTCAAGCGTCGATCGAAATGCAGCAATTAGTGTTGTCGGTAAATCTTGTATAAACCCAACCGTATCGGTAATCAAGGCTAGGAAACCACTTGGTAAAATCAATTTTCGTGTCATTGGATCTAGGGTTGCAAACAATTGATTTTCCTCGTACGATTCTGCTTCAGATAAACGATTGAAAAGACTGGATTTACCGGCATTGGTATAACCGACAATCGCGACCTGAAAGGTTTTATTTTTCTTTCTTCTTTCTCTGTATCGATCCCTGTGCTGAACGATAACGGAAAGTTGGGTTTTAATTTCATCGATTCTGCGGCGGATATGCCGGCGGTCTGATTCTAACTTTGTTTCACCAGGACCCCTTGTTCCTATCCCAGCCCCCAAACGGGATAATGCAGTCCCCTGACCCGCAAGACGAGGAAGCATGTATTGCAATTGGGCAAGTTCAACCTGTAATTTCCCTTCTTTGGAGCGAGCCCTTTGTGCAAAAATGTCTAAGATGAGCTGGGTTCTGTCGATGATACGGGCATTTATTTCCGTAGAGAGATTTCTTTTTTGACTGGGTGATAGCTCGTCATTAAAAATAACTATATCTGCCTCCAGTTCATCCACCAGGACATTAAGTTCCTCCACTTTCCCTTTACCTATATAGGTAGCTGGGTGGCGCCGGTCCCTTTTTTGAACGACCGACATCAATACTTCACCCTGAGCGGTTTCTGTTAGTGCTCCTAACTCTTCCATTGAATAATGAAAGCGCAAATCCGTATCCCCATTGGTTTGACAGCCAACGAGGATCGCCTTCTCTTTCGTGTCTTTTTGTTCCATAAGGCATCGTTCCTTCCGTAATCTTCTATCTCCATCATAACAAAAAAAGGTTGTATACTCTAATTTGCCCAACATTAGAAAAAACTTATTGTAATTTCCCCATATCTTGATATAATCTTACTGTTTTCTAATATCATTATTACTATTTTCATATAGTTAAATAAAATAAAGATTTCAAGGAGAATTCGGATAGATGACATGGGAAGTTTTAAGTATGATTGGAACAATCGCCTTCGCCGTTAGTGGGGCCATTGTTGCGATGGAAGAGGAATATGATATTTTTGGCGTATACATTTTAGGTATTGTCACCGCTTTTGGCGGCGGGGCGATTCGAAACCTATTAATCGGTGTACCTGTATCAGCACTTTGGGAACAAGGGTTATTTTTTCAAATTGCCTTATTATCCATAACTGCTGTGTTTTTATTTCCAAGCAACCTTTTAAAACATTGGCAAAAATGGGGAAACTTATTTGATGCGATTGGCCTTTCAGCCTTTGCCATCCAAGGTGCTCTTTACGCCGTTAAAATGAATCACCCGCTTAGTGCAGTTATTGTTGCAGCGGTGCTAACCGGAATCGGCGGCGGGATTATTCGTGATTTATTGGCAGGAAGAAAACCAATCGTCTTACGATCGGAAATCTATGCAATATGGGCGATATTGACAGGCTTATTTATCGGACTTAAGATCGTGACGCATTCTTGGGAATTGTATTCTCTCTTTTTCCTTGTGACAGTTTTACGCGTCCTCTCCTATACCTTTGATTGGAAGCTGCCGATACGTAAATTTGAGGCCAATTAATAACTAATCCAAATAGAAACGGCAGATTGCTTAGAATCTGCCGTTTTTTTGTCTCTAATCTTCTTCAAACACAAGATCATTACTTCTAATTGTCATTAATTCATGCCTGTCATAACTATTTAACATGAGCAGCCTCATGGCCTGGGCGCGGATCGATTTTTCAATGATATTTCGTACATACCTTCCATTTGAAAAACTATTTGGACTTAATACCGCTTTAACCCATATTAAATGTTCTTTTAACTTTTTTTCCGCCTCATGGCTAAACGTGTATTCTCTTTCGATTAACATTCTCGCCGAAATTTCCATTAGTTGATTTATATTGTAGTCAGGAAAATCAATAACTAATGGAAAGCGTGAATGGAGCCCAGGATTAAGGGTCAAGAAATACTCCATTTCACGGGAGTATCCAGCAAGGATAAGAATAAACTCATGCTGCTTATCTTCCATATGCTTAACCAATGTATCGATTGCTTCTTTGCCGAAATCCTTCTCACCGCCGCGCCCCAATGAGTAAGCCTCATCGATGAACAAAATCCCCCCTTGGGCCTTCTTGATTAAATCCCTTGTCTTCTGTGCTGTATGACCAATATACTCCCCCACGAGGTCCGCACGTTCCGCCTCAATTAAGTGTCCTTTTGTTAAAACGCTCATTTTTTGAAATAACTTACCTATTAATCTAGCGACTGTCGTTTTACCTGTTCCAGGATTTCCTTTAAACATCATATGGAGGGCTTGTTTTCTTGCTTTTAAACCCATTTCCTCACGTTTTTTATTCACGTAAATCCATGCATAAATTTCCTTTATCATCTTTTTCATTTCTTCCATACCAACAAGAGCCCCTAACTCCTCTTCAATTTCCTTTAGAGCCGAATGCTCAGGTGGAATGTCCTTTGGAACCACCTGAAAGTCAGGTAACTCTTTTGTCATCGTTTTCCCTATTTGTGAATTGAGAACTACTCTTATTTGGCCGTTACTTTTCATTCTGATGGGTTGGTCCAAAGCTTTCACCTCTCATTTTTACCAACAGTTTATATGATGAGTTTTTATGGCCACTCAGAATTTACATTCTGAACTGATTATTTGCACAAAGGAAAGCATAATCCTTCATTTTATATGTATTCAAACTCCCTGAATTTCATTAAAAAAGTTTTTTATAATAAATAAAAAAGCCCAATAAATGGGCTCCTAACTATGACTTATTGGTTATCCAGTTCAAGCTGCACGTTTCTTTGCGGTGCAAAAGTTGAAATAGCATGCTTATATACTAATTGTTGCTTTCCTTCTGATTCAAAAAGAACTGTAAAATTATCAAAGCCCTTAATTTGACCTCTTAATTGAAAACCGTTAAGTAAAAAGACGGTAACATGTATGTTATCTTTGCGGCACTGGTTTAAAAATTGGTCCTGAATATTGATTGTTGTTTTCATTTGTATTTCCTCCTCTTTTATCTCTACTAATATGTATTCGATTTTACTTTAAGCTTTCCTTCAACACAACGTGAAATTTCCGTTATTTTTTTTGAGGTGTCCTCCACACTGGTCATGTCAAACCATGATACCTCCATTTTGTTCCGAAACCAAGTTAATTGCCTTTTTGCGTATCTTCTTGAATTTTGTTTTAAATTCTCTATAGCCTCTTCTAAAGGTACTCTACCTTCTAAATAGGCATACATTTCTTTGTAGCCAATTGCTTGGATCGATTGACAATCGCGCAAACCCCTTTGATACAAACCTTTTACTTCCTCGATAAGCCCTTCCTCCATCATTAAATCCACTCGATAATTAATGCGCTCATAAAGTTTCTCGCGTTCCATCGATAAACCAACTATTGCTGTATTGTACAAAAGATCTGGTTGTTGTGTGCTTTGGAATTCTTGCATCGTCTTACCTGTAAGATGGAAGATTTCAAGTGCGCGAATGACTCTTCTTACATTATTTGGATGGATTTGTGAAGCACTACCTGGATCCACCTCCAACAATTCTTTATAAAGTGCCTCATTCCCTATTTTCTTGACTCTTTCCTCTAGCTTAAGACGATAGGACTCATCGCCTGGTACATCAGAAAATTGATAATCATAAATGACGGACTGTATATACAACCCTGTTCCACCGACAATAATGGGCAGCTTTCCCTTTTTAGCAATCTCACCTATTTTAGCCCGAACAAGGAGTTGAAATTCAGCAACGGAAAAATTTTCAAATGGCTCTTTAATATCTATCAGATAGTGAGGAATACCTTCCATTTCATCCTTTTTGATTTTTGCCGTCCCAATATCCATGCCACGATAGATTTGCATAGAATCTCCGCTGATAATTTCACCATTATAGCGTTTAGCCATTTCGATACTTAACTTTGTTTTTCCGACGGCGGTTGGTCCGATGATCACTAATAATTTTTGTTTTGAATCCAATATTTTCACACTGCCTTATCCCATTTTCAGTGAAAGCAGGTTTATGATTCCACTTTCACCCCTTTATCGTAACATAATTTTTAAAAGCAGTAGAACATCAAACTAGTATATACATAAAAGTTCATTTCTATGCCGTTAATTGGACATGAAATTTATTTCATCCACTTTTATTCCTAAATAGGGATAATTTTCTTGTAAATTTACAAAAGGATAACGGTTCATTTACAAAAGGCTTTCCACCCCCAAATTTATGGTAGACTAACTCGTAGCTTATTTTGAATGAAAAATAGGGAAATTAGGTGAAGGAATATGTTATCTACTTTTGATATAGGTATTGATTTAGGAACTGCAAATATACTAGTTTATAGTAAAAATAAAGGAATCGTTATTAATGAACCTTCTGTTGTGGCGATTGATACAGTGACAAAAAATGTTGTAGCTGTTGGTACAGAAGCAAAGGAAATGATAGGAAAGACACCTGAAAAAATCGTCGCCATTCGCCCCATGAAGGATGGCGTAATCGCAGATTATGATGTAACCACTGAATTGCTAAAACACATTATGCGCGATGCATCCAAAAAGATTGGTTTTGCTGTGCGTAAACCAAATGTCGTTGTTAGTATTCCATCTGGTTCCACAAGTGTGGAAAGAAGAGCGATCCAAGATGCAGTAAGACAGGCTGGGGCAAAAAAAATCAGCTTAATTGAGGAACCAGTTGCAGCAGCAATTGGTGCTGGATTACCTGTCGATGAACCAGTTGCCAATGTGGTAGTGGATATTGGCGGCGGCAATACTGAGGTAGCAATTATTTCCTTTGGCGGGGTAGTTGCATGCCATTCCATTAAAATTGGCGGTGACCGCCTCGATGAAGATATTATTCAACATGTTCGGAAAGAATATAATATCCTAATTGGTGAAAGAACTGCAGAAAACATCAAAATGGAAATTGGTTTTGCTCTCATTGACCATGAAGAACGTTTCATGGATGTCCGGGGTCGCGACCTATTAACTGGACTGCCAAAAACGATTAAACTATCATCCTATGAAATTCGTGTGGCGATCAAGGAAGCACTATTGCATATTTTAGAAGCCATTCGTGCAACCCTAGAGGATTGCCCAGCAGAGCTCAGTGGAGACATCGTCGACAGGGGCGTAATTCTGACCGGCGGTGGAGCATTATTGAATGGGATGGAGGCATGGCTAAGTGAAGAGATAGTTGTTCCTGTCCAGCTTGCCCCAAACCCTCTAGAATCGGTAGCGATAGGAACTGGAAAGGCCCTAATGTATATGAGCAAGCTCCCCGTAGCTGTGAAATAAGCAACTTGGGCGGCAAGATCATTTCCAGAGATTGCACTCATATTAATAGTAATCAAATTAATAGTAATATCAAAGTTGCAGAAAAATCCTTTTCTGCAGCTTTTTTTCTTTTGGGTCGTCATGAATAGCATGTCTACGTTACCCGATTCATTATTTCCCCTCGGTTTCGGGCACGTAGGACCTCTCTACGTGACCATATTCAATGTTTCCCCTCGGTTTCGGGCACGTAGGACCTCTCTACGTGACCATATTCAATGTTTACCCTCGGTTTCGGGCACGTAGAGCCATCCATCTTTTCAATAAAATCACTTAACCAACACTCAAAAAAAAAGAACGCACCCTAATAAAATAGGAACGTTCTTCTTAGTTACATCACCCGTTTAAACATTTTCTCCATCTCATAAACCGAATAATGAACAATAATCGGTCTGCCGTGCGGACAAGTAAATGGATCAGATGCTTTCCTCAAATCATCAAGGAGTGCTTGAATCTCATCATTTCGCAAATGCCGATTGGCTTTTATGGATGCCTTGCAGCTCATCATAATCGCTGCTTCTTCACGTAGTTTCTTAATATCCACCTTTTTCATCAATAAAAGCTGTTCAATCATGTCTTCTATGATTTGTTTTTCTTCCCCTTTTGGGAACCACTGCGGATGGGATCGGACAATAAAACTATTTAGTCCAAATTCCTCAAGAAAAACCCCGACCTTTTCAAGCTCAATTTGGTATTCATTTATTTTCAAAAATTCATCCGTCGAGTATTCAAAGGTTAATGGCACAAGCATTTCCTGCAGTTCTGATTGGACTTGCCCAACTTTCTCCCGGAAATACTCATACTTCAACCGTTCCTGTGCCGCATGCTGATCAATAATATAAAGGCCATTTTCATTTTGAGCAAAAATGTAAGTTCCGTGCATTTGTCCAATCGGATATAACCGTGGAACTCTGCTCTCGACCGAAACATTTCCTGTCTCAACAGTATCCACATTAGGTTCAATCGTATGATTACTATCATCAGGTTTGTCATCTGAGTCACTAAATGGATTAATAGATTGCCAACTGTCTCTTCCACCCGTCGCTTCATCACGCTGGAAACTCGGTAATTTATTAACAGGTGTCTCAGCAGGCACTTCCAGCAATGGACGGGTCTCCTGAATAGTTGCAGCTGCAACTGGTTGTTTCCATTCAAACTCTTTCTCATCATTTGCCTGTCTTGTACCTTCATCCAGAACCAAAGAAGTTTGTTCTTCCTTCGGTACATCCTTTTTCACCGCTGTATATGCTGTCGGGATAAGGATCTTTGATTTAAACGCTTCTTTTATAATCGAAGTGACAAGCTCATTCAGTTCCGCTTCTTTACTAATGCGGACCTCCATTTTCGAGGGGTGAACATTGACATCAACGAGTAAAGGGTCCATTTCAATATTAAGGAGCACAATCGGGAACCTGCCGATCGGAAGCAAGGTATGATAGCCTTCCTGAATTGCCTTGGCCAATGGATAGTTTTTAATGAATCGGCCATTAATCATCGTCGAAATATAGTTTCTTGAGGCTCTTGTTACCTCAGGCATCGAAGCAAATCCACTAATTTTGTAATCAAGCGAATGGCCGGTGATTGGAACTAATTGCTTGGCGATCCCAATACCGTAGATCGATGCCAGCACCTGACGAACATCCCCATTACCATTCGTTTGCAGCAGTTTGCGATCATTATGAATGAGGCGGAAGGCCACCTCTGGATGAGAAAGGGCCAGTCGATTCACGACATCCGTAATATTTCCAAGCTCAGTATGAATCGTCTTCATATACTTCAAGCGGGCAGGTGTGTTGTAAAATAAATCGGTGATCGAGATATCAGTCCCGCGCCTGCTTGAAGCTTTTTCAAACGTTTCGACTTTGCCGCCTTCAATCACCAATCGATTTCCAGCACCTTCTCCTGTAGAAGTCTTCATCTCGAGCCGTGAAACCGAGGCAACACTTGGCAGGGCTTCTCCACGGAACCCGAGAGTCCGAATTCGGAACAAATCATTTTCATTTTTGATTTTGGATGTGGCATGACGTTGAAAGGCGAGTAAAACATCCTCTTCCTCGATGCCATTTCCATTATCGGTAATGCGTATTTTGGCGAGGCCCGCTTCTTCTACCTCAATTTCAATCACGGTGCTGCCGGCATCAATCGAATTTTCAACCAACTCTTTTACAACAGATGCAGGCCGTTCGACTACTTCCCCTGCCGCGATTTTATTGGATAAGGCATCATCCAATTGAATAATTTTACCCATTCGGATTCACCCCCTACTTTAACTTTTTCTGAAGCTCGTACAACAGGTTGATCGCCTGAAGTGGTGTTAAATCCAATATATCTAATTCTTTCATTTTCTCGATTACACGTTTCTCTTTCGAGGAGAGTTCCTGCTTTTTCACATCTTTTGGTTCATCAAAGAAAGATAGTTGGGCAGGTTGTTCTTGTACCTCCACTACTTCCGCTACTTTTACCACATCTTTTTTTGGCGTGTCTAGTTGGTTATCAGACTGCTCGAGTGCGGTTAATATTTCATTAGCGCGGCTGATTAATTCTGACGGCAGTCCTGCAAGCTGGGCAACATGAATCCCGTAGCTCTTATCAGCCGGTCCTTCTTTAATTTTATGAAGGAAAACAACTTTTCCATTATGTTCAATCGCACTGACGTGAATGTTTTTTAACTTATCCAGTTCTTCCTCTAAAACCGTTAATTCATGATAATGGGTGGAGAAAAGAGTCTTTGCCCCAATCTGGGTATGAATATATTCAATGATAGCTTGAGCAAGTGCCATTCCATCATAAGTAGATGTACCTCGCCCGATTTCGTCAAACAAAATTAAGCTGTTTTGTGTCGCATTTGAAATCGCATTTTTGGCTTCCAACATTTCAACCATAAAGGTACTTTGTCCTGAGATCAAATCATCCGCAGCACCGATACGGGTAAATATTTGGTCAAAAATCGGCAGTATGGCTTCTGTGGCCGGAACATTACAACCAATTTGGGCTAATATCGAGATTAACGCGATTTGGCGCATGTACGTACTTTTCCCTGACATGTTCGGACCCGTGATCAACATGACTTCGCGCTCGCTGTCCATGAAGCAATCATTCGGAACATATTCCTGGGCGTTTAATACCTTTTCAACGACTGGATGGCGGCCTTCCTTTACAACGACCCGGCCTTCCATAGAAAACTGCGGTTTTATATAGTGCCGGTCTTCACTTACTTGAGCAAAACACTGCAAGACATCAAGCTCACTAATCGCTTTTGCCAAGGCCTGTAGGCGCGGGATTTGTTCCTTCACAATTTCGCGAATTTCGGTAAACAACTCATATTCAAGCTCACCGCATTTTTCTTCAGCCTGTAAAATTAATGCTTCTTTTTCTTTTAAATCTGTAGTAATAAACCGTTCTGCGTTCGATAAGGTTTGCTTCCGTTCATACTGACCTTCTGTTAAAAGATGCAGATTCGCCCGGGTAATCTCAATATAGTAACCAAATACACGATTATAGCCAACCTTCAACGATTTAATACCGGTTTTCTCACGCTCTTCACGTTCAAGTTGGGCAATCCACGTTTTCCCGTTCCGGCTGGCATCACGATATTGATCGAGCTGAGCATTGTATCCATCACGAATCATATTGCCTTCTTTTAAGGAAAGCGGTGGATTTTCAACAATCGACTGCTCCAATAGATCTGTGATCTTTTCACACGGGTCAAGAAGATCGGCAATTTGGCTCACTTTTTCATTCTGCATGCCTGCAAGGATTTGTTTCAAGTAAGGGACCTGCATTAAAGAACGTTTTAATTGAACCAAATCACGGGCATTAATATTGCCAAAGGCTACTCTTCCCGCTAATCGTTCTAAATCGTAAACTTCCTTCAGCTTTTCACGAAGTTCCTGACGCTCAAAATAATAAGACATCAGGACTTCAACGATGGTTTGACGTGATTCAATTTCATTCTGATTGATTAACGGTCGGTCGATCCAGTGTTTTAACATTCTTCCGCCCATTGCGGTCATCGTCTCATCAAGGAGCCATAATAATGAACCTTTCTTTCCTTTGGAACGAATCGTTTCCGTAAGTTCAAGATTGCGCTTTGAATAGTAATCAATTTTCATATATTGATGGATTTGATAGGTAGTGACTGGCTGAAGATGGTCCAAACTTCTTTTTTGTGACCGGTATAAATAGTTAAAAAGTCTTGCG
This sequence comes from Bacillus sp. ISL-7, assembly GCF_018613065.1. The sequence continues at coordinate 253,722 of NZ_JAGGQW010000034.1, read as the reverse complement.
ATGGATTGCTTTAATTTTTCTTGATTCAAATCTTGAAGTAAATGCGAATAATTGATATCTATTGAACTATTATCTTCAAACGAAATCGCTAGTACATCGCGTTCACGAAGTTTTTTTTGTAATTCTCCGTCAAAACTGCTAGAGACAACGACTTCCTTTGCACTTAATACGGCTAACTCATTTAAAACTTCGTCAAAATTATTCGATAATAACGTAACCCGGCTTTCACCAGTTGAGATATCATTGTAGGAAAAACCATAGGTTTGGTCATCAAAGCTTGTGATCGAGGCAATATAGTTATTCTCTTTATCATTTAACCCCTTGCCCTCCATCACTGTTCCCGGTGTGATCAATTGGACAACTTCCCTTTTTACCATCCCTTTGGTCAGTTTCGGGTCTTCCACTTGCTCACAAATGGCCACTTTGTAGCCTTTTGAAATGAGTTGTTCAATATAGTTAGGTGCCGCATGGTAGGGAACGCCGCACATCGGAATCCGGTCATCCGTGCCACCTTGTCTGCTCGTTAAAGTTATTTCTAATTCTTGCGAAGCTTTAATCGCATCGTCAAAAAACATTTCATAAAAATCGCCTAAACGAAAAAATAAAAAGGCATCTTGATAATCTGCCTTAACTGTTAAGTATTGCTGTATCATCGGCGTATATGCAGCCATAATGACCTCCACTATATAAAGACTTTCGATTTTCTTCGACAAATTATTATACCATAATTCGAGAAAACTTTATTAGGAAGAAAAAACCTAATCGTAGTCAAAATAGAAATAATTAAAATTTCTTAAGAGGAGTAAAAGCATATCCCATAGAATATAATTATTAAGGTAAAACTAGCATTAATTTACAATTGATAATTGTTTTGATTATTGTCTACAGGGGTGGTGGTAATATGGAGGGAGTGTTTGGCCGCAGTAACAACAACTTTGATTTTGAGATGTTTTCTGCAAGTCACTTTGTTATTATCTCTATCTTACTCTTAGTTTCAGTCTGCCTATTCCTGTTTAGAGATAAATTGAAGGCTAATGAATGGCGACGAACTGAAATCGGGGTCGCTATTTCACTAATCATCATGGAAACGACTTATCATACCTGGATGCTTTTAAATGGAAGTTGGGATGTGAGCCACGCCATCCCATTAGAATTGTGCAGCATCAGTCTGATATTAACCGTCATTTTATTGCTAACTAAGAAAAAAATAATCTATGAGATTTTATTATTCACTGCATTATTAGGCGCATCACAGGCGTTATTAACACCATCATTAAATTATGATTTCCCGCATTTTCGGTTTTTCCATTTCTTTTATACACATTTGATGGAGATCTGGGTGCCGCTTTATTTTACTTGGGCAAAGGGATACCGACCGACAATTTGGTCTGTATTAAAATTATGTATCTTTTTGAATGTACTCATGCCGATTATAATGTTGATCAATAAGCTGGTAGACGGAAATTATATGTTCTTAAGTCATAAACCTGACAGTGCAAGTTTATTAGATGTATTAGGACCCTATCCTTGGTACATTTTATCGCTGGAAGGTTTATTAATTGGGCTTAGTTTAATCGTTTGGTTGATATTCCGTGAAAAGGGTGCGAAAAAAAGCGAAGTTGCCAGAGACCTGCCAATTCAATAATCTCAACTTTTTATTGACCTTTTAGAATTAACAAATTATAATAAATAACGTTCCTATTTTATTTGTCTCAGTAGCTCAGTAGGATAGAGCAACAGTTTCCTAAACTGTAGGTCGGAGGTTCGAATCCTCTCTGGGACATCTTCATTATGTAAAGCGCTATGATATGCGGTTTGTCATCCGTTAAGCAATACGGTGACAATGCGTTGACATGGCGCTTTTTTACGTTATCTGTAGGACGTGGTTTTTGACGCTATAGGACATCGAATGGTGAACGTAGGACACTTGCGGCTGAATTACAGAAGGAGTTAAAACCGTATGAAACGTAAGTTTATTGACGAAAGAGGAGCAACAGCATCGCCTCAAGTCCGAAAGCCTCGGGAGGTCCTATATACCATCGAGGAAGCTATCGAAATCTTTATTCGCGCTAAAACAGCGGAAGGTGTTCGTCCGGGAACACTTACTGGATACCACGATATTTTCCGTTATTTTCGACAATGGTTAGACGAAGACATTACGAATATTAATGAAATTACCGCAGACTGTATTCGTGATTATATTAATTATCTTCGCACTGAACGAACACCATATGCCGAAGACCCCCAACGGAAGCGTAGTGGAAAGGGTTTGTCGGTGCATACTATTAATATACGAATTCGAGGTCTCAGCACGATGTTTCGCTTTCTATTTAACGAGGGAATGATTCCGAGCAATCCAATGCAGAATATCTCACAAGTCCGCGATGATGCCCGCGAAGAGGTGCCAGGTATTCCGGACGAGCAAATCGATGCCATTCTCGCCTCTTATGACGATCGGCAATTCGCACAATGGCGCGATAAGACTCTTATTCTATTGTTATCGGATACCGGCCTACGAATCGGTGAAGCACTGTCATTAACCGCAGCTCAAATTGATTTCAAAGATTTAACGGTCACTGTGCCGTCTAAAATCGCAAAGAATCGGAGGTCTCGAGAGATACCTATAAGCCGAGAGGTCGCTAAGAGAATGCGGCAGCTTTTAGATGAAACGCAACTGTATTTCGGTGAGGACGCTCAGTTGTTCATGAACGCTTATGGTGAGGATTTTACCGACGATGCATTCCGTCGTAGGTTAAATCGATTAAAGCGTAAATTAAATATAACGAAACTCCATCCGCATATGTTCCGCCATACATTTGCACGGAATTATGTATTAAATGGCGGAGATATATTCACCCTTCAAAAGATACTCGATCATGCGGACATACAAACCACGCGAAAATATGTCCAAATGGACAGCGAGCATATTCGCGAGCAACATAATAAGTTCTCGCCAGTACGTAATATTATGAAGCGCAATGGCATTCGAACGTAATAAAAAAGCCGTCCTTATTGGGCGGCCTTATTCATAAAACGCGGAAACCTAAATATCCCCGTCTTACTTTCCCTACTATACCAGTTGACCTTCGTACTCTTCTAATTCCGCATGATGATTCCATTTTTTTTACTTTAGAGACTTAAATAACTATATTTTACATATAATGCTATAACTTCGATTTAACCAATAGGATTGGGTGGAGATTCGTATGAGAAACGCATTATGTTTGGCAGGCTATTTCGCCATAGCAACCGGTATTATCATTGCTGTTTATATTATTACGTCACTAAAGATTGTCGACATTAGCGCTATTGATTTCGTCGCGGAGGAATCACCGCACCCATATCGCTGGCTTTACGCATCCTTTGTTCTCGCAGTCACGGTGCCAATCGGACTGATGGTGGTCACCGTCTCGCATTTCCTCGAAAGAAAATCGAGTGACTATACATACAACGCGAAAGAAAGACCTAATGAATCTTATCATAACCGCCCATTTTATTAAGCCTTGGCGTACCTGCTGGGGCTTTTTTAGCTAAAGTAATTACTCTGTGCTTTCTTGGTTTGATATATCCTCTTTCGTTTCACCCCATTAAAAAGCACCCGATTATTCGGACGCATACTTAATTATTCCATGTAAATAAACCGAGTATTCTCGCTGTACACATTCTCTTAACTTGATTTTCCCTTCACTTTCTAATTCTCCAACCCATTCTTCAATCTTTTTTTCATCTTCTTTTGTAGCTTTAGGAATCTCTATTGAAAAAAAATTACCTCGACTCGCATTACGTAGATTTTTTAATAAACCAACTTTATTCATTGGGTCATCCCCTTTATCTATTATTATCGACATAAAGGAGGTTTTCTCCTTTGATACCAATAATTTTCTCGAGATTTCTTATTCAGCTAAAGGGGTGCTTTTGTTAAATAAGAAGTCTTCAAAAAAGTCCTTTTTCATTTGGTAAATTATCAAGGTTATTGTATAACAGATCTTTAAAAAAGAGTGGGTCGTTAAACCCACTCTACAAAGCTAGGAATACGTAATAAGCCCGACTTTGTTAAATTACGGTACTTAACTCGAACGCCAATCGGAGCTATATTCGCAAAATCATCGGTTTCTTTTACGATAGGAGCTCGGTAAACTTTCGCCTTTTCACTCACAGGCACTCCGAGTTCCATCACGCCCATGTACCTACCATCAGCGTCCGTCAATAGCCAGCCGAAACCCTTCGGTTGCTTGCGGTAGCCAACCACGAAAACATTGGCGTATTGGTAATTTATGACCTTCAGCCATGAGTGTGATCTCTTGCCGACTTCTTAACGCGAATCTTTGCGTTTTAAAACAATTCCTGCGAGTCCTTGTGCCTTGATTGTGTCAAAATATGCCTCACCGTGTCCTTCGATAAATTGCGATTTGGCAATCAGCGTGGAATCATTCGGCACAAGTTCCGCAAGTATTTCCTTACGCTCGAGTAACGGGAGTTTTGATACACGCTCACCTTCATGCTGGATTACGTCAAAAGAAACGAAGCTGACCGGAGATTTATCCTTCGAACTCATGAACCGGCTCATCATGGCTTCGAAATCCGGTTTTCCGGCGTTGTCACTAATTATCAGCTCGCCGTCAAGCGTGGTACCAGGCGGGATATTAAGGTCGTGCAGTTGGGGGAATTTCGATGTGACTTCGTTATTGTGGTGTGAAAATAAGCGGACCTTGCCCACTGAATCAACCGAGTATATTAAACGGATGCCGTCGAGTTTGAGCTCCGTAATGAAATCGGAGTCATCGAAAGGCTGGTCCGATTTTTGTAATAGCATTGGTTTGATAAACGTCATATAAAACACCTCAGATTAATTTTACCACGATTAGTAGAACGGAAGATTTGTAGACTTTTGGAAGTAGGTATGAAGGAAAGAGACGCCCCGACTAATAAGTAGATAATGCCGATATACATATCCGCATACATCCGCATACCTACACCATTCATAGCGCCAGCAGCTCCGAGTATTTCCCGGAATTTATGCATAATGAATACCCGTTCAATATGCGGATAGCTGCCGGTTTATGTGGTGGATCACGGCATCATTTGACATAATAGCGCAGTACCCCTGAGATTTCGGAAGGGCGTCCGCTCCAGGCGCCTCGTGCTAGTGATATCGCAAATATGTAATCTTTTGTACTGCCCGATGCCTTACGATATGCCACCGTATCCCTACTGTATCACTTTACATTACCTGCCATATTGCAAGATGATTATTCTGATTGTAACATATGGACATTTCGGACATTCTAGAATTAGGAGGTGCTAGCATGTCGTGGATATACACTCATTTTATAAACACGCTTTGGTTTGTATTCATTTTGATCTCGATTCCTGGCAATTTTCTAATTTATTTAGTTTATTCAAATATAAAACAAAATAGGGAAGATAATGACGATAGTCAAAATTAATAGCGCCTACCGTTATTGTCTTCCACATTACGTCACCTTACGTTGTAAATCGGAATAATTCCGTGTTCCTTCTATAATATATCCGAGTAATCTACTAGGTAATGTCGGTATTAATCCCCGACCAATTTATTTATAAAAATTCCGTGTTTGTCCATTACCATCTTATACAACCCTTCATAATATACAGTACCCTAATAATTTAACCTCCTTACCGAAGCGTCTATATGGCGCTTTTTCTTATTTCAGTCTAATCCACGACAGTCACCTCGGTAACTTCTTCGAAGGCCACCCACTCGAACTCGCCAGGCTTTACCTCAATACGGAGCTGATGCGTAATAGGATCAACGCGATGAATGCGGCCAGTAATCTCCGTAGTGAAGCCGTCTTGCCATATCGTTATCTTTACCGCATAGTTACTTTCCATCGCATAAGCTATCCGCTGGTCGAACTCCTCCGCTTCATGCTCGTCAATAATCGGCTTTGCAATGCGTTCAGTATCTCGCCATAACCCACGATAAGACTTCACCAGTTCCGGAAGTTGAAACGCAGCTTGCCACTTAACAATTCCGCGGTCGCATATCGCCATATATAATCACCTCGTTTTTATTATATACAAACAAGCGTTCTATATGTAGATAAAAATAAAAACTTCCGCTAGCGGACATTTGTACAGGACAGAATTCGTCCAATTCATACTCTAAATTAAGGAGGTGAATTCCCATGAGTTGTGACTGTTCTAAAACATGTGATGCTTTTAATATTACTACTACACCTATTACCTTTCAGCTTGATGCACGATGTCAAGGGGAAACTTTTCGTGTCTATAAAGCTTTCACAAAATGCCTTCCAACTATAACTATTCAAGCTTTTGGTGGTGGGTTCGAATCCTCCCTGGGACATCTAAAAACCCTTGCCATTGCAAGGGTTTTTTTCTGATTTAACTGTTAATTACTTGGTATAGTTCCTAAATAATTAAATAACACCTGTGAAACAAGATTTCGGGGTGTGCCAGGTACCGGAACTATTCCTGATCTAGTACTCCAGTTGTCTCTTGTGAAGACATTTGTTTTTGCGCTTTGGCCACTTGATTGCTTTCATGGTTGAATTCATTGACTTCACTGTATTTTTTAATGTTATCTTGTTTCTGTTCCTTTTTAGTAACAGCTTCCGACTTATTCATATTTATCCCTCCCTATCCTAACAATAACTTTTTGAATTTGACTTGAAAAAAATCTAGTAATACTCTGATTATTAGAGCAACTTTGTCCTAGTGTTAAAAAATGGAATCAATTGTGTATTATCTTAGCTTCATCATAAAACCAAGCGAGCTCTTATTTACTTCGCATTGGTGTTGTTTGGAAACGAATGGTTTCAAGTACACGAAAGATTGCAACTACTGTATCAAGAGAGGTTAAACATGGAATACCATTTTCAACTGCTTCACGGCGAATTTTAAATCCGTCGCGTGCAGGCTGTTTACCCTTTGTTAGTGTATTGACCACAAGCTGTGCTTTACCATTACGAATTACCTCTAACAAGTTTTCCTCTTCGGATTCGATTTTATTCACAACATTTACAGGAATCCCATCTTGCTTAAATGCAGCAGCAGTCCCTGCTGTTGCCAGGATTCGATACCCAATGTTGTAGAAACGTTTAGCCAGTTCAGCAGCTTCGGCCTTATCTTTGTCCGCAACTGTGAACAATACATACCCGTGGGGCTTGATTGAAGTACCGGCAGCAATAAATCCTTTATACAGTGCTTTTTCCAATGTTGTATCTTGTCCCATAACTTCCCCGGTTGATTTCATTTCGGGTCCAAGTGTTATATCTACTTTTCTTAGCTTTGCAAATGAGAATACAGGGACTTTCACATAAACATTGTTCTCTTCAGGATGAATACCTGATTGAAGCCCGAGCTCCGGTAACGTTTTTCCTAACATTATTTTGGTAGCAAGATTCGCCATAGGAACAAGTGTAATTTTGCTTAGGAATGGCACTGTACGGCTCGCGCGCGGATTAACTTCCAATACATACACTTTACCTTTTGATAAGACGAACTGAATATTAAGTAAACCTACTATTTGAAAACCTTTTGCAATTCTTGTTGTATAGTCAATAATTGTCGCCTTTGTTTCTTCTGATAGGCTTTGTGGTGGATACACACCGATCGAGTCACCTGAATGGACACCTGCACGCTCAATATGTTCCATAATACCTGGAATGAATACATTCTCCCCATCAGAGATAGCATCTACTTCCATTTCCTGGCCTGTTAAATAACGGTCAATCAATACCGGCTGATCCTCATGTACTTGGACCGCATTTTTCATGTAATGAAGTAATTCCTCTGTTTGATATACAATTTCCATTGCCCTTCCGCCTAGTACATAAGAAGGCCGAATAAGTACAGGGAAGCCAATTGTCTCTGCAATTTTAACCGCTTCTTCTACTGACTTTGCTGTTTTACCTAAAGGCTGCGGAATATCCAGAGATGCCAATGTTTTTTCGAACTTTTCACGGTCTTCTGCTGCCTCAAGACACTCAAGCGATGTTCCTAAAATTTTCACACCACGGCTTGCCAATTCTCCAGCCAAGTTAATCCCTGTTTGTCCACCAAATTGTACAACAACACCAAGTGGTTTTTCTAAATCAATAATATGCATAACATCTTCGATCGTTAATGGCTCAAAATACAGTTTGTCTGAAATACTAAAATCGGTTGAAACAGTTTCGGGGTTACTATTAATAATAATTGCCTCGTAACCGGCTTCGCGAATAGCCCAGACAGAGTGAACCGTTGCATAGTCGAACTCCACTCCTTGTCCGATACGAATTGGTCCGGATCCAAGCACGATCACACTCTTCTTTTCAGTCACAGCTGATTCGTTTTCATCTTCATACGTACCGTAAAAATAAGGCGTTTCAGATTCAAATTCAGCTGCACATGTATCCACCATTTTATAGACAGGGATAATTCCATTCTCTTTCCGATATTCATAAACTTCAAGTTCTGTCATACCCCATAGTTTTGCTATAGTTTTATCTGAGAAACCGATTTTCTTTGCTTCAAGCAGAACCTCTCTATCGCCTTTGTTTTCTTCCATAACCTTCTCAAACTTGACTATATTGTCAAACTTCGCAAGAAAGAAAATATCAATTTGGCTCCACTCATGAATTTGTTCAATCGTTATACCTCTTCTGAGTGCTTCACCTATGTAGAATAAGCGCTCGTCACCCGCAACACGAATACGTTTTTCAATCAATTCGTCATTGATTTGATCGGCATCTTTTAAATTTAGATGATATACTTTTAATTCAAGTGAACGAACTGCTTTTAATAATGACTCTTCGAGAGTACGTCCGATTGCCATTACTTCACCTGTCGCTTTCATTTGTGTACCAAGCTTACGATTAGCCGATTCGAATTTATCAAATGGAAAGCGAGGAATTTTTGTTACTACATAATCTAGGGCAGGTTCAAACGATGCATATGTTCTTTCTGTTACAGGATTCATCATTTCATCTAACGTAAAACCTACTGCAATTTTCGCCGAAAGTTTCGCAATTGGGTACCCTGTTGCTTTTGATGCTAGCGCAGATGAGCGGCTGACACGCGGGTTTACCTCAATGACATAGTATTGGAAGCTCAAGGGATCTAAAGCAAGCTGAACATTGCATCCACCCTCAATCTTCAGTGCACGAATAATCTTTAAAGAGGCATTACGCAATAATTGATACTCACGGTCGCTTAAGGTTTGACTCGGTGCTACAACAATTGAATCACCCGTATGGACACCAACAGGATCGATGTTTTCCATGTTGCACACAACAATAGCATTGTCGTTGCTGTCACGCATTACTTCGTACTCTATTTCTTTAAACCCGGCAATACTTTTCTCGAGCAGGCATTGGGTAACAGGACTGTATTTTAAGCCGCTCGTTACAGTTTCAATTAATTCCTCTTTATTGTGGCAAATACCGCCGCCCGTTCCTCCAAGTGTATAGGCCGGACGAACAATAACAGGATAGCCGACTTGTTCCACGAATGCATATCCCTCTTCAACCGTATGAATAATTTCACTATCCGGAACTGGTTCATTCAATTCGTTCATTAATGAACGGAACAAATCTCGGTCTTCTGCTTGTTCAATCGCGCTTAATTTTGTTCCTAAAATTTCAACGCCCAGCTCTTCTAAAATACCTGATTTGGCAAGTTCTACGGTAAGATTTAACCCTGTTTGTCCACCTAGTGTCGGTAAAATGGCATCCGGACGTTCTTTATATATGATGGAGCTTACGAACTCAACAGTTAACGGCTCAATGTATACTTTATCTGCCATTTCCGTATCGGTCATAATTGTCGCTGGGTTTGAGTTAACAAGAATGACTTTGTACCCTTCTTCTTTTAATGCGATACATGCCTGCGTGCCCGCATAATCAAACTCAGCCGCTTGTCCAATAACAATTGGTCCTGATCCAATTACTAAAATTGTTTCAATGTCTAAGCGTTTTGTCATCGTTCGTCCCTTCCTTCTTCCTTGCTTCCATTAATTCAATGAAACGGTCAAATAAATAGTTTGCGTCTTCTGGTCCCGGGGATGCCTCAGGGTGGTATTGGATAGTAAAAGCTGGATACTTGTCATGCTTTAACCCCTCAACTGTCCCGTCATTTAATGCAATATGTGTTACTGATAAATCAGTTCCTTCTAAAGAATCCATACAAACTGTATACCCATGGTTTTGCGAGGTAATTTCAACGCGATTTGTTTCTAAATTTTTAACAGGATGGTTTGACCCGCGGTGACCAAACTTCAATCTTTCTGTATCTGCTCCGCATGCAAGGGCGACCAATTGATGACCTAAGCAAATGCCGAACAATGGTATTTTCCCAAGCACACCTTTAATCATTTCAATTCCTTCTGTTATTTCTTTCGGATCCCCAGGCCCATTACTTAACATGATGCCATCCGGATTTAGATTAAATATTTTTTCTGCCGTTGTATCATACGGAACGACTATAACATCACAGTTGCGCAGCGTTAACTCCCGTAAAATACCGTGCTTCATTCCGTAGTCGACTAGCACGACTTTAAAACCTCTTCCAGGACTCGGATAGGAACGTTTTGTTGATACTTGTTTCACCTGATCTCTCGTCCATTCTGCTTTCTTTAAATCTGCCACTACTTCTTCAACAATTACATCCATGCTGCAGATTCTTCCTTTTAGAATCCCATGCTCGCGGATTTTTCTTGTAAGCTTCCTTGTATCAATTCCCGCTAAACCTGGAATATCTTTGTCTTTTAAATATTTATTAAGTGGAAATTGACTACGGAAATTTGACGGTATTTCGCAAAATTCTTTTACAATCAAACCATTAATTGTTGGTTCAATCGATTCAAAATCATCACGATTAATTCCATAGTTACCAATAAGCGGGTAAGTCAATGTAACAATTTGACTGCAATAAGAAGGATCCGACAAAATTTCCTGATAGCCGGTCATCCCTGTGTTAAATACAACTTCACCTATCAATTCCTTTTCACTGCCAAATCCTTTTCCAACAAAAACAGTACCATCTTCTAAAATGAGTTGACGTTTCATACCATTACACTCCTTTCTTCCATACGCATTATCCCTCTACCCCGCAATCGTTTGATTAACGCCTGTTGATTTTCTCTTCCTCGTAAAAGGAGGATTCATTTTATAGTATCTGGAGGGCCATCACGAACAATTCCAATTATTTACAAATTGAAGGATTTCCGATAAAAATTCTAATATTGCATAAAGTTAGAACTACTTCTTTCCTAATTTGTATTTTTACAGGTCATTCCCTATAATCTCCTTATTTGCCACTATAATGTATTATATAAATAAGAAAAATTGTCCACTATTATTGGGTTCATCTATTATATAATCCTTTCATTCCTTTTCATTTAAAAAACAAACTTGGTTATTTATTGCTGATCGAACTCCTCCGTATAGAATTCTCCCACAACATAATATTGAGTTTGAAAATTGTACCTTTTCTTTTGTTTAAATAGAATTTTATTTACAGTTGTTTTTGCTAAAATGAATAATTGTTATTTTCACAAATTCATTCCTTTCAAATAAAAATCTACTAGTAAATGCAAAAGGCGTTCATTTTGATAGGGACAAGTTGAGGTTAATACGTACATTTTTTTGATATAAAAAAAACGCCACCGTTAAGGTGGCGCAATGGTATCGGTTTTTCGACAGCCTGACAGACCTCAAAGGTCTGTTTTTGTTTGGTCTTTTAGAATTAAACAAGCAAATCAATAAGATTTATCCTTCTAATAATAAAGAGTGAGGATCCTCCAACAATTCTTTCACTGCAACTAAGAAGCTAACAGCTTCTTTTCCGTCGACAATTCGATGGTCGTAAGAAAGGGCAATATACATCATCGGACGGTTTTCCATTCGTTCACGATCAATCGCTACTGGCCTTATTTGGATCTTATGCATACCGAGAATCCCCACTTGCGGGCTATTCAAGATTGGCGTTGACATTAATGAACCGAAAACTCCGCCATTTGTAATCGTAAATGTTCCACCTTGCAAATCATTTAAAGTAAGGGCATTATCACGAGCTTTTTTACCGAGATTACTGATTTCTTGTTCGATTTCGGCAAAGTTTTTCTGGTTCGCATTGCGTACAACCGGTACGACCAACCCCTCTGGTGCTGCCACGGCAATTCCGATATCATAAAACTTCTTCAAAATCAATTCATCGCCTTGAATTTCAGCATTTAAAAGCGGGAATTGCTTCAAAGCCGAAACCACGGCTTTTGTAAAGAACGACATGAACCCAAGACGAACCCCATGTTTTTCAAAAAAGGCATCTTTCCGCTTAGTGCGTAAATCCATGACAGCAGACATATCCACTTCGTTAAATGTAGTTAACATTGCCGCTGTATGCTGGACTTCTACTAAGCGTTTAGCGATGGTTTGACGCCGGCGGGACATTTTCACACGTTCTACTGGTTTGTCAAACTCTTCATCTATTTGTTGTACGACAGGTTTAGGGCTGGTCTTTTCCAACTTTGGTTCTTCTTTAACCGCAGGTGTATGTGTATATGCTTTTACATCCTCTGTTCTAATTCTGCCAAGTGGATCACGGCTGCTTACTTGATGTAAATCGATTCCCCGTTCTCTTGCCAATTTTCTTGCTGCTGGTGAAGCAATTGGACGTATTGCTTTCGAAAGTTCTGGCTCAGGTTGGTTGCTTTGTTGATTAAAAGTTTCTTCTGCCGGTCTTTCCGGAGCTGCAACTGGAACAGTTGGAGTGCCTGGAGTGGCTCCTGCAGCCGTATTCTCTTCGATAATCGCAATTACATCGCCTACTTCGACGATATCGCCCGTCTCTTTTAATAATTTTGAAACTATACCTGAGTATTCGGTATTTAATTCGATATTCACTTTGTCTGTTTCCAGTTCAACAACACTATCTCCTTTGGTCACTTTATCACCAATGTTAATGAGCCATTGTGAAATGGTTCCTTCTGTAATGGATTCTGCCAGTTCTGGTACTTTTATTTCTATCATGTGGTGTATCCTCCTAGGTATGATGGTAAGTCTCCTATTATGCTTGTATTTCAACTATCGTAATTTGTGAGTGATGATGGTTAGTTAGAACTAAAATCTCTTTCTTGTTTCTGAGTATCTACTAGACTCTATATAGTTCAAAGCCTGTTGGATAATGCGCTCTTGTTCCTTTTTATGAACGATTGGATCGCCGCCTGCCGTACTTGAACGCTCCTGACGTCCAATGTAACCAACTGTCAGGCTCCCGGAAGCAAGATCAAAGAGAATTGGGGCGATATAATGCCACGCACCCATATTTTTCGGTTCTTCCTGTACCCAAATGATTTCCTTCAAGTTTGGGTAACGCTTCAAGATTGCTTCTACTTTTTCCTGAGGAAATGGATACAATTGTTCGATTCGAACGATGTGTAACTCTTCTAAGTTTCGATCTTCTTTCTTTGCATCGACTTCTACAGCCAAATCGATGGCCATCTTACCAGTTGTTAATACTAAACGCTTTACCTTGTCTATCTCTTTTCCGAGCTGAGGCTGTTCCACTACTGTTTGGAAATGGCCTTCGCTTAGCGCAGTACCTGGAGAAGCGACCAATGGGTGCCGAAGCAGACTCTTTGGCGTCATAATCACCAATGGCCGAACAAACTCTGTTCCTAAGATGGATGCTTGACGGCGTAAAATATGAAAATATTGGGCCGCACTTGTCAAGTTGGCGACTGTCCAGTTGTTTTCAGCTGCTAATTGTAAAAAGCGTTCCGGACGGGCACTGGAATGCTCCGGACCTTGGCCTTCATACCCGTGAGGCAACAGGAGGATAAGCCCTGATTTTTGCCCCCATTTTGCTCTTGCGGATGAAACAAATTGATCATAGAGGGGTTGTGCTGTGTTGGCAAAGTCGCCATATTGTGCTTCCCACATGACAAGTGTTTCAGGAGCAAATACATTATATCCATATTCAAAACCTACAACCGCTGCTTCCGACAGCGGGCTATTATGAACCGCAAACGAAGCTCGTGTTTGCGGAAGCTGGTGCAGTGGTGAATAGGTATCGTTTGTTTCCGTGTCGTGGAGCACAATGTGCCGCTGCGCAAACGTTCCACGCTCAGAATCTTGGCCGGTTAGACGAATCGGCGTCCCATCTTTTAACATCGATGCAAATGCCAGCACTTCTGCTACCGCCCATTCTACTTTCCCGTTCTCTTCTAGTGCCGAATTGCGGCGCTCCAGAATCCGCTTTAATTTTGGATAAACATTAAAATCATCCGGCCATTTCAGCAAATCTTGGTTTAATTCACGAAGGGTATCAAGGGGCACGCTTGTTTCCACCGGTGGAATTCCTTTGGCGATCACCCTCGGAACCTCTACTTCTGCAACGGGTTCACTCTGCTTCTTCTCGGACGCTTTTTCAAACTCAGCCTGCAACATTTCTTGCACGCTGCGGTTAATGTGCTCAACTTCTTCTTGTTTGAGAATGCCACTATTTTGCAACTGTTTGGAATAAACCGCTCTTACCGTTGGATGGTTCGCGATTTTTTTGTAAACCTGTGGCTGGGTGACCGCTGCATCGTCCATTTCATTATGACCAAATCGCCGGTACCCAACTAAATCAATCAAAAAGTCCTTTTGGAACCGAGTTCGGTATTGATAGGCCAGACGAACTGCAGCCAGACATGCTTCTGGATCGTCCGCATTTACATGTACAATCGGAATCTCAAATCCTTTTGCTAAGTCACTCGAATATCTCGTTGAACGAGAATCGTGGCTATCTGTCGTAAAGCCGACCATGTTGTTGGCAATGATGTGGATGGTTCCACCTATTCGATATCCTTTTAACCCGCTTAAATTCAAGGTCTCCGCTACAATCCCCTGGCCTGGAAAGGCTGCATCCCCATGGACCAAAATCGCAAACGCCCTCTTAACATCCTGCTTAGGGTAACCGGCAGACTTTCGTTCTTCTTGGGCAGCTCTTGCAAAACCTTCGACTACCGGATCGACAAATTCAAGATGACTCGGATTATTGGCTAAAGTAATACGTGCGCGAACGTTTCCAGGGCCTTCCATGAATCGATTTCGGCCTAAATGGTATTTCACATCTCCAGTCCAGCCCTCACTAATGTCGACCAAATCTTCTGACGGACCCTGTTGTTTGGCAGACGAGTGCTGAAATTCAGAGAACATTTTTCTGTATGGTTTGTTTAACACATGCGCAAGGACACTTAGGCGGCCGCGATGCGCCATTCCAATCACGACATTATGCGCTCCCTCCCCGACACCTTCGTGCACAGCTTCATTCAGCATGGGGACAAGCATGTCAACGCCTTCAATGGAAAATCTCTTTTGACCGACAAAGGTTTTATGCAAAAATTGTTCAAATCCTTCAACCTCTGTCAAACTCTGTAACAAGTTCGTTTGTTCTTCTTTAGATAAGGAGCGATGCAAGGAACCTGTCTCCACCATTTGAGTTAACCATGCTCGTTCATCCATATGTTGCACATGGTTAAATTCATAGGCTAGTGTGGAGGTATAAATACGCTTTAAATGGTTGATAGCATCCCATGCGGTTTGAATACCTGCTGGTGCCTCCTCCCAAACAAGTTTGGATGGAATCGCTTTCAGGTCTTGCTCACTTACCCCATGTTTTTCTGGATTAAACAACTCTTGATTTTGTGGATTCCCCTCTAATGGGTTCATGTTTGCCGCTAAATGACCGTTTGAACGAATATCTTCAAGCAGTTTTACCACTTTAAGTACTTTCTGTATATTTATGGAATCATCAAGATTGACAGATTTATTATTGAGGGTTTCTTCGGTATGACTTGACTCAAAAGACAAAGGGGAGCCCCATTTAATAAAAAGCTCTTTTAATTTTGGATCAATGGTATCTTCCCCGTTCGTGTACCGCTCATATTGTTCGATTACATAACCCAGGTTTGGACCATTAAATTTCCTCCATGGATTATGTTCGTTTTTTTGTAATCCCATTCCCAATTCCCCCATTGTTGTGTTACTTTATATGTTTTGTTTCGGACTATTTAGTGAAGTAATTATCAATTGCTTTAGGTTAAGGATAATGTAATAATTGAAATAAATAAAATGCTAAAAAATTATATTAATCTATAAAAAATATTTATATCAGATAGATGGGTGGAAAAATGGATTATCGTGACTGGGAAATACTAAAGGTGCTTTATCATCAAAAGAATCTAACAAAAACTGCTCGCCTCTTATTTCTTACTCAACCCGCGTTAACGACTCGATTAAAGCATATGCAGGAAGAACTAGGCGTTAAAATCGTAACTCGTGAAAGCAGAGGAGTGCATTTTACCCCACAAGGAGAATATCTTGTTCATTGTGCTGAGGAGGCCCTTGCTCATTATGAAAAGATTAAAGAAAATGTCCAAAATATGAGTAATAACGAAAGTGACGAAGTGGTAGGTACGTTGAAATTGGGGGTATCCAATTTTTTCGCGAATTATGAACTTCCCTATGTTTTGAAATTATTTAAAAAGCAATATCCACATGTGGAATTCAAAGTGGTTACAGGGTGGAGTAGAGACGTAACACAACTTATACACAATAAGGATGTTCATATTAGCTTTGTTCGAGGGGACTATGGTTGGCGGGGATTATCAAAACATCAATTATTTGAGGAAGACATATGCATTGCGTCAATGGATGAGATTGATATAATGGATCTCCCTCGTCTTCCTAGAATCGAATATAGAGGAGATTATTTATTAAAATCAGTAATTGATCATTGGTGGGGTGAAAATTATTCGCAAGCGCCCTTTATTAGTATAGAAGTTGACCAAGTTGATACGTGTAAGGAAATGGTTATAAATGGTTTAGGCTATGGCATCCTGTCTAGCAGGGTTCTTACCGGTATAGAAGATTTACATAAAATCCACCTACTTGATCAAGAAGGAAATCCTATATTGCGAAGAACGTGGATGTATTATCATAAGGAATCTTTGGAATGAAATGTTGTTAAGGCATTTGTACGCTTTATTGAAAACTTTGATTGGAAGGACAATTGAATTTAACAAACCGGACAAAGGTTAGCTTAATCATAATAGACCACTCCTTAAAATAGCTGCTCCATTAAGAAAATCCTTCTAAAATGTATCATATTTTTTTACCCCCTCCTCTAGTTGTGAGAAGGGGGTAAAAGTATTAATTTACCTACTTTTTTATAAGATTGGGTTCATTATTAGTGGAAAATCGATTTAACTGATCCATCAGATTTGTTAGCATTTCTTCTGTAAACGCACCCATGCTGAAGTTGACTAATGCACGGAGAGGCATATATTTCATCATGGCTTCCATCATTTCGGCAGCATCCCCTTCATTCGCACCTAAATCTGGGAATGGATTGTGTTTATTTATTAGTTCCGTTGCCAACGTCCCTAAAAGCGGGTCAGCAAGCAAATCACCAACTAGGGTATTGCGATGAACCTGCTTTCTAATGGAAACTGTTGATTGAACAACGATGCTTTCTTTAAGGACAATCTCTTGCGACGATTCTCCTACTAAAATTTCAAACTCTCCTGTTTCCACATGCCAGTCTTTCATTTCCACATTATAGTAAGCAAATGCCCGCTTATTTAATAAGAACGTAACCGTTTTTTCCTCACCTGGCTGCAAGTCTACTTTTTCAAAGCCTTTCAGCTCTTTTTCAGGTCTGTTGACACTGCTCTTTACATCTTTTACATAAAGCTGCACAATCTCTTTTCCAGCTCGATCACCTGTATTTTTAACGATTACACTGACTGCCACAGTTTCGGTATCTTGAATCTCTTTTTGACTGATTGAAAGATTGCTATATTCAAAGGTAGTGTAGCTTAATCCAAATCCGAACGGGAATAGAGGTTCAACTTTTTTCGTATCATAGTATCGATAACCGACAAAAATACCTTCCTTGTATTCCACTTTGTCGCCTTCTCCCGGGAAGTTCAAGAAAGAAGGGTTATCGCTTAATTGTTTAGGGAACGATTCTGCCAATTTTCCGCTCGGATTTGCATCGCCAAATAATAAATCTGCGATGGCACCTCCAAGTGCTTGTCCGCCTAAATAAGATTCAAGTATACCTCTTACATTTCCAATCCATGGCATTTCAATCGGTGAGCCGTTGCTTAACACGACAATGATATTGCGGTTCACTTCCGCTACTGCTTCGACTAATACACGGTGGTTTTCCGGCATGCGCAAATGTTCGCGGTCATAGCCTTCCGATTCATAACGATCAGGAAGTCCGGCAAAAAGGATCACCGTATCTGCTTGAGCCGCCACTTCTTTTGCTTCTGCAATTAGCGCTCCATCGATTTCGTCAGAGTCGAGACTGTATCCTTGTGCATATAACACATTCGTGTGCTTACCAGCAGTTTTTTCGATTTCTTCCACAATGTTTTCAAGCTTTGTCGGTTTTACATGAGAACTTCCCCCACCTTGATATCTTGGCTTTTTAGCAAATTCTCCAATAACGGCAATGGTTCCTTCTTTTTTCAGCGGAAGAATAGCTTCTTCATTTTTTAATAACACCATGCTTTCCCTTGCCATTTCTCTAGCAAGCTGGTGATGGGCATCCTTGTCATAGACAGCATTTTCTTTTTTATGATCAACGGCCATAAAAATAATCCGCAATAATCGTTCAACTGCTTTATTGAGTTTTTCTTCAGACAATTTACCGCTCTTCACAGCGTCGACAATCTTTTGGTCACCGATGCCATTACTAGATGGCATTTCAAGTTCCAATCCGGCTGCCAATCCTTCTGCACGTTCATTCACCGCACCCCAGTCGGAAACAACAAAGCCTTCAAAGCCCCATTCATCTTTCAGAATCCCATTTAACAAATATTCATTTTCAGATGCGTATTCACCGTTTACTTTGTTGTAGGAGCACATAACTGTCCATGGCTGGGACTGTTTGACCACGCCTTCAAAGCTGGCCAAATAAATTTCGCGCAATGTTCTTTCATCAACAACAGCATCCGTTGACATCCTGCGGTGCTCCTGGTTATTAGCTGCAAAGTGTTTCAAAGATGTTCCGACTCCCTGGCTTTGAACCCCTTTTACATGGCCCGCCGCCATTTCTGAAGCTAAATAAGGATCTTCAGAGAAATACTCAAAGTTTCTTCCACAAAGCGGTGAACGCTTAATATTCACTCCAGGTCCAAGCAAAACTGCTACATCCTCTGCCTGGCATTCTTCTCCTAGAGCTATCCCTACTTTTTCAATGAGTTCGCGATTCCAAGAGCTGGCCATTCCGGCCGCTGACGGAAAACAAGTGGCAGGAACACTGTTATAAATCCCCAAATGGTCTGAACCCTCTGCCTGCTTACGCAAACCGTGGGGTCCGTCTGTCACCATAAGAGATGGAATCCCTAGTCGTTCAATCCCTTTTAAATGCCAGAAATCTAATCCAGAGCATAGGCTCGCTTTTTCTTCTAATGTCATTTGTGAAATTAATTGTTTGATATCTCGCATTGTGAACCTCCTAATATGGTTAATAGAAAACGCTTTCTATTTTTATATTGTATTAATTTATCTCTGTTAGTTATGGTAATATTTATCGAAAAATAGTATTATCTTATTAACAAAATGAAATAATATTGAATTCGTTTACTTTAAAAGGGGAACTAACTAAGCATGCCATATCTTAATAGAGACCACTTAGAGTATATTTGCAGGCATATGAATGAGACTTTCAAAATTCCTTTTTTCCTACTTGATTCAAAAGGTGAATTACTTTTTGAGTCATCATCAGGTTATAGACAAAACCCACTATACCATGCAAAAATAGACTATTTAAGTCAGCTAATGAAGAATGATGATTCATCAGAATACCCGATAATCAAATCGACTAAATTACTTGAAAATTACTTGATTGTTAATTTACAGGGTGGCGATACATTCCAAGGGAGTATTATTGGAGGTCCATCCGTTTTTACTAATTACTCTGAAGACATGATAAGAAGGATGAATCATGACCTTGGATTTTTTATCGATCAAGAATTCATTATTCTTTACTATCAATCACTTCCAGTTATGAAGCTACATGACTTGACACGTACCGGTATCCTTGTCCACTATATGATCTATCATCAATTACTTGATACAGACTATGTTATCAAACAAAATCAAATAATGGGTGATCAGGAGGTTCTTACTGTAAGTCCCGATTTGGAAATATCTTTAAGACGTCAAAATACTAAATTCCATCATGATTATTTAATTGAAAAGAAACTTTTTGGAGCAATAACAAAAGGAAAAAAAGAGGAACTGTTAAACTATTTGAACATCGCTAATGAGGAATTTGAATATGGAGTCCTATCAAAGAATAGTCAATTAAGAAGTGAAAAGAATTTAACCATTTCAGGCATTACCTTAGCCACTAGAGCTGCAATGGAAGGCGGTTTATATCCAGAAATCGCCTATTCCTTAAGTGATATATATATTCAAAGACTCGAAGAATTACAGGATATTCATGAGGTAAAGAAATTAATGGAAAAAGCATTTGCTGACTTTGCTGAAAGAGTTCACACCAGCCAAATTGAACAGTATTCTAAACCAATCTCACTCTGTCAGAATTTTATTTTTAACCATGTATATGAAAACATTACATTGTCTCAATTATCAGAACTGGTACAATTGACTCCAAATTATTTATCCTCGCTTTTTAAAAAAGAAACAGGAGTTTCATTGAGCGAATATATTCAAAAAGTGAAAATAGATGAAGCAAAAAATTTATTAACATTAACTTCCTGTTCTCTATCCGAAATTTGTACGCTATTAAACTTTACGGATCAAAGCTATTTTATAAAAGTGTTTAAGAAATTTGCAGGAGTTACCCCCAAGCATTTTAAAGATAATCCTATAAATTAAAGAGACCGTGTATGTCTGCCGCGGTCTCTTCAAAAATTATAAATGAATCTGTGGTGTTTTCATCTCATATTCCCTTTCCATTTCTCAGGATGTATTGATATTTTTTGTGAAAGATCGATCTTTTAGACCAATCAGTTGGAGGACTCTTTACATTACCGCTTTATTTGACCCAGTAGAAACCATGGTTTTAGCCGATGGCATATTTGCAATAAATACGCCTAGTAATACTAAAATACCGCCAATGATTTGATTCAGCAAGATATGATTCCCTAAAATAAAATGAGAGGCTAGGATGGCGACAAACGGCTGGATATTCATGAACATTGAAGCTGTACCTGCACCAACTTTAGCTACGCCTTTATTCCACCAAAACCCGGCAATACCTTGCGCCATGATCCCAGCAAAAATTAACAAAATCCACATAAAAAGAGAATGGCTGATGACAGAGCCGCTCACAAAGTTTTCTACTCCGGCAGCAGGAATCATTAGTACACTTCCTAGTACGGTTGAGTATATCGTAATAATAAATGTGTTCATAGTTTTTGATAAACCTCGGATAAATAATATACTAATCGAGAGGCAAAGCATGGCGATTAGTATGTTAAAATCTCCCCATGAGATTCCCAAACCGCCATTTGCAACACCAATAATTGAAAAAACACCAATTAAACTGATAATGGCTCCTGCCGATTTTTTAATGGTAAACTTGACCTTAAAGATGATTCGTTCCAATAGAATTGTCGCTATCGGTGCCAAGGAAATTATTAATGAGGCGTTAGCTGGTGTTGTATGATGGAGACCCGTAAAGTAGAAGGTTTGATTTAACAGGGTTCCAAAGATTCCAACACCAATGAGGTATTTCCACTCTGAAATGGTGGGACGCTTCATTCCTTTATGAATCATGGCAACGATTATCAAAAAAAGTGAGGTAAAGCAAATTCGAACGGTTGATAAAAAAACTGGTGAAAATCCTTGCAGTAAATAGGAACTGACCGGATAATTACACCCCCATAAAACAGAAACCAAAAAGAGACTAATAAAAGCTTTTATCATACTACTCGACATTTACCATAGACAACCCTTCTCAAAATGTTTTTGTTGGTGACTTTTATTAGTATAGCATGGTATTTCGCTTATCGAAATACTTATAAATGGAAATTTTCATTCATCTTTCCTAACACTTCGTTTTATAGAGATTGATGGCGTAAAGGATCACGATTGTGAACTTGTTATTGCTTGAAAAAAAACAATATAAATCCAACTATTCTCAGCACTTTATAGATGTTATGATAAAAAGTTGACCCCTTTTATGGAGTCAACTTTTTTGTTAATTAATCTTAAATTGCTTTCTATCTAACTCATAAACTATTAAATCAATAAAGTCTTGTTGTAAATTTAACTCAATGGCTTTATTTAATGTTTCCAGCAATTGTGCAATGCTTAGTTTCTTCATTCAGAAACACCATTTAAAGATAGCGGTCTACTCTTATTTAATAAGGTATATTATGATGATTTGTTTTTATTATAAATATCAAAAGCTACTGCAGCTAATAATACAAGCCCTTTAATACCTTGCTGCCAATCTATTCCTAAACCTAGGATGGACATTCCGTTATTCATGACACCCATAACAAGTCCACCAATAATAGCCCCTGGAACCGTACCTACTCCACCATATGCTGATGCCCCGCCAATAAAACATGCTGCAATCGCATCAAGTTCAAAAAGATTTCCAGCTCTAGGGGTTGCAGCATTTAATCGAGCTGCAAATAGAAGCCCAGATAGAGCCGATAACACTCCCATGTTTACAAAGACCCAGAATGTAACCCGCTTTGTTTTGACCCCTGATAAACTGGCTGCTTTTTCATTTCCACCTATCGCGTAAATGTGACGTCCTGCAATTGTTTTTGTTGTAATAAATTGATAAGCCAATATTAATAAAGCCAAGATAACTAAAATATTAGGAATTCCTTCGTAAGTAGCAAGAACATACACAAATACATTAATTAAGGCAACTATTGCAATAATCTTCAAAATGAAAATTCCTATAGGTGAAACATCTAAATTGTATTTTATTTCAGCTTTTCTAATTTTCAATTCATTGAAGATTAGAATGACAGATAGCAGAGCTCCAATGACAAGAGTTAAAATATGAAGGTTCGCTCCACCAAACACATCTGGAATGAAACCTGAGCTAATTTTTTGAAATGTTTCAGGAAATGGGGCGATTGATTTGCCCTCCAACACAACCATGGTCAATCCTCTAAACAAAAGCATTCCTGCTAGAGTAACAATAAACGCAGGAATTTTGACATATGCCACCCAAAACCCTTGCCAAGCGCCAATAAGTGCACCAATTAATAATGAGATTATTATTGCGGCAGAGATTGGAACTTCATAATTAACCATTAAAATAGCAGATATAGCTCCGACAAAGGCTGCTATTGAACCAACCGATAGATCAATATGTCCGGTAATAATAACTAAAATCATACCTATTGCCAATACTAAAATATAGCTATTTTGCAAGATTAAGTTTGTAATATTTAATGGTCTTAATAAAATACCATCTGTTAGAACTTGAAAAAGAATCATAATTGAAACTAGTGCCAAAATCATACTGTATTGTCTCAAATTATTTTTGAAAAGTTGTAAAATGTGATTTACCTTTGGTTCACGAACTGCAACTTTCTCGTTTTCAGCCGTTTTATGCGTTAACGATTGCATGTTTTGCTACCCCCTAAACCATACTTTTGGTCATATATTTCATAATTCGTTCTTGAGTTGCTTCTTCTTTTAAAACTTCTCCTGTTATTCTGCCTTCATTCATTACATACACTCGATCACAAATCCCAAGAATTTCTGGCAGCTCTGAAGAAATGACTAAAATCCCTTTTCCACCGGTAGCCAACTGATTAATGATTGTGTAAATTTCATACTTTGCACCTACATCAATACCTCGAGTAGGTTCATCTAAAATCAGGATGTCAGGCTCTGAAAAGATCCATTTACTCAATACAACTTTTTGTTGATTTCCACCACTCAGATTTCCAGTTTTCTGATGAATACTAGGAGTTTTAATTTTTAATTTTTCACGGAATTTTTCCGATTCAATAATTTCTTGGTTCTTATTAATAACAAATTTGTTGGTTATCTTTTTAAGGCTGGCTAATGTAATGTTTTGTTTAATATCATCCATTAAGATTAACCCGTTAACCTTTCGATCTTCAGAAACATAAGAGATTCCATGTTCGATTGCCTGACTAACATTATTCAAATGGATTTCTTTACTATCTTTATATATTTGTCCCGTTATTTTCTTTCCATACGATTTCCCAAAGATACTCATTGCCAACTCTGTTCTTCCTGCCCCCATCAAGCCGGCAATACCAACAATCTCGCCTTTACGAATATGAATATTCACATTATCAATTAATTTTTGATTTGTATGCATTTCGTGAAAGACATTCCAATTTTTCACTTCAAAAATAGTATTTCCAATTTTCGCATCCCTTTTTGGATAGCGATTCGTTAATTCTCTTCCTACCATACCCTTGATAATTCTGTCTTCTGAAATTTTGTCTATTTTCATATCTAGAGTTTCTACGGTTTGGCCGTCTCGCAAAATTGTAATGGAATCCGCCACTTTGGAAATTTCATTTAATTTATGCGATATAATAATGGCTGATATGCCCTGTTTTTTAAACTCTAATAAAAGATTTAATAGGTTTTCACTATCGTGTTCATTTAATGCAGCAGTAGGTTCATCCAATATTAATAATTTTACATTTTTAGATAGTGCCTTCGCTATTTCCGTTAATTGTTGTTTCCCTACACCCAAGTCTGCGATTTTTGTATTTGGTGATTCGTTTAAACCTACCTTTGTCAGCAGTTCTCTCGTCCTTAACACTGTTTCATTCCAATTGATAATTCCATTTTTCGCTTGTTCGTTACCAAGGAAAATATTTTCAGCAATCGATAGGTATGGAATCAATGCCAGCTCTTGATGAATAATAACAATCCCTAATTCTTCACTTTGTTTGATGTCCTTAAATTTACAAACTTTTCCACCAAACAGAATATCCCCAGTATATGAACTATGTGGATAGACACCACTCAATACTTTCATTAAAGTGGATTTCCCAGCCCCATTTTCTCCACATAAAGCGTGAATTTCGCCCTCTTTTATCTTTAAATTTACATTTTGAAGTGCTTTGACGCCTGGAAACTCTTTTGTAATATTCCTCATTTCTAAAATTATCTTTGACATGTTTCACCACAACCTCGCAATTTTATAAAATAATTTAGTGACGGTTCTTTAACTGTCACTAAATCATTTTAATCACTAATTATTTACTTAGTTCTTCCTTTTTGTAATATCCAGAGTCAACTAAGACAGATTCATAGTTTGCTTTATCAACTGAAACCGGTTCTAGCAGATATGAAGGAACGACTTTTTTTCCATTGTCGTACGTTTTGGTATCATTTACTTCAGCTTTTTTGCCCTTTAAAACGGCATCAGCCATAGAAACAGCTTTTTTAGCCAATTCTCTTGTGTCTTTAAACACTGTTTGTGTCTGTTCACCTTTTATTATTGATTTAATAGAAGCTAGTTCAGCATCTTGTCCAGTAATAATAGGAAGTGGTTTAGTAGCTGATCCATAACCAACACCTTTTAAAGATGATATGATCCCGATACTGATTCCATCATAAGGTGATAAAACGGCATCTACCTTGTCAGTGGTATAGTGGGCACTTAATAGATTATCCATCCTAGCTTGTGCAACTGCACCGTCCCATCTTAATGTGGCACCTTGTTCAAATGACTTTTGACCGCTTTTTACGACTAATTTCCCCGATTCAATATAAGGCTTTAATACGGACATTGCCCCATCAAAAAAGAAATAGGCATTATTATCATCTGGTGATCCTGCAAACAACTCGATATTAAATGGGCCCTTTCCTGCCTTTAAACCTAATTTTTCTTCAATATAAGAGCCTTGTTGAACACCGACTTTAAAGTTGTCAAATGTTGCATAATAGCTGACATATTTACTATTTTTAATTAAACGATCATATGCAATGACTTTAATCCCTTGCTTGTTTGCTTTGTCTAAAACATCTGTTAAGGCTTCACCGTCAATTGATGCAATTACTAAAACGTTTACACCCTTCGTAATCATATTCTCAATTTGAGATACCTGATTCTCTACTACGTCTTCTGCATATTGCAAGTCCACTTTGTAGCCTAACTTTTCAAATTCTTTTTTCATATTTTGACCGTCACTTACCCATCTTTCCGATGACTTTGTAGGCATCGCAAGTCCTACAAATCCACTATCGCCACTTGTACTTTTACTTCCACATGCTGCCAACGAAAATAATAATGTAATTAACATAATTACTGACAACAACTTTTTCATCTGAATCGCCCCTTTTGTTTTTTCATAGTTAAAGTTTTATTACTTGCTATGAATATATCACCCTGTCATTTTTTCGTCTTTTCAATAAAACAACTATTTTTATAAAAATACAACTTAACTTGAAGCGCTTTCAAAAAATACTTCATTTAAAAAAAACAAAAATCACTCTCTAGGTTTGAAAGCACTTTTTGTTCGAAATTCCCCGTAAACAAAATAGAACAGTCCAAATTATTTATTTGGACTGTCCCATAGTACATTCATATTTGGCTAATTAAACTATATTACTCCTATTCTTTACTAGAAATCGAACTTGAAAAACCTGCACCTTTTCGATACTGGTTGGGAGATACACCCATTACTTTTTTAAATGCAGTACTAAAATAATGCTGTGTGTCATATCCAACTTTTCCGGCAATTTCAAGAATAGAAAGTTCTGTGGAGTTTAGCAGCATAATAGCCTTGCTGATTCGCATATTTGTAATCATACTAACAAAAGAAGTACCTAATTCCTTTTTCATAATTCTGCTTAGATAAACAGGGGATACTTGCAGATACTGTGCCAATGATTCCAATGTCAAATCTGTTTCTGAAAAATGTTCACTAAGATAGGATCTCGCACGCCGGACGATCGGTGAGATCTTTAAATTTTCAAACATCATTGTTTCGCAGTGTTTATAAATTTCAGAAATCGCAAATGTTTCTCCAGTAACTTGCTCAAAGTGCATATTCGGTGTCGTGTTCAAATAATTTTTTAATTTTTTTGACAACAATAATTCGAGATTTTCTTGTACATTTCCCCAAATACAAACTGATATAAACCCTGAAGGGTCTCGAAAAACAACTTTTTGGAAGGGTTCAAGTGCTTCAGCAACGATATCTTCAGTAAAATTAAATAATTGTTTATTATTTTCATTCAATAAAGGTTTATTGATATAAATTTCATGACATTGGATGATACCAAACTGGTTCGGGCATTCTAGAGGCAAATGTAAGAATTTTAGTTGTTTAATAATTTCAGATTCTGTCATATTCCCTTTTATCCATTCCTGACAAAAATTTTGCTGTAAGAGAGGGATATTTTTTATGATTTGGTCTTTCGCTAATGCTAAGTACTCACTTTGCTGTTCTCTTTCTTCCAATTGTTTTCTTATACTCTGTAGGACGTTTTGTAATTGATCAGGATTTGCGGGTTTGAGAATATAATCATTAACATTTAAGCGTAATGCTTCTTGGGCATATGTAAATTCGTCATGACCTGAAATAATTATTATTTTACAGTTTGGCAAACTCTCTCGTACATGTTTAATTAAAGTCAAACCATCCATAATTGGCATATTCAAATCTACCAGCAATATGTCTACTGAATATTCGATGGCAAGGTCGAATGCTTCTTCTCCATCTTCCGCTTCCGCTACAACCTTCATATGAAGCTCTTGCCAATCTACTGATTCACGAATTCCTTCACGTATTATCGGCTCATCATCTGCAATCAATACATTCCAATGATTTAGCACACAATTTGCTCCCCTTTCGAACTCTTTCATCGCTTCATTTTTCTCTGATGGCAGGAAGGACAACCTTCACTGTTGTACCCATACCTAATTCACTATCAATTGATATACCATAGGCATCACCAAAAGTCAGTTTAATTCTGGCTTGGACATTAAGCATCCCATACCCGAAATTCTCACTTCCTTTATATTGCTGAGATTGAGAAAATAACGTTCCCAATTTACTTCTTAGAGCTTCAAGCTTTTCAGAAGGAATTCCCTTCCCATCATCCATTACATGGAAAACTATATTTCCTTCATGTTCTTCTGCTTTTACGATAATATGACCAGGCCCTCTCCTTTCTTTTATTCCATGATATATGGCGTTTTCGACGATTGGCTGTAATACAAGCTTTAATACATTGATCTTTTCAACATTGGAAGCAATATTTAAGGTGTAATTTAATTTATCTTGATATCTGGCTTTTTGGATTTTCAAATAACTGTTAATATGTTCCATTTCTTCTTTTAGAGGAATTATATCGTTACCTTTACTTAACCCAATGCGGAAAAGTCTTGATAATGACTCTACCACCTCAGCAACATCTACAGCACCTTTTTTTCGGGCCAGCCAATGAATTGTGTCTAGCGTATTGTATAGGAAATGAGGTTTAATATGAGCCTGTAGACTTCGTAGTTCAGCATCACGTTTTTGACGCTCTTGCAGCTCATTTAGTGTTATAAGTTTATTTATTTGTATAAGCATCGTATTAAAGCTGCGGCCAAGTAACCCGATTTCATCCATTCGTTCTCCTTTGTAACGGACAGACAAATCTCCAGATTCCACTTTACGCATAAACGACATGAGTTGCCTGATTGGTCTTGATATAGAATAGGATAAATAATAGGAGGCTCCAAGGCCAAACAAACAAACGAAGAAGACAAAACTAATCACATAAAAATGAATTTCCCTTACCTCTAATACCGATTCTTTTGTAGAAAATACACCCACAGTTGTCCAACCAGTAAAAGGAGATTTTCTATATATGAATTGAAGCTTATTGCCTTTGACTTGTTTAGAGAAATTCCCGGATTCATTCGAATGGAGCCACTCAATAGGAATCTCGTTAAGAAAGGGCTCGGATGGTGAATAGATATTTTCGCCTTTATCGTCAATCACCATTAAATAACCTGTTTTACCTAAGCGAACATCCTTTGTCGCTTCCGATATCACTCTGAGCTTCATATCAATTAATATTACACCCTTCACTTGCTGGGTTTCAGGGTCTAAAATTGCTCGTACAACTGATACAACTTCGTCATCCTTGTAATGTATATGGCTAGTTATGTTTCTGCTGAATGGGTGCCCTAAGATTTTGAAAATCCCTTCACTTTTCACAGCAGCTTGATACCACGACTCTTCAGTGAGGCTTTTCATCGAGCGGGTATACATGTCGTTACTGATGTACTGACCATTGCTGTTTACCACAAGAATACCTGCTACTTCTGGATACAAGGTTGTAAGCCCTTGCAGAAATGTTCGTATCTCATAATCATCATTTACCCCTTGGCTTTGCTGGCTTTTTTTATCGTACAAAAATTGTTTAATTCCCGGGTTAAAAGATATCAAATAACTCATATTTTGCATGTTACCGGCATAGAAATCCAGTGTTTTATTGACTTGACCAATTAACTGCAGTGTATTTTGGTTCACTTGTCTCTCTATAATGCGGTCTACTGTCCATCCTGTCAGAAACCCTAGACCAATAGATGGCAGAATACTGATTAACATTAAAAGAACAATTAACTTAAATCGGATTGGAAGGTTGCTTATTTTTAAAAAATTTTTTTTGTCCAATTTCTTCGAATCTCTCATTTCTTGGCGGCTCACTTTGCATAGTAATTTTCTAAATTTTCTTTAGTAACAATAGAAATCCCTGTATCAACATATGAAGTCATTGGAGGTTTATCGGAAAATTCACTTTTTTTAATTGGAGAATTTTTATGTTGCAGATCAAATAAAAACAGTAATGACCAAAAACCCATCCTCCAGGTACCTTGAGCCAAGGTTGCAGATATGGTACCATCTTTAATCAGATCCAGAGTTTGTTTATCTGTATCAAAACTTACAATTTTCACTTTTTGATTCTTCTTGAGGAGACTGACGGCTTTACCGACCCCAACCCCTCCATTGGCTTCAGTAGCAAAAATACCCTTCAAATCTGGATACTTCTTTAAGAGGTTCAATGCGACCTTGCTTGAAACAAGCTGATCCCCCTTTCCATCTTTTACTGCTATCACCTCTACCCCAGTGGTTTCTTTCTTAATTGTGTCTAAAAATCCTTTTGTTCTTTCCTGATGATTTAATTGATTGGGAGATGTAATGACAGCCACTTTTCCTTTTCTACCAATTAATTCAACTAACTTATGAGCAGCCGTTATACCAGCTTTATAATTATCGGTCCCCAAAAAAGAAGACACCTTGTCCGATGCAGCACCTGAATCGAATAAAACTACAGGAATACCCATCTCCCGTGCTTTTTCAAAAGTTTTAGCTAATGCGTCAGGGTCGATAGCGGATATCGCAATTCCCGCAGGCTTTTTGGCAATCACCTGTTCCATCACAGTAATTTGTTCATGTATATCATGCTGCGTTGCACCCCGGTATTCAACTGATACATTCAATTTCTGAGCTGCATCCTCAAACCCTTTTAAAGAGCTCTTCCAATAATCAATTCCTGACTGGAATGTAACCATTACGTACTTCTCACTAAATTCCTCCTGTCCTTCTCCTTGTGTTAGTTGGGATATATGCGACTCATTAATATGATAGTTATATAAGTAAAGAAAGTAGACGAAAAATAAGAAGGCATAGATTTGTAATAGCTTTTTCAATTATGAATCCCCTTTCAAAAAACTATCAACTTATGTATTCTGTTTACTAAAATCACTAGTGTTATTTTTTATAAAAGCCCTTACATTTCAATGATTGGAAGATTCATTGAGCATGAGTTTCAAATATTGCATCATTACTAATTCTTAGCTAATAGCTGCTTTTTTTTACTAACTTTGGATCAGAAAGTTCTTTATCTTTGCCATATCATACATTTTCCTGCGATAACTCTCAATACTTTTTTCTTAAAAAAATGCTTTTCTCAAAAATCTTTAACCCTATTATCCTTGTATACATTTTGGCCTTATTAAAAGATTTCAAATCCTGCTGTAAGTTGCTAAAATTGCCCAATAATATCGGACAAGCATTCGGATCCACGCAATTCACATAAGTAAAGGTCATTACGACGGTGTACTACAATCTTCATAAAAACTGTGAAGTTTTATACAGTTTCACTCAAAATGAAAAGGTAGTTACCTCCGCTTTTCGAATTACTCAAAGTTGGCGCATGAATGATTCATGCGCCTTTTTCAATCATCAATAGGCCTTGAGTTTATCTTTCTCATCAACCTGTAGTCTAGAAAGCATCGGTCTGTTGTTCTTCCACTCCACCTGAACAGGAAGATTGAAAAACGCCGTTAGTTTTTGACTAGATATCAATTCACTTGTCTTTCCATCTGCAAAAACTTGTCCCTCTTTTAGTAATAAGGTTTTAGTGAAAACTGGTAAAATCTCTTCGATATGATGTGTTACATAAATCAATGTCGGAGCACCGGGATTTTTTGCAATTTTTTCAATCGATTCTAACAGTTGTTCACGCGCGATAAAATCCAATCCATTCGTAGGTTCATCGAGAATGAGCAAAGAAGGTTCAGCCATCAACGCACGAGCAATTAAGACACGCTGCTTTTCTCCTTGTGATAATTTTTCGTAATTTCGGTTCGCATACCTTATACAACCAAGTGTCTTCAATAGTTCAACAGCCTTTTTTCTCATTTCATCTGTCGGTGTTTCGTAAAGACCGATAGAAGCAAAGGCACCGCTTAAGACAACCTCAAACGCATTATCCCCTGGATGAAATTTTTCCTGAAGGGATGAAGAGACAAATCCGATCTGTTTACGCAGTTTCTCACTTAGATAGGTTTTCCCAAATTCCATCCCAAGTACAGTTACTTTTCCTTTTGTCGGGAAATAATAGGCATTTATTAAATTTAATATGGCTGTCTTACCCGAGCCATTTAATCCAAATAAAACCCAGTTTTCTCCTCTATTAATCTTCCAATTTATATCTTGTATAATCCAATTTCCTTCTCGTAATAAAGAGACATTTTCAAGCTTTAAAACCATTATTAATACTCCTTTCTATCCAATCGTAGGTTGCATATAAAATTTTGGTAACCCTATTGTACCAAATTTTCAGAAAACAAAAAATAAGTCCCACCAAAATGAGGACTTAAAATAGGACTATGAATCTTTTAGATGTGTAATCCTTAAACAAGGACCTTTTTCAGTTTTTCCGTAAGTGCTGGTATCACTGTTTTGTAGTCAGCGATTACACCGAAATTGGCCCGTTTAAAAATGGGTGCTTCTGAATCTGTGTTGATCGCAACAACGGTCTTCGCACTGGTAATGCCTGCTAGATGCTGGCTGGCACCGGATATTCCGACCGCAATATAAAGGTCTGGAGCAACAACAGCCCCCGTTTGTCCTACCTGCAGGTTAGAAGGAACCCATCCAGCGTCACATGCTGCCCTTGAAGCACCGACTGTCCCGCCCAGTAGTTCTGCAAGGGACTGCAAATCTTGAAAGCCTTCAGGTCCGCCAAGACCTCGACCGCCGGAGACAATAATTGCAGCATCCTCAAGACGGATATCTGACAAGGCCGACTGAATCTTCACCACCAATTTGGTTAAAACAACTTCCTCTGGAACGGAGTAATCAACAGAAATGATTTCACCTAGGCGCGTTAAATCAGGTACAGCTATTTCCTGACTCTTTTGGCGAATACCAACAACCACCTTAAGTCGTGTAGTTGAATACTCCCCATATGCTTTATCACCATAAATTGGGCGCACCCATGTCAGCTTTCCGCCTTCAGTTCTAAAATCAGTCACCTCTGTTATGGCAGATGCGCCAATGCGTGTGGCCAGTCGACCTGCTAGATCCTTTCCCATCCTATCAAAGGAAAGGAGTAATACATCAGCACCAGACTGTTGGAACACTGTAAAGAGGCTATCTACGTACAGTTCAACTTGATATTCAGAAAGTAGAGGATTATTAATGGTATATACTTTGCTTGCTCCAAAGGCAATTGCTTCCTTTGTACCAGCCGCAGTCGCGGGTCCAACCAAGACGGCTTCCACACTTCCGGCGGTAGCACTTGCCAAACGACTGCCGAATGCCAGTGCTTCCTTGGCACCCGAGCTTAGTGATTCTTCTTGCTGATTTGTAAAGATAAGGATATTGGTCATATGTTTGCTACCTCCTATAAAATCTTCAGTGCCAAGAGCTGGTCAGTCAATTCAGCTGCGAGCTCTGAGCCATCGCTGCCAGAAAGGATTTCACAATTGACATCTCTGTTTAGGACGTAGGCCCGCTCCAATTTAACGCCCGGCTGACACCGCACATGATCTAAATCAATTTCATCTGATTCAAATCGAGTAATTGGCTTGCTCCTCGCAAGTCGGATATTTTTAACCTTAGGGAGGCGAGGGACATTTGCCTCAGAACTGATAATTGTAAAAACAGCTGGAAACGGAACACTCGCCACAGTATAACCGCCTTCTGCTTCGCAAGTAGACTTCACACTATCTTCATCCAGTTCAAGTTCGGAGACAAGCGTCACACAAGGAATCCCAAGTTCTTCTGCCATGACTGGTCCCACAAGACCTTCCTCAATGTCACTTGCTTGATATCCGGTCAGTACAAGCTCCGCACCCCCAAGGGTTTTGATAGTTTGCGCAAGGATATGTCCAACGGCCTGACCGTCGAGATTTTCCCACTCCGAATCCCAAATTCGTACAGCAGCATTAGCCGTGAATGCAAAGGCTCTGCGCAGTACCTCCTCCGATGATTCGTCACCCAGGCAGATGGCAGTCACCGTAGCACCCGGTGTTTTATCTCGAAGTTGAATAGCCAGTTCAAGCGCGTTCTCGGCAAAAGAGTCCAAAACCATGTCGGAATCTCCATTCACCGGACGATTGGTCTCTGGGTCAATTTGAAAATAACGTGGAGTAATTTCCGGATCAAGAACATGCTTTAGGCATACGACGATATGCATCTCTAGTTCACCTCTTGTCTTTTTATTTGGTTAACCTTTTACTTCTACTCCTGCCCTTACTGCTAACCCTCGCTGGTTATTAGGATTTGGGTATGGGTCTAATCCGTACATTTCTCGTAATCTTGCAACCGCTTCTCCTGGTGGTTTTGAATTGAAGTAGCCGCGCCGGGTCATATAAACTCCTGATACTCTTTTTAGGTCCGCTAGTGATTCGCACATCTTGATTCCGGCACCAAATGAGTCAACGACAGGAACGTCACCAATCCTTGAAATCCCGAAGGTTGCAAGGAAAACGTTCATCGGCCCCTCTCCTGGGACAATCACATCGGCTCCTTGAGAGATGGCAGTCTCGGCTGCTCTTCGAAATGCCGCAATAACTGGCTCAGGATTATTGAAGCCTGCGAGCACATCATCAAAACCTGACTCCAGCGGAACAATAGGTCCGAGCTTTTCGCCGAGGCCGTACCGGGCGGCGTTTTGTCTAAGTTCGTCTGCCAATGGGGTTAAAAAATTGACTACTCCGATACGGTCTCCAAGCATGGATGCCATATGGAAGGAGGCTTGCCCATAACCAACCACAGGGATATCAACGAGCGTGCGTGCCTCCAAAAGGCCTACGTCAGGAATGGTCCCAATAAACATCGCATCGTATCCTGCGGCTTCAGCCATTAATGCAGCACGAACGAACTGCTCCCGGTGCAAATTCTGCAGGTAGGAATGAGTAATAAAATGCCCGGGGTAATGTGTGGGATATGTCTCTTCAGACATGCCATGTAGAACGACCTCCACGTCTGGTCGTGCAATCTTCCGCACATGGTTCATGATTGCATCTCGGTATTGAGGAACCCGGTCAATCGTGGTTAGGCTCTGATGCCAGATTTTCATAAAATTTACCTCCTTTTTGTGCTTTTATTGAAAATATATATAAAAAGTTCGTTTTTGTTATTAAATTTGTTTCAAAAAAGTGTATCCATGTTTATTTTTGAGTAAGTTCATCGTTTGTTAGTGAAATTTAATAGCCTATGAGCGAATTCTCAAGCTGAATCAGCGAATTCTCCGGTCCTATCAGCGAATTTCACAGTTCTATCAGCGAATCCAATTTTATGAGCGAATTTAACCATTTTATGGGCGAATTCACCAATCTTATGAGCGAATTTTTTAGATTTATGGGCGAATTCATCCATTCCATGAGCGAATCCTAATCTGAGCCTTTCCACGCCCATGCAATTCAATTATTTTACTGTTACCTCTTTCAATGCCTCTTGGACTGCTATCAGTCCAAACACCGCACATTTCCCTAAAGAACTACCAGTCATGTAACCTGCCCCGTGGAATCCACCAGTCACCTCTCCGGCTGCAAACAATCCTGAAATGGGCTCATCGTATGGATTCACCACTTGTGCCGCTGTGTTCACAGACAGCCCTGCATAAGTTGCCAGCATCGCGACTGTCGACTCAAATGCATAGAATGGTGCCTTCTCAATTGGTGTTGGTTTTCCATAGTTATGTGTTAATGACTTCCTGCCGAATGCAGGATCTTCTCCTTCCTCAATTCCTTGATTGTATCTGGAGATCGTTTCTTCCAAAACTTCAAGTGGTACATCAATACAGTCAGCCAAATCCTCCAATGTGTCCGCTTGATATAGAAGCCTGCGCCGCTTCAGTAATTCCAAATCATAGAGAGGGTCATCGTGAACACTCTTGTCCATAACAGTTTGGTCCCAAACCTGGAAACTAACTTGATCAGGCTGCTCGAAAGCGGCCTTTCCTAATAGTTTATAAGAAATAGACTCGTTAACGAACCGTTTACCAAATTGGTTGACCATGATTGCACCCTTGTAGAAGGCTAACCCTTGAGACTTTACTGGTCCTGCAGCTGTAGGATGAAATCCATAGGTCCCATTCAGGTATGGTAAATCCTTTAACCAGGCCCCATGCTCACATGCCATCCGTATTCCATCCCCATGATTTCCACGGCCGCCAATCCTTAGTGCTCCCTTTAATTGGGGGGCAAACTGCCTTAAAAGATCCTCGCTTTTTGCAAACCCTCCTGATGCAATGATTACCCCTTTGGAGGCATGCACAAATTGCTCTACCTCTTCGGCCACATATAAAACACGATCAATCCGACCATCGTCATTTTTCAATAGTCTTCGTGCCGGAGCATTAAATCGAATGGTCACGTTTGACATCTGCTTAACCCTTCGGTTAAGTGTTTGAATCGCTTGGTGTGGGTCAATAATATGTCCGCGGGGAACACTGTGACCGCTAACAGCTTCGAGTGAGCGGAACTCAACACCGTGTTCAATAAGCCAATTATATGTCTCTAATTGGTGCTGGCCATAGGCTTCAACGAGTGCCTGTTCATTCACCCCACCGCCAACCTCAATCATGTCCGCCAATAAGGACTCGGTTGAATCGATGATTCCTGCGTTTTCTTGCATATCTGTTCCCGCAAAGGCCATATACCCTGAGCTAAGAACCGTACTTCCGCCCAGTTCATCCTGTTTCTCAAGGAGCAGGACGTGTGCACCCGCTTCACCTGCATCAACAGCAGCACACATCCCCGCTAGTCCGCCGCCTAAAATAATCAAATCATAGGTTTCCATCCATCAACACCCTCTTACTCTAGGTTATTTAGCACTTCTAAAGCTGCCTGGCAAACCTGCATATCGTGAGTATAATGTCCGCCACTAACCCCAACACCGCCAATCAGTTCGTTATTGATTTTGATTGGATAACCGCCGCCAAAAATAATCAGTCTTGGAGTGTGAACAATCCCATGCAGCAATGGTGGATCATCCTTCAGTCTGTCGTACCATTCGTGTGTAGCTCTATTATAGGTGGCAGCAGAAAATGCTTTATTTTGTGCAATCTCCAAACTTAATACTGGCGCACCGTCCATGGCAGCAAACGCTTTTAGGTTCCCCACGCGATCAACGATTGAGATGCTAAACGGTATACCTAGTTCTTTTCCCTTAACAAGTGCCGCCTCTAACATTTTATTCGCAAGTGCTAGACTGATATTTTTTGATTCAATAGCTGGAATTAATTTTTCCATTATGATTTCCCCTTTCAACTTTTAGAAATATTTATAAATTTACAGGTCGTCCGTAACCAAATGCTTCAATAGCGGTTGCAGTGACAGCGACACTTTTTGGTAAACATAAATCGACGATGACATTAGCAAGGTCACGTGGATGCAGCCAATTGTCTTTATTCACATCAAAATCATCCATCATCTTTGTATTTACTGGACCTGGACAGACCGCATTCACTCTAATTTTGTATGGCTTTAATTCTTCACCCAGTGCTTTGGAAAATCCGAGACATGCGTATTTGGAAGCAATGTAGGCACTTCTGTCGGGACCGCCTTTTGTTCCCCAAATCGACGATAGATTGATGATCACACCGTGTCTTTTCTCCATCATTTGCGGCACGACTGCCCGAGTACATAAATAGACTCCACGAATATTAACATCTTGTACAAAGTCCCATTCTTTAACCGTCATTTCATGGAACGGCTTAAGGAGCATGACACCCGCATTATTAATTAATATATCAATCGAACCGAAACTTTCATGTGTTGTCTGGACTGCTTGATTTATATCCTCTTCTGAACGAACATCCCCGGTAAGGGCGATTGCTTCACTCCCAACCACCTCAGAAATATAGGCAGCAGTTTCTTTGCTTTCAGATTCATTGTCGGAAAAAACAGCAACTTTAGCGCCTTGTTTCGCTAGGAGAATACAGGTCTCTCTACCGATTCCTCTGCCTCCCCCTGTTACTAATGCCACCTTGTCTTTTAATTCCAAAAAACCTCACCCTTTCTCAAGAAAACCATTCTACTTAAACCTCTAGTTTCTTTGAATCAGTTACGTAAGCAACAGCATGACCACCGGCACGGCGGCCAAACACAAGACCCCTTAGCACAGATGTCCCGCCTGGATATTTCCCGTAATAAAGACCAGCCGTTTCACCGACTGCATATAAACCTGGAATCGGATCATGATCTTGAGACAGAACACGCCCATT
Organism: Bacillus sp. ISL-7; assembly: GCF_018613065.1. The sequence goes on along the minus strand of NZ_JAGGQW010000034.1, from coordinate 215,716 downwards.
CGTATCGGTAGCTAATCCACCGTTGGTGAAAACATTGGAGCAGATAATTGGATAGGCGATAAACGGAGCCTTATTAATCGGAATCGCCCAATTGGACTTTGGCGGCGTAATTCCAATCGCCTGTTTTCCATCTTTTTTATCCCAATGAAATTCACCCGGTTGAACAGCAGCGTTATAGGATTCAACCGTAGCCGTTAATTGGCCGACAGGCACGCCAATCTTCTCCGCCAGTTCTTCGATCGTATCAGCAACAATGGCCGGTTTATCGGTTTCCACAGCTCGTTCATAGTTTGGAATTTCATACATCTTTTGATCGCCGATCATATAGGCAATATGACCAGGAAGATCGTGGAATATTGTCCGTGCAACCTCTTCATATTGCTCATCGACTGTTGTTTTCCCCTCATCAACGAAACGATTTCCATTCTGATCGACTAGAATAAAGTAAGGGTATGTCATTACAGCAGCCTCTTCCCGTTTACTTCTTGGGTCGACCGGTTCAGCATGGAAAGAATCAAATTGACCAGCCGTTTTTGCCCCTAGCTCCATTGCCATCCGGATTCCTTCACCTTTGTTAAACAATCCACCCTCGGCTACTGTCCGAACTTTATGAGCATCTCTGCCAACATATTGTGCCATCATCTCCTGATTTCCCTGAAATCCACCTGACGCTAACACAACAGCTCCCACTTTTAATTGAAGTGAGGTTCCACCTTTGACACGCACCATAAGTCCATTCACTACGCCCTCGTCATCAAGTTGTAGTTTCCAAGCAGTTGCCTCGTAAATAATCTCTACGCCAAGTCCACCTGCACGGCGGGATAGTGTGTCAACGATGGCACGACCGCCGCCTACTGGAAGCAACCGTGGCCTTGATGCGGTCAAAAACATTGTTGGCAGGTAGTCAAACTCAACCCCTTTTTCCTGGACCCAGCGAAGTGTGCTGCCAGCATCTTTGGCGAGAGTTTCTATGTACTCCCGATCGGAATAGTTGTCTGAAAAAGCCAGCATGTCTTCTACGAAGTTATCAGCAACTTCATCGAGATTTTTCATCCGCATATAGGAAGCAGTCCAACGAGAATTTCCACCCCTATGGTCATAATCAGCTCGTTCTAGAATTGCTATTTTTAAGTTCTTATTTTCCTTTTTAGCCGTTTCAGCGGCAGATAATGCGGCTGAGGTCCCGGCAACTCCACATCCAATGACTACGATGTCGTAATCTACTTCTCTCTCCACAACTAAGTCCTCCTTTAAAGTTCTTAATTTATTAAAATAGTAAAATCACTTTTTAATTAATGTCTGATTTTCTCCATACTTGTTTTCCCACTCTTTAATCTGATTGAGTTTAAAGAGTGATTGTCGCTCTTCCCACGTGCAAATTAACTCGTGAACATTTTCATGTGAACCTTCGGCTTTTAATATTCTTAACGACTCTGTGATTCCTTTGATGGCAGAGCGGAAGACAGTATTTGCACAAAGCATGATTTTAAAACCAATCCCTTCGGCCTCTTTCAAAGAAATAAGCGGGGTTTTACCGCCTTCTACCAGATTTATTACCTGTGGTATCCCTTTTAATGAGCCGGTAATTTGCTTTAATTGTTCCATGGTTGTCGGCGCTTCAACAAAAATAATGTCGGCTCCAGCTTCCGCATAGGCATTTGCCCTGTCCAATGCATCTTCCATGCCATTTACTGCTAATGCATCCGTACGGGCGATGATTGCTAGATTTTCATCTCTCCTAGTGTCAACAGCAGCTTTGATTTTCCCGACCATTTCTTCTTTTGAAATAACATCTTTCCCATTGAAGTGGCCGCATTTCTTAGGTGAAACCTGGTCTTCCATTTGAATTGCTGCTACACCTGCTCTCTCAAACTCTCTTACAGTACGGATAACATTAATCGCATTACCAAAGCCTGTATCGGCATCGACGACAATCGGAATCGTCGTCACATCCGTCATCCTTGCTACAATGTCAACCACTTCTTTTAAGGAAGTCAGGCCTACATCCGCCCACCCTAATTGAGCATTGGATATTCCAGCACCAGTGGCGTATATCGCTTGAAAGCCGATTTCTTCTATTAATCTAGCAGACATTGCATCATAAGCACCTGGTAAGATAAATGAACCAGGTTGGTGTAATAGTTTTTGGAACTCTTTCGTTTTATTCACTTTTTATAGCCCCCCTTTTTTAAAATTATCTTTTATTAAAACTTCTGGTTATCCGATTTGAACAACTCCTTGAATCCACCCATGCTCTTGATAAGAATTTTTCACTTTTCCGAGGATTTGTTCGTGCCAAATGATAGAAAGAACACCATTATTATTGGCGGCTAACTCTGAAAAAGATTTTAGCGGAATCAATTCTTTTTCTTTTGTAACAATCATTTCTAGCACTTGTGATTGATTTGCTACTCTTACTGTTACTACATACTTTCCCGGAGCAGGCAATGTATAATGAGGCCTTACACTTAGTGAAGTACCGTCCCATTCACATGCCACTTCATAGAGACGTCCTAAAAATGCTGATAGATCCTCAATATTTCCACTTGCCAATTTTTCACGAATGCAGGTTGAACTAATTTTCTCCCCCTGGTATTCCACTTTATCTACCTTCGTCACTTCGAGGATCCCGCCTGAATCACTTATCAAGCGGTCCATATTTCCAACTCCACGAAAACCATAGGTATAATCAAAGCCGGCAACTGCATGGACGACACCAAGATCAACTAAATACTTAGCTGCAAACTTTTCCGGGGAAAGCGACGCAAATTCTCTATCGAATTCAACGATATAAAATATGTCGACCCCCAGTTCACAGAATATTTTTTCCTTATCAGAAAGCGGCATCAGATAATCAACATGTGTCTTTCCATTGGATAAAACTGTTTTCGGATGTGGAAAGAAACTCATCACAGATAGTGAAAGATTCCTTTCTTTTGCTTTCTGAAAAGCTGTTTTAATCACTTCACGGTGTCCATTATGAATACCATCAAAAAATCCTAGGGCCATGACGCTGAGGCTTGCTTTTTGCTGATAGTCCGCTAGATTTTCCGGGTTCAAATAAATCGTTTCCATGCAGTTCCCTCCTAATCATTTAACCTAAGCCTCAATCATTATTAAATATTTTTCGTATTGCTTGAATGACCACATAATTCTCGGCCAAAGTTTTCTTTGGATGTAATTGGCGAAACTGTTCTGTGGGTGTATAAGGCAGCAAAGTCACGTCCGATTCTTTGCATCGGGTTCCCATTGCCCACATAGGCCGACCCCGTTGCAAGGATTAAGATATCGATGGCTTCCTTACAAGACTGCACCGCATAGCCGATATTGGCCAATGCTTTGACTCTTTCAAATTTACTCATGTACTCCCCACTTACAGCGCAAGCATCAAGGCGGTCAGCGACTTGATAAAAGTGCATGGCAGCGGTTTCAATTTTTAGCGATGCTTCTGCAGCTTGATGATGAGTGATAACAGCATCACTTAGGTATTCAACCCCCAAATTCGCCGCTCTTCGATTTGGCAATTTTTCCATAAATAATTCTAAAGCAGCCTTCGCCATTCCTAAGCCCGGAACACCGATTGACATCGCCAGCGCAGGGAATAGTGCTGTATTATAGAGTGGAATATCTCGAAAATGATCAGATTGAAACTTTCCAGCAATGGCATCTGTAAAGGATACAACCCGGTGATCTGGAACAAAAACATCTTTCATATTTATACTGTTACTTCCTGTGCCGCAAAGTCCCATTACATGCCAATCGTCCGTAATTTCCACTTGACTCATTGGTAAAGTAATCAAGCCTTGATCAACGACGTTTCCATCCTCATCAACAATTGGCATTCCGAAGTATCCCCATGTCGCATGAAGGGAACCAGAGCAAAACGGCCAATAACCTTCTTCAATGATGTAACCGCCTTCAACTTTTTTCACCTGAATCTTTCTTGGTTCAAATACACCTGAAAAAACAATATCATCACCAGATCCGTAAATTTCCTGATGCGTCATTTCAGAAAAGGATTCCGATATCATCAATTCCCGAATACAACATAGGGCAACAATCCAGCCAGTTGAACCGCAGCCACGGGAGATTTCCGTCACAATATCCGTATACGTTCTCATGTTTGTTTGGTAGCCGCCAAATTGTTTTGAACGAAGGATATAGAAAAGGCCGGACTCTTTTAAATCGTTAATTGTGGCATCTGGAATTCTCCGAATTTCCTCTGTCTCTTTTGCCCGTTCACGTAATCTTGGTACAAACGATCGTGCCTTATCAATCAGTTCAGTCTGTACATCCAAAATAGTACTCGACATCATTGCATCTCTTCCTTTCCAATTTAATTTGGTCATCTATTTTAGTTATTTTTTAAGTGTAGTTTGTTTCATAAGGTAATTTTAGAAAATTCAGCAACTTCAATCTAGAGTAAAAATCGTTTGAGTTAACGTAGTTTTTAGATAATTATTATTGGTTTTTATCTAAAGAGGTATTTAATTTACACATTTAATAACTTTTTTACATTTTAAATCCATAAAAAAGCACCTAAAAAGAGTTTTAGGTGCTTTTTTATGATGTTGTTACCTTATTACCCATTAATCGAAGCTTCAAAGCCAAATTGTGTCTTTCCAAACGCTTCAACCGAGTCTTCATAAAGATTGGATCGATGGGTGCATACTGCCAAAAGATCGCGTACGAATATTTCAATTGGATCTCCTTTAAACATGGAAAATCCGCCAAGTGTCAATAAAACCTTTACCGCAATATCCGTTACGTTCTTTGTGATTTTTGCCCTTATCGCAGCGAATTCACCACGCTTATCTTCTTTTCCCATTTCATAGTTTTCCAATAAAGAAATATATTTGTCTAGTAGACCTTCTGATTCATAATATTTTATTGTTAATTCAGCCAATACTCCCTGATGACGGGAATCTTTAGCGGAGTTTCCTCCCATTCGTACCCGCTTTTCCGTACGGTTCTTATATTCCTGCAGTAGGCGCTCAGCACCACCCAATGCAACCATTGGGAATCCGACACAAAAGGATGAGTAAAATGGAACATCATAAAGAGGATAGTCTTTATCATAACCCTGTGGCGGTCTGCCAGTACGATCGGCAACCGTAAGCCGTATTAGATGATGCTTTGGAACATAGACATTATCGACAATGACCTGGTTGCTTCCCGTACCTCTTAGTCCTAACGTATCCCAATTTTCTACTATTTCCACATCAGATATCGGTATATTTAGCATGCATAGTTCAGTCTCTTCACTGTCACCCAGTTTCATTTTCACTGCAAGAGCCACCCAGTCACTATATAAGATTCCGCTTACAAAACTATACTTACCTGTAATCCGAAAACCGTCCCCATCCTTTTCCACTTTCCCTATAGGAGCAAAAATATCGGCAATTAATCCTCCTTGATTTATCACTTCTTCTGCTCCCTCTTTCGTCATAAATGCTACTAAACTATTATGAATGGAATATAGAAAGGTTAACCAAGCAGCAGAAGTATTATATTTTCCAACTGTTCGAATAATCTGGGAATATTCTCTTAAATCTACTTGTGGCTCACCATATTTTTTTGGCAGTAACAACTTAGATAATCTTGCCTCTTTTATCGCATCAATGACATTTTTTGAAACCGTTTTGTTTTGGTCTGCTTCTAGTGCTTCCGATTCGGCAATTTTCCCAACCTTTTCTGCCCCTTTTAATAACAGGTTCAAATCAGCCTTGTTTTCATCCAATACTTTGCTTACCATATTTTGCACCCCTTTTTCATTTTATCAACACGTTTATTTTAATGAATATAAATTGATCTACCTAAATAGTAAAAAATCCTAGTTTTTCAATTTTTTATATATTTTTATATCTCCCCTATTTATACCTTCAAAACATCTCCTCTTTTTCTTTCACTTGGGAAATAAAGCGTGAGGCATTTTCACCGGCAATTTTGCCAAAAACCGACCCTGCCATTAATCCAGCACCACCAGGGTAGTTAAAGTAGAATAGGCCGCCTACCAGTTCCCCAGCAGCATATAACCCTGGAATCGATTGTGATAATACGTCTTGCACTTCCGTATTGGTGTTTATTTTCAAGCCGCCAAAAGTAAAGGTAATCCCGCACGTAACGGCATATGCTTCAAATGGACCTTGATCCAGGGTATTTGCCCAATTGGATTTTCTTACCGCTATCCCATCTGTACAACGGCCATCCTTAATATTGGGGTTGAATGGTATATCTTTACGGACAGCCTCATTGTATTCCTCTATCGTCTTTAAAAAACCTTCCTGATCCACACCGTCAAGCTTATCAGCCAATTCTTCTAAGGTATTCGCTTTCACCTTTGTTACCTTTCTTCCCCGATATTCGTCGCGTAGAAGCCCGGCTACTTTAGCATCGAATATCTGCCATGCAAATTGTCCTGGCTGCTTGAGGATCAATTTCCCATATCTCGCATAGGTATAATTGCGAAAGTCAGCCCCTTCGTCGACAAACCGTTTTCCTTCGGCGTTTACTAGAACTCCAAACGGATAGCTGAGTTTTTGGAACCCTTCTGTAAATTCAGGTAAATAACGATCTCCGCCAACTGAATGACAGCCTGACCAGTTTCCAGCTGCAAGAGCTCCAATATTTAGCGCCATTTGAATGCCCTCGCCGGTATTAAAGCGGCTCCCTCTTGCTTTAGCTAAATCCCAATTGGGACCTAAGTATCGAGTTCTCATTTCCGGGTTGGCATGAAAACCCCCAGATGCTAAGATAACCGCTTTCGCATGGACTTCTGTTGTTTGTCCATTATGCTTAAAAACGACCCCATGTACTCCATCATCATCGTGAATGAGTTCGGTCGCCATCGCATTAAATAATACTTGAACACCTAAATGTTCAGCTTCCTCGTGGAGTGCACCGACTAACCCTGGACCTCCACCAACAGATTCAACAATCATTCCGCCCCAAAATTTAAAGATGCCATCCACTTTAAAGGCTTGGCGACCGTAAATCGGCACCCACCTGACTTTATGGGACTGCATCCATTTCATCGTTTCAAAGCTTTTACTTGTTAAGAGGGAAGCAAGCTCTGGGTCGGTACGATATTCCGTTATACGGCACATATCATCAAAAAATTCTTCCTCCGTATAGGAACCAAAATCTGTCATGTCTATATCTTCCTGTGTAAGGTCAGGCATAATTTGCTTTAACTCATTGACATCCTTGTATGCAAAACGAATAGAGCCATGGGTAAAGGTGCTATTGCCCCCTTTTTCAACCTCTGGAGCTTTTTCAAGCACAATGACATTGACACCATTTTCCCGTGCAGCTATTGCAGCACACATTGCTGCATTCCCTGCCCCTACTACAACAATATCAGTTTCATAGATTTTGTTTTCCTTCATAAGACTGTCCCTCGCTTTCAAAAAAGCTGACTCAAGCTATTTCCTGAGTCAGCTTATACATCACGCTTCGATCGTTGGTTTATTCAGTTCCTTATCGCTTACGGTTTCTCCCCAATAGGTGTTAGCAATCGAGTGCTCTTCCTCCGTCCACTCGACCGGTTCCCAGTCTGGTTCAAAAATTAAATAGGATCCGCTAAATAATTCCACACGGCAGCCGCTGCCAGGGTCACATACATAGAGATAAAACGCTTGAGATACCCCATGTTTACCAGGACCAATGAATTTAATGCCTTCTTCTGCAAGAATATCAGCAGCCCTTAGAATATCTTGGGCATTATCGTGCCAATAGGAAATGTGATGAAGCTGGTTCGGTGTTTCTGCTTGCGGTCTTGAAATAACTGCAATATCGTGCACTAAAGGAGTAACGCTCATCCAGCCTGCGACAGTCGTTGTTTTATGGTATTTCACATATTCACGTAGCTTAAACCCTAATTGGCTGCCTAAGTAATCGAGTATTTCACCGACATCCATGGAAGTAGCAATATTTACATGGTCAAATCGCCTTGGAGAGCAGCCGCGCGCCCATGCTTTGTACGTTTGATTTTTTAAGACAGAACGTCTTTTTTCATCTGCTTTAGGTTTTTCTACATCATAGTAAATTTCAAAAGAATGCTGGCTTGGCAGTTTAAAGCGGATCGCCCTTCCTTGTCCGGCTTCTTCGCCCGCTTCAATCCAGTTAACCTCTGTTCCGGCTTTTTCAAGCAGCTGGGCAAATCCTTCCACATCTTCCGGTCGTTTCGTTCTCCATCCAATATGATCAACGTACCCTTTCTCTCCTGCAGTTAATGAGAGGGAATGATGTTCAAAGTCGCCCCATGCACATAAGTAATAGGTTCCGTTTTTTTCTTCTGTTACTTCTAATCCAATGACATCCCTGAAAAACCATAATGATTTTTCCAAATCCGGTGTGACGAGTGCTACATGTCCTAACTTTGCAATCTCTGGTAAAGTCATCTTTATACCTCCGCTCCTAATGTTTTTTAGATTGTGCTAGAGAAATAGTTTTGAATTAAATTATTAAAACTTTCTTGGTTCTCAATTTGCGTCCAGTGGCCGCATTGACCGTATACATGCAATTGAACATTCTGGAGATGTGAGAGTAGGTAATAGCTAGATTCAACTGAGCAAACCATGTCATCACGTCCATGAACAAGTAAGATTGGGTTTTGGATCCGTTTAAGTGCTGTTACTGGCACAGGGACAGCTGCTGTTGCAAAGATGGATTCGTTGGAAAGATGTATTTCCGGACGCATCGCTGTCTCATATCGAGTAGCAGCAAGTGAGTCAATTTCTGAGGCAAGTTTTTCCACATCATACACGAACCAGCCCATAATTTGACGCATTTTCTTTTCGGATGGATTGTCGTAGAAGCCCTTTGCCCGAGCTAGTTCAGGACTAAGCTTTGTATTCGGTGTCCCTCCAGGTCCCATTAAGACAACCCGGCCAAAACGTTCAGGATATTCTAGTAATAGTTCCAATGCAATGGAACAGCCTAACGAATTTCCAACCACGTGAGCCTTTTGTATACCGTAGCGATCCAGCAGTTCAATCAGCTGATTTACCCAAAGGTCCATCCATCCCTGTCTGTTCTTTGGAGTTGACTCAGGATGTCCACTCTGTCCGAAGCCAAGCAGGTCTGGAGCAATACAGTCATATGTTTCACCGCATGCATTTAATGCGTATCGCCAGTTAGCCCATGCGAAAACACCTGGGCCTGAGCCATGTAAGAATAATATCGTTTCAGAATTCCCCTCACCCGAGCGATTAACAAATGTTTCAAAGTTATCCGTTTTAACTAATTGTTGAGTAATGTTTGCCATTTTGAATTTCTCCTCCTTCTGTAAAAAAACAATCATGGGAACATCCAATAGAATGTAACCCTTTTCATCTTTTAATATTTTAACCCTATCTAAATTTTAGAAAATTCAATAATTTTAATCTAGAGAAAAAATCATTTGACTTCCTACTATTTTTAGATAGTTTTTATTGGTTTTTAATTATATTTCTACGACTATTTTGTCTTCCATTTCATTCTGATCTTTCTTCGCTAATTTAAGTGTTGTGAGTGTGATTAAACTGATAAGCAGGAATCCAGCTATGATAAACATCGCTTGATTAAAATTGAAAACACCCATTATATATGGACCAACGAAACCGCCTAATGAGGAAAGAGTGCTTACTAAAGCAATGCCAACAGGTGCAGTAGATTCAGAGAAGAAGAATGTGATATATGCATAAAAAGTACCTGATATACCATATAAACCAGCGGAAGTAATGGAGAGCATTAAGACCATAAGTGGAACGCTTGATACAAATGCACAGCCAATGAATCCAACCATGGCAATAAACACACTTGCTCCTAAATGCAATTTGTGTGAGTTCGTTCGATCTGCATTCCATCCCGTAAAAAGAATCGACGGAATCGCAACAATCGATGGAATCATCGCTAACCAGCCAATTTGTAAGTTCGTCGTTGAAGATGAAGACAAAGATTTAATAATGGTTGGCATCCAATAGGAAAGTGCATTTACTGCGATAAAACCAGCGATATTAAATATAGCTAATTTCCACAATTTTGACTCTTTCAACATGCCGAGATGGGAGGTTTTATTTAACTTGGCACTTAATTTTCGTTCCTTGGCTAATTCTCCCTCAAGCCAGGTTTTTTCTTCTGCCGTTAACCATTTTGCGTTAGCAGGTTTATTGGTCAAATAAAACATAACGACAATACCTAAAAGAACAGCTGGTATGCCTTCTAAGATAAACATCCATCTCCAACCCGCTAAACCACTCCATGTGATTGTATCCATAATCCATGTAGACAACGGAGCACCGATCAACGCACTTAATGGCAAGGCAACAAAAAAGAGCGCTGTTGCTTTCCCGCGTTCACGTACCCTGAACCAATAAGTTAAATATAGTATGATCCCTGGGACAAATCCCGCTTCAGCTGCACCCAGTAAAAAGCGTAATATATATAAGTGGGTTGCTGATTGGATAAAGCCTTGTAACACAACGACAATTCCCCAAGTAATCATAATACGGGCAATCCACAACCGTGCCCCCACCTTATTCAAAATCATATTACTAGGAACTTCAAAGAGGAAATAACTGATAAAAAATAAACCAGACAACAAGCCAAATACCTCAGCTGTTAATGACAAATCCGCATTCATCTGTAAGGCTGCATAACCCATATTGACTCGGTCTAAAAAGGCAACCACATACAAAAGCAAAATAAATGGTAAAATTCTCTTCATTGTTTTCTTCACCGTGCTTTTTTCAATCAGATTAATAGATTGTCCTTGATTCAAATTAATTCCTCCCTATAAATAGCTTGCATTTGAAAGTGCCTACATTTTTACATTTTAGAAAATTCTGTATATTGTATCTAGAGTAAAAACTGTTGGAATTTACGCTATTTTCAAGTTGTTTTTGTTGGTTTTTATCCAATGATGAACTCCATAAATAAGAGCAATCCGATTAGGACTGCCCTTAGTTGTTTATATTTTTAACTCTCCCAATGCCATCAGTGAGTCAAGAATTAGCAAGAGCTGATAGCTTTGGGAAGAATCCCGCAAATCTTTATTGATGAGCGTTTCAATCTTATTGATTCGATACATTAGACCACTCATAGATAAGGAAAGATCATCCATCGTCTGCTGAAGTTTTCCACCATTGGATAAAAAGACATAGAGTGTTTTCAGTAACTCTTTTTGTTTCACATCATTTAATTTATATAGTGGTCCTAATTCTTGTTTTGCAATTTTCCTAATCCCGTTTACATTTTTTGAATTTATTAGGACACCAACTATCCCAAGATCTTTAAAACCATTAATTTTTTTATCTGTGGACATCCGTAAGGCAATTAATGCCTCTTCGAAATAATCCAATATACTCTCAATATCCTCGGATTTATCGCTTATCCCGACTTTATATTGATAAGATGAATACGTTGTTTCAATATGTTTCAGGATTTTTTCCATTATAGCGATAATATTTGCTGTTTTGGGTATGAGCATTATAATCTGACCCTCATACTGACCAATTAACGCTTTATATCCTTGGATATCGAGATACTTGGCAATGGTCTCTAATATTCGGTCATAGTGATCAAAGCTATTCTGGGTTGTCTTTCCCTTTTCATTATAATCAATTGCGGCAATATAAAAAGGGTTCTCAAGGTTAAGGCCCATATGCCGGCCACGCTTGATAATTTCCTCCTTGGAGGAAAATTGCCCCTTAAGGATTTGTTCTAAAAAATACCCCTTCATTTTTTCAACTGCTTCAAAACTTGTTTTTTCGTTTAAAAGGTACAATGAGGCGGCATTGGCAACCCTCTCAATAAACATAACATCCGTTTCCGCGCTTTTCCCTAGTTCATTTATATAAAAAAAGGTACAATATCCGATTACTTTTTTTTGGACAATAATAGGGGTAATCAAACGTTCCTGATTTTCTGTCTTTATTCTAGTCGTTTCATTAAATAATGGCAGCAGGTTGTGATTATTTCTATTTTTTCGAATTAAATTCTCTTTTAGGTTGTTATTAAGACTAATATATTGCTCTTCTTCCAGCCCTGAGTAAACAATTTTTTGGAAGCTTAAATCTTCAATAGAAATTGGGATTCTCAATAATTTAAACGTGCTATCAGCAATATCCTGAAGATTGCTTCCATTCGAAACACTTTCCGTTAATTTTTTATGAAATTTAGATACGGTTTCGATAAAATTCCTCTGCTCTAACAATTGCTCATAAGTATACTCCAGTTCATCAATGATATTACTTTCATGATAGAATTTAAGTTCCTCTTGAATTTCATTTCCCCAATCCTCTTGCAGTCTTGCTTCGAAGCAGCATTCAGCATCTCCCATAGCAATACAGCTAATTTCCTTAACAATGACACTCTTCCTGCAGACAGTTGACATATAACCGCTTGCATATCCTGTCAAGGTATGACATACCGGTGCTTCTGATTGGCCATGGTGCTTGATATGCTCCATTGCTTCAAATGAGTCAATCCATTTTCCTTTGCCAAGGATCGATTTAATGGTTTCTGAATCACTCATTTCGATTATTCTTTCGGACTTCATGTCTCTAAAATGTCCCGTGTTTAAATGAAGAATCGATGCTTGATTAAGAAGGTCATTGATCGATGAACTTGTTTTCATTGCTTCTTCTGCATCACTAACACCTAAATTCCAACCATAACGAAGTAGAAACCCTTTTGCTCTTTTAGTCCCTAGATTCTCTATTAATCCTTTCCTTAGGAGTCCAAAAGCAGCAGAAGTTGAAAGGATTTTTTTATTTCTATCTTCTGTGGAGTTAGGTTTATATGATTGGGCTAAGTTACTCAATATTAATTCCCCCTCTCAATTTAAGGGTTAAAAGGAGTTTACATGGCTTTTCTTTATACTTGGAACGACTTTATTTATTTGTTCGCCAAGATCGATTAATCCATTTGAACTACGAATTTGGCAGCGAATGACATCGCCGTCCTTCAGGTATTTGCCGCTGATTAATTGTCCTTCTTCAAGTAAATCCAACTTTTGTTGATAAGGAATAGCCATGTTTGATAAAAGTTCCAATACTTGCGGAGTTAGATTTAGAGCAACCCCGCCTGCAGTTCCAGTAACAATCAGATCCCCTGGGGATAAATCCATAATTTCCGAGAGCTCTGTAAGGGTTTCTGCCGGTTTGTAAAGCAGTTGATTTGAATTGGCAGATTGCCTTAATTCATCATTCACCCAGAGATTTAACTCAAGATCATGAAGCAATGGCAGCTCTTCCTTGTCAAGCAAATAAAGATAAGGACCTGTTGGACAAAAAGTTCGGTAGCTCTTACCTTTCAACCATTGCCCCTCTGAAAGCTGAACATCCCGCGCAGAAACATCATTAACAATCACGAGCCCGGCGATATACTGATGAAGGTTTTCGTCAGTTATATCTGACGCCTCTGTGATTTCTGTTCCAATTACGAGACCAAGCTCCAATTCATAATCTAGTAGTTTAACATCACGCGGCCTTATAATTTCGCTAGTGGCGCCGCAAAGGGAACTGTCAGCTTTGCTAAAAATCATATTAAATGGTGCTCGTGCAGCTTCCATTCCCGTTTCAGCACGATGCTCTGAGTAATTGACTCCCTGACAAACGATTCGTGCTGGCTTTGTCACTGGACTCAAAATGGTCACTTCATTTAATGAAACAGATTCTGTATGATCTTGTGCCTTGATAGTACGTGCTTCTTCTTTCCCATGCGCCAAAAAATCAGCTAAACTTTGGTATGTACCTGATAAAAGGCGGATTTGATCTCCTGATATAACTCCCCATTGCTCTTTTTGTTTATGTTCAAATCTAACAACTTTAATACCCATTTTATCTCCCCCTCATTTTATGAAAATTTATTTTCTTACAATAAAGACTCCTCACATAGCGATATACAAGGAGTCTTTAAACATAATTTGTACTAGTGTTTTTTTATTTTCAACGGTTTTTTTTAAAACTCGCTGATACTGAACCCATATGTTCAAATTCTGCTGTGAATGTATCCCCATCCTCTATGACTATCGCCTTTGAAAGAGCTCCAGCAAGAATAACTTCACCAGCATATAGAGAGATACCGTAATTACCTAGGGCATTAGCAAGCCAGGCAACGGCTTGAGCAGGATTCCCCATTACAGCTGCACTTACAGCAGAGTCCAAAAATTCATTATTCCTAAACACATTCATGCCAATTTTGGTGAGGTCAAGTCTATCTATCTTAGCAGTTGTTTTGCCGATAACCGCCCCTGCTGAAGAGCCATTGTCTGCTACCGTATCTTCGAACTTGATTTGCCAGTCTCTAATCCGACTGTCAATAATTTCGAGTGCCGGTACAATGTAATCGGTCGCTTCGATGACGTCATTCATTGTTACTCCAGGACCCCTTAAATCTTTTTTTAAGACAAAGGCGATTTCGAATTCAATCTTTGGCTGGATGAACTGATTTAGTCCAATCGTCTCTCCATCCTCATAGATCATGTCATTAAGAAGGTGCCCATAATCAGGCTCGTTCACATTAAACATATCCTGCATCGCTTTACTTGTGAGACCGATTTTTTTCCCAACAATTACTGCACCTTTATCCACTTTATGATGAATTTGATGCAGCTGAATTTGGTAGGCTTCATCCACAGAAATTTCTTCTGTGGATGAAGTAAAGGGAGCAATCGGCTGTTTCTCACTTTCCGCTTCCATTAGTGCTGTAGCAGCTTTTTGAATATCCATTACCATTGCTCCTTTATGTCGATGCTATTAAAGCATGGTTGTGACTTTTTTAATTTGATGTAACAGTTGATTCCTCTAATAAGGTACGATAGCGTCCGCTATAAAAAAGAAGTGGTTCAGCATCTTCAAGCTTAATATCAGTCACCTTGCCGATAAAAAGGGTATGATCTCCTTCTACGTGCTCAGCAGATACTTCACAGGCAATTTGGGCGACGGCACCAGCTAATACTGGTTTCCCATCAAGACGATCAAAAATGACTTCCCGTGGCTCTTTTATTTGTCCAGCAAAAATCATTGAAAGTTCCTGTTGATCTGCAGCTAAAATATTGACTGAAAATGTTTGACTTTGTTTTATTTTCTCAAGGATTTTAGCTTTTTCCCCAATCGAGATTACAACTAGCTTTGGACTTAGTGACACGGACATGAAGGCATTTGCAGTCATTCCATGCACATCACCCTCGACATCTGTTGCAATAACGGTTACACCTGTTGCAAATTTCCCCATTGCGGTTCTAAATAATCGATCATCCATTCTTATGACCCCTTTCTGCTTTTCCGAATATGTTATCTTAAGTTATCTATTAATCTCTTATGCTTCGATCGTCGGATTGTTTTCTGGTAGTGTGTCCGTTTGGTCACCCCAGAAGGTAAAACCAACATCCATTTCATCCAAAGTCCACACGATAGGCTCCCAGTCTGGTTCAAAGATTAAATACCCATTAGTGAACAATTCCAAGCGGACTCCGCTGCCTGGATCGACAACGTAAATGTACATAGCTTGCGAAATACCGTGCTTACCAGGACCTTTAAACTTTATCCCATTTTCAGCTAAGATATCTGCCGCCCGAAGAAGATCTTGGGCATTATCAAGCCAGTAAGACAAATGGTGTATTTGATGTGTCGATGGTGAAAATGGATCATGGCTTACTGCGATATCATGCACCAATGGTGTGACACTTAACCAGGCACCAATTAAAGATTCATCTGGAGCTTGAACACATTCCCTCATTTTAAAACCTAGCTTTTCTATTAAATAATCAGAAATGACATTTGCCTTTAATGATGATAGGAGATTGACATGGTCTATTCTTCGTGGTGATACGCCTCGTGCCCATGATTTATAAGTCTGATTCTTTAATACCGACCGTTTGGACGGCTCTGCTAATGTTTTTTCCATGTCATAATAAATTTCAAAGCGATGCTCACTTGGTAATTGAAAGCGAATCGCTCTGCCTTGGCCCGCTTCTACACCAGCTTCAACCCAATTTACTTCTGTCCCTGCTTCCTTTAGCAACTGGGCAAATCCTTCAACATCTTCAGGTCGTTTTGACCGCCAGGCAATGTGGTCTACATACGACTTCTCACCTGCAGTAATTGAAAGCGTATGATGTTCAAAATCACCCCATGCACGTAGATAATGTGTTCCGTTAACTACCTCTGTTTCTTCAAGACCAATTAGTTCTTTAAAGAACCATAGTGATTTTTCAAGATCTGTTGATACTAAAGCAACGTGCCCTAATTTTGCGATTTCTGGTAAACTCATAGCTTATACCTCCCTATTTTCCTTAAATTTAATAATCCACACGTAACCGCTTACATTCATTTCGATTTGTTACACAAAATAAGTGTTCGGTTCTTGACCGCACAATACTCTTCCATACGTTTCAATTAAACTAGTTGGTGTGATAAACCCATGTAAATGCATGGTTAGGAAATCACGATAGACTCTTTGAATCGGATTTGTTTCGTAAGTAAACATAGATCCCACTCCAGCAACAAGCAGATCAATCGCTTCTTTACATAATTGGTTCAAATAACCAAAGTCTGCTTTTATTTTGACAATTTCATTTTTATCCAATACCTGTCCACGCTCGGCATAGGAATCAATTTTATCTACAGCTCGATAAAGATGCATCTCAGCTGAATCAATTTTCAGCTGCGCTTGGGCCACCTGGTGATGGGTTATAGGTGCTTCAGCTTGTTTGTTATAGAAGGTATTTCCTATCCCTGCCTTTGGAAGCCTTTCCATAAATAAATCCATTGCGGCCTTTGCGAGTCCCAACGCAGGTGCTACAATCGACAAGGTTAGCGAAGGTACAAAGGAAGACCTGTATAAGGCCACTTCTTTTAGCGGCTCAATGAGGTACTCGCCTTTACTTGCGAGACGATCTAATGAAACACGGTGATCTGGTACAAACACATTTTTAATATGACAGCTATTACTGCCCGATCCCTTTAAGCCCATTACATACCAGTCGTCAAGGACCTCTAATTCGTTGCGAGGAATAACCATAATGGCCATTTCTACGCCGCCGTTTTCATCGAAGATTGGAAACCCAAAGTAACACCAGTCAGCATGTGGACTTCCTGATACAAACGGCCACTGCGCTTCCTCGATAAAATAGCCGCCATCTACCTTTTTAATGTCACATTTAATTGGTTTAAAGTTCCCAGCTAATACGACATCTTCCCCTTTTTTGTAAATTTCGCTTAATGCTTTTTCTCCAAACGTATATGAAATCATATAATCCCTAATATTACTAAGTGCGACAAACCAGCCTGCCGACCCGTTTCCACGAGATATTTCAGTAACAACCTCTGTATAGGTACGCATATCCGTTTGATAACCGCCAAATAGATGTGGACGTAATACTTTTAACGTCCCTTCATTTTGCAAATCATCAATAATCGCTTTAGGTAAGGAATTAGTCTTTTCTATTTCTTCCCCATATTCACGTAATTTTGGAATCAGAGATCGGGCCTTTTCTACCAATTCTTTCTTTGTGTCCAACACGCTTTGTTCCATTCGAGTACCCCCCGCAATAATAGTGGTAGTTCCTTCTTTCATTATCCGTGGAAATTTTTAGTTAAACACACGTTTGTTTAAATCAATGTCCTGATATTTTTCTCCTACTAACTTAGCTACTCGCCGCATATGTTTTTCCATCAATCTTTTGGCCATTTTACTGTCCTTTTCTCGTAGACAATAAAAAATGATCCAATGCTCCGTTTGAGACTGTTTCCGACGTTCATCCGTGAATAATTCTTCCGGGTTTCCTACAAAATTAAGGTAGTCCCAAAGTGTCTTCGCGAGATTAAAGGTATAAGTTAACTTTGAGGCTTCATAAATGGTGCGATGAAAATCGATATTTAAGCTAGAGTATTCATCAGCAGATAACCCAGTATTATCCATTTTTATTAAGATTTCTTCCAAAAAACAAAATTCTTCTTCGTTTAGATTTAATGCAGCCTGCTCTGTCATTAATGCATCTAAATTGGCACAAACCAATAATCGTTCTAAAACATCTTCTGGGTCAGGTCTTTTTACGAAGACACCAACCTGGGGAATAATTGTGAGAAATCCTTCCTGCTCAAGTTTAGATAATGCCTTGTGGACGGGTGTCCGGCTCATATTTAGTTTTTCGGTAATCTCATTCACATTTATCGAGGTTTCTGGTTCCCAGATTCCTTCAATGATTAATCTTTTAATGTAGCGATAAGCCTTATCAATTTTCATATCATACACCTGCTATTTTCTAGGATTAGTTACCCCTATAATATTTCAATTCGCTAGCGAGTGTCTATTGTCACTTTAGGATATACTAGATTTTATCCTAATCTACTATAATGAAGATCAAGGGTGTATTAGTTTTAGTTTATAGGTCACCATTGAAAAAATCCGATGTTAATTTGATAAATCTTTCTTTTTGTTCGACTTGCGCCCAATGTCCACAGCGCTTAAAGACATGCAGCTGTGCATTGGGCAAATAGTCCATTACATATAGGCTGCTTTGGAGTGGTACAAAACGGTCCCCATGTCCGTGAATTAGTAAAATAGAATGGTCCATCTGTTTCAGTGCTGAAGGAGGGATAAGCATATCCGACAAATGTGATTTCGAGAAATTCTCCTCATATGATCTGCGAACTTCGGGCTTTAAAAATAGCTCTAATCGCTCAGACACAATGTTCTCCAATTCATCTTCAAGGATGCTTTTATCAAATAAGAACCAGCTTAATAAATTTTTGAATGCAACTGGATCTGGGTCTTTATGGAAGTTTGCTAGTTTTGCAAGTTCTGGAGTTGGTTCTGTTAAACCGCCGCCAGCCCCCATCAATACTACTTTATCAAATCGATCCGGTGCATACATGAGAAGATGAAGGGCAATGACACCACCGAGGGAATTCCCAACTAAGTTGGCCTTTTCAACCCCTAAATTATCCATTAATGTTAACACTTGCTTGAGTCTCTCGTTCATCCATTCCACACCATTTTTCGGATAGATCTCAGGATGATCGGTATTGCCAAAACCGAAAATATCAAGTGCCACTACGTGAAATTTCTCCTTAAAATGTGGTAATATATGCTGCCAGTTTGATTTAGCACTTACCCCTGGTCCGCTTCCATGAAGAAAGATGATTGTTTCAGAGGAGTTGTCACCACCTTCATGGATAAAGGTTTGATAATTTCCTGTTTGAACCTTCTTTGTTTCAACTGCTGTCATATTCGTTACCCTCACTTTGTAAAAATAATTTTAAAGTTTCATTGATTCTCTTCACTGAAATTCTAGTACGGGGTATCCACTACATTTATAGTGGTTAAATTGGTAATAAAAGCGCTTTCTTTAACTAACTATAATTTTACCTTTGTTCATTTGACTTTGTCAATAAATTCTGAATACTTTTTTAAAATCTAAATAGTTTTATAATCACCGAGGGAATTATTTAAATATCACCCTTTTATGATTAGAGGTCTTTTAATAACTTCCATTATTTCAGACGCTGGTAAGCCGTTTTCAATCAGTTGAACCATTACTTTCATATATCGATGAATATGGTTAAAATATTTTTTATATCCAGCACACAAATAGTTTAATCCTTGCTCACCATCAAGAGTTTGAAGAAAGCGGTGTTTTGGACACTCTCCGTTACACGCAAAACGTACTTCACATGTTTTGCAGTAATTCGGAAGAGAGGATTTTTTATTTTCCCCAAATGCTCTTTGTTTGTTAGATTCAATCATTTCAACAAATGTATTGTCGAAAATATTCCCCAGTTGGTATTCAGGATACATAAAATGATCACACGAATACACATCTCCATTGTGTTCAACCATCGCAGCCCTTCCACAAGTTTCTGCAAATATACAAGTTGTTGATGGGAGTCCAAGCCAAGAGGTAAGAGCTTGTTCAAAATTCATAACAAGAATTTTTCCTACATCCTTTCTTACCCACTCTTCAAAAATAGTGATAAGAAAGTCACCATACTTCTCTGCTTCTACCGTCCAAGTGGAAACAGCTTGCTGTGCTTCTTCCTGATTTACGGAAGGTGGTGTGGCATGTCGAAGCCCAATTTTTTTGGCTTCCATATCTGGCATTCGTTCAACAATAGGAATGAATTGAATGAACTCTACTCCTTCCTCTTTAAAGAAATGATAGATTTCAAGAGGATACTTAGAAGAATACTTTGTCACACAGACTAACACATTAAAATTCACCTTATATTTTTTTAATAGACGCAAAGCTTTCTGAACCTTATGGAATGTTGGTTTCCCTCCACGGTCAACTCTATATTCATTATGAATGTATTCCGGACCATCAAGACTAAGGCCTACAAGGAATTTATGTTTTGCCAGAAATTGACACCATTCTTCATTTAAAAGTGTACCATTCGTTTGCAGAGAGTTGGTGATTCTTTTCCCGCTGCCGTACTTCTTTTGCAATTCAATCACTTTCTTATAAAAATCAAGACCCATTAAGGTGGGTTCCCCCCCCTGCCAAACGAACGGAATTTCATTAACATCTTGCGATTTTATGTATTGCTGAATAAACTCCTCTAACGTTTCATCTGACATCCGAAAACGACTTTTTTCGGAAAAGAAAGCTTCTTTCTCTGTATAAAAACAATAATGGCAATCAAGATTACAAATTGGACCTGATGGTTTGGCTAGAATATGAAATCCTTTTGTTTGTTCATAGGTTTTCTCCATTTTTATTCTCCTTCGTTTCTTAGAATATAAGCCAGTAACCCCTTGGCACTGGCTTATATTTCTTTCTTTATTTACTTAATCTCATTTCATTTTTCTACTTCAATTCATAGACGACTTTTTCAATCTCTCCTGAAAATTCGAACGTTCCTTCATTTTGGTAGGCTGGGCTTACAGAATAGAGTGTATCCTTACCGATATCCAATCCTTCGAAGGAAATTTTATATTGATGTGTTTTGTCAATACTACCTTCTCCGACTTTCTGTCCATTAATATATAGACTTCCAATACCTTTGTTGGCTTCAGTTTTACTAAACTCAAACCGGATTGCTGATTTTCCTACAGGCACATCTTCTTTCGATTCAATTCGATAAACAGCATTTCCCATGTTGTATTCATAAACTAGCTTGTTATTTTTTATATATAATGTATAACCACTCTCATAACCTCCTAAAGCAACGAGGACGCCATCATCGGTTGCGCTGTCACGTTCAATTGGGACCGTGATGGAATAGGTACGGTTAATAATGAATGGTGAAGCTGACTCTGATAAACGGGACATTCCTGGGTAAAATGTAAAGGTATTTCTTGCACGGATGGAATCCGCAGGGATAGTTAAAAAACCTTCTCCAGCGATATCTGTCATTGGATATACTCCATATTTCCTTGCCTCCTTCTCCCATAACTTCTTCAGTTCATTTACCTTTTCTGGGAATTTTGCCGAAAGGTCATTTGTTTCAGAAAAGTCTTCTGCTACATGGTAAAGCTGCCAGATATCCTTTTCATAAGGGTCTCCTTTCTTATGGAGTGTTAACGCTTTCCAACCGTCATGATATATGGCCCGCTGCCCGTTATTTTCAAAATACTGTGTTTTCTTTCCTAATGATTTGGAACTTTTAAATGAATCGGCAAAACTCTTGCCTTGAAGGCCCATTTGCTTTACTCCCTTTATCTCCTTAGGTATATCAATTCCTAATACATCATAAACAGTGGGAGTGATATCACTTACATGTACATACTGATTGCGAATCGCTCCTTTATCTTTAATCACCTTTGGATAATAAACAATCAGCGGTGTATGAATTCCTGCTTCAAAGGTTGTAGCTTTATAGAATTTAAAAGGGGTATTACTTACTTGAGCCCAGCCAGTAGGAGATTCTGCTCCTGCTCGTTCACTTCCTATATCGTCGATATGCTTAACAACATCTTCTATTTTTTCAGGTACATCGTTATATGGGAGTGTATGATTAATCGATCCTGTATTTTTCCCCATGGAGCTGGTACCGTTGTCTGATAAGAAGACAATCATTGTATTTTCCAATTCCCCGACGGCGCGTAATTTCTCAATAAAGCGGCCAATTTGCTCATCGGTATGCGTCAAAAAGCCTGCGTATGTTTCTTGGAAACGGATAAACGCCTTTTTCTCATCATTAGTAAGTTGCTCCCACGGCTTAACTCCTGGGTTAAGTCCAGGTAATTTAGTGTCTTTTGGAATAATCCCTAATTGTTTCTGCTTATTAAACCTTTCTTCCCGAATTTTATCCCAGCCTTTGTCATATACCCCTTTATACATATCGATATATTTCTTTGGAACTTGAACTGGTTGGTGCTGTGCACCAAAAGATAAGTATAGGAAAAATGGTTTTTCTGGATTCACTGAAGATTGGTCGGTTACATATTGATTGGCTCGATCCACTATATCCTCAGAGAAATGATAGTTTTCCTTCTTAGGTACATCAACCGGACTGTTATCCTGTATTAATTCTGGTCTATATTGATCACCAGAGTCCTCAAGAAAACCGTAGAAGCGGTCAAAGCCTTTGCCTAACGGCCAATTTTCATAAGGGCCAGCAGGAGTTACTTGGTGGGAAGGGGATAAGTGCCATTTCCCTAATGCGTAATTATTGTAGCTATTTTCACTAAGAACTTCAGCAATTGTTCCCGCTTCCGGATAGATTCTGCCACGTTTGTTTTCAAATTCAGGGCCCATATCAAAATTGGCTACTGTTGACATTCCTATATCATGTGGATTCCGTCCTGTAAGTAAAGCTGCACGGGTTGGTGAACACACCGGCGTTACATGCGAATTGTTATAACGAAGTCCGTTTTCCGCTAACCAATCTAAGTTAGGCGTTTTGACTTCGGATCCATAGCTTCCAATATCAGAAAAACCAGAATCGTCTAAGACAATATACACAATATTTGGTTTAGGTGATTCCTCACCTTCTTTTTGCTGGCTTTTTTGTTTTTGTTCATTTGTTTTCTGCTTTAAAACCTCTGCTTTTACTTCCTGACCAGTAATATTTTTATAGGAACACCCTGAAAGTAGTGCTAATGCAGAAGCTACCGTTGTCAGCTTTTGAAATGGTAACTTATTAAATACTTTTAAACCTTTATCCAATGTATCTCCTCCTCCTCAAATCTTTCATAGTCACAAATATAGAGATGCTTTTCAACTAATAACCAAATCTATCATTTATTAACCTGTTTATTTTCATCGGATGACAGGAAGGTAGAATTATGGGATATGATGTTACCCATGCCGCCACCAACATAGATTTTCTGTCCTGTCACAAAGTCCGATAATCCTGAGCCTAAAAATAAGCATACACCAGCAATATCCTCAGCTGTCCCCATTCTTTGCATCGGAACTTCTTTTTTGGCAAGTGCTGTTGTAAATTGATCTCGTTCAGGACCAGGCGGCATTAATTCGTCCCAAAATGGAGTCATTATTGGTCCTGGTGAAATGACGTTAACATGTATTCCAAGCGGAGCAAGTTCAAAGGCAAGATTATGAGTAAGACTCTCTACTGCACCCTTGGCAGCATGATAATGCAGGACAACCGTATAAGCATTAAATGCTCCCATGGAGGAGAAATTAACGATTTTTCCGTATTTTTGTTTTTTCATGTACGGTAAAATTTCCATGATTGGATTAAGGGTACCATTAAGATTTAACTTCATAGTTCTGTCCCAATCATTCATATTTATATTTTCACTGCTTCCGTTGGCACCAAAGGTACCTCCTGCACAATTTACTAAAATATCAATTCTGCCAAATTCCTTCATCGCCTGATCCACTGTTGCTTTAATCGTCAATTGATTAGTGACATCGACCTGATTATAGGCACGCGCTTGTCCGCCGCCTGTTTGGATGTTATTCGCAACAATACAGGCAGCATCAAAATCCAAATCGGCAATGACTACAGTCGCGCCTTGCTCGGCGAATTTTTTTGATGTTGCTTCTCCCATACCTTTAGCTCCACCAGTTATGACGGCTATTTTATCTTTTAACAGCATTTTAAATCCCCCTTTGCTTTATAGATTGAGCTCTATATTCCCCTTACACCGCCATCAGATACAATGGAGGTACCTGTCATATAGGACGATTCATCAGAAACCATGAACAAAATTGTTTTTGCTTGTTCTTCTGGTGTGGACATTCTACCCATTGGGATGATTTTTTCCATATGTGGTGTATTTGGGTTATCGGCAATCATTTCCGTATAGACCACACCCGGCAATAAGCAATTCACCCTAATCCCTTTTCCGGCATATTCAGCAGCTACTACCTTTGACATATGGGTAATTCCTGCTTTAACAAAACTATACAGGGCATGAGTAGGCAGTACACTGACGGCAGCTAAAGAGGTCACATTGACAATGTTTCCAGAAGACTGTTTTTCCATATGTGGGAGGACCAACTGCATGGCACGAAAATAAGAAAACGCATCAAGTGCAACGAATTCATACCAATCACTGTTTGTTAATTCAATGAATGGCTTTTCAATTATTCACCCTGCATTATTGATAAGAATATCAATTTGACCAAATTCCTTTAATGTACTTTCTACTAAATTTATAATTTGTTCTTCGTTCGTCATATCTTTCTGTACGAAAATCGCCTCTCCTCCCTGGCTATTGATAGAATCAACGATTCTTTCTCCGTTTTCCCTTCTTCTTCCAACCACTACAACTTTTGCACCCTCAGCAGCAAATAATTTAGCGGTTGCTTCGCCAATTCCGGAGGTACTACCAGTTACAATCGCAACTTTATTTTGTAGTCTTAGTAATGAATTCCTCATCATACGTCCCCTCTCAAAAAGTAATTTTTATCATATAAAAAGCTAAAATGATGAATTCTGCACTCACCATTTTAGCTTTTTGATTGTTATTGACTTAAAGTAGCCTCAATATCCCTTTTCGGTTTCATTACCGAAATGGCCCAAATGAGAGCTAACAGAACTAATCCAATCGCACTAACTGCTAATGGGAATCTACCTATATCTTGATTAAATATATTTTGAATCACTTGAAATCCAAAAGGCCCTAAAATCCCTCCAATACCTTGCCCTGCAACAACTAAACCTACACTAGAAGGAGCACCGACTGGAGTTAACTCAGAAACCCTAGTAAATACTCCTGGAATGCCAATTCCCATTGCAAAACCACCGAATACACTTCCAATTAAGATCATTGTTAGAGTTGGAGAGTAGTAACAGATGGCCATTCCAACACCGGTCATTAAAACAGCAAGCGGTAAATACATGGTTGGAAGTTTGTGTTTTATCTTCCCAAAAAGGAAACCAGCTATTAAAGTACCAAAGGTAAAGATGGATATAGCCAAACCAGCTTCTGTGGCATTACCTAATTTATTCGCTTGGATGACAACTGAAATATTTACTACATAGCCAAAAATAAGCGCTGAATAAAAGACCTGTCCGAGACTTACCCAATAGATTGCTTTTGGCAATTTAATCTTTACGACTGCCTGATTACTATCGACTTTAGATACCTGTTTCTTCTCAGGCTCGGGTAGGTAAAGGATTGTAATCGCAAGAATCCAAATAGGGAACAAGTAGGTTAGGAAACCATAATGCCAACCATAAGCATCCGCTAAGATCCCTCCAACTAATTGGAAGAAAATAGCTCCGATACACGCAATTGTTGAGGTACCAAATCCAATCAAGAAATCTCTTTCTCTGCCTTCAAAGAAATCTGTAATTACATCTACTGACAACGGCATGGTAATCCCGACACCTAAACCTAAAATCCCCCTCATTGCAATAATCACCCAGAGGTTATCAATAAAGGTTGGAAGGATACCCCCGATGATGAAAAGGCTTAAGCCGACAAACAAAAGTGTTCTCTTCTTGAACATTTTGGAAAGTTTACCATAAAAGAGAGCAGGAACAATTTGTATTAATCCTGGAAAAGTAGCAACTAACATAACAATTGTGGGGTCATATTGTGGAAATGCCTTAATGATGTCAGCCATTATTGACCCTGCTACCCCTGCAGCAACATCTTGGAAAGCAAGAATAACAACCAAAAACTTAAGAAAATTTCTGCTGATGGTCTTTACTGCCATTGTTAAACCTCCCATAACATTTCATAAATGTTTTGAAACAGATAATGAATCCGCTTTCAAAATAAAACAAAAATTTCGAGCAGTTTGTTTTGTTGGCCATCAAAACAACAGAACTAAAATTTTAATTTTACGTTTATTACTTTTTAAATTGTATAAAACGGTAAAAAAAGCGCTTTCTTTTACTAACTGTAATTCTACATACCCAATAAATACTTGTCAATATATTCTAAATATTATTTATTTTTAGAATTAGAGTCGTTATTTCGCGAAAACACTAAAAAATGCCCTGAAAATTTCAGGGCATTTTTTACATATCGTTATCAAGTAAAATTTTACTGATAATCTTTGCTTATCGAGTCTATTTTATATAATCTTTTCAAAAATTAGTAAAAAACTAACCAATCTGCTTAACCCACCAATTACTCCTCTGCTAACAATCGATATTTTCCACTAAAATAGATTAATGGATCAGAATCTTCAACTTTAAGATTGGTTACTCTGCCAATAAAAAGTGTGTGATCACCTTCATCATGCTCCGCTGATACTTCGCAAACAATTTGAGCAGTTGCTCTTGGTAAAACAGGTATACCCTCGAGGCGGTCAAACACAATTTCTTGTTGATTTTTCAACTGTCCCGCGAAAATCATTGATAATTCTTGTTGATCTGCCGCAAGTATATTGACTGAAAAGCTTTTACTTTGTTTTATTTTTTCAAGCATTTGTGCTTTTTCAGCAATTGAGATTACGACAAGTTTAGGATTTAGAGAAACAGACATGAATGCATTCGCAGTCATTCCATGGACATTTCCAGCCACTTCCGTTGCGACCACCGTTACCCCTGTTGCAAACTTTCCCATTGCGTTTCGAAATTGACGATCATCCATAATTTCACCTCGCTAATTTTTATTTTTCTTTATTGCTTTTTTTCAAACGACGATACATCCGATATCCTTTTCGCACCGCATCGACGATAAAAAATGGGATTGGCGGATGATATTTATATATATATGGTAAATAAATCTTGTAATAAGCTTTTTTTAAATCTTTCCATTTTTTGCAGTACCCTTGTTTATAAAAATCAGAAATATCAACAATATAACCTCTCCCCTCAAACATGACGACATTCTTGCCATGAACATCATAGGGATTTAATCCAACTGACCTCGCATAATCCAAACCTGAATCAATATCGTTTATGACAGCTTCAGGGATTGGAACTCCCTTTACCACAGCATCAAACAAGGTCATACCGTTAAGCTTTTTTAGGATTAAATAATTTTCACCATAATCATAAAGTGAAGAATAACTTTTATGGTTTCCTAACCTCTTGTAAACATCAATTTCTTTTTTAAGCTCCTCGGGACTTCTACCATAAACTTTTACCACCCACTCTGGATGAGCATCAAGTGTAAAGACCCCAGCATAATTGCCGCGCCCGATCGTTTTCCATAACGGTGACATATTTTTTACAATGATAGGGTCAAACGGACTGTCAGACGTTAATTGTATTCTTGGTAATAATTCTGTTTCTATTAAATTTATATACTCTGCTTTTTGCATTTGCACACCTTCTAATCTATTAGGCATTCATTTTTTGAATAGGGTCAATCTAAGAAATGATTTTCTCCACACATCTTACCATTATGTAAGATAAAATGTTCAAAAAATTTATTCAAAATTTAATGGAAATTTCTTATAAGCCATTATACACTATTAGTTAACAGTAAAATTTAGTATTCATTTGGAAATCCCCTTTTACCACTCTTGTTGAGTATACGGGTAAAGGGATAAATAGAGAGGGTTGCCATGACTTTTCCCATTTTAAATACGAAAAGACTTAAATTAATTGAATTAACACATCAGCATGTTGATTATCTATACGAGATTTTATCATTAGAAGAAGTGACCCGTTTTTATGGAACAAATCGTTTTACTTTACCTGTCGAAGCTTCAAGATTAATTGATATGTTTCATAAAAACCTGGTTGATAAACGTGGGATCCGCTGGGGTATCAAATTAAAGGAAAATCAAAGGATCATCGGCACTGTTGGTCTTAATGGTTTACATCTAAAAAATAAGCGTGCAGAAATTGGTTATGAGCTTCATCCCGACTATTGGAGGATGGGCTATGGTTCAGAGGCGATTAAAGAAGTGATCCGCTTTAGTTTTAATCAATTGGATTTATTTCGAATCGGAGCTATAGTTTACCCTGAAAATGTGTCATCCATAAATTTACTAATTAAGCTAGGTTTCTCGAAGGAAGGATTACTACGAGGGTATATCAATCAAAATGAGCAATTTCATGATACGTTTGTATTATCATTATTAAAACCAGAATGGAAGAAAAGCCAGGTTTAATATCCTGGCTTTTCTTATTCCTGAAAGTATTCCTTCATTGCTTTAGCGTTTTTTACTTCCGTATTATGATAATACGGATTATTTTCTGAAGCATCTTTTGGGTCAAGATTTGTTTTAATAACTAACATTGGCGAAGGAGAGCTTTCAGCGATAATTCTGTCATTTAATTGTTCAAAATCAGGCATATTTTTATTTCCAGGCTGTCTCGGTTCCATAGTAACACCTCCTTAAAATAGCTTGCTGATTTTCGCATCTAATCATTCTAAAATCAGAACTTTTCCATCCTTTTTACGTAAAAAGAAAAAAACTAGGAAGTAAAAACCTCCTAGTTAGTTTTATTCTTCTTCTGAGCCGACTAAGAAATCAGGATTTAACTCCTCGAATTCTTCATCGTCTACGTCCATTCCCCACTCATCGTCATTGTCCTTGCAGCCTTCAGAACTGACGCGAACACAAACCTTAGTCTCGCCAATCACCTCTACAAGGAATTCCCTTTCGACATGGACGATGATTCTGTTACCATTAGGGGAAATGACCGCTTCACAGCAATTAGGCTGCTGCAGCACTCGAGCACTTATTTCATTGTCATCGAGGCAGTCATGGTCACGATACTTTAACTTAATGACATCTGTATATTGGACACGTTCTGTAACAACTTCTGTTTTGGTATTATCATTAAATGAATACCAAACATTGATGTCGTAAGAGCCATGTATCTCTACAGTCTTGCCAACCTTTTTCGCATTGTATTTATGGTTGATGATCCAACAGCCAAGTATACTTGTTGGACTATGCGCCGGGCTAATCGTATGATTGGACTGGGTGAATTTACGTCCTTTCGCTACTACGGCCTTGGTAATTATCTCTCTATAGTCTCCCATTTCGCGCGAACCCTCCTCATTCATTTTCATTTCATCGTATGCATGATATAAGACTAGTGTGATTTTTATTTTGATGAGTACTGGATAAAAGTTTAGTCATAGTTCATTTTATGCGGGATTTAAAGGTGTGTGCCTTCCTGGCCTGTACTTAAAACGAAGGTTAATAAAATGACAGGAATCAGGGGAATATAAAAGTGGATTAGATTTATTAAAAATAGGCTGTATTAAAGGTTATTATTGATTTTATAACCAAGTTGATTGGAGCGGAAATCAACAGCCAAGTTTATCAGAGCAAAAAAAATAAAGCCAGGCTTTGTTAAAAGCCTGGCTAGAGTATTAATGATCGTGATCGCAATCGTCGTGACCTTCACAAGCCCCGCCGCCATTTTGCATGCTAGATCCAGTTTCTCCTAACAATACATCGCCGCCCGTTGAAATGATAATTTCATCGGTTACAGTATTCGAAATGGTTGAGGCAATGATTTGTAGCAATTCATTCACTTCTAATTGTGATTGTTTGAAATCCTGGACCACAGGTATTTCATCCAACTCTTGCTCAATTGAAGCAATTTTATCTTCTACCTTTTTTAGTGCTTCTGGTTTTCCATAATGCTGAAGGTTTACAGCCTGCTTTTGCAATCCCTTAATGTCCGCTATTAAGGTATGAACTTTCTTATTTTCATTTAATTGAGCCTCTGCTCGTTTAAAAAAGTCAACTTCTTCTGTTTCTGCAATCATCCGTGCTAAATCAGTTGCACGTGCAACGATATCGTCTTTTGTATATTTCGCCACTTTACTTCACCTCTGCTGGTTCTAGTTCTTCCACCATTTCTCCGTTTAATGACCATGTTTTTGCTTGTGTAATTTTTACTTTTACAATCTTGCCAATCGCTGATTTTGGTGCAGCAAAGTTTACAAGCTTACTCCTAGAGGTATAGCCTGCAAGAACATCAGGATTGTTCTTACTTTCTCCTTCAACAAGAACTTCAAGGATTTGGCCTTCATGTTTTTTCATAGCTTCTAATGAAAGCTCATTCACAAGAGCATTTAAGCGTTGTAAGCGTGCTTTCTTTACTTCCATCGGAACGTTATCCTCCATTTTTGCAGCTGGAGTACCTTCACGCGGAGAATAAATAAATGTATATGCTAATTCATAACCAACTTCACGATAGAGGGACATTGTTTCTTCAAACTGTTCGTCTGTTTCGTTCGGATAACCAACGATAATATCCGTTGTTAAAGCAACATTCGGAATGGCCGCTTTGATTTTTTTAACAAGCTCTAAATATTGTTCTCTTGTATATTTACGAGCCATGATTTTTAACACATCGGTTGAACCTGACTGCACTGGTAAATGGATATGATCCATTAAATTGCCGCCTTTGGCAAGGACCTCAATTAGGCGATCATCAAAGTCACGCGGGTGGCTTGTTGTAAAACGAATCCTTGGAATATCAATTTTTCGCAATTCATCCATCAGTTCACCAAGTCCATAAGTTCCGTCCTCTAAATCTTTCCCATAGGCATTTACGTTTTGACCAAGCAAAGTAACTTCTTGGTACCCTTGTGCAGCTAGATGACGTACTTCTTGGATAATTTCTTCTGGACGACGGCTTCGTTCCTTTCCACGGGTGAAAGGGACGATGCAATAAGTACAGAATTTATCGCAGCCGTACATGATGTTAACCCATGCTTTAATATTTCCACGGCGTACTTTTGGAAGGTTTTCAATCACGTCGCCTTCTTTTGACCATACTTCAACAACCATTTCTTTTGACATATATGCTTCATGCAATATATTTGGTAAACGATGAATATTATGGGTACCAAAAATCATATCGACCTGATGGTAGGTTTTGAGAATCTTATTAACTACTGATTCCTCCTGAGACATACACCCACAAACACCGATAAGTAAATCAGGCTTTTCCAATTTCAAGGACTTTAAATGGCCCAGTTCACCGAACACTTTATTTTCTGCGTTCTCTCTGATAGCACATGTATTTAAAAGAATGACATTTGCATCCTCCGTGTTGTCGGTTGGTTCATAGCCTAATGCTAAGAAAATCCCAGCCATAACTTCAGTATCATGTTCGTTCATTTGGCAGCCATAAGTACGGATATAAAATTTCCGCCCCTCGCCCATTCCACGAAATTCTTCAGAGATAGAAAAATCATTATGGTACTTTACTTCTTCTTTTCCGCGTTTCTTCGCTTCTGTTAAAGAAGGTGCAGTAATTACTTGTTCAAAGTACTTGCTGTAATCCTTGGCGGATTTTTTGTCCGAAGAATTAACAGACTCGACTTTCTGACCTTCTAAACGTTGTTTTTCATTCATTTGTTCAAATGCCCCTTTCTTTTCATATTACGTAATTCATCTATTAAATTTTTAAGATTTTAATCTGTGCAAAAGATGAATGAAGACTCCAGACTTTCTCCGCACATTATTATAGTATAAAGGTTAACTTGATTGAAAACAATAGAAAATCCCGTGACGTCAAGTCACGGGATTTTGTTACTATCATTAGATAAATTCAGAAACTAATTTATCAAAATAATTTTGGTCGAGATTAAGGTCAGCTTTTGCTAACGGTGCTTCAGAGTAGCCAGTGATCAGTTCTTGATAAGACTTACGCTCAGTATTTTGATAAATAAGTCCTGTAACAAGACCATTATGCTTCATTAATGTCTGCATTGCATCTTCGCGATTTGAAGGGTCATAACCCTCTATATCACTAAGTTTTGTTAGATTTTCTTTAAACCAATCATAGGTGTTCACCTTATTATAGGTAACACAAGGGCTGAAAACATTGATTAAAGAAAATCCTTTGTGTTTTAAACCGGCTTCAATTAAGGCAGTTAAATCTTTTAGATCTGTAGAGAAACTTTGTGCAACAAATGTTGCTCCTACAGTCAACGCCATTTCCATAGGAGAAATTGATTGCTCAATCGACCCCATCGGTGTTGACTTTGTTTTAAAGCCAGTAGCTGAACGTGGAGAAGTTTGACCTTTAGTCAAACCATATATTTGGTTATCCATAACGATATAAGTTATATCAAGATTACGACGAATGGCATGAATCGTATGCCCCATCCCGATCGCATAACCGTCACCGTCACCACCAGAGGCGATAACAGTTAAATCACGATTAGCCATTTTAACACCTTGTGCGATTGGAAGTGAACGACCATGAATCCCATGGAAGCCATATGAATTAATATAACCGGAAATACGTCCTGAACAGCCGATGCCAGAAATTACAGCTAAGTTTTCTGGCTCTAAGCCTACATTTGCTGCCGCACGTTGCATAGCCGCTTGTACGGAGAAGTCGCCACAGCCAGGGCACCAGTTCGGTTTTACATTGTTACGAAAGTCTTTAAAAGTGGCCATTTAGAACAACTCCTTACATTTTGTATATACTTCGTGTGGTAGGAACGGATTACCATCATATTTAAGATGCTTAGTAATTTTTTCAGCATGTCCAACATTCATTTTCATAATATTGGCTAATTGTCCAGTTGCATTGTTTTCCACTACAACAACTTTCTTCGCAGAACGAACAAGTGGAAGAACTTCGTCAGTTGGGAACGGATGGATCAAACGAATATGGGCATGATTTACTTTTAAGCCGTCTTTCTCTAAACGAGTCATTGCTTCTTCAATAACACCACGAGTCGAGTTAAAGCCTACAAATAGTACATCAGCATCTTCGTGCTTAACATTTTTATATACTGGTGTATTAAAGCGGATATTTTCGACCTTACGGAAACGCTTATCCATTTGCGCAATTCGATTTGGAGCAGATTCCGATGGTTTACCAGTCTCATCATGCTCGACACCTGTTACGTGATGAATACCATTTTTCATACCAGGGATTACACGTGGGGAAATCCCGTCCTCTGTTACTTCATAGCGTTTAAAATATGCATTGTTTTCGTTAGCAGGTATGTCTTCTGTTACCAATTTTCCACGTCTGATTTCAACCTTGTCATAATTTAATGGTTCAACCGTTTGTTTACCCAAGGATAATTGTAGGTCAGATAAAATAATGACTGGACATTGATATTCTTCTGCTAAATTGAATGCTTCAGCTGTATCATAGAATGCTTCTTCAACAGTGCTTGGAGCCATTACAATTTTCGGGATTTCACCATGTGTTCCATAAATCATCGCCATAAGGTCTGATTGTTCTTGTTTAGTTGGTAATCCTGTTGATGGACCGCCTCGTTGAGTGTCAACAATTACTAGTGGTGTTTCAGTAATACCTGAAAGGCCAATTGCTTCCATTTTTAAAGATAATCCTGGACCTGCTGAAGCAGTTATTGTACGAACACCACCGTAGTTTGCTCCAATTGCCATTGTACATGCAGCAATTTCATCTTCGGTTTGAATAACTGTACCACCTAGTGCAGGTAGCTTTTTAATCAAATATTCCATTATTTCAGAAGCTGGTGTAATTGGGTAGGCTGCCATAAAACGGCATCCGCCTGCAATAGCTCCAAGAGCAATAGCGTCATTTCCAATCATGAACATCCGTTTTTTGCCATCAGCCTTTTCAAGCTCCATTGTTTGGATGCCAGCAGCAAGATTTTCCTTCATTTTATCAAAGCCAGCTTTGATCGCATCCATATTTTTTGCAACTACTTGGTCGCCTTTTTTACCAAAAATCTCGCGAACTACTACTTCAAACACATGAATATCTAAGTCTAATACAGCAGAAGTTGCACCAATTGCAACCATGTTTTTCATTAGAGAAGTTCCGAGCTCT
This sequence comes from Bacillus sp. ISL-7, assembly GCF_018613065.1. Next base: position 181,640 of record NZ_JAGGQW010000034.1, on the reverse strand, counting down.
GTCGCAATTTCAGTAAATGGAACCGCATACAATGCAGCTTCAGTATCTTCCGGCTTCTTTGGATTGAATTTTGCATCAGCAAGGATTACTCCATTACTGTGTAATTCTTTGTAGTTTACATCAATAGTTTCCTGGTCAAATGCTACAAGGATATCTAAGTCATCAGAAATAGAACGAACTTCTGTAGTACTAACTCTGATTTTATTGTTGGTATGACCACCTTTAATACGTGAAGAAAAGTGACGATAACCATACAAGTAATATCCCAGGCGATTCAGTGCAATAGCAAAGATTTCCCCAGTACTTTCAATACCTTCCCCTTGTTGTCCTCCAACTTTCCATGAAAGTTGATTGATCATGACTTACACCCCTTTGGATATGTAAAAATAAGTAGTTTTGATGATCCATTTATTAGTTTAGCACTATTCCGAGTAAATCACTAGAAATTAGCCCATTTTATATAAAAAGACTAATAAAAAGTAGAAAGGTTATGTACTAAACGCTTACAATTCTAGACCTATGAACTAAAAATTGCAACCCTTAAAAGCGAAATAATGTCTAAAATATGAATATTTTTTTATTATTTGAAATATACTTGCTTTCTACAAGATAACAAATAAAAAGACATGATTTATCCGCATTATACGGCGTTTTGCAATATTAATTCAAGCTATGCACATTCATGATTTGAATTTTAAAAATTATTAAAGGTTATGATAGAATAATACTTTAATAAGTCAATATCATTTAATACCAATTAGTGAGAAATAAAACCTAAAAAATACCTGCTTGTAAAACAAGCAGGTAAAGGTAAATGTCCTTTTGTTTGGTCTCCTATAAATAGTCTATCTCTTTCAACGTGGTTCTACAATTAGTTTGATAGCTGTGCGTTCTTCCCCGTCAATTAAAATATCGGTAAACGCAGGGATACAGATTAAATCAACTCCGCTAGGGGCTACAAATCCTCGAGCAATCGCTACTGCCTTTACGGCTTGATTCAATGCACCCGCCCCAATTGCCTGTATTTCCGCTGCACCTCTTTCACGCAGAACCCCGGCAAGCGCACCAGCTACAGAATTAGGATTAGATTTTGCTGAAACTTTTAATATATCCATTTCTAGCTCCTCCTTAGAAAATCCCGATCCCGCATGAGCAGTTTCATGAACAAATCAGGTTATAACATTCCACTGCTACTATATTCATTTGTCAAAAAACATATTCCGGCTTGGACAAAAAAATTAGAAAAGCGGAGGCGCCCGGTTAGCAGATATGGACTGGAGCGCTTTGACTGAGATAAAGGAAACACGGAGAGCGAAGCGACTCGATATTGACTTATCGTAGGGAAAAGAGCGAAGTCCACTAGCTGCTGGGCGCTTGAGCTAGACACTGTTCAAAGATATTTAGTAACAAAAAAATAAGAGCAAATGAAATTTGCTCTTAAGAGTAAAACGGATGGTCATCATTTATTAAAATGGGCTGTATCTTTTTTGTTAAGCCTGTTTTACGATCTAATTCAATCATAACTGCACTTAACTGATTTCTTCCTGCGGTTGCCACTTCAAACCGGACTGGCAGGCTGGTTAGGAACCTTTTAAGGACTGCTTCTCTCTCCACCCCTAAAATGCCATCATAGGGCCCTGTCATCCCTACATCAGATAAATATCCTGTGCCTCCCGGTAAAACCCGGTTATCGGCCGTTTGAACATGTGTATGTGTCCCCACAACGGCAGAGACCCTTCCATCTAAATACCAACCCATTGCCTGTTTCTCACTTGTTACTTCCGCATGAAAATCCACAAAAATATATGGGGTTCTCTCCCTGGCTATTTCAACTAATTCGTCAGCTTTCTTAAAAGGACAATCCAATGGAGCCATAAAGGTTCGACCCTGCAGATTAATAACGGCAACTTCTAAATCATTGACTTTAAAAAATGCCATACCTTTCCCTGGTGTTCCTTCTGGAAAATTTGCTGGTCTAACCATATTTTTTGCAGTACCGATAAATTCAAAAATTTCACGATTATCCCATGAGTGGTTACCTAGTGTTACTGCCTGTGCCCCATACCCTAAGAATTCACGATAGATTTTTTCAGTAATCCCCTTGCCTCCTGCTGCATTCTCCCCATTGATAATAGTAAAATGAGGACGATATTTTTCTTTTAATTTTGGCAAATATTCCTTTACCATATCCCGGCCTGGTGAACCGACGACATCACCGATAAAAAGTAGATTCATTTTTGTTCCTTTCGTTAAAAAAATTGTTATTGTATAAATTGTATCACATTCAGACTTTATTTAATCGGATAAGGTGCTGCAAAAAATAAAGCGGTGCATGCGCACCGCTTTATTTTGCGTATTCAACAGCCCGTGTCTCACGAATAACTGTCACTTTAATATGACCTGGATAATCAAGCTCTTCTTCAATGCGCTTACGAATATCGCGTGCTAATCGATGAGCAGCAAGATCATCAACTGAATCCGGTCTAACTATAATACGTACCTCTCGACCTGCTTGAATGGCAAAGGATTTCTCTACACCTTCATAGGATTCCGAAATCTCCTCTAACTTTTCAAGACGGCGAATATAGTTTTCAAGCGTCTCACTACGTGCACCTGGTCTTGCAGCTGATAAGGCATCTGCTGCTGCAACTAAAACGGATATGATAGATGTTGCCTCTGTATCCCCATGATGGGAAGCAATACTATTGATTACTACCGGATGTTCCTTGTATTTGGTTGCAAGTTCAACACCAATTTCAACATGACTGCCTTCTACTTCATGGTCGATGGCTTTCCCAATATCATGAAGCAAGCCCGCACGACGTGCCAAAGTTTCATCTTGGCCAAGTTCAGCGGCAAGTAAACCAGACAGTTGCGCAACTTCCATAGAATGCTTTAATACGTTTTGCCCGTAACTAGTACGGAATTTTAAGCGACCAAGAATTTTGATCAGATCTGGATGAAGTCCATGAACACCCACTTCAAAGGTGGTTTGCTCACCCACTTCACGGATATACTCATCTACTTCACGACGTGATTTTTCTACCATTTCCTCAATGCGTGCCGGATGGATACGCCCGTCTTGGACCAATTTCTCCAGTGCTAAGCGAGCCGTTTCGCGACGAATAGGATCAAAACCTGATAGAATGACAGCTTCAGGAGTATCATCAATGATTAAATCAATTCCTGTTAACGTTTCAAGCGTACGAATATTTCTTCCTTCACGGCCAATAATACGGCCCTTCATTTCGTCATTTGGCAGGTTGACGACAGAGACAGTCGTTTCCGCAACATGGTCAGCAGCGCAACGCTGGATTGCTAACGAAAGTATTTCCTTTGCTTTCTTGTCGGCTTCCTCTTTTGCACGATTTTCGCTCTCCTTGATCATTATCGCAGTGTCATGGGTAAGTTCCTGCTCCATTCGATCAATAATGATTGTTTTTGCTTCCTCGCGCGTTAAGCTCGATATTCGTTCGAGTTCAGTTTGTTGTTTTCGTACTAACTCGTCCACTTTGCTTTCCATCTCTTCAATATGCTGTTGTCTTTGGTTTAGAGAATCATCCTTCTTTTCTAAAAGATTTTCACGCTTGTTTAACGTTTCCTCTTTTCGATCTAAATTCTCTTCTCTTTGCAGTAAACGGTTTTCTTGTTTTTGCATTTCATTTCTTCGTTCACGAACCTCACGCTCTGCTTCAGTCCGAAGCTTGTGAATTTCATCCTTTGCTTCTAGCAAAGCTTCCTTTTTCAATGAATCAGCATCACGTTTAGCATCTTCAAGAATCTGCTCTGCAGCATTCTTTGCACCTGCTACTTTTGCATCAGCAATGGATTTATGAACAAAATAGCCAACAACGGCACCGACGATAAGGCCAAGCAAAATGGAGATGATTGTAATTGGTTCCATCGTTACACCTCCTCTTGCTATGAACTTTTGTTACATTTTTTAAGTGTCGGCATGTACATTGTTTAGACTCAACATACAGCAAGCACCAAGGCTTTTTTCGAATTGTAATAATACCAAAAATGTAAAATATACATGTTAATTGTAAAGGTGGGAATATTCATTGTCAAGGCTTAGTCCTATTGGCTTTTTGAAATATTTAGAATAGGACATCATTTATTCATCCTAAATGCTAAAATCCATTGGATTTTAACAAATAAAACTTGGTATAAAAATAACATTATGTAAAAAAAGAGCAAAACCATAAATAGCTTTGCTCATCTACATTAGTCTATTAATTCAAATTGTTCATCATCGTCTTTCTCAGTGACAAATTTTTCACCATCTAAACCATAATGTTCACGGATTTTCCCTTGAATTTCGAGGCGAACATCTGGATTTTCCTTCAAGTATAGCTTTGCATTTTCACGGCCTTGACCTAATCTTTCAGAATTATAGGAGTACCATGACCCGCTCTTTTCAACGATATCTAATTCTGCACCTAGATCAATGATTTCGCCTTCTTTAGAAATTCCTTCACCATACATGATATCTACTTCAGCCGTACGGAAAGGAGGAGCGACTTTATTCTTAACTATTTTTATCTTCGTCTTATTACCTACAATATCATTTCCCTGCTTTAACGCCTCTGCACGACGAACTTCAATACGGACGGTGGAATAGAATTTCAATGCACGTCCACCTGGTGTTGTCTCGGGGTTTCCAAACATAACGCCAATTTTTTCGCGCACTTGGTTAATAAAGATGGCGATGGTCTTCGATTTATTGATGGCTCCAGATAATTTACGTAGGGCTTGCGACATCAAACGAGCCTGTAAGCCCATGTGAGAATCTCCCATTTCGCCTTCAATTTCCGCTTTTGGAACTAATGCTGCTACAGAGTCGACTACAATAATATCAATTGCACCACTTCGTACTAATGCTTCTGCGATTTCAAGCGCTTGTTCACCCGTATCTGGCTGTGATAGCAATAACTCATCAATGTTAACACCTAATTTTTGGGCATACGCTGGGTCAAGGGCATGTTCAGCATCTATAAATGCTGCTTGTCCGCCATTTGCTTGGACTTCAGCAATCGCATGCAAAGCAACCGTAGTTTTACCTGAGCTCTCAGGACCATAAACTTCGATAATACGCCCTCTAGGATATCCACCCACTCCAAGTGCTGCATCAAGTGCTAACGAGCCACTCGGACTCGTTAAAATCCTCGTATCTGTTTTCTCTCCCATTTTCATGACAGAACCTTTACCAAATTGCTTTTCTATTTGCTTTAACGCCATTTCTAAGGCCGCTTTACGATCATTACTCACGAATCTTTTCCTCCCTTATATAAACACAAGCAAATTGCTATAATCTATTAAATTAATTCCTACTAATAATATAACCGCTTTTCGGATATTTGTCGAGTAAATAAACGAACATTCATTCGTTTATTTTCAAAACAAAATCGTTGTAAAAAAAGGAAAATCCCCCACCCTTTTGAATCATTTTGCATTTTTAGTAGTCCGAAAAGGATAATTTCGTCAATTTTCAGACCTTTTTCCCAATTCTTGTTTATCCAAAAAAGTCACAGAACGCTAATTAGCATTCTGTGACTCTTTTAAAATTCGAAGGAGAAAATAGCAGCCAAATTTCACTGCACGGCTCCGGTTCGCTTCCCTTGTTCCGCCAAGGGTAATCTTTTCTACAATTGTCGGCTTTCCCTTAATTGCAATGCCTATATAAATTGTACCAACTGGCTTGCCTTCAAGTTCTTCAGGACCAGCAACACCCGTAAAACTAATCCCAATATCGGTTTTAAATACCTTTGAAGCATTTTCGGCCAGCTCTCTAGCACATTGTTCACTTACCGCACCATGTGTTTTAAGCGTTTCTTCCTGTACATCTAATAGCTGTCGTTTCACTTCATTTGAATAACAAACTATACCACCGTAAAACACTGAACTTGCACCTGAAATTGATGTTAACTCTTGCTGGAATAGTCCTCCTGTTAAACTCTCAGCGGCAGTAATAGTTAAGTTTCTTTCTTTTAAAGATTTCATTACTTCTATCAAAAGCGACGTATTATCATAGCCATATAAAAATGCACCAAGACGCTGATTTATCGTCTTTTCTAGTTCATCCAGCATAGCCTGTGCTGCATTTTCGTCCACATGTTTGGCTGTCAGTCGTAAAGTAACCTCCCCATCTCCTGCCAGCGGGGCTATCGTTGGATTGCTTTGCGCATCAATTAAATCAATAATTTCTGTTTCCAGAGCTGCTTCTCCAATCCCAAAAAACCTTAACACCCTTGAGACAATTCTCTCGTTAGACTTGTTTCTTGTAGAAAGAGCCTGGGTTCCATACTGGAGAAACATCGGTTCCATTTCCTTTGGCGGGCCAGGCAGCAGCATATACGTATGACCGCCGGATTCTACTACCATGCCAGGCGCCATCCCATGATCATTTGGGAGAATGTGAGATCCTGCTAATACGAGTGCCTGCTTTCGGTTATTTTCTGTCATTACACGATTGGTCCGCTTAAAAAAAAGTTCAATCGATGCTAACGCCGTTTCATCGATAACGAGTTCTTTACCAAGCTGACGAGCAATCGTTTCCTTCGTCAAATCATCCTTTGTAGGCCCAAGCCCGCCAGAAAATATTATAATCTCTGCACGCTTTTGGGCTATTTCAATTGCAGACTTTAGCCTGTCAGGATTATCACCGACAACTGTATGAAAATAGACATTAATACCAAGCCCAGCTAATTGCTGAGACAAAAATCTCGCATTCGTATTAACAATTTGACCGAGCAATAACTCCGAACCAACTGCAATAATCTCAGCATTCATAGCAATTCATCTTCCTTTACAACATAATAGAATTAAGTTTACTTTGAATTTTTTAGGACATGACTATTTTTTGCAAAATAATCCCAGCCAGACCAGATAGTAAAAATTAAAGCCACCCATAATGACACTATATCAAAACGGAATGGTATCATTGCAAAAATTATATTATGTAATAAGAGCGATGATATCGCGACAATTTGCGCCCATGTTTTAATTTTGCCGAGCATATTAGCCGCAACAACTTCGCCTTCCCCTGCAAGCAAGAGGCGTAAACCTGTTACTGCAAACTCCCTGCTAATAATAATAATGACTAACCATGAAGGTGCATAAACATCATTCAGTTCAACTAAAACAATAAGTGCAGCCGATACGAGTAATTTGTCAGCTAATGGGTCAAGAAATTTCCCCATATTGGTGACAAGGTTATATTTACGGGCATAATGGCCGTCAACCCAGTCAGTTACAGAGGCTAAAATGAAGATCAATGCACCGACAAAATGGGTAACTGGAAGTACGGTCCCAAGAAGTTGCATGTCGCCCCATTTAAAAGGAGCAAGCATAATAATCAAAAATATTGGAATTAATAATATTCTTGATACCGTTATTCTATTCGGAATATTCATAGTTTTCCTCCGTTTATTTATTAAAAGTGAAAAATAGTCATCTACAGATGACTATTCGTCTTTCAGAACATATTGAATCGTTATGTTCTGAACATTCGCAGTCGCTGGGACTGCATACTCGAGCTTTTGGTCATTCACATAAATTTCAGTGTCAGCAGCATTTCCAACCCTGATCACAGCCATACTTTCTGCTGATAAATCTTCTGTCTGGCTCTCAGTTGTACCTGTTTTTAGAAGCCCTTGAAAAAAGGATTTCCCTTTTCCATTTTTAATACTAACCCAGGTTTGACCTTTAGAAACCAACTTCACAATAAATTTATCTGCATTTTTTAATTCATAGGTTGAATTCCTGCCGCTGCTTTGAACTGCTGTAATTTCTTGTTTAGGTGTTTCTTCTACCGTTGTTTGTTCCTCTTCCTGTACTGTATTATCCTTCTGTTCCTCATTTACTTTATGATTATCTTTATCATCAGCTTTTACTTTTTCAAGATTCTTCGATGTAACAATTTTAACGGGTTCATTCTGCTTACTAATTGATTCATTGGAATTTCCACCAGCATGATTTGATATAAAGTAATATAAAAGGCTTGCAGCACCAATTACAAAAACACCGATTAATACCTTTGGCAGAATATCAAATATTTTGGAATTACCTTCAGTAATTGTTTTGTGTGTTTTCACTCTAGACAATTGCTGGGGTAAATCATCATTATAGGTAGCAGGAATTTCGCCTTTATAGGTTTCAAAGATTTCATCAGGATTGAGGCTTAAAGCCTCAGCATACTGTTTAATAAATGCACGCACGTAGAAATTTCCAGGCATGCTCGCATAATTACCTTCTTCAATACCAATTAAATAACGCTTTTGAATTTTGGTCATGGATTGGACATCATCCAAGCTAAATCCTTTAGCTAATCGGGCTTCTTTTAGTCGATTCCCTAATTCAGTCAACTGTTAACACCTTCCAATTTATTAGAAATCAAAATCACCAAAATCTGATCCGGAGAACATGTTATGCTGGTCAACGACTTCATATGTAATCTCTTCTTCCGCGTCATTCCTAAGCTCGATAATATAATCAAAATCATCGAGTGTGTATTCTGAGTTTTGTACAAAGACATCAGGGTGCTCGATTACTTTTACTGATGGCAGACGCATTATTTCTCGGACAAGCTGCCAATGACGTTCATTTGCTCGTTTTGTTGATACTATTCCATCAAGAATAAATAGATTATTTTCGTTGTACTCATCTTCAATTAATTGATTGCGGATTGTTTGTTTTAACAGTGTCGATGAAACAAATAACCAACGTTTATTTGCACAAACACTCGCTGCAACTAACGATTCTGTTTTACCTACCCGTGGCATTCCACGAATACCAATCAGTTTATGTCCCTCCTGCTTAAATAATTCTGCCATAAAATCAACTAATAAGCCAAGTTCATTCCTTACAAAGCGGAAGGTTTTTTTATCATCAGCATCTCTTTGAATATATCGGCCATGTCTAACTGCAAGCCTGTCACGCAGTTTTGGTTCCCTAAGTTTAATTAGTTTTATTGTGTCCATAGTATGTAAAATTGACTCTAGTCGTTTAATTTGATCATCGTCTTTTGCTAAAATGAGCAAACCACGTCTTCCTTCATCCACACCATTAATCGTCACAATATTAATAGAAAGCATACCCAATAGGGATGAAATGTCACCCAATAGCCCTGGACGGTTCTTTTGAATCTCATATTCTAAATACCATTCTTTTTTCACGATATAAACCTCCTATAAAGAAGTTTCGACACTTTTCTGCATTTCAGCATCTAACCCCTATAATAAATGATTTTGGATGAAGATGAAAGTAAAAACACAGATATTCGTTTCTTTAATGGAGTTTATAGATTTATACATACAAAAAGAGAGGAGAAACCTCCTCTCTCAGGCTGTCGAGAAACTTTCGACAGCCTCTTATTTTCTACAATAACTTTAACCATTCACCGCGTTAATTTATTATAATATTATTAATATATAGGCTTTGCAACATGTCTGTTGATTTGCGCTCCAGGCAATGAATCACAAAATGGTAGGTGGTCGTGTCTTATTTTCGGATTCTACTCATTTAAAGGCTAACGCTAATAAACATAAATTCACAAAACAAGAAATTGAAGTAGAGACTCGTGAATATTTTGATGAATTGAATAAAGCCGTAGAAGAGGACAGATTAGCTCACGGAAAAAAGCAGTTAAAGGAAAGGGAAGAAGTGAAGGAAACTAAAGAAATTCGGGTTAGTACCACTGATCCTGAATGTGGATTTATGTCTCGTGAAAATAAGCAGGAAATGTTTGTTATCTCGATCACCGGACTACTGATATGAAATTTAACATTATTACCGAGGTATATGTTACTCCTGGAAATGTTCATGATTCTGTTCCTTACCTAAGCCGGTTACGGGGATTGAAGAAAGCAACGAACAGGCTGTCCTTACGGCAGCCTGCCAAAATATGAAAAAGATTGCAACACAATTAGCAAGGCTAGAAAAAGTGTGTTGCAATTCTTTAGGTTGATTACCTCCCTGTTGCTTTCTGCGGAAGGGACGCAGACTCCTGCGGGAGGACGGGGCTGGGGAGACCCCGCAGGCACTAGCGCCGAGGAGGCTCCCCGGACCGCCCGCGGAAAGCGAAGTGCCTGGAGCTGAAATCAACAGACCCATTAGCAGGTACAATGAATAATTAAATGCTGAGAATAAAAAATTGCCGAGAAAAATACCCTTTCTCGACAATCTGAGAGGAGAAACCTCCTCTCTTTTAGCGGGCGCCATTATTTTGAATCAATTTAACCATGATATTTGCAATAGCTTGTTGTTCTTCTTTATCAGCAACAGACCAAAGATCAGAAAGAATTCTTTCTTGTTCGTTTTTTGGCTCTACTTGGCTTGATAAATAATCACCAATTTGAAAGGCAAGATTATTAATTGCTCCCTCACTCATACCTTCATTTTGTGCATGGTGAAGACGATCAGCAAGAAAGTCCTCCCACTGTTTCCAGTTATCTAAAACAGACATTGTTTTCCCTCCTTTAAATTAGTACAAGTTTATTTTGCGATGAAGTGAAAGGAACTATACATGAATAACTTGTGAATTTTATGTATACCAGCCACCATTTAACGCAAGGACTTGGCCTGTCATATAGGAAGATTCATCTGAGAGCAAAAAAGCGACACTCCTTGCTATTTCTTCGGGCTGACCAAGTCTTCCCATAGGTATCTCATAAGAAATCTGATCCACCTCTTCTTGTGAAAAACTTTCCATCATTGGTGTCTCGATCGCACCAGGGGCGATCGCATTAACGCGAATGCCATTCATTGCTAATTCTTTACTTAATGCCTTTACAAAGGCAATTTGTGCACCCTTTGCGGTAGAATAGGCCACTTCACAGGCCGCACCTGTTTGACCCCAAATGGATGTAATCACGACAATGTTCCCTTTCCCTTTAACAAGTAAATTCGGCAGGAGCTCTTTGGTCAGCATTAATGGATTTAGTACGTGAACATTCATTAATGCCTCTGCTTCAGACTGTTGCAAATCAATAAGAAGTCCATATTGACTGATTCCACCGCAATGGATGATGGCGTCTAGCGAAAAAACCTCAGAGTAGACTTTCTTATATCCATTAGGACCGCCAAAGTCTGCTTGGATAGGAATATACTCTCCACCGTATGGCTGCAGTTTTTCGATTAGGTCTCGAATCGATTGTTCATTTTTATTATAATGCAGATACAAATGATAGCCTTTTTCAGCGAGTTTAAGCGCAATGGCTTGTCCTATTCCACCACTTGCCCCAGTGATCAGTGCATATTTCATTTCTTCACTCTCTCTCTAATAAAAAAACTTTTATACGAAGAAAAAGCGCCGTGTTACGACGCCTCACTTTTCTATTTTTTCTTTGGAACTACTTGGCAAACTGAAAAGCGTTCTTCCGAGATCACCTGAGATGCTAGTGATTGCACATCGTTTAAGGTGATTTTTTCAAGTGTTGGAACAACATCAAAAAGATTCATATCATTAAATGCATAGCGAGTAAATTGATTTGCGATATATTCAGGTGAATTGATCGCTCGTAGAAATGCACCTATCTTCTTTCTTTTCGCTCTTTCCAATTGCTCTTCATCAAAGATCATTTGGCTTTTAGCCTTCAAAAGCATTTTTTCTAGTGTTTCAGCCAGCTTATCAGGTTCACCTGTATCCCCGCCAATCATCGCAAACCCAAAGCCTTGTTCCTGCGTGTAATCAAAGGAAAAGGTTTCATCAATTAAACCTTCATTATACAACTGATTATAATTTTCTGAGCTTTTTCCAAACAATAGATCCAGTAAAACATTCATTGTTAATTCATTTTTAAGCAATTCATCGCCTGTTTGGTCGATATGAAGTGCTTTAATACCTAGTAAGCATTTTGACGTTTGAACATTCATTTCAAGTACTTGTTTCTTTTCGGCTGCTTGTGGTGGTTCTGTTTCAAATTTCCGCTTGATTTCAGGCATATCCTTGTATTCTTTTTTTGCTTGATTTTCTTTCACTTGGTTCATGAAACTGTTGGGGTCCACTGGGCCAACAATAAATAACAGCATGTTGCTCGGGTGATAGAAGGTGTTATAGCATTCATATAGCCAATCTTTTGTAATATGTGAAATAGACTCAATTGTACCTGCTATATCAATCTTAACTGGATGATTCTGATATAGATTTTGGATTAATCCAAAGTATAAGCGCCAATCTGCATTATCATCATACATTGTGATTTCTTGCCCAATAATCCCTTTTTCTTTTTCGACCGTTTTTTCTGAAAAATAAGGATCCTGAACAAAATCAACGAGTGTTTCAAGGTTCTTTTCAACTTCAGAGGTGCTTGAAAATAAATAAGCAGTCCGTGTAAAGGAGGTAAAAGCATTTGCGGATGCCCCTTGACGGCTAAATTGCTGGAAAACATCACCGTCTTCCTTTTCAAAAAGCTTATGTTCTAAAAAGTGAGCTATGCCGTCTGGTACTTTAACATACTCCTCTTTTCCTAATGGAACAAATGTATTATCAACAGAACCATATTTCGTCGTAAAGGTAGCAAAGGTTTTATTAAAACCCTTTTTAGGCAAGATATATACATTTAGTCCATTGGCTAGTTTTTCATGATAAAGCTCTTCCTGAAGCTGGTCAAAAGTTATTTTCTCCATCTATTTGCCCGCCTCCGTTCCAGTTAAGAAGTATATGGTATCAATTACGATTTTTTTTGCAACTTCTACAATTTCTTCTTTCGTTACTTTTTGCATTTCTTGCAGCCATGTATCCAAATTAATATTTGCATCGGCCACGACGTTATGATATAGAATTTCCGTAAGTCCTCTTGATGTGTCTATCGTCTCAAGAATTTGATTTTGAATCACTGCCTTGGTTTGTACGAGTTCTTGGTCTGTGAAATCACCATTTTTCATTGCCTCTAATTGATCATGAATAATTCCAACTGCCTGGTCATAATTCTTTAAATCAATGCCTGACATAACCATCATCAAGCCTTTGTGACTTTCAAGACGGCTCGCCGCATAATAAGCAAGGCTTGCTTTTTCCCGTACATTAATAAATAATTTGGAATGCGAAAACCCCCCAAAAATTCCGTTAAACACCTGCAAGGCAAAATATTCTGGGTCTCCATAGACGATATTTGTCCGATAACCAATATTTAATTTACCTTGTTTTACATCTTGTTCTTCTTTTATTTCCTGTACCTGACTTTTTCGGTTTATTTCCTGTGGTACTAACTTTTTCGGTTTTCTGCCCTCAAAATGTAAAAGTTCAGCAGCATAATTCTTTACCTCTTCTTCGTTTACATCCCCGATGATATATAAATCCATTTCATCATTTAAAAAAGCGTTTTTGTAATATTCATATAGATTCTCAGGTGTAATGGCTTCTACATCTGCCGCATCTCCATTAACCTCTAAGGCATAAGGTTCACCTTTACACATTTCTTGTATTAGTCGGACATTCGAGTAGCGCATTTTATCGTCAAAAACTGATTGGATCCTTTGTTTTTGTGTCCGCTTCTCTTTTTCTACAGTATCATGGTCAAATGCATTACCCTGAATATTTGGATTGGTTAATATTTCGGCTAACAATTCAAACCCTTTTTTTAATAATGGGCTAGGATCATTTAAGAATTTTTCATTGGCAATTTCGATGGAGAAACTCATTATATGGTTTTCACCTTTTTTCGAGAGGTCTACAAAAAAGGTGGCACCATATAACTCATCGAGATACGACCGAAGTGCCGTGGTTGTAGGATACTTTTTAGTGCTGCTTTGCAATACTTGAGGAAGAAGAGCGCGTTTGGTGACATCCTCCTTTGTTAATGGTGCTTTCATCTTCCAAATCAATGTATTCGTTTTATATTTTTCTGTTGGTATAAAGTGTAGTTTATACCCATTAAGTTGTGTTATTTTTTCTGTAGCAGTGGCCATTTACATTCCTCCTTAACTGTTCAAAGATCATACTTAACAATATGTAAACATTTTTCTTTATATCTTTTCCTTTGTAATAAAACCTATACTACTTATTACTATAATTTGACATGCTTGGTCATTACAAGCAAATACTCTTTGTTTCAAAAAAAAGAACCTCTGAAAGAAAATCAGGGGTTCTTTTTTCAACCTATTATCGATTACCTTTGATGTAGTGGGTTCCACTAGCTTTTGGTGCATCGGCACGACCGATAAATCCAGTTAAAGCTAATATGGTTAACACATATGGAGCAATTAACAAGTATACATTTGGAATTTCCTTTAAGAAAGGTAAACTTGATCCTATGATACTGATACTTTGCGCGAAACCGAAGAAGATTGCAGCACCTAATGCACCAAGTGGATGCCATTTACCGAAAATCATTGCGGCTAACGCCATGAAACCTTGACCACTGATTGTCGAGTGGCTGAAGTTAGACGTAATAGATTGTGCATAAACTCCACCACCGAGACCACCAAGAGCTCCGGAAAGGATGACACCCAAATAACGCATTTTGGTGACATTTATACCCATTGTGTCTGCCGCCATCGGATGTTCACCGACTGAGCGAAGGCGGAGACCAAATGGTGTTTTGGTAACAATAAACCATACTAAAATGGCAACCAAAATTGCTAGAAACGATGTCCAATACGTATTTTGGAAGAAGATTTTACCGATTACAGGAATATCCTTTAAAACAGGAATATCAATTTTGCTAAACCCCTTACTGATAATTCCAGTTTCACCTTTATCATAAATGAGCTTTACAAGAAAAAGGGTAAGTCCTGTTGCGAGTAAGTTTATTGCCACACCGGAAACCGTATGGTCCGCCCGGAAGGTAATTGCCGCAACCGCGTGTAATAAGGAAAAGATTGCTCCTGCAGCCATTGCTATTAATAATGCTATCCAAGGTGTAGCACTGCCAAATGTATCAAATGTAGTTAAGTTAAATACGATCGCCGAAAATGCCCCAATTACCATTAAACCTTCAAGTCCAATATTAACTACCCCAGAACGCTCCGAGAAAATACCGCCTAATGCAGTGAAGACAAGAGGAGCAGCCCATAATAAAGTGGATGGAATAAGAATGATTAAAATATCCATTAAACTCAACTTACTTCACCTCCTTCTTACTGAATCGGTCAAGAAATACTCTTATTATATAGCTTGATGCAACAAAGAATACGATTAACGCAATAATGATATCAACTAATTCATTTGGTACTCCAGCTTCAAGCGGCATGTTTAGTGCTCCTACTTTTAGAACACCAAATAGTATCGCTGAGAAAAATACACCTAGAGCAGTATTACCACCTAGTAATGCAACAGCAATTCCGTCGAAACCAACGCCTGAGAATCCACCCTTTACAGCGTCATATTCGAATGTTCCTAGTCCTTCCATAGCACCAGCTAATCCAGCAAAGGCTCCGGAAATAACCATTGAAAGGATAATATTTCTATTAACATTCATGCCCGCATATTGTGCGGCATGTTGATTAAAACCTACTGACCTTAATTCAAACCCTCTTGTTGTTCTTTCTAATAAGAACCACATTATAAAACAAGATATAATAGCAAGAATAATACCCCAGTGAAGTCTTGAATAGTCAGTTAGACTTTCCAACCAGCCAGATCGTAATGTTGCTGATTTATGAATAGGACCTGAATTGTCCCCATGATTTGTGATTACATTACGAATAAGATAATTCGATACATGTAAGGCTATATAGTTCATCATAATGGTTACAATTACTTCATGCACACGAAAACGTGCTTTTAATAGACCAGGAATAAATGCCCAAAGCGCACCTGCAACTATGGACGCTAAGATAGCAAGTGGTAAATGAATAATACGCGGCAGGTCAAAAGCTACCCCTACCCAAACCGCTGCAAGCCATCCTACTAAGAATTGCCCCTCAACCCCGATATTAAATAAGCCCACTCGGAAAGCAAAAGCAACAGCTAATCCGGCTAAAATATATGGGGTAAACTGTCTTACTACTTCCCCGATATAATAGATATCTCCAAATGCGCCATTCCATAGTGCAGTAAAGGCCGCAATTGGATTGTACCCACTAAATAACATGATAATTGTTCCAACAATGATGCCTAATAAAACAGCAATAATTGGTGTTAAAATACTTTTAAACCGTTTAGACATGGTTTTGTTCACCCGCTTCCTTTCTATTCGATCCAGCCATCAACAATCCAAGTTCCTGCTCAGTCGTTTCCTTTGGATTAACAACAGCCACGATTTTCCCCTCATAAATAACCGCAATACGGTCACTAACATTCATAATTTCATCCAATTCAAAGGATACAAGCAAGACACCTTTCCCATTATCGCGCTGCTCGATTAAGCGCTTATGAATGAATTCAATTGCCCCAACATCCAATCCGCGAGTTGGCTGTGCCGCAATGAGTAGGTCAGGGTTACGGTCTATTTCACGTCCAATAATCGCCTTTTGTTGATTACCACCAGAAAGGGCACGTGCCAATGTGTATTCACTTGGTGTACGAACATCAAACTCACTTATTAGCGATTTAGCCTTTTTATAGATTTCACTAAAGTTTAAGATTCCGTTCTTTGAGAATGGCTTTTTATTATACGTTTGTAAAACCATGTTCTCTCCAATTGGGAAATTCAATACTAACCCGTGCTTGTGGCGATCCTGAGGAATATGGCCTACGCCCGATTCAGTAATTTGCCTTGGAGTATGATTGATCAATTCTTTGCCGTTTAATTTTACACTGCCCGTTTCAGCTTTACGTAATCCTGTAATTGCTTCAATAAATTCAGATTGTCCATTTCCATCAACTCCAGCGATTCCGACAATCTCCCCAGCACGGATAGAAAGATTAAGACCATTAACAACCATAACACCACGAGGGTCTTTAACAACTAAATCCTTGATTTCAAGTATTTCTTGTTTTGGGGTTGCTTCCTTTTTATCCGTTTTAAAGACAACCTCACGTCCAACCATTAGGCTCGCAAGTTCATTAGGGTTTGTTTCGCTTACGGTTACAGTTCCAATCCCCTTACCTTTACGAATGACGGTACAACGGTCTGAAACTTCCATAATCTCTTTAAGTTTATGGGTTATGAGAATAATAGATTTTCCTTCTTTAATAAGCGTTTTCATAATTTGGATTAATTCTTTAATCTCTTGTGGTGTTAATACGGCTGTAGGTTCATCAAAAATAAGAATTTCTGCCCCACGATAGAGTGTTTTTAAGATTTCAACCCGTTGCTGCATCCCCACTGAAATATCGGATATTTTTGCTTGCGGGTCAACCGCTAGACCATAGCGCTCTGAAATTTCACGAACTTGTTGTTCAGCCTTTTTTAAATCAATTCGACCAGCTGAGGTTATTTCTCTACCAAGGATAATATTTTCAGTGACAGTGAAGGTATCGACCAACATAAAGTGCTGATGGACCATTCCAATTCCAAGATCATTAGCGATATTAGGGTTTGCAATGTTAACCGGTTTCCCTTTAACACGGATTTCACCTTGTTCTGGCTGATATAAACCAAATAGAACATTCATCAAGGTTGATTTTCCTGCACCATTTTCTCCAAGCAAGGCATGGATTTCACCCTTTTTTAATTGAAGGGTTATGTTATCATTCGCAACGAAGCCATTAAACTCTTTACGGATGTTTAGCATTTCAATTACATATTCCATCTTTTCTCACTCCCTGTGATAAGGTAAAAGGAAAAATTGACCAACAGTAGTAAGAGGTCAGACCTTTCCGAATTTTAAAAAAACAGGGAATTCCTCCCCACTAAAATCTTAAATGAAAAGTAGAATATTTATTCTACTCTTCAGTTAGGATTCCTTAGAAAGGAAAAAGCGAGCACTAGTTATATCCCGCTTATTCCTCACAAAAATTATTTTACACTAAAAGTCTTTAATTCAGCACGAGTTCCTGGAACCTTTACTGCACCTGATTTAATCTTTTCAACCCATTCTTTAACTGCAGCTTCAATCGCATCTTTTTTATCTGCTTTTGCGTTGATTGGCGCTAAGCCCACTCCATCTTCAGCTAAACCGTATAATGCAACTTTTCCACCAGGGAAATTGCCATCCATTGCTTTTTTAGATAAATCCTGAACCGCTACGTCAACACGTTTTAGTGCAGATGTAAGAACAATATCTGGACCCATGTCGTTTTGGTCACGGTCTACACCGATAGCCCAAATTTCTTTACTAGGATCTTTTGCTTTTCTGTCAGTTGCTTCTTTGAATAGACCGTTCCCAGTACCACCAGCAGCATGGAACACTACGTCCGCACCTGAAGAATACATTTTAGATGAGATATTTTGACCTAATTCTGCTTTATCAAATGCACCTGCATACTGAACATCCACTTTCACTTCAGGTTTTGCAGCTTTAACGCCTGCTAAGAAGCCAGCTTCGAAACGTTCGATAACTGGGATTTCCATCCCACCGATGAATCCAATATGGTTAGATTTTGTTTGAAGGGCAGCTGCTACACCAGCAAGGAATGCTGCTTCTTGCTCTTTGAAAAGAACACTTGCAACGTTTGGTTGTTTAACTTCAGCATCAATAATTGCAAAGTGTGAATCTTTTTGTTGTTTCGCAATTTCTTCTACAGCAGCTTGCATTAAGAAACCAATTCCGTAAACTAAATCAAAATCTTGACGTGCAAGAGTATTTAAGTTAGTAGAATAATCAGCATCAGATTTTGATTGAAGGTAATCATATCCACCTTTACCTTTTGTTAAGCCATTGTCTTTACCGAACTTTTGAAGACCTTCCCATGCAGATTGGTTGAATGATTTGTCATCAACACCACCAACATCAGTTACCATTCCTACAGAGAATTTATTTGCCTTTTCTCCACCTGTAGCTGGTTCTTTACTTTTATCATCACTTTTTCCACATGCCCCTAAAAGTGTACCAGCAGCTAGAACTAGTGATAAAGCCATTCCAATTTTCCGCTTCTTCATGGTATTGACCCCCTATGAATATTGTTTGATTTAATAAAAATGTTTTTATAGCAAGACTGGTTGCGTTTTCAAAAAGGATAAAAAATTAAACTCTTTTCCTTAAAACATGAAAACTAAACTTGTCCGCTTTAAAATAGTTTACCGAAAATAGGATTGGCTCATCCATTTCATCGAAATGCATTTGTTTTAAAACTAACAAAGCAGTTTCTGGTTCGCATTCTAGAATTGGGGAAATTTTTTCATGATAGCCAATTGGCTCGATTTGAGCAACCGCGTATGTAATCCTTCGGTTTGCCTTATCTTCCAAAATACTGAAGATAGATTCTTCTGTATGGGAAAATGTTTCTGGCAATATGCGTTCTGGTACCTTGTCGACACAGTAGACGACCGGTTCTCCATTTGCGGTTCTTACCCTCTCCATCACGAAAATCTCCTCACTTGTAGAACAAGAGAAACGACGAACATCCTCTTCGGTCGGACCTTGCGTTGATGAACTAAGGAAAATTGTTCCTGGTATCATTCCAGCTTGCTTTATCATAGCAGTGACACTATTAAGTTGTTCAATCCCTGAAGTAAACAATGGCTTAACATTAACAAAAGTTCCAACACCGTGGCGTCTAATGATAACGTTTTCTTCTTCAAGTATTCGCAATGCTTCACGAAGGGTGGCCCTGCTTACACCAAGCTGTTTAGCAAGATCAAACTCAGAAGGTAATTTTTCTTTTTCTTTATATACCCCATCAGCGATATCTTGCTTTAACCGATCGATTACTTGTAAGTATAAATGCCGGTTATCTGATTTTATAGACATGCTGTTTCCTCCAGCCTTATTCCTTAGACATCAGACATCTGATATCATTTCTACTAATCGAAATTATATTAACACTTTTTTTCGGATAAATAAATAGCTATTAAAAAATTTGTCGAAAAAGGCTACGAGGTAATGTCACAAATATAACTAGGATTTTTCACCCATTTTCTATTTAGAATCCCCGGGGATATATGCAGGTATTATATTTATTACGATGAGACTTTAGTATCTAGTTCTATATTGTTGTAACCTCCTACTATTTTATTATTTTTTTTGACTCATTATTCATAGTATGAAAAAAGCCTTTATTATGAGTTGTATTCTTCAACATAATAAAGGCTGTGAATAGAAGTTAATTAACCTGTTCCGGACTTTCAATTATACTTTTTTGTGCTAACTTCTTATTCAATTATGAACTTTGTTCTTCTTTATCTTTAGGTTTTGGCTGTAAAACAGCACGTGGCTTACTGCCCTCATATGGACCAACGATACCGCGTGCTTCCATTTCATCTATTAACCTTGCAGCTCTTGTATAGCCAATACGGAACCGTCTTTGTAGCATGGAAACAGATGCTGTTTGCATTTCAATAATTAACTCAACTGCATCATTATATATATCATCATCGACCGCACCTGTTACTTCAGGAATGTCATCTGGGATCATCTCATCTTGGTATTGTGCTTTCTGTTGGGAAATAACAAATTCAACAGTGTCCTCGACTTCTTGGTCTGAAAGAAACGCACCTTGAACACGAACTGGTTTGGATTCTCCAACCGGAAGGAACAACATATCCCCTCTTCCCAAAAGCTTTTCCGCACCACCCATATCTAAAATTGTTCTTGAATCGGTTGCACTTGACACTGCAAAGGCAATTCTGGAAGGAATATTCGCCTTTATTACCCCAGTAATTACATCTACGGATGGCCGCTGCGTGGCAATGATTAAATGAATTCCCGCTGCTCTCGCCATTTGAGCAAGGCGGGTAATCGAATCTTCTACATCCGAAGAGGCCACCATCATTAAATCAGCCAACTCATCAACAATTACCACAATAAAGGGCAATAATGGCTGTTTATCATTTTCTTCTAAATTATGCTTTCTTACGTGGTCATTATAGCCCTCAATATTTCGTGTACCCGTGTAGGAAAACAATTCGTACCGTCTTTCCATTTCATTTACCACTTTTTTCAAAGCTTGTGATGCTTTTTTTGCATCCGTTACAACAGGTGCTAACAAATGAGGAATTCCATTATAAACATTGAGTTCAACCATTTTCGGGTCAATCATCATTAGTTTCACTTCATGGGGCTTTGCTCGCATTAAAATACTCGTGATAATGCCATTTATACAAACACTTTTTCCGCTTCCAGTTGCACCTGCAACAAGTAAATGGGGCATTTTATTTAATTCAGCTAAAACAGCTTCACCTGTAATGTCCCGGCCTAAGCCAATTAAAAGCTTGGAGTCAGGCTTGTCATTTTGTGTTGCTTCTAATACCTCGCGAAGCGAAACTACAGCGACCTCAGAGTTAGGAACTTCAATACCAATGGCGGATTTACCAGGAATCGGCGCTTCAATTCTTATCCCCTTAGCAGCTAGTGCTAAGGCTAAGTCATCACTTAAACTGACAATTTTACTTACCTTTACACCAACGTCAGGATGAACTTCATATTTTGTTACAGCTGGTCCTAAATGGACCTGTGTTACTCGTGCTTTCACGCCAAAGCTTTGAAATGTCCTCTCTAGCTTTGCCGCATTTGCATGAATTTGTTCATATTCTCCACTCTGATCTGTTTTCTTTGGCAAATTGAGCAATCGAAGTGGTGGCAGCTCATAGGCAATATTCTCTACTTCCGTAAAGGTGATTGGTGGGATACTATCCTCATTTTCTTCAGAAGTTCCTTTTCCATCCTTTGTATCTTCTCGGTGATTCTTATCCTTGGCCTCTTCTTCCACATATGCCTTATCGGCAAAACTTGATATAATTGGCTCAGATGGTCTAATTTCCTCTTGGAGTGGTTGAGTTTCTGCAGTTAAGATAGGCTGATTTTGTTCACGATTTTCCTGCTCTTTTCTTTTTTGTGTAATTCTTTCTGCTTTTCGCTCTCGTTGTTTTTGTTTCCAATCTGTCATATCCGTTTTAAAGGCATCCCATTGACTTTTTGAAAAATCAACCATCACAATCATGATTTTCCCGATGAAATCTCCAAATGATTTACCGGTAAGTAAGATAATTCCAATTAAAATGAAAATAAATGCAATAATTTTCGTACCTGTTTCAGCGAATAAATAATGGAATAAGGCAAATAAAACTGCCCCAAGCATTCCCCCACCAAGATCGGTGGTGCTTGTTTCACCTCTAAGTTCCATCATAAACAATTCCCATGTATTGCTGATTACACTAGGATCTTTAAATTTCCCATCATTTGTTAGCAAATGAAATAGGGTGACATGGCTTAAAAGCAGAATAGCAGAAGTAATAAAATAACTTCCAACCAATTTAATATGGAAGAAAAAAGGAATAGTCCGTTTCCACATTAAATAAACGCTTAACACAACAAGCCCAATTAAACTGAGCATATACCATTCTCCCATCCAAAAACGGAAGAAGATAACGGTTGCCTTCCCAACTGCACCAAGCTTAGCTATTGATATGATCGCAATAGCTAAAAGAGCCAGTGCGGATAATTCAAATTGAACGGTCTTTTTCAAATGGTTATCTCTCTTTTTTGGTTGTCTTCTTTTTTTCTTTGCCATCTAATCACCTTGTTGTTTCATTATGGTATATTTAATCCTTTTTTATATTACATCCTTTAGTAAAAGGAGTTAAAAGGAAGAAAGCAGCCATTCAGGCTGCTCTTGTATCTTACCCTGATTATACCATAATCTACTATTGCAATGCGGACAATCCTTCCAGGCTCGCGAAAGAAATTTTTGCGCCAGGGCATATTTGATTATCCATATAATGCTGTGGATCCGTGCTCAGAATTCGGATAACTTGAACATTTTGCCCATCTAGAGACTCGACTAGGAGTGGAATTCCTTGATAGCTTGCCATTTGTTGATTGCTAGGTGAACTGGCCTCATATGGAAAAATGAGCTCTGGTGGCATCATCGTATAAAGAATCATTGAATCAACACTTCATTCTTTTCTTTATGAAGATCTATCAATTCATTTAACTTTTTCATTGCCTGCCCAAGACCGCCAACTTCATCGATAAGACCTGTTTTTACGGCATCAACACCAATGACATTTGTCCCTATATCTCTGGTTAAATTACCTTTAGCAAACATTAAATCTTTAAATGTTTCTTCAGTAATTTTGGAATGCTTTGTTACAAAATTGACAACCCGCTCTTGCATTTTATCTATATATTCAAAGGTTGCTGGAACGCCAATCACCAGGCCAGTTAATCGGATCGGATGGATCGTCATTGTTGCGGTTTCCGCAATAAAAGAGTAGTTACATGAAACAGCAATTGGGACCCCTATTGAATGCCCTCCTCCTAATACCATTGAAACGGTCGGCTTCGATAGGGTCGCTAGCATTTCGGATATTGCGAGACCCGCCTCGACATCGCCACCAACCGTATTTAAAATAATAAGGACCCCCTCAATTTTTGGATTTTGTTCTATTGCAACGAGTTGAGGTAATAAATGTTCATATTTTGTTGTTTTATTTTGTGGCGGCAGTGCTAGATGTCCTTCAACTTGACCAATAATGGTCAGACAATGAATTTTAGAATCAGTTGAAAGCTGTGGAACATTGGTTTGTCCTAGCTGCTGAATCTTTTCTATCAATGCAGAAGAAGGTTTTTCCTCTTTTTGAGGCTCCCCGCCTTCTTGGTTTTCATATTCATTTTTTTGTATGTCGTTATTCATCCTAATACTCCCTTCAAGCATGATATAGTTTAGTATTTACCTGTAGGAGGTAATTTCATGCTTAAAATAAAAAGCACTGGATCCCCAGTGCATTTTAATAAGAGTAATATTCCATTTTTGATATAGGTTTAGCTTTTTTAGATTTCCATAATTATTGGAAGAATCATTGGTCTTCTTTTTGTTTTTTCATATAAATTTCGGTTTAATTCTTCTCTAATATCCTGCTTTAAACTTGACCATTCAAAAGAATCTTTTGCAATATTTCTTTCTACAATGTCTCGAACTAGATTTGTTGAATCATCCATCAATTTCTCGGATTCACGAACATAAACAAAGCCTCTTGAGATAATCTCCGGTCCTGCAGCTATTTTCCGATCTTGTTTTGTTAAGGTCACTACCACAATAAGAATTCCATCCTGCGATAAAAGTCTTCGGTCGCGAAGGACTATATTTCCAACATCACCAACACCAATTCCATCAATTAGTATATTCCCAGATGGAACCTTTCCAGCAAGGGCAAGCTTCCCTTCTTTCATTTCAAGGATATCACCACGGTCTGGAATTAAGATTTGTTCATCGGTAAGTCCACATTCCATAGCCAATTTTCGGTGAGCCTTTAGCATCCGGTATTCACCGTGAACAGGTATTAAATATTTCGGCTTCATCAAGTTAATCATAAATTTTAATTCTTCTTGGCTTCCATGACTTGATACATGGATGGTTCTTTTACCTGATATAACATTTGCCCCGGCTCTAAAGAGCATATCAACAGTCTTGAATAAAAATACTTCACTACCCCTAAGAGGTGAAGCAGCGATTAAAACGGTATCTCCCTTTTGAATATTAACCACTTTATCAATTTGCTTTGCCATTTTCTGCAATGCCTCTATAGGTTCACCCTGACTTCCAGTCATTAATACAACTATTTCTCGGTCTTGATAATTTTTTATCTCACTAATAGGAATGATTAAATCCTCTGCTACTTCTAAATATCCTAAATCAAGGGCAATATGATAAATTCTTTCAAGACTTTTCCCTACCACTGCGACTTTTCGTCCATTCTCATTTGCTGCATTAAAAATATGCTGGATTCTATTTATATCTGAAGCAAAACAAGCAGCAATAATCCTCCCCGGTGCATTATAGAAAGCATTTGACATTTCACGCTCAACAATTGCTTCAGATGCGGTGTACCCCGGCTTTTCTGCTTCTGTACTATCAGACAACAAACATAATACCCCTTGTTCTCCGATGGATGCCATCTTCCCAATTTCTGGTTTATAAAGCTTTGTAGCCGCTTGATCAAATTTAAAATCACCAGTATAAACGATAATCCCTTCAGAGGTATGTATACAAACACCAACAGAATCAGGGATACTATGATTGGTTTTAAAGAAGCTTACATCAACAGCATCCAAGTTAATAATCGTATCCGAATCCACCTCAATAAAATTTGTTTTACCAAAATAATCTTGTTCTTTAAGTTTAGCATTTGCAAGGGCAAGTGTTAGCTTGGTTCCATAGACAGGGACATCTAATTGACGAAGTACATACGATAAAGCCCCTATATGATCTTCATGGCCATGAGTTAAGAAAATTGCTTTTACCCGGTCTTTATTTTCTTTTAAGTATGTAATATCCGGAATTACTATATCTATGCCAAGCATTTCTTCCTCGGGGAACATTAAGCCGGCATCTATGATAAATATGTCCTTGTCCACCTCAACAAGATACATATTCTTTCCGATTTCTCCTATACCACCAAGTGTAATTAACTTAATGGAATTATTTATTTTCTGTACCAAATTGTAAATCCTCCTAAGTTGAAACGAGTATACGCCGTTAACATGCGCTTCCGCTTTTTAATTTCCGATCGAGATCAGTTAGAGTTATTATACTAGATTTCTGAAAACCTTTCCAACATTTATAATAATTATGCTAATTCTAAACAAAAAATAAGCCAACCGAATGATCCTTCGATTGGCTTTAGGTAGTCATTATAACTTTTTTAATAAAGTAATTAACGCTCCACGTTCTTGTTCTGTTAGCCCTACGAGAGGAAGCCTTACTGATCCAACGTCTAATCCAGCTACCTGTAAGGCTGTTTTAACAGGTGCAGGACTAGGAGCAGTAAATAAACCTTGCATGAAAGGGAGGAGATGCTGATGCAACTTTGCAGCCTTTTCATTCTCACCATTAAAGAATGCCTTTACCATTTCTTGCAATTGATTTCCAATCACATGTGAAGCAACCGAAACAACACCTGCACCGCCAATGGAAAGAACAGGGATTGTCAGGCTATCGTCCCCACTATATAAAACAAAATCATCATCCGTATTGGCAATGATGTGTGTCATTGCATTTAAATCCCCGCTTGCCTCTTTGACTGCAACAATATTAGCTAATTTAGAAAGTCTAATGATCGTCTCGGGAAGGATGTTAACTGCAGACCGGCCAGGGATGTTGTAGACCATAACCGGCAGGGATGTAGCTTCTGCAACGGCTTTAAAATGCTGATATAGACCTTCCTGATTTGGTTTATTATAATAGGGTGCGACAACCATTATAGCATCCACGCCAAGTTGCTCAGCTTTTTTTGTCAATTCAACAGATGCATAAGTATTATTGCTTCCTGTTCCTGCTATTACGGGAATCCGCTTTTTTACCGTTTTTACAACATGATCAAATAATGCCAACTTTTCTTCCTTAGTTAACGTTGGGGATTCACCAGTGGTTCCAGCAACCACAAGTGACTCTGTTCCATTTTCTATTAAAAAATTCACTAATTGCGTGGTCTTGGCAAAATCAATATGTCCTTTTTTATCAAAAGGGGTAACCATTGCCGTCGATACTCGCCCAAAATGAACCATATTCTTACTCCTCTCAATACAATCCAGCATACTAAAAACACTCATTTTCTCTTTCGAATTCATTTATAAGGATTTACCATTGAATTGGTGAAATCATCTATAAATCTGAAAGATTATATTCAAATGATTCTTCTTCTAATTGAAAAGCATCATGAAGGGCATTTACGGATTTAACCAAGTCCTCCTGCTTTACAAGTACCCAAATCGTAGTATGACTATCTGCAGATTGTAGTATCCGAATTCCATGATCCGATAAGGCCGTTACGATTTTCGAAGTAACTCCAGGAACTCCGGCAATCCCTGCACCAACAACAGAAACTTTTGCACAATGACGCTCTACGACAGGATCATGACCTAATTTGTTTAAAACCTGTATTGCTCGATCGGTCATTTCCTCTGTTACTGTATAGATTACTCCGTTTGGCGAAATATTGATAAAATCTACACTGATTCCTTCATTGGCCATCGCCTTAAATACTTCTGCTTGCAAGTAATATTGATCCTTTTTAGCGAATACCTTTATTTGCGTAACATTTGAAACGTGAGCGATTCCAGTTACAACTCGTTCCTTTATGTCACTGCCACGATTATTTTTATTTAATGAGGTTACCAAGGTTCCTAAATTATCTGAGTAGGTTGAGCGAATCCGAATTGGTACTTTTGCCTGCATTGCGATTTCAACTGCTCGTGGATGAATGACCTTTGCCCCCTGATAAGCCATATTACACACTTCTGTGTAAGTTACTATGGGAAGTGGCCGTGCATTTTCTGCAATGCGTGGATCGGCTGTCATAATTCCTTCCACATCGGTAAAAATATCTATCCATTCTGCATTAAGGGCAGCACCTAAAGCTGCAGCTGAGGTATCACTTCCGCCACGACCAATTGTGGTAATATCGCCATTTTTTGCAGCTCCTTGAAAACCGGCAACCACAACAACATCATTTTTCTCTAACTCACTTAGGAGCCTGTCACATTTCATTTCATTGATTTTTGCATTTGTGTGGTCGTTGTTTGTTCGGAAGCCTGCTTGAGCGCCCGTTAATGCAACAGCATTAATACCCTTTTCCAATAACATATTTACAAAAACGACACTAGAAATAATCTCACCGCAGGACAATAATAAGTCGTGTTCCCGTTTTGAGATTTTGCTTAAGTTCCCATCGATTAATGAAAGTAATGTGTCCGTAGCATAAGGATCACCTTTTCTTCCCATCGCACTGACAACGACAACCACTTTATAGCCATCAGCTAAAGCTTTCTCGATATGGCCTTCCGCATATTTCCTACCTTTTTCATCTCTTACAGATGTACCGCCAAATTTTTGAACAATAATTTTCATGGTGACACCAAAACCTGCCTTTTTGATGTAACTTTATTTTACAATACCTAATTTAACTAAACTTTCTGCGATTTGAACAGAATTCCAAGCTGCTCCTTTGAGTAAGTTATCAGAAACCACCCACATATGGAAACCACGAGGCTCATCAATGTCTTTTCTAATCCGTCCAACAAATACATCATTTTTCCCAACGCAATTCGCAGGCATAGGATATAGTTGATTTTCCGGATCATCCTGCAAAATAACACCGGGGGCATCTTTTAATAATGCTTTAATGTCATTCGCACTTATGTCATCCGCTTCAATTTCAAAATAAACAGATTCAGAATGACCTACTGCTACTGGTAGTCTTACACAAGTAGCGGAAACCTGTAATTCTGGTAAGTGCATGATTTTTTTTGTTTCATTAATCATTTTCATTTCTTCAAATGTATATCCATTGTCTTGAAACTTATCAATTTGTGGAATTGCATTAAAAGCAATTTGATAGTGATTTTTATCTGATTTGACAGGTAAAATCTTAGGCTCATATACTTCACCGTTTAAGATTGAACGAGTTTGTTCCATTAATTCCTCGACAGCAGCGGCACCAGATCCTGAAACAGCTTGATATGTTGAAACAATAACTTTTTTCAAACCAAATTGTTGACGGATTGGCTCAAGTGCTACAACCATTTGGATGGTAGAACAATTGGGATTAGCAATAATACCATTTTGATTGTGAAGGTCCGCTTCGTTCACCTCAGGAACGACTAATGGTGTATTCTCATCCATTCTAAAAGCGCTAGTGTTGTCCACCACGATAGCACCACGTTTAACAGCTTCTGGACCAAGTTCCTTTGATACACTCCCGCCCGCACTGAATAAGGCAATCTCGACCCCTTCAAAACTCTCAGGCTTTGCTTCTTCAAGGATATATTCCTGTCCATTAACCTCCACTTTTTTACCAGCTGAACGTGCGGATGATAATAAAGTAAGTTTTCTGATTGGGAAGTTCTCTTTTATTAAAGTGTGAATCATTTGTTGTCCTACTGCTCCTGTTGCTCCAACAACAGCAACGTGATATCCATTTTGTTGATTCATTACAGGTTCCCCTTCCATACTAGCTGGTCATTATATTTCAAAAAGGAATTGGCCTTTATATAGCTGCCAGCATGTTCATATTTTTTATTATCTCATCAGTGGGTATTGAAACTCCCCACTGATGATAGAATAATTTATTTTACCATATTCCTTTAAAGAAATAACCTTTTTTGATGAATGAGGGGGGATAATTAGTCAGAATCTTTATATCTTTCTACTAACACTGGTTGAATTTGTTTCCCTTCGATCGCAGCTTCGACTGTTTCTGTGAGTAACGTCATTCTTGCTACCATTGAATTTGGCTTTTTTATTGGGTCATCCTGGCCATAGGGAATAAAATAAATATTCTTTGTTGCCATTAGCCTCATTAAGTTTACTCCATTTAATCCAAGTGCATCATTAGTCGAAATTCCGAGTACAACGGGTTTTAAATTTCTCAATGTTGCTTTCGCAGCCATTAATACTGGACTATCGTTCATTGCGTTGGCAAATTTACTCATTGATACACCGGTTAATGGAGCAATGACCATACAATCAAGAGGGATTTTGGGTCCCAGAGGCTCGGCTTTGACGATCGAATCAATGACTTTATTTCCTGTTAAATCTTCAATTCGCTGGATCCAATCCTCGCCTTTACCAAACCGGGTGTCTGTATTTTTAACTGTAAAAGTTACCACTGGCATTACTTCAGCACCGGCTTGAACTAATTTTTCTATTTCAGGGAATACTGCATCGTACGTACAATGAGAGCCAGTTAAGCCAAAGCCAATTCTTTTACCCTTTAAACTCATTTCACTTTCCCCTTTCGCTTTCGTAAATCATCTTGGAGCAGTTGAGCAAGAACATTTGCCAGAATTTGGCCGGCTGTTTTTGGCGCAACAATCCCTGGCAATCCCGGGGCAAGCAATGCTTTTATTCCCCTTTTCTCCGCATATCTAAAATCAGTTCCTCCCGGCTTTGATGCAAGGTCAATAATGAGCGTATGTGATGGCATTTTAGAAATAACCATCGCTGTTACGATTAAATGTGGTGCTGTGTTAATTAAAATATCAGTATTCTTTACTTCATTTTCCAAATCCTTCAAATGAAACGGTGTTAAGCCCATTTCAGTGATTCTTGCCAAATGTTCACTTTTCCTAGCCCCTACCTTAACTTTGGCTCCAAGGGCTGCAAATGTTCTCGCCACACTCATACCAACTCTGCCTAACCCTAGAACCGTGATATTCGACCCATGTATTGTAAAATCAGTGTGTTGGATCGCCATCATAATCGTCCCTTCTACTGTAGGGATTGAATTATAGATGGCTACATCATCCCTTTCAAATAACTGAATAAGAGTCCGTTTAGCTTGCTTGGTAATCCCATTTAAATAAGCATTGCTGATTCCTGAATAAATCGTACAATGTTCTGGAGTCTTGGAGAGTAAATCCCCTGTCAAAATAACCTTTTCATTTGAAAAGATTGTTTCTACCTGCCCTTCTAAATTTGTACCAGGTACTGGCAAGATCAGGGTATCCACTGTTGAAAAGTCTACCTCATCCAGCTTTTCCTTGACTGCACCTGTAAAGGCATGATCAAGCTGTTCAAAACCAATAAGCGATAATCTCGCATCTAATTCAGTTAACTTACGGATGATTTCCAGCTGTCTGGCATCCCCGCCAATCACGGCAATCTGCATCCCTGTCAGCATGAAAACATTCACCTTCTTCTTTTTAAAAATCCTACTAAGAATTCCTTTTCTATATATCACTTCACCATCTTATGTAGGTAAACTTCATTCGGTGAGTTTTCCATACATACTAAATAAAAAAGCCCAAGCAAGTTGACACTCGCTTGGGCTTTTTTTGCTAAAGTGTTATTAATCTTCATCCGGTACATCGATTATTATCATATCAGATCCTATCTTTTTAATGTGTTGCCAAGGAACCCTGATTTCTTCCCCTTGTTTTCGGAAACCAAACCATTTTATTGAAGGTATTAGCAGTGCTTGAATTTGTCCGGTGCCTTCATTAATCTCTAAATCGGTTTGTCCAAGTACACCTAACCGTTCTGCCTTTTTTACGTCAACAATTTCCTTTCCGCTTAATTCACTTAACCTCAATACAAGATCCCCCCTTCATTTGCCCCTTATTAATAGTTTATAAGTGGAAGTCCCTATTTAGACTAAGAAATGCACAAGCGCTGTTAAGTGGATCTATAGTATCTAGGACAACAAAAAAAGAGGTAATCCATCAGCATGGAATACCTCTTTTCATTTACGATAATGTATTCGGAAATTCTCCGTCTGGACTAATTAATGTCACGGAATAGTTGTCTGTAAAAACGGCCTTTGTCATTTCGTCCACACTTTTTTTGGTAACCCCATCAATCTGATCAATAATTTCATCCATTGAACGATGACGTTTTAATAAAAGTTCATTTTTACCATTACGACTCATCCTGCTATTTGTACTTTCAAGACTTAGCATCAAGCTGCCCTTAAGCTGCTCTTTACTATTAGTTAATTCCCGTTCAGTAATCCCTTCTTGCTTTAATTTATTAAGTGTTTCTTGGATGGTTTCAAATAGTACATTCAGCTGTTTAGCACCTGTTCCACCGTAAACCGTCACAATCCCACTATCTTGATAAGCTGAATGGTAAGAGAAAACTGAATAGGCTAAGCCCCTTTGCTCACGGACTTCCTGAAATAATCTCGAGCTCATACTGCCGCCCAATATATTATTTAGTGTAATTAAGCTGTAGATGTCTTCATGCCCAACCTTTAATCCT
The DNA here is from genome assembly GCF_018613065.1 of Bacillus sp. ISL-7. Next base: position 149,956 of record NZ_JAGGQW010000034.1, on the reverse strand, counting down.
TCAAAACCAATACATAAATGGGCCTGTTCCGTATCTTTCTTGCGCGAAATTCGATTCGAATGGAAAGTAGGTATATTTTCAATTGCTTGGTTATTAGCACCTTTATAGGATCCAAAATACTTTTCGACTTCTTTAATAAATGTTTCAGATACGTTGCCTGCGATTGAGATAACAACATTTTCAGGAGTATACCTTTCATGAATATATTCCTTTAACGTTTGGCCAGTAAACGTATTAAGTATTTCCTCTGTACCTAGTATTGGATATCCTAGTGGATGATCTCCATACACTGCTCTACTAAGTAAATCATGAACAATATCGTCTGGAGTATCTTCGTACATTTTTATTTCTTCTAAGACTACATTTCTCTCTTTGTTTAGTTCCTCTTCCACAAAAGTGGAGTTAAAGAACATATCAGCTAACACATCTAGTGCAAATTGGGAATGTGTATCAAGGACTTTTGCATAATAGCAGGTATACTCCTTTGAAGTAAACGCATTCACCTGTCCGCCAATACTATCAAAGGATTCGGCAATTTCCTTAGCAGACCTTGTGGTAGTACCTTTAAAGAACATATGTTCCAGAAAATGCGAAACACCGTTGTTTTGTGGGTTCTCATCTCTTGAACCCGTACCAATCCATACGCCTATTGCAACTGAACGTACAGTAGGGATATTTTCTAAAACAATTCTAACTCCATTTTGGCAAGTATATTTATTAATCATCGACTTCCTCCAGTCTATATACAGAAGCTGCTATTACTCCATCTATCATTATACTTAGTAAAATGTTTTTTCTCCAATTCTCAGTATATCTTACTGTGATTATTACTCAACTCTTTCTTCGCTCATTAACTCAGAAACTGTTCCAATTTCAAGGTTTTTTTGATTGATCTGCGTGATTAAGCGATCGAGCGATTTCGCAGTGGCTTCTGTTGGATGCATAAGGACCATTGAGCCATTATTAATTTTTGTCATTACACGATTTATAAGTACATCTGGTGATGGTTTTCTCCAGTCAACCGTATCAACGGTCCACATAACCGTCATCATTTTTAATTCGTTGGCAACTTTTATTGTCTCATCCCGAAAACTGCCACTAGGCGGAGCAAACCAAACACATTTCTCCCCTGTAGCCGCTTCTATAATTTCATTCGTTTTCACCATTTGTTCCCTTGCTTTTCCAGCCGTCAATTGTTTCATATCAGGATGAGAATAGGAATGATTCCCCACTTCATGACCAGAACTGACAATCATTTTAGCAAGATCGGGGTTTTTTTTGACCCAATTTCCTTCTAAAAAAAAACTAACCTTTATATTATGTCTTTTAAGAGTAGCAAGCATCTCCGATAAATATTCATTCCCCCACGCTACATTAATAATAAACGTTACCATTGGTTTATTAGGGTTACCTTTATAAATTGGAGCTGGCGGCAAATCTTCGAGGTGAACCTTTGGCTTTTTCTGGGTAAAGACAAGGTTCTTTTCATTAAAAACACCTTTGTTTTTCATATGCTTATAGGAAGCTGCAATGTTAACCTCTCGCCCATTATAGCCCGGAATTGCCTTCCAGACCCTATCAATAGTCGCATCTATAGGCGGTATTTCATATGTAGGGGCATTTTTAACAATACTTTGATAAAGAGGGTCTGACTCTTTTGCTGTTGGCACTGCTGATTCCTTTTTTATAAAAGGATTACCCACGGCGATCCAAACTGCTAAACAAATACCAATGAGGATAAATACCTTTTTCAATTAACTTTCCCCCTTTCCATACAGATTATGTATAAGAGGGACAAGGTAGAACTTTAGGATACTGTTCGCCGCTGATTCTAAAGAATATAGAGAGAATTATTAAAAATCATACACGGAAAAAAGCCAGGGTTTGTCCCCTGACTTCCTTACCATCTCAGATTAAATGTCCCGAGTCTTTTGTTATTGATTTTCAGCCTTTTCACGCTGTTCCTTTAAAATAGCTTTACGTGAAAGGTTTACACGGCCCTGTTTATCAATTTCGGTTACTTTCACTAGAAGTTCGTCCCCGATCTTAACAACATCCTCTACTTTACCTACTCGTTCTTCGGCAAGTTCAGATATATGAACGAGACCATCTTTACCAGCAAAGATTTCCAGGAAGGCTCCAAATTTTTCAATTCGTTTTACCTTACCAAGATACATTTCGCCTACTTGAACTTCACGAACAATATCTTCGATGATTTTCTTTGCCTTTTGGTTCATTTCTTGATTTGTAGAGGCAATAAATACGGTACCATCCTGCTCGATATCAATCTTAACGCCAGTTTCCTCAATAATCTTATTGATTTGTTTACCGCTCGGTCCGATAACGTCCCTGATCTTATCTGGGTTAATTGACATGGTTAAAATCTTAGGTGCAAACTGTGAAAGTTCTGTTCTTGGTTCCGTAATGGTAGCAAGCATTGAATCTAAGATGTGCATTCGGCCAACTTTTGCCTGCTGGAGGGCTTCTTCCAATATTTCACGAGAAAGACCTTCAATCTTTATATCCATTTGAAGTGCAGTAACCCCTTTAGCAGTACCTGCTACTTTAAAATCCATATCCCCAAGATGGTCTTCCATTCCTTGAATATCAGACAAAACAGTATAATGTTCTCCAGATTTTACAAGTCCCATTGCAATTCCTGCTACAGGAGCCTTAATCGGAACACCTGCATCCATCATCGCTAATGTACTAGCACAAATACTTGCCTGCGAAGTGGAACCATTAGATTCAAGTACCTCAGATACAAGTCGAATGGTATATGGGAAATCCTTTTCAGATGGAATAATTGGTTCAAGGGCACGTTCACCAAGGGCACCGTGACCAATTTCACGACGACCAGGTCCTCGGATTGGGCCAGTTTCACCAACACTGAATTGAGGGAAGTTATAATGATGCATAAAGCGCTTTTCTTCCTCAATTCCAAGACCATCAAGAATTTGAACATCACCCATTGCACCGAGAGTACAAATGCTTAGGGCTTGAGTTTGTCCACGTGTGAAAAGTCCCGAACCGTGGGTACGTGGTAAAATACTTATTTGTGAAGAAAGCGGACGGATTTCATCAATTTTTCGGCCATCAGGACGAATCTTCTCCACTGTTATTAATCGGCGAACTTCACCTTTTACAATCTTGTCCAATATTTGCTTTACTTGCTTCATATCTTCATCTGTAGCTTCTTGTTCCACAAATTTGGCAATCACTTGGTTTTTTACTTCTTTAATGGCATCTTCACGGGCATGCTTTTCTTGGACCTGAATGGCTTTTACCATATCAGCTTCGCATATTTCCCTTACTTCTGCCTCAAGTTCCTTATCTATTTCGTAAAGATTGATTTCTCTTTTTGGTTTGCCAATTTCAGCGACAATTTTCTCTTGGAACTCAATTAACCGTTTAATCTCATCATGGCCATACATAATTGCTTCTAGCATAGTTTCTTCAGGAACCTCTAACGCACCTGCTTCTACCATGTTGATTGCATCTTTAGTACCTGCAACAGTTAAATGGATATCACTTTTTTCAGCTTGTTCTACAGTTGGGTTAATAACAAATTCATTGTTAACCCGTCCTACGATAACACCAGCAATCGGTCCTTCAAAAGGAATATCTGATGTACTAAGTGCTAACGAAGATCCGAACATTGCAGCCATTTCGGTAGAACAATCCTGATCCACACTCATGACAATACTAATAACTTGTACATCATTACGAAAGCCATCAGCAAATAGCGGACGAATCGGTCTGTCAATTAGTCTGCTTGCCAAAATTGCCTTTTCACTCGGGCGCCCCTCACGTTTAATAAAGCCGCCTGGGATTTTTCCGACAGCATATAGACGTTCCTCATAGTTAACTGTTAATGGAAAAAAGTCTAAGTTTTTTGGTTCCTTTGAGGCTGTTGCCGTACTCAATACTGCTGTATCTCCATAGCGTACCAAGACTGCACCGTTTGCTTGCTTTGCTAATTGTCCAATTTCGACAGTTAATTTACGGCCTGCCCAAACCATGGAATATTCATGTTTCAATTGTTCCATATTTTTACCCCTCTCTATCTAAATCACTTAGGAGGATGATGCGAAAATTTCCACTTCCGCTGTACTCATCATTCTAAATCTAACTATTATTAAAAAGCTTAGAAAGCTATAGTTTAAATGCGAAATCACCTTAATAGTATGCACAAAAAAGTCATGACTTAAAAATATGTATAAAAAATTCTTTATTTTCTTTTCCTCTTTTTAAAGCTAATAAAAAAGCGGGAATAATCCCGCTTCTGTAAACTAACGACGTAGACCAAGCTTATTAATTAACACACGGTAACGTTGAACATCTTTGTTACGTAGGAATGTTAAAAGATTACGACGTTTACCAACCATTTTCAAAAGACCGCGACGTGAGTGGTGATCTTTTTTATGAGTACGTAAGTGCTCATTCAAATTGTTGATTGATTCTGTAAGGACAGCGATTTGAACTTCTGCAGATCCAGTGTCGCTTTCATGAGTTTTAAACTCATTGATAAGTTCATTTTTACGTTCTTGAGTGATTGCCATCCGGATTCACCTCCTAAATTTTACAAATCCCCTGGTACCGAGCAAGCGTTGGTGATTCGTCTTGCCAAGTAGAGGTTATTTTTAATACGTTAATAAGAATACAACTTTTCACATCAAAAAGCAAGGCTATAACGAAGTTTATTGTAGGAAAAACGCCTTTTATAAGTGAGAATGTGGAAGATTGTCTTGTTTTTTAAAATACTCTAGTGAATTTTGCTTATCTCTTTCAATTTGTGCAACGAGCTCTTCAATCCCTGAAAATTTTTGTTCCTTACGTAAGGGAAGATGCCACTCGATGACCACTTCTTGACCATAGATATCTTTATTAAAGTCAAATAAATGAACTTCAACAGAAAGATGTAAGGCTTCCTTATTAAATGTTGGTTTATAACCAATATTACAGACTCCATTGTACCATTGGGTTTCAACTTTCATTCTTACTGCATATACGCCGGTCGGCGGGATCATGTAATCGTCATTTAAGTCAACATTCGCCGTTGGAAAGCCAATCGTCCTGCCTCGTTTATCACCATGAATGACTTTGCCCGATGTTGTATAAGATCGTCCAAGAAGTGATAAAAGCGCGTCTGTTTTTCCTTCTTTAAGCAAGTTTCTAATTCTAGTTGAACTAACCTTTTGATCACCTTGAGTAAACTTTGGAACGACCGAATAAGAAAATTGATTTCTTGAATGGAAGGGCAATGTTTCCATCGTCCCCTTTCCCATACGCCCATAGGTAAAATCAAAACCAGCAACTACGTGCATTACGTTTAGTCGAATAACATATTGATCAATGAATTCCTGAGGAAGCAAATTGGCAAATTCAGTAGTAAAGTTAATGATAAATAAATAATCAATACCAAGTTCTTCGATAATTTTTATTTTTTCAGATAATGGAGTAATATACTGTATCTGCTGTTCCATTTTCCCTAACACTACCGAAGGATGGGGGTCAAATGTCATGACCGCACTGCAAATATCTTTTTCTTCAGCATGCCTTTTTGCCTCAAGAATTACCTGTTGATGGCCACGGTGCACTCCATCAAAGTAGCCCATAGCCATTGCTAGGGGCGGAAATTCAACATTTGTTATATCGTATGGAAATCTAAGCTTAATTACTTCCAATGAAACTCACCTTTTCTATACCGTACCTTTTTCTTCTAAATCATTACGTAACACTTTAACTGGTTTAAAGAGGTCTGGCTTGCTTGGATGTTTTGAATAAATAGCAAGAGCTAGTCCATCAGCAGTTTCAGTGACAATCGGTCCGTTACTAGTTTTTAAATGCTCTGGCATTTGTAATAATGCGCCATTTTTCACTTTCTCTGCTACTTTATCATTAATTAGGAATTTCGGCAAATGAGAAAGTGCTGTTTCTAAAGGCCTTAAAACACTTGAAATTGTCCCAGCCTCCATATGTTTTTCAATTTCATCAAACGTCAAACAATCCTCCAATGAAAAAGCAGCCGATTGAACTCTTTGTAAAAAGGACATATGTGCAGGGAAGCCCAGAATTTCACCAATCATTACCGCTAAAGTCCGGATGTAGGTCCCTTTACTGCAACTGACCTTAAACCTAAACTGTACAGTTTCACCGATAAATTCATCACGGTCATCTAATAATTCGATGGAATAAATCGTTACCTTTCTAGTGGGACGTTCGACTTCTATACCCTTCCGTGCATATTCATATAGACGGACCCCTCCCACTTTTACTGCCGAGAACATAGGAGGTGTTTGTTCAATTTCACCGGTTATTGAATGAAAAACTTGGAGAATCTCTTCTCGTCGAATGGTCCGATCCACTGGTTTCTGCTCCACAATTTCACCAGAAGCATCTTCAGTAGTAGTCGAAAAACCAATTGTTACTTCTCCCTCATACGATTTACCCGCATCGGTTATGTATTCAGCAACTTTTGTTGCTTTCCCTATACAAATTGGAAGCACTCCTGTTACGTCTGGATCAAGAGTACCCGTATGCCCAACCTTTTTTGTTTTTAAAATCTTTCGCAATCTAAACACACAATCATGGGATGTCAAACCCGCAGGCTTATATAACGGTAATATGCCTTCCAATTAAAATCCTCCAATCAAAAAATTATCGAAAAAAAAGGATAGACAATGTCTATCCAATTATTCTTCTTCACTTTTTTCTAAAGGCTTTTCATCCTTATGCAGTTGATGAAGAAGTGTATCAATTCGATTCCCGTAATCGATAGATTCATCCCATTCAAAGATGATTTCAGGTGTTTTACGAAGGCGAATACGGTGGCCAATTTCGGTCCGAATAAAACCTTTTGCTTTGGCCAGCCCTTTTAAGGTATTTTCCCTTTGCTCTTCATCACCTAATACGGAAATATACACTTTCGCTTGTTGTAAATCTCCTGTTACTTCAACGTCGGTAACCGTCACAAAACCAATACGTGGATCTTTGATTTTGCGACCGATGATGTCACCTAGTTCTTTTTTCATTTGTTCTCCAACACGATTTGCTCTGTGGCTCATCACATTCACCTCTTAACTTAAAGCCATTCAATCTCGGTGATCGTTCTCTCTATTTCTGGAAATGAGTCGATTAATTTCAAAGCATTTTGCAACTCATGTTCCGTCGATACACGCGTGGAAGTTACGACAACTATGGCAATTTTCGTTCGTTGCCACATATCCTGAAAGCCAACTTCTGATACAGAAACATTAAATTTCTGTTTTAAGCGTGTAAGGATTCGTTGAAGGACAGCCCGTTTCTCTTTTAAAGAATGAGCATCATAGATCATACATTCACATTCGGCCACACCGATGATCATTTACGTTCAATTTCTTCCATTACGTATGCTTCAATGATGTCTCCTTCTTTAACATCATTAAAGTTTTTAATTGTAATACCACATTCGTAACCTTGGGCAACTTCTTTTACATCATCTTTAAATCGTTTTAACGCATCAATATTACCTTCAAAAGTGACAACACCGTTACGAATTAAACGAATACCGCTGTCGCGAGTAATTTTACCATCCGTTACATATGAACCAGCAATTGTTCCTACCTTTGAAACTTTAAAGGTTTGACGGATTTCTGCTTGACCAATTATTTTTTCTTGGAATTCAGGATCAAGCATACCTTTCATTGCTGCTTCAATCTCTTCAATCACTTTATAAATTATACGGTGAAGACGGACGTCAACTTTCTCCGCTTCTGCTGCACGTTTCGCATTTACATCAGGGCGAACGTTAAAACCGATGACGATGGCATTAGACGCAGCAGCAAGACTAATATCCGACTCATTAATTGCTCCAGCACCGCTATGAATAATTTTGATGTTAACACCTTCAACATCTATTTTTTGAAGAGAAGCGGCAACGGCTTCAGCAGACCCTTGAACATCCGCTTTAAGAATGATGTTTAAATCCTTCATTTCACCTTGCTTTAATTGATCAAAAAGCGTTTCTAGACTAACAATGGATTTTTCACCACGTTGGGCTACCAGTGCTGTTTGAGCTCGTGATTCTCCAACTTGACGTGCAGTTTTTTCGTCTTCAAACACAACGAAACGATCTCCAGCTTGTGGCACGTCATTAAGTCCAGTTATTTCAACAGGAGTTGACGGACCTGCCTCTTTGACACGGCGTCCTTTGTCATTCACCATTGCACGGACACGACCAAAGGTATGACCAACAACAATAGGATCACCAATTTTTAGTGTACCGTTTTGGACTAGTAAGGTTGCAACGGATCCACGCCCTTTATCTAGTTGTGCTTCGATAACAGTACCAACGGCTTTACGATTTGGATTCGCTTTATATTCTTCTACTTCACTAACGAGTAATATCATTTCTAGAAGGGTGTCAATGCCTTCTCCCGTTTTTGCAGAAAGTGGTACAAAGATAGTATCTCCACCCCATGCTTCTGATACTAATCCATGTTCAGTTAATTCTTGCATTACACGGTCAGCATTTGCAGCTTCTTTATCCATTTTATTAACTGCTACAATAATTGGAACCTCTGCAGCTTTTGCATGATTGATTGCTTCAACTGTTTGCGGCATTACACCATCATCTGCAGCTACTACTAGGATGGTAATATCAGTTATTTTAGCACCACGTGCACGCATTGTCGTAAAGGCAGCGTGTCCTGGTGTATCAAGGAAGGTAATCTTTTTCCCGTTTTCAACCACTTGATAGGCACCAATATGCTGGGTAATTCCCCCCGCTTCTCCTTCTGTAACCTTTGTGTTACGGATGGAATCTAACAAGGTTGTTTTACCGTGGTCAACGTGACCCATTATTGTTACAACAGAAGGTCTTTCCACTTGAGAATCCTCTGAATCCTCAGTAAAGTACACTTCAAGATCTGTTGTATCAACTTTAATTTCTTCTTCCACTTCAACCCCATATTCGCTTGCAATCAATTCAATCGCATCTTTATCTAAGACTTGATTAATTGTGGCCATGACACCTAGTAAAAAGAGCTTTTTAATAATCTCTGAAGGCTCACGGTAAATCTTCTTTGCTAATTCGCCCACAGTTAGAGATTCACTGAAAGTAATTTTCGCTGGAAGCTCCTTCTCTTTTTTCTTCTGTGGCTGGGCTTGTTGAACTGGTGTATGTGTTTTTTTCTTATTTTTATTATTATTATTATTACGATTTTGATTATTATTATAAGGCTTGGCTTTAGCTTTATCAGCATTGCTGAAAACCTTATTTTCTTTGGATTGATTTTCCTGGTTTTGCTTTTTGCCTTCGACCGTCTTTGGAGGAGAAACAACTTTTACCTTGCTAGGAGCGGCATTTTTATCAGCAGCTTCTTCAAATGCTTTAGGAGTTTTCGTCTGAACTTGCGGCCTTTGCGTTGACTGTGCAGGTCTTTGGTTTTGACGCTGCGCTTGAGTTGGACGAGAGTTAGTTCGTTGTTGCTGCTGTCCATTTTGTTTATTCTCTGTGTTTTGCTGTGGCGCCTTGTTATCCTTTTTACTGAATGTTTCGTCAAGCTTTTTAACTTCTGCGTCTTCTATTGTTGCCATATGATTGGAGACCTCTATATTCATTTCTTTTAGTTTTGTGATGATATCTTTACTTGAAATGTTGTGTTTTTTTGCATACTCATATACACGTATTTTACTCATCTTTTCACCCCCGCTAGATTTAATCGAGCAACGTTACCATTTTTTTGGCAAATCCATCATCCAGAACAGCTACAACAACGCGGGCTTCCTTGCCAATTGCTTGACCAAGAAGATGACGATTTTCCACAATTTTATATGGAACCTCATACGAATTACACTTATCAGTAATCTTTTTTGTCGTATTTGCAGAAGCATCTGCGGATAATAAAATGAGATGCGCCTTTCCGCTTTGAATCTGCTTCACGGTAAGCTCCTCACCTGATATGATTTTGCGTGCTCGATTGGCCAAGCCAAGCAATGACATCCATTGATTTTGTTTCATTTGGATTGTCAATTCTCCTTCTCTATAAGCTCAAGTAGCTCTTCGTATAACGAATCATTTATAGAAACCTGTAAGTGATTAGATAGGGTATTTTTTTTCTTGGCTAGTAAGACAGCTTCCTTGTCCCTTGAAAGGTAAGCACCCCTTCCGGATTTCTTCCCCGTCAGGTCGATGGATACCTCCCCTTCCTTTGAGCGAACGATGCGAACAAGTTCTTTTTTCGGTTTCATATCACCGGTTGCAACACACTTGCGCATAGGAACTTTTTTCTGATTGTTCATTCATCATTCACCTCACTTTTTAGTCCAACTCTTCTTCATAATCGAAATCAGTATCAACTTGATCATCAAAAAGCCTAATGGTTTCTTCACGTGGATAAATTCCATTCTCACGTGCTTCAGTTTCTGATTTAATATCAATTTTCCAGCCTGTTAGTTTTGCTGCTAGGCGGGCATTTTGTCCTCGTTTCCCGATTGCTAATGAAAGCTGATAATCAGGAACTACAACTGTTGTTGCTTTTTCATTCTCGTTAACCATAACATCTAATACTTTTGAGGGACTAAGTGAGTTTGCCACAAACACTACTGGGTCCGCTGACCACTTAACAATATCGATTTTTTCACCCTTTAATTCATTAACAACCGCTTGAACCCTCGCACCCTTAGGTCCAACACAAGACCCAACTGGATCTACCTCATTATTATCCGAGTGGACAGAAATCTTCGAGCGATCCCCTGCCTCACGGGCAACTGACTTAATTTCAACGGTTCCATCATAAATTTCAGGAACTTCAATTTCAAACAAACGTTTTAAGAGACCAGGATGTGTTCGAGATACGAATATTTGCGGCCCCTTGGTGGTCTTTTCAACTTTTGTAATAAATACTTTAATTCGATCATGAGGCTTATAACGTTCATTTGGCATTTGCTCGTTTACAGGTAATAATGCCTCGATTTTCCCGAGACTTACATAAATAAATTTAGAATCGAGTCTTTGAACAATACCAGTCATAATATCTTCTTCACGGTCAATAAATTCCGAATAAATAATTCCGCGTTCTGCTTCTCTTACACGTTGAGTAACCACTTGCTTGGCAGTTTGAGCTGCAATCCGCCCAAAGTCCTTGGGTGTAACTTCCATTTCAACAATATCTTCAACTTGGTAATTTGGTGTGATTTGTCTCGCATCCTCTAAGGAAATTTCGAGACGAGGGTCAAATACTTGATCGACCACTTCTTTTCTAGCAAAAACGCGCATTGATCCTGTCTGTAAATTTAAATCAATCCGAACATTCTGGGCTTGATTAAAATTTCGGCGATATGCCGAAACAAGAGCTGCTTCGATCGCTTCAATTAAAACATCTCTGGAAATACCTTTTTCTCTTTCCAGTATTGTAAGAGCATCTAATAATTCGCTGCTCATCTTTTTGTATCCCCCTATCCTTCATCTATAATTTCATTACGAAAAAGTAACAGCTAATCGCGCGTTGGCTACTTTTTCATAGGGAATTTCAATTGTCTTCTTCCGGGTTTTAATCTTCATTTCGATTTTTAAATGTTGACCATCAAATTCTAATAATGTCCCTTCGAAGCTTTTCTCCCCATCAATCGGTTCATAAGTTTTGATAAAGACACTTTTACCTATTGCCTTTTGGAAATCTTTATCTTTTTTCAATGGACGCTCTGCTCCAGGTGAAGAAACTTCAAGAAAATAGTTATGGGGAATCGGATCAAGCTCATCGAGTTTTTCGCTGAGTTTTTCGCTAACGAGTCCGCAATCCTCAATATCAACACCGTTGTCTTTATCGATATATACGCGAAGAAACCAGCTTTTTCCTTCCTTCACATACTCAATTTCCACTAATTCCAAACCAAGCTCTTGAAAAATAGGCGTAGCCAGCTCTTCTACAACTTCCGTTACCTTGCTCATGCCTTTACCTCCTTTTCCGAAAATTTCACCCATATTGTATGTAGTTCACGGAGAGTTTTATCAAGTTACTAAGAAAAAAGATTTATACAAAAACGAAAGAGCGGGTTTCCCCACTCTTGATCACGAGAGTATTTCTTAGTATTTCCAATAAAACTATACCATAACCAACATTTTAATGCAAATAGCGCCCAAAAGCGGAAGCGCCTTGATCAGGGGCGACCAGCATAAGACAAGCGCTGACAGAAGGCGTTTTTGCCTTCCGAAGAGATTGGCTTATGACTCGTGCCCCTAGGCGCTGGAGCTAGATGATAATCCAAGTTAAAACAGAGAAAGCTGGTTTTGCTCTGGAAGGGATGATAGGCATCCTTGCTTGTCTAAATATTCAAGGATAGTCTTAGATACCTTTCCTCGTTGCTGTAAATCTTCTTTGGATAAAAATTCTCCTGATTCCCTTGCCTTGACAATATTATAGGCCGCATTCGTTCCTAAGCCTGGAATCGAATTAAACGGCGGTATTAAGGTATTACCTTCAATGATGAATTCGGATGATGAAGATTTATATAAATCGTAGTTCTGGAAAACAAAGCCCCTTTCAGTCATTTCAAGTGCTAGTTCCAAAACCGTTAATAAGTTTTTTTCTTTGTTAGATGCTTCTAGCCCTTTTGCATTTATTTCTTCTATTTTTGCACGTATCGATTCTGAACCGCGCGACATTGCTTCAATGTCAAAGTCTTCCGCGCGGACAGTAAAATAAGCGGCGTAATAAAGGAGCGGAAGATGTACCTTGAAATATGCAATTCTAACTGCCATAAGTACATATGCAGCAGCATGGGCCTTTGGGAACATGTATTTAATCTTCTTACAAGAGTCGATATACCATTCTGGAACTTCGTTTTTCCGCATCTCTGCTTCCATTTCTTCGCTTAAGCCTTTACCCTTACGAACTGATTCCATAATTTTAAAAGCAAAGGATGGGTCCAGTCCCTGATAAATAAGGTAGACCATGATATCATCACGACAGCCAATAACTTCACTAAGATTACATGTTTTATTATGGATTAATTCTTGGGCATTCCCAAGCCATACATCGGTACCATGTGATAACCCCGATATTTGAACAAGTTCAGAGAACGTTGTTGGTTTCGTATCCTCAAGCATTTGCCGAACGAAGCGAGTTCCAAACTCTGGAATACCAAGTGTTCCAGTTTTACACATGATCTGCTTTTCTGTTACGCCTAATGACTCGGTCCCGCTAAAGATTTTCATGACTTCAGGATCATCTGTAGGGATTGTTTTCGGATCCATTCCGCTCAGGTCTTGAAGCATCCTAATCACGGTCGGGTCATCATGTCCGAGGATATCTAGCTTCAAGACATTATCATGGATGGAATGGAAATCGAAATGTGTTGTTTTCCATTCTGAATTTCTATCATCTGCCGGGAATTGAATCGGTGAAAAATCATAAACATCCATGTAATCAGGTATAACAATAATACCACCTGGATGTTGACCCGTTGTTCTTTTAACACCCGTACAGCCTGAAGCAAGGCGTTCTACTTCGGCACCACGAAGTTGTAGATTGTTATCCTGTTGATATGCTTTAACATATCCAAAAGCGGTCTTGTCTGCGACTGTACCAATCGTCCCAGCGCGGAATACATTATCCTCACCAAACAGGACCTTTGTATAATTATGGGCCCTCGGCTGGTATTCACCAGAAAAGTTTAAATCGATATCGGGAACTTTGTCCCCTTTGAAACCAAGGAACGTTTCAAACGGAATATCGTGTCCGTCCTTATGGTATTTCCCGCCACATTGCGGGCAATCCTTATCAGGTAAATCAAAACCTGAACCGACAGAACCATCATTAAAAAACTCTGAATGTTTACAGGTTGGACACACATAATGCGGTGGTAGTGGATTTACCTCGGTAATTTCTGTCATTGTTGCTACAAGTGATGAACCAACAGACCCCCTTGAGCCTACAAGGTAACCATCATCCAAGGACTTTTTAACAAGCTTATGAGAAATTAAATAAATAACAGCAAATCCATGCCCAATAATACTTTTCAATTCCTTTTCTAACCTGGCTTCCACAATTTCCGGCAAGGTGTCACCGTAAATTCTCCGCGCCATTGAATAACTCATTTCACGCATTTCTTCATCGGCGCCTTCAATTTTCGGTGTATACAAATCGTCTTTAATTGGTTTAATGACTTCAATCATATCCGCAATTTTATTCGTGTTAGTTACAACAATTTCTTTTGCTTTCTCTTTTCCTAAAAATGAAAAAGCATCAAGCATTTCATTGGTTGTCCTAAAGTGAACATCGGGAAGTTCATGGCGATTTAGCGGGTTAGCTCCACCCTGGGAATTAATTAATATTTTTCGATAAATTTTATCATTTTCATTAAGATAATGGACATTTCCAGTTGCAACAACTGGCAATCCTAATTTATCACCAAGCGTAATGATTTTCGCAATAATATCTTCCATTGCTTTTTCATCGCTCACCAATTCCATTTCAATCAACGGTGCATTTACTTCTTTCGGCATGACTTCAAGATAATCATAAAAACGGGCAGCACCTTCCACTTCCTCTGGGGATTTTTGCATCATCCCTTCAAATACCTCACCTTTATTACAACCGGAGCCAACTAAAATCCCTTCCCTGTATTTTTGCAAAACAGATCTTGGTAATCTAGGAACTCGATAAAAATATTCAAGGTGTGATATAGATACGAGTTTAAAAAGGTTTTTTAATCCCGCTTGTGTTTGGGCTAAAAGTGTACAGTGATAGGGACGTGCCCGTTGGTAGGCATTTCCTTTCCCCATATTATCATTAAACTGGTCATGGTATTCAATTCCTTTTTCGAGGGAATCCTTTAACATTTTCAAAAGTAGATAACCGGTTGCCTCTGCATCATAAATGGCGCGGTGATGTTGGGTTAATTCAATATCAAACTTCTTAGTTAGTGTATTTAAACGATGGTTTTTCATCTCTGGATAGAGAAATCTTCCAAGTTCAAGTGTATCAATAACAGGATTCCTAGCCTTTTCAAAGCCTATTTTTCTATATCCGACATTGAGGAAACCCATATCAAAGGAAGCATTATGGGCTACAAGAACAGCATCACCCGCCCATTCACTAAAATTCCGTAGAACTTCCTCAATTTCTGGAGCGGTTTGGACCATATCATCGGTAATTCCAGTGAGGTTGATTGTTGTTGCCGATAAACGGTGATGAGGATTGGCAAAGGATTCGAAGCGGTCAATGATTTCACCGTCATGTATTTTCACAGCAGCAAGCTCAATAATTGTATTGTACACCGCTGATAGTCCCGTAGTTTCAACGTCAAATACAACATAGGTATCCTCAGCTAGTTGACGATGTGCGTCATTATAGGCAATTGGCACCCCATCATCTACTAAATTTACTTCAACGCCATAGAGAATTTTAATATCATTTTTCTTCCCAGCACCATACGCTTCAGGGAATGATTGTGCAACCGCGTGATCGGTTACTGCAATTGCTTTATGTCCCCATTTTTTTGCCTGTGCAATCAGTGTGCTAACAGGTGTGACTGCATCCATTTGACTCATCGGTGTATGAAGATGGAGTTCTACACGTTTCTGATCTTCGGGTGCAGTATCCTTTCGGCCAACAGGCCTAATTTCATTAATATCATTTCCAATCATCACGAGGTCACGAACAAAGGTATCATTCTGAATGCTGCCTCGAACTTTTACCCACATTCCTTTTTTGACAAGCTGGAACAGGGCTGCATCCTCTTTATCGCGTGAAAACATTTTTACCATAATAGAGCTTGTGTAATCAGTTATTTTGAAGGTCAGTAGGGAACGGCCGCTCCTGAGTTCACGTATTTCCGCATCAAAGATAAACCCTTCTACAGCTATTCGTCTTTCTTCATCACCAATATCAATCAGACTTCGGAAGTCATTATTATCCTTAATGGTAAGACCAATAGTAAGCGGTCCAGATGGAAGATCACCAGATGCCTGATCCTTTTCAGCTTCTTTTCTCTGCAATTCAACCATTGCTTGAAGTCCGCGTTCTTGATCCTCCTTTTGCTTTGCAAGAAGAAATTGTTGATATTCTTCATTTTTCTCGTTACTTTTTATTACTGTCTCAATCGATAAATTGGGAAATCCAAATGATTGATAGATTTTAGCGATCGTCTCGCCATATTTCCGCTTTAGTGCTTGTCCCTCAGTATCATTATGAACTGAAATTGTAAGCTTATTACCGTTCACTTCGGGAAGTTGTTCATGTAATAGTTTTAAAAGCGGCGGAGCAATTCCATCAATTTGCTGAATGCTATAACTCCAATAATCTCGTAATAATTCCGGTGAAATAATTTGATTTGTTACATTTATATGGAAGGAAATCGTTGCAATGTTTGAAAATGTCCGTTCGAGCTGTGACGTAAACATTACATAAACATTATAGGGAAGTATATTTTCGAATAAAAATTGAAAATGCCACTTTCTAGCTTTTTTTTCAACTAATAACCTTTCAATTTGCGCATTGTTGAAATGCACTACAACAGCATCCTCGATCAATTGCAGCTGCTGGAGCAAGAGTTGGAATCGCTCTTTTTTGCCTAGGGCATGTTCGCTCATCGTTCTCTCTCCCATCTATTAAATATCGCTTTTTTTATCTCGTCAAAAAGTAATTATATCATATGACTCAAAATGATTCGGCTTTATTCGACAGAAAAATTTCTCCATTTTAGTTAATTAGTTTTCTTTAAAAATAGAATAGGGACCGTATTTAACGGCCCCCAAAATAAATTAAAGATTACATACTATAAGAAAAACCTTTGAATGTCATTCCAAGTTACAACTAGCATGAGCAGCATTAAGAGGGCGAATCCTATAAAATGAACCATACCTTCTTTTTGACGGTCTATCGGCTTGCCTCTAACAGCTTCGACAGCAAAAAACATTAATCTTCCACCGTCAAGAGCGGGAATAGGTAATAAGTTCATAATACCTAAGTTAATGCTTAAAATCCCTGCCCATTTCATTAAATAATAAATACCCGATTTAGCTACAGAATCTGTTGCTTGGTAAATACCAACAGGACCAGAAAGTGCATCAATTGAAAATTGGCCAGTGACTAATTTACCAACCATTACAAAAATCTGTTTCGTCCAAAAATAGGTTTCTGTGAAACCTGCCTTAATTGCTTGAATAGGAGACTTTTCTACAGGACTATAAACACCAATAAGCCCAATTTTCTTTCCTTCAACCGTTTTTTCAATTGGGGTTACCGTGATATCTAAATCCTTTTTGTCACGGCGAATAGAAAATTCGAGCTTTTCATTTGGATTTTTCCGAATGACCTCCACTACATCAGACCAACTCGAAATTTCTGAACCATTAATCGTCTGGATGAGATCACCTTTTTTAAGACCAGCAGCCATCGCTGCCCCATCAGGAGTTATTTCACCTAACTTAGGTTCATTCGTAGGTACCCCCTGTATAAAAGCAATAATAATAAATAAAATGAATGCAAGTACAAAATTCATCATCGGACCAGCAAAAATAGCCATCGTTCTTTGTCCTAATGTTTTTGATCCGAATTGACGGTCAATTGGAGCAATCTGTGACTCGATTCCATTTTCCACGATGGCTGCTTTTGGGTCAATGATAAAGGTTTTTAATACTTCATCTTCATCTTCAGGAAATCCTTTAATAACTAAATCCTTTTCGATATCAGCATATTCCACTTCAACGATCCGACAATTAGGAAATTTCTCTTTATTATTTAAGATGATTTTATTTACTTTTTCATCCTTATCAAACAACAAGCCAATACGATAACCAGGCTTTATTTCAATCATTTCCGGGTCTTCGCCAGCCATGCGCACAAATCCACCAATCGGAAGTAACCGAATGGTATAGGTTGTCTCCGCTCTTTTATGGGAAAATACTTTTGGGCCAAAACCAATTGCAAATTCACGGCATAAAATACCAGCCCTTTTTGCGAAAATCAAATGACCTAATTCATGAAAGAATACGAGTGCGCCAAAAATCACTATAAAGGCAATAACTGTAGTCAAAATAAAACCACCTTTTTTTCAGGATAAGAGAGATTCTTTTACTTGCGCTTCCGTTTTTCTTACAGGAGTGAATGAACATAATCTCTTGTTTCTTTGTCTATCTCTTGGATGGAAGTTAGGCTAGGGTGTTCCGTGATTTGGTGGGCGGTTAGGGCTTTCTCAATCAAATCTTCAATCTGCAAGAACCGAATTTTCCCTTCTAGAAAAGCTGCCACGGCCACTTCATTCGCTGCATTCAATACCGTTGGCATCGATCCACCTTTTTTCCCAGCCTCATAAGCAAAACCAAGACAGCGGAATCTCGCGGCATCCATTTCCTCGAAATGCAATTTCCCAATCCTTGCCAGATCCAAACGTTTTGATGAAGGCAATGGCAAACGATCAGGATAGGTGAGCGCATATTGAATCGGCACTCTCATATCTGGTGTTCCAAGCTGAGCAATGATACTGCTATCGTGAAACTCAATCATTGAATGGATGATGCTTTCTTTATGAAGCAGTACATCAATTTTTTCATATGGCATATTGAAAAGCCAATGAGCTTCAATTACTTCTAAACCTTTGTTCATCATTGATGCCGAATCAATTGTGATTTTTGCCCCCATCGACCAATTTGGATGGTTTAGTGCTTGCTCCACGGTAACATTTTTCAATTCTTGCCTAGAGAGGTCACGAAAGCTCCCGCCGGAAGCAGTTAGAATTAATCTTTCAATGTTTTTCTCCTTTTCCCCCTGCAAGGCTTGAAAAATGGCAGAATGTTCACTATCGACCGGAAGGAGTGGTACATTATTTCTTTTAGCCGCATCCATAACTAAATGACCTGCAGTAACCAGTGTTTCTTTATTGGCAATAGCGATTATCTTCCCACATTCAATCGCTTGTAAAGTCGGGTTTAACCCCACACTTCCAAGAACTGCGTTGACAAGAATATCGGCTTTTTCATAAACTGCTGTCTCGATTAGTCCTTCCTGACCAAAAGTGAATTTAATATTAGGAAATTCTGCTTTTAATGTATTACAGTCATGATAGTCTTGTACAGAAACAAGCTCAGGCTGAAATTCAACAATCATTTTTCGTGCCAACTCGATATTTTTACCCACAGAAAAGGCTGCTAATGTAAAGTCAGATGGATGCTCACGGATAATATCTAAGGTTTGGGTTCCTATCGATCCGGTTGCACCCAATAAGCTAATGGTTTTCAATAAAAAGTCAACTCCTAAATGTGAAGCGCACGCGCTCTATAACCAAAGGTGAAAAAAATGTAACAAGGGCCAAACAAATAATAGGCTGTCAAATCGATCAAGAATTCCACCATGACCTGGCAAGATTGTACCAGAATCTTTGACATTAAAATGACGCTTAAAGGCTGATTCAACTAAGTCACCAATTTGTCCAAAAACGGAAAGGACGATTGTAATTCCCATTAAAGTTAAAAGACCGACGTTAATGTTTGAGAGGAGTACAAATATGACAGCCACAACAACTGCACAGGCGATTCCGCCAATCGACCCTTCAACTGTCTTATTCGGGCTAATTTCGGGCCATAGCTTTGTTTTACCAAGAGCTTTTCCAATAAAATAAGCACCTGAATCCGTAGCCCAAATCATAAATAAAGAATACAAAATATAGACAAGTCCCCCATCCTGCCTCGTTTCAAAGAAAAAGTAAAAGCCAATACCTACATAAATGGCTGATAGGATAGAAAAAGAAACGTCTTCAAATGTAAATTGATTTTTGGTAATAACGGTGTAAGTTAATAACAAAAGAATTAATGCAATACATATCTCTATTTTTGAATAATAAAAGGAATCGAATATGGGATAATATTTTTCAGGAAAGAGCAACACCCACAGAAATAAAAGTGCTAACACACCATTAACCGAAAAAATAGTAAGTTTTTTCATTTTTAATAACTCATACAAGCCGATTGTCGCTAAAAAGTAGGTTAATATTACAAGTGGAAATCCACCATAATAGACAATTGGTAAAAATAGTGCAGCTGCAATGACTCCTGTTATGATTCTTTGCTTCATCTAATATTTCAACACCTTTGTTGTTCTATATGCCACCAAACCGACGCTGCCGATTCTGGAACGTTTCAATTGCTTCAAGTAAATGTTCTTCATTAAAGTCTGGCCATAAGACATCTGTAAACCAAAACTCTGAGTAAGCCAACTGCCAAAGCATAAAGTTACTCAAGCGGATTTCACCACTAGTACGGATTAAAAGATCTGGGTCTGTAAAATTAGCAGTCATTAAGTAGGAGGAAAAGACCTTTTCGTCTAACTCCGTCTCGTTTAGTTTACCACTTTTGCTGTCATTTAAGACTTGCTTCACAGCATCAAGAATCTCAGCTCTGCTCCCGTAATTTAATGCAAAGTTTAATACTAATCCATCATTATTTTTTGTTTCTTCTATAGCTTTTTCTATTGCACGCAGTGTATGTACTGGAAGTTGATTTTTATAACCCATCATTTTCACTTGAACATTTTCCTCAATTAAATCCGGCAAAAATGTTCCTAAAAATTCATCAGGCAAACTCATAATATATTCGACTTCATTTTTTGGCCTTTTCCAATTCTCAGTTGAAAAAGCATACAATGTTAAGGTTTTAATGCCAAGCTCATTTGCTAATTTCGTTGTTTTCCGAACAACCTTCATGCCCTCATGGTGACCAGCAATACGTGGTAATGCCCGTTTCTTAGCCCAACGTCCGTTGCCATCCATAATAATTGCCACATGCTCAGGAACAGGCGATTTTTTTATTTCCTCTATTTTATTTCGGAGTGTGGAAGTGTTATTTCGGTTCTTCCCAAGCCTTAATTTATTAAACATAACATTGCTCCTCCAATTAGTTAATCATTTCCTCCGAAAATTAAATCATATATCAATTCCATTGAAGCATGTGTGTTGTTATGTAATGGACATTTCGGGGTAGCATGTTTTTATCATACCAAAAAAGCAAAAAGATATCTCTAATATTTAACTTATGTAAAAAAACAGAGATTAAGAATAATGTTCAGACAACTTTAGGGAACAATCAAATATCCCCAAAATACATAATAAAATAGTGAAAAACCCCCTAAACAGAGGGTTCTTATTTATTAATTAGGCTGTGTTAAATTTGTCTGTTGATTTCCGCTCCATGCGCTTCGCTTTCCGCGGGCGTGCCGGGGAGCCTCCTCGGCGCTACGCGCCTGTGGGGTCTCCCCTGCCCCGTACTCCCGCAGGAGTCTCGCGCATTCCGCTCCAATCAACAGAGTTTTAAAATCAACATTTAGTTTTAACACAGCCATTAATTAAACTTCCAAAATTTCCTTTTCTTTGTCTTTTGTAATTTGATCAACTTTACTAATAAATTCGTCGGTAAGTTTTTGGATATCCTCCGAATGACCGCGAAGACTATCCTCAGTAATTTCACCATTCTTCTCAAGCTTCTTTAATTCGTCATTACCATCTCGACGGATATTACGGATAGCTACCTTCGCTTCTTCTGATTCCTTTTTGACCAATTTTACTAACTCCTTGCGGCGCTCCTCAGTCAATTGTGGAATAGCAAGACGGATTACCATTCCGTCGTTGGTAGGATTTAATCCTAAATCAGATTTAAGAATTGCTTTTTCAATATCCCCAAGGGTGGATTTATCATATGGTTGAATAACAATAAGCCTAGCTTCAGGTGTTGAAATTCCAGCCATTTGGTTTACAGGTGTTGGTGCACCATAATAATCAATTGTAATTCTGTCCAATAACGAAGCGCTTGCTCTCCCCGCACGGATGCTGGCAAGCTCACGCGAATATGACTGAATCGCTTTTGTCATACGATCTTTAATGGTAGAGATGACTTGTTTTGGCATTAATGTTTCCCCCTAACAATTGTTCCTATTTTTTCCCCCATAACGGCTCGTTTAATATTCCCCTGCTCCATAATCGAGAAAACAATCAATGGAATATCATTGTCCATGCATAAGGAGGAGGCAGTAGAGTCCATAACTGCTAATCCTTCTTTAAGAACATCTAAGAAAGACAAATCTTCATATTTAGTAGCATTTGCATCTAATCGAGGGTCTGCAGAATACACTCCATCGACATTATTCTTTGCCATTAAGATTACTTCAGCATCGATTTCCGCTGCTCGGAGTGCAGCGGTTGTATCCGTTGAGAAATATGGATTTCCTGTACCCGCCGCAAAAATGACTACCCGTTTTTTTTCTAAATGCCTAATTGCACGGCGTCGAATATAAGGCTCAGCCACCTGGCGCATTTCAATAGAGGTTTGCACCCGTGATTCAATTCCTAAGTGCTCCAAACTATCTTGCAGTGCTAAAGAATTCATAACCGTTGCAAGCATCCCCATATAATCTGCAGTTGCCCGGTCCATACCCATTTCACTGCCAATTTTTCCGCGCCAAATGTTACCGCCACCGACAACGACAGCAACTTCTACACCAAGCTCTGCTATTTCTTTAACTTGAATGGCAATCGATTTGATCACAGAAGGTTTAATTCCAAAGCTCGATTCACCTGCAAGTGCTTCTCCGCTCAACTTTAATACTACGCGTTTGTACTTAGGACCGCTCATATAAACCTCCATTATGTAATTAATTCTTTTTAAAAAAGGGAACACACCGTGTCCCCTATTTAAAAACCTATTTCATTAACATTCCCTTAAAACTATTTTGTTTTTATGCTAGAGAATAGTTTTTGATTATTTTTTAATTTGATTCATAACTTCTTCAGCAAAGTTATCTTCACGTTTTTCGATACCTTCTCCGACTTCGTAACGGACGAACTCACGGACTGTAGCACCCTTAGATTCAACAAACTGACGTACTTTTTGATCAGGGTTTTTAACGAAAGTTTGATCAAGTACACAAACATCTTCAAAATATTTTCCAAGACGGCCTTCAACCATTTTTTCAACGATTTTTGCAGGCTTGCCTTCGTTAAGTGCTTGTTGTGTTAATACTTGACGCTCATGCTCAACTTCTTCTTGAGAAACTTCGTCACGAGAAACATATTTTGGTTTTAGTGCAGCAATATGCATTGAAACATCCTTCGCAGCATCCGCATCTGTTGTACCTTCAAGTACTGATAGGACTGAAATGCGGCCACCCATATGAATATATGCTCCAAATGCATCATTGTCTGTTTTTGATGTAACAGAAAAGCGGCGAAGTGTTAATTTTTCACCAATCTTAGCAATAGATGCATTGATATGATCTGCAACAGTTGCACCATTTTCCATCGTTTGAGCAGATGCTTCTTCAACAGTTGCAGGCTTGTTCTTTAGAAGATGTGCAGCTAGATCTTTTACAAGAGCTTGGAACGCTTCATTCTTCGCAACAAAGTCAGTTTCAGAGTTTACTTCTAGAATAACTGCATCGTTACCTTCAGTTACAACATAAGTTAAACCTTCTGCAGCAATACGGTCACCCTTCTTAGCAGCAGATGCAATCCCTTTTTCGCGTAAGAAATCAATTGCTTTGTCCATATCTCCATCAGTTTCAGTTAGTGCTTTTTTACAATCCAACATACCTGCACCAGTTTTTTCACGTAGTTCTTTAACCATTTGAGCAGTAATTGCCATAATGTAAATTCCTCCTTTATTTTACTATGTATCCATATCTTAGCCAATGACAGCTATTCTAAAACTTTCCAATAAAAACCTTCTTTAAAAAAAGGTGATAAAGGGTCTCCCTCTTATCACCTTTTGATTTAATTAAGCCTGAACTTGTACTTCTTCACCTTGTTTAGCTTCAAGGATAGCATCTGCCATTTTACCTGTTAAAAGCTTAACCGCACGAATCGCATCGTCATTCGCAGGAATAACTACATCGATTTCGTCTGGATCACAGTTTGTATCAACAATACCTACGATAGGAATGTTCAATTTCTTAGCTTCTGCAACCGCGATACGCTCTTTACGAGGGTCAATAATGAAAAGTGCATCTGGAAGTTGTTTCATATCTTTGATGCCGCCTAAGAATTTCTCTAGACGCTCTTGTTGTTTCTTTAATTGAACAACCTCTTTTTTAGGTAATACTTCAAAAGTTCCGTCTTCAGACATTCTTTCGATATCTTTTAAGCGGCCAATACGCTTTTGAATTGTTTCAAAGTTTGTTAAAGTACCACCTAACCAGCGTTGGTTAACATAGTACATACCAGAACGGCCCGCTTCTTCTTTAACAGAATCTTGAGCTTGTTTTTTTGTACCAACAAAAAGAACTGTTCCGCCGTTACCAGCAAGTTCCTTTACCCAGTTATAAGCTTCTTCAACTTTTTTAACTGTTTTTTGAAGGTCAATGATATAGATACCGTTACGCTCTGTGAAGATATATTTCTTCATTTTAGGGTTCCAACGGCGAGTTTGGTGTCCGAAGTGTACACCAGCTTCAAGCAATTGCTTCATAGAAATGACTGACATGATTTTTCCTCCTAATGGTTTGTTTTCCTCCGCTCACCTCATCTTTAAACAGAAACTGTTATGAACAGCACCATCTGAATAAATCAATGAGCGTGTGTATTAACACCATGAAATAATATAGCATATGTAATAATAACAATCAAGCATTAGTTTAATAAAAAAACAAAATCCCCAGTTAGCTGGGGATTAGTTATGATTAATTTGATCTTAATTTATCAAGTTCCATCAGAAACTTATCATTTAAAACTTTGATATATGTTCCTTTCATCCCTAGGGAACGTGATTCAATTACCCCTGCACTTTCAAGTTTTCTTAGTGCATTAACGATAACAGAACGAGTAATACCAACACGATCAGCTATTTTCGAAGCAACCAATAAGCCTTCACGGCCATTTAATTCTTCAAAGATATGTTCAATCGCTTCAAGTTCACTATATGATAATGAACTAATAGCCATTTGAACCACTGCTTTGCTTCTAGCTTCTTCTTCAATTTCTTCAGACTTTTCTCGTAAAATCTCCATACCTACAACTGTTGCACCATATTCTGCAAGGATTAGATCATCATCGTGGAACTTTTCTTGTAATCTTGCAAGAATTAACGTGCCAAGGCGTTCCCCGCCGCCAATAATTGGAACAATCGTAGTTAAACCTTCTTTAAATAAATCTCTGTTTTCTATTGGAAAAGCAGTATATTGGCTTTCAATATCAAGATTTGATGAGGTTTCTTGAATATTAAATAAACCATTTGTATATTCCTCAGGGAATTGACGATCCTCAAACATCTTTTTCATTCTTTCATTTTCAATTTGCTGATGAATAGAGAACCCTAAAAGTTTACCACGACGGCTAACAATATACACATTTGCTTCAATCGTTTCACTTAAAGTGACCGACATTTCCTTAAAGTTAACTGGCTTTCCTGCTGCTTTTTGTAATAAAACATTAATTTTTCTCGTTTTTGTAAGTAAATCCATCTGTTTCTTCCTCCTAATAACTACAACCATTATTAAATTATTAATTAATCTTCAAATACTACATTTTAGGGTATTTAAAAAATGAACATTTCTTCATACATGAGATTATCAGACGTTCATTTTTATAAGATAAACTGACTTAAATCTTTATTTTTCGAAATAGCACCAAGTTTATCGTCGACATACTGTGGTGTAATTGTTATCTTCTCCATCGAAATTTCTGGAGCTTCAAAAGATAAGTCTTCTAAAAGCTTTTCGAGAATCGTATGAAGACGTCTTGCACCAATATTGTCTGTATTTTGATTCACTTCAAATGCAACTTCGGCTATTCTACGAATAGCATCGTCAGAAAATTCAATTTGTATACCTTCTGTTTCCAATAATGCCTGATATTGCTTAATAAGGGCATTATCTGGTTCGATTAAGATTCTGAAGAAATCTTCCACAGTTAGCTTTGTTAGTTCTACACGAATTGGGAAACGCCCTTGAAGTTCTGGAATTAAATCGGAAGGTTTCGCCATGTGAAATGCTCCAGCAGCAATAAATAATACATGGTCTGTTTTTACTGACCCATATTTGGTCACTACTGTTGAACCTTCAACTATAGGCAAAATATCTCTTTGGACCCCTTCTCTGGATACATCTGCAGATGAGCCTCCCGAATTTTTACTAGCGATTTTATCAATTTCATCGATAAAAATAATACCAGCTTGTTCCGCACGATAAACGGCCTCAGAATTTACTTCATCCATATCAATAAGCTTAGAAGCCTCTTCACTTGTCAGCACCTTGCGAGCTTCACGGACAGTCAATTTTCGCTTTTTGCGTTTTTTTGGCATAAAGCTGCTTAGGGCATCCTGCATATTCATTCCCATTTGTTCAATCCCTGAGCCTTGCAGCATATCAAACATGGATGGAGCTTGCTCATCTACTTCAACCGTAACGATTTCATCCTCTAGTTGACCAAGTGCTAATTTCTCTTTGACAATTTTTCGTTTTTCAGTAATCGAATAATCCTCTTGATGTGTTTCTGGCTCAGTTGATGTATTCCCGCCTCCAAATAACATTTCTAGCGGGTTTTTATAGTTACTCGTTTTTTTGGCTGATGGCACAAGCAAATCAACTAGCCTGTTGTTGGCATTCTCTTCTGCACGTTCCTTTACACTTTGCATCCGTTCCTCTTTTACTAAACGAACAGAGGTTTCAGCAAGATCTCTAACCATGGATTCTACATCTCGCCCGACATAGCCTACTTCAGTAAACTTAGTAGCTTCCACCTTAATAAAAGGGGCACCCACAATTTTGGCAATCCTTCTGGCAATTTCCGTTTTCCCAACTCCAGTCGGACCTATCATCAATATATTTTTGGGGATAATTTCATCCCTAAGTTTTTCATTTAACAATCCTCTTCTGTAGCGATTTCTTAAGGCAACAGCAACCGCTTTCTTAGCATCCTTTTGTCCAATAATATATTGATCAAGTTTTTCAACAATTTGACGAGGGGTTAAATTAGTTGTTTTTCCCATGATAATTAGTCTCCTTCCCGTTATAGCTCTTCAACAATAATGTTATGGTTCGTATAGACACATATTTCAGCTGCTATTTCTAAAGAAGCTTTTGCTATTTCCTTTGCAGATAAATGGTCTCCTGAGTATTTCTTTAGAGCACGTCCAGCAGATAATGCATAATTTCCACCTGAACCAATCGCAAGAATTCCATCGTCAGGTTCAATTACTTCTCCCGTTCCTGAAACAAGTAGCAAATATTCACGATTCATAACAATTAGCATCGCTTCAAGCTTCCTGAGCACTTTGTCACTTCGCCACTCTTTGGCAAGCTCAACAGCAGCTCTTTGAAGGTTTCCGTTAAATTCTTCTAATTTTCCCTCGAACAGTTCGAAAAGAGTAAAAGCATCTGCAACAGAACCTGCAAAACCTGCTAATACCTTTCCATTAAATATCTTTCTTACTTTTCTCGCTGTGTGCTTCATCACTACCGCATTACCAAATGTCACTTGTCCATCACCTGACATAGAATATTCACCATTATGATGAATTGCAAAAATCGTTGTCGCATGAAATTGGTTCATTAAGATGAGCCTCCCTTTGGAGTGATTTCTATTCACATTACTTCGCAGATAAGTATGTAACAGGTGAACTACCATATACATGAAAGTTATGAAAACTGACTATGTTAACTAGAATATTTGACATCATTACTTTATGGGTTATTTCAACCATGAAGATAAGAAATTTTACTGATGTCATGTTGATTAGGATTCAAGTGTATATTTTGAGTAATTAAAATCTATTTGTAAATACTCAATAATTAACTTTAAAAAAACATTCACATTTATCATAATATTCACCTCGCAAGGGCTACTAAATCGTAACATACTTCGTATCCCCTTGCAATAAACTTTACAAAACTTTCACAAAGTTCTGAATTGTTTCTAACGCTCTATTTGCGTGTTCTAAATTCCTCTCCTGCTTTCCTTTAATTCTTACCGGCAGCTCTGGAAATAAACCAAAGTTAGCATTCATTGGCTGAAAATTTTTAGCGTTCGTCGTAGTAATATATCGGGCCATGCTTCCAATCGCGGTCTCTTCAGGAAATTCAAGTGGCTCCATTCCTTGTATTAAACGCGTTGCATTTATACCAGCAACTAAACCGCTAGCAGCAGATTCTACGTATCCTTCAACGCCAGTCATTTGACCAGCAAAAAATAAATCTTCACGATTACGGAATTGGTAAGTTGCTTTTAGTACCTTGGGAGAATTGATAAATGTATTCCGGTGCATCACACCATATCGAATAATTTCTGCATTTTCTAACCCCGGTATTAATTGTATAACTTCCTTTTGCGCACCCCACTTTAAATGTGTCTGAAAACCGACAATATTAAAAAGTGTGCCCGCGGCATCATCTTGACGGAGTTGTACTACGGCAAAAGGACGTTTTCCTGTTTTGGGATCCTCTAAACCAACTGGTTTTAACGGACCGAAAAGCATTGTTTTCTTTCCCCGTGACGCCATCACTTCAATTGGCATGCACCCTTCGAAAAAGACTTCCTTTTCAAATTCCTTTACTGGAACAGTTTCAGCGGATATAAGCGCTTCATAGAAACGGTTAAATTCTTCTTCAGTCATTGGACAGTTAAGATAGGCAGCTTCCCCTTTATCATAGCGGGATTTTAAATAAACTTTCTCTAGGTCTATGCTTTCCTTTTCAAGTATCGGTGCTGCAGCATCATAAAAATAAAGGTAATCCTCACCGGTTAGCCCTTTGAGCTGCTCTGAAAGGTCTGGACTTGTCAGCGGCCCCGTTGCAATGATTGTTGTTCCCTCTGGAATTTCAGTTACTTCTTCATTAATAACCGTAACATTTTCATGGTTTTTAACCAAATTTGTTACTTTGGCGGCAAATTCATGACGATCAACAGCTAACGCACCGCCTGCTGGAACAGAACAAGCATCCGCTGCAGCGATAATAACGGAATCAAGCTTTCGCATTTCTTCCTTTAACACCCCTACTGCATTTGTTAGTGTGTTGGCACGTAATGAATTACTACAAACTAATTCTGCAAATTTATCTGTATGGTGTGCAGGTGTTTGCTTCACTGGCCGCATCTCATATAAGCGAACTTTTACTCCACGCTTCGCAATCTGCCATGCGGCTTCACTTCCAGCTAATCCCGCACCGATTACGTTAATTGTGACATCTTTCATTTAGAATCCTCCTAATAGATACCATGGTTTTATGTAAATAAAAGGTAGTGCACGTACCTATCAATACTTTTCCCACTTTTAAGTCCATCTTGCATTGTACTATACGAATGGAAAAGAAAAAAGTTTTATGCAAATAACGAAGAGAGTGGACTATGCCCACTCTCACTTTAACTTTGCGGTTCTTCCTTGTAATCACAATTAACGCATTGAACTTGAACACCTTTTTTTAATTTCTTTTCAACAAGCAGCCCTTCACATTTTGGGCATTCCCTTGGTAATGGTTTATCCCAAGAGATAAACTCACATTCAGGGTATTGTGTACAACCGTAAAAGAGTCGCTTTTTCTTACTTTTACGCTCAATGATCTGTCCTTCTTTACAATTAGGGCAGGTAACACCGATTTCTTTAACAATCGGTTTTGTATTTCGGCAATCTGGAAAATTGCTGCAAGCCATAAATTTTCCGTAGCGACCCATTTTAAAAACCATAGGGTTTCCACAATTCTCACAGTCTTCACCAGCTGGTTCATCTTTGATTTCAACAGACTGCATTTCTTCTTCTGCTTTTTTTAAATGAATTTCAAAATCTTGATAAAACTCATCGATAATATTGACCCAAGGTACTTTTCCATCTTCGATATTATCTAAGCCCTGTTCCATTTTCGCTGTAAATTCGACATCTAGAATATCTGGAAAAAACTCTAAAATCAACTCATCGATAATTTCACCGAGCTCGGTTGGAATAAATCTTTTATTATCGAGTGCCACATAGCCCCGCTTTTGAATCGTGTCAAGGGTTGGTGCGTATGTAGACGGGCGACCAATACCAAGCTCTTCAAGTGTCTTAACAAGTCTTGCCTCCGTGTACCTTGGCGGTGGCTGAGTGAAATGCTGCTTTGGCTCGATATCCTTTTTAAACACTTCATCCCCTTCCTTAAGGTCAGGAAGCATTCTGTCTTTTTCATCCACTTGGTCATCTGATCCCTCAACATAAAGCTTCATGAAACCAGGAAACTTAATTTTTGAGCCATTTGCTCGGAAAAGGACATTGCCATTTTGTAAATCTACGCTCATTGTATCCATGACGGCCTGAGCCATTTGACTAGCTAAAAACCGATCCCAGATTAATTTATATAATCGGAGTTGGTCTCTTGATAAAAATGTTTTTAAACTATTGGGATCCCTTAAAGTACTGGTTGGTCGAATCCCTTCATGTGCATCTTGGGCATTCGATTGCTTTTTCTCTTTTCTTTGTTCATCTTTTAAATAATCTTCACCATATTCTGAGCGGATGTAGTTAGCCGCCTCTGTTTGAGCAACTTCAGAAATCCGTGTTGAATCCGTTCTCATATATGTAATAAGACCAACCGTACCCTCTTTGCCAAGCTCAATCCCTTCATAAAGCTGCTGTGCGAGCATCATCGTTTTCTTTGCTCGGAAGTTAAGCTTTCTGGCTGCTTCTTGTTGCAATGATGATGTAATGAAGGGCGGTGCCGGATTCCTCTTTCTTTCTTTTTTGGTAACAGATACAACTTTGAATTTATTATCATCCATTTGTTTTAAAATGGTTTGGACATCTTGTTCAGATTTCAGTTCAAATTTTTGTTTGTCAGCTAAAGAAAAATATTGGGCACTAAAATGGTCTTTCCCCTTTAAAAATTCTCCATCAATCGTCCAATATTCTTCAGGGACAAAGGCTTTAATTTCCTTTTCCCTAACAATAATTAAATGGACGGCAACAGATTGAACTCTGCCTGCACTTAAACCTTTCTTTACCTTCTTCCAGAGCAACGGGCTGATATTATACCCAACAAGACGGTCAAGAATCCTACGAGCCTGCTGAGCATCCACCAAATCCATATTAATTGGCCGAGGATGTTTAAACGACTCTTTTATCGCATCTTTTGTGATTTCATTAAAAACCACCCGGCAATCTGAATTAATATCGACAGATAGACTATGGGCTAAATGCCATGCAATTGCTTCCCCTTCGCGATCCGGGTCAGCCGCCAGATAGATTTTTTTTGCTTTTTTTGCCGCTGTTTTCAAGTCTTTTAAAACAGGACCTTTTCCGCGGATTGTAATATATTTTGGTTCATAGCTATTTTCTACATTGACCCCCATTTGGCTCCGTGGCAAATCGCGAATATGTCCCATTGATGCTTTTACTTTATATTTATTCCCTAAATATCGTTCGATCGTTTTCGCTTTTGCTGGCGATTCAACGATTACAAGAAAATCTGCCATTTAAAAATCCTCCTTAAGAGGGAAAGTGTAGAAGCGCCCCGAATCTGGCAAATGCTGTTTCTAAGGTGCTAATCATTTGAGAAGCTTTCCTAAATTCCAGTTTTACCTAATTAGACCGGAGAAAATACTTTACAAAACTGCCCTATCCCAAGTTTTTCTTTATATATTAATATGAATATTATTTATTCCATTTCCAAATATTCTTTTTTTCGAACATCTGTTGGAAAATGTATAACAAATTAGAAAATAATGCAACCTTTTTTAGCTAAATTCTCCGTTTATTCATAAAAACCTTCAAAATTAACGATTTTTAAGCAAAATTTCTTTAGATAAGAGTCTTATCTAATTTCCTCTAAAATATCCTCTGCACCGGTTACAAGTTTAGCCCCTTGTTGAATTAATTCATTGGCCCCGATAGAATATGGATTAAAAATGCTTCCAGGCAAGGAAAATACATCTCTTCCTTCATTTACTGCAAAATTCGCCGTGATGAGTGACCCGCTTTTTCGTTTTGCTTCTATAATAAATGTCCCTTTTGACAAACCGCTAATAATTCGATTTCTTGATGGAAAATGCCATCTAAGCGGCTTAGTATCTGGAGGGTATTCCGAAAGAACTAGCTGGTTTTTCATCATTTCAAGGGCTAAGCTCGTATTTTCCTTTGGATAGATATGATAGAAACCACCAGCAATCACAGCTATTGTTTTTCCTCCATTTTTTATTGCATATTCATGTGCGAGGGCATCAATTCCCCGTGCTAAGCCGCTAACAATTAGAACACCTTTGTCAATTAAACCTGGAAAAATCAACCGAATTGCATTTTTCCCATATTGAGTCGCTTGCCGTGAACCAACAACCGCAAGTTTGGGGTCTGTTTCAAGTAGCGAGAGATCACCCTTGGTAAATAGTGCCCATGGAGGCTGATATATTTCTTTTAATAATGGTGGATATTCCTTATCTAAAATAGTAATGACTGTAATCTCATTTGTTTTGTATTGACGAATTTGATCGCGAATAATGTCAGGATGAAGAGGTACGCTAGAAGACTTTTCTGAAGGGTTATTGGTGGTAGTGGGTGGAAATAAGCATGTTTGCTGAGGGGATTGCTTTTGTAACTGATATAATTTCTGTAGTGTCGGGTCTTTTTTTAGCATTTGTAAAACGGTGTTCCAGGAGATATTGGGGTAATGCAGCAAGGAAATAAGTTTTTCTTTGAATTCATCCATTTAACTATTTGCCTCCCTATAGATATAAAATTAGAATAAATAGCCCCTCGTTTTTGAGGGACTATCTGAAATTATCTAGTTGCACAATTATTAGTGGGTTTTACACTTTTCGTACAAACCTTGTTCTTTTAATACTTCAATTAATGTGTCACCCATCACAGATGGAGTGTCAGCTACTTTAATACCGCATTCGTTCATAACGCGGATTTTTTCATCTGCAGTACCTTTACCACCTGAAATAATCGCACCTGCGTGTCCCATACGTTTTCCTGGAGGCGCTGTACGTCCACCGATGAAGCCAACAACAGGCTTGGTCATGTTTGCTTTAACCCACTCAGCTGCTTCTTCTTCGGCAGTACCGCCGATTTCACCAATCATAATTACAGCATATGTTTCAGGATCTTCATTAAATGCTTTTAATACATCGATGAAGTTTGTTCCGTTAACAGGGTCGCCGCCGATACCAACAGCAGTAGTTTGGCCTAATCCGGCTTGTGTTAATTGGTGAACCGCTTCGTATGTTAATGTTCCAGAGCGTGATACAACACCTACATGGCCTTTTGTATGGATATAACCAGGCATGATGCCGATTTTACACTCATCAGCTGTAATAACACCAGGACAGTTTGGACCGACTAAGCGAGTCTTTTTACCTTCCATATAACGCTTAACTTTAACCATATCCAATACTGGAATATGTTCAGTGATACAGATAGCAAGATCCAATTCTGCATCAACCGCTTCGATAATCGCATCTGCAGCAAATGGTGCCGGTACATAAATAACGGATGCAGTTGCACCAGTTGCGCTAACAGCATCTTTAACCGTGTTAAAAACAGGAACTCCTTCTACTTCTAACCCGCCTTTTCCTGGAGAGGTACCGCCAACAATCTGTGTACCATATTCAAGCATTTGCTTTGTATGAAACAGGGCTGTTGATCCTGTAATCCCTTGAACAATAACCTTTGTATCTTTATTAATAAAAACGCTCACGTTAATTCCCCTTTCTTCGATCCTATTTCACTAATGAAACGATTTTTTGTGCGCCGTCAGCCATGGATTCAGCAGCAATAATGTCTACACTTGACTCTGATAGGATTTTCTTACCTAAGTCAACATTTGTTCCCTCTAAGCGAACAACAAGCGGAACACTAAGTCCAACCTGCTTAGCTGCTTCTACTACACCCTCAGCAATAACATCACACTTCATGATTCCACCAAAGATATTGACGAAAATACCTTTTACGTTTGGATCAGAAAGGATAATTTTGAATGCCTCTGTAACCTTTTCAGCTGTCGCGCCGCCCCCAACATCAAGGAAGTTTGCGGGATCGCCGCCGTAATGTTTAATTATATCCATCGTTGACATGGCAAGTCCTGCACCATTAACCATACAGCCAATGTTTCCATCTAAAGCAACGTAGCTTAAATCATATTTAGATGCTTCAATTTCCTTTGCATCCTCTTCTTCAAGGTCACGGTACTCTAGTACATCTTTCTGACGATATAGGGCATTTGAGTCAAAGTTTAATTTTGCATCAAGAGCCATTACCTTACCGTCACCTGTAACAACGAGCGGATTAATTTCTGCAATCGAGCAATCTTTCTCGATATAAGCATTATACAAAGCGGTCATAAATTTTACAGCTTGATTAATTAATTCTTTTGGAATATTAATATTGAACGCAATTCGGCGAGCTTGGAATGGCTGTAATCCGACGACCGGATCAATTTCTTCTTTAAAAATTTTCTCTGGAGTCTTTTCAGCAACCTCTTCAATTTCCGTTCCGCCTTCTTCAGATGCCATTAGGACAACACGTGAAGTAGCACGGTCTAATACTAAACCAACATAATATTCTTTTTTGATGTCACAGCCTTCTTCAATAAGCAGGCGCTTGACTTCTTTTCCTTCAGGACCTGTTTGGTGTGTTACAAGTGTTTTGCCGAGGATTTCGCTTGCATATGTACGAACCTCTTCAAGATTTTTCGCAACTTTAACACCACCGGCTTTCCCCCGTCCACCAGCATGGATTTGTGCTTTTACCACACAAACCTGTGTGCCTAGTTCTTTTGCTGCTTCCACTGCTTCTTCTACAGTGAATGCTACTTTTCCATTCGGAACTACTACCCCGTATTTTCTGAGGATCTCTTTCCCTTGATACTCATGGATATTCATTTCCCATCCTCCTATTCAAACTCTTCTAAAAACTGACTCCGTTTTCATTTTATATAATGACAGTTACCTTGTCTACCATTATGCTAAAAAATTATATACGTCTTTAAAACATTCAGAATAATCAATCGTTTATTTCGGATAAATCAAGGAAATCTACACCTTATTTGGTATAATTTGTTTTCTACAATAATAAAAAAACAGGCATTGCCTGTTTTTTACTATTGTGTTTGATAATTAAACAAAATCCTTTACTGGTGCGAAACTTTTTCTGTGATAAGTGGTTATTCCGTGTTTTTGGATGGCTTCGATATGCTCCTTTGTTCCGTAGCCCATGTTGCGCTGAAATCCATAGGCTGGATGGGCCTCTGAAATTTCATTCATCAAATCATCTCTTGCTACTTTCGCTATAATCGAAGCGGCGGCGATAGAGATACTTTTTGAATCACCCTTAATAATAGATTCAGAGGTAAAGGGGGTTTCCAGTTTCATTGCGTCAATTAGCAATAAATCCGGCTTTGGATCTAAGGATGAGATGGCAGCTTTCATAGCTTTTTTTGTAGCTTCATAAATATTAATTTCATCTATTTCCTTGGCATGGATCATTGCAATACTGAAGGCAATCGCTTCTTTTCTAATAATCGAATCGAATTCCAAGCGTTTTTTTTCAGATAGCTTCTTAGAGTCGTCTATCCCTGCTAAGTAAAAGTCTTTTGGCAAAATGACAGCTGCTGCAACTACCGGACCTGCAAGAGGCCCTCTACCCACTTCATCGATACCGGCAATCTTCTCATATCCTCTTTTGCGCCATTTATGCTCATAGACATTCATTTCAACAAACTTTTCTTTTAGTCGATGATTCTCCGCAAATTTCTTACTCCATCTATGTACCAGCTGTTGGACACCCTTCCTCTCATCTTGAAGAATCCCCAACAAGAATGGATCAGTTTCTACTAATATATTTTCCAATTGTCGTTCAATTTCTGCGATTGTTAATTGTTTCATCTTATCACCCATTGTAATTGTTATCTTGGTCATTTGTTAAAAAACAACAAAATAACACCCAATATTCGAGATGAACTTGGGTGTTATTTCATTCCGTTAGGATATAACTAAGTCTTTTAGTTTGAATGTTTTGCTTGTGCCAAAAATTTCTTGTTCAAGTCTTCTTCCTGTCGGTGTCGCTGCAAGACCACCTTCCGCTGTTTCCCTTAAGGCAGATGGCATGGATTGGCCAATTAAGAACATCGCATGAATGACTTCATCGCAGGGGATTCTGCTTGTAATGCCAGCAAGTGCCATATCTGCAGCCGTGATGGCATTGGATGCACCCATTGCATTTCTTTTCACACAAGGAACTTCAACTAAGCCTGCTACAGGATCACAAACTAATCCAAGCATATTCTTCAATGTGATTGCCATCGCTTCTGCAGCTTGCTTAGGTGACCCACCAGCCAATTCTACAATCGAAGCTGCAGCCATACCACTTGCAGAGCCTACCTCTGCTTGACATCCCCCTGCCGCACCAGAAATAGAGGCATTATTTGCGACAACAAATCCGAAAGCTGCTGAGGTAAATAAAAATTCAATCATTTCTTGTCGGGTTGGATTTAATTTTTCTTTTACTGCAAATAATGTACCTGGTACGACACCTGCTGAACCAGCTGTTGGCGTTGCACAAATTACGCCCATTGCAGCGTTCACTTCATTGGTCGCCACCGCTTTACTGACGGCATCTAATAAAATGGTCCCCCCCAGCGCCTTGCCACTTTTAATATAGTTTTGGAGCAATACTGCGTCTCCACCGGTAAGACCTGTATGTGAGTACACACCGTTAAGTCCTCTTTCCAATGCTTGTTCCATAATCGTTAAGTTCTTATCCATTTTAGCAATAATATCTTCTCTAGAAAGGCCAGAAACTTCTATTTCTTGCCGGATCATAATTTCCGCTATTTTTACTTGATTGCTCTCTGCCAACTGAACAAGTTCTGCTACATTTCTAAACATAATGACACCTCCCGCTGGCTAATTAATGGTCTATTCGACCATACGAATAATTTGCGATACACTTGAAAGTTGATGTAGTTCCTCTATCACTAATTCATCAATTTTCTGATCAACTTCAATAACCATTAATGCCATTTCTCCTTTTTCTAATCGAGAAACTTCCATATGACCAATATTTATTTGATTTTTTGATAACACACTTGTTACTGCTGAGATAATACCAAATCGATCTTGATGAACAACCAAGATTGCGGGATGTTCACCGGAAAGCTTCAACGGAAAGGAGTTTAACTCTGTTATCTCAATCGTACCCCCGCCAATTGAAATCCCAACTAATTCGAGTTCGTTATCATCATTATATAAATTAATTTTTACGGTATTGGGATGATCCATCACAGCCTCTTCAATACAAAAGATCACCTCTAAACCCATTTGTTTTGCTATTTCTAAGGATTGTGGCATCCGTCCATCAAAAGTATCAAAATCTAACAGCCCTGCCACTATGGCAAAGTCTGTTCCATGTCCCTTATAGGTTTTTGCAAATGAACCGTACAATGAGATGATGGCTTTCTTTGGCAGCTGACCAAATAAGGTTCTTGCTACCCTGCCAATTCGCGCTGCGCCTGCGGTATGAGAGCTAGATGGTCCAATCATGACGGGACCAATAATATCAAATGCAGATCGATATTTCATTTAGAACGCTCCTTTACTTTCACTCAATTTATTTTACAAGATATACGGCTAAATTGCCTACAATAAATAGTGGTAAATTATTCCATAAAAAAGACTCTCCGTCTAGGAGAGCTTAAACTAGATTTTTTCTTTATTCAACCAAAAAATCAGTCGGTCGTTCAAATGTAATCCGACCAAACTTTTCTGATCTAATTTCCTTGATGACCAAATCTGAAACCTTATCATAATCAACGATACCACCAGCCATAAGACATCCACGCAGTACTCCTATTTTGTCAAACATCTCTACAACATCCTCAGGAAGGGTATCAAGATTGTACCGTTCTTTTAAACGATCTGGATATGCTCGTTCTAAATACTTAAGAGTATAGACAGTAAGATCCTGAAGATTTAATAACGTATCTTTGATTGCGCCTGTAACGGCAAGTTTTTTGCCGACTTCTTGGTCCTCAAATTTTGGCCATAAAATCCCGGGGGTATCAAGCAGTTCCATTTCCTTCCCCACTTTAATCCATTGTTGGGCCTTTGTTACACCAGGCGTATTTCCTGTTTTAGCGATATTTTTCTTTGCCAATCGATTGATTAACGTCGATTTACCAGCGTTAGGAATTCCAACTATCATCGCTCGGATCGCTCTTGGATTATTGACACCTCTAGCTCTTAAACGGTCAAACTTTTCCTTCAATATTTCCTTTGAAGCATTGGCAATGTCTCTCATGCCTTCTCCCGCATGAGAATTTATTGCGAGTGCCTTAATACCTTTATTCGCAAAAAACTCAATCCATTCCCTTGTTGCTTCTTTATCAGCCATGTCAGCCTTATTTAATAGGACAAGCCTTGGCTTATGCTGAATGATTTCATCTATCATCGGATTTCTCGAGGAATAGGGAATCCTCGCATCCACTAATTCAAAAATAATATCTACTAATTTTAACTTTTCCGTGACCTCTCTGCGAGCCTTAGCCATATGGCCTGGAAACCATTGGATCGTCATGCTTGGCCACCTCCCAAACTCTATTTCACTGTTACGATATGTGCATCATTTAACGGCCAGTAAACGAAACTGGTTTTACCGATAATTTTATCATAGGAAATGGTCCCAATATGCCGACTATCTTTACTGAAGCGGCGATTGTCGCCCATAACAAACAATTCACCTTCCGGAACCGTTTTACGTCCTATTTTTTCTTCTAAGGTAAATGGATCTGTTAACGGTCCATCCTCTACTTCTTTTTTATATTTATCCAAATATGGCTCTTTATACGCTTTTCCATTAACATATAATGTATCATCTTTATACTCAATTGTGTCGCCGGGCAATCCAATCACGCGCTTTATGTAATCCTTGTGTTCTGGTGCATGAAAGACAATGATATCAAATCGCTTTGGCTCACCAATATTATAACTAAACTTATTTACAATCATTCGATCCTGATCCTTCAATGTCGGCATCATCGATAAACCATCGACAACGATTGGAGCAAAAAGGAAGTACCGGATAACTGCAGCTAATATGACAGCAATCAAAAGGGCCTTTGTCCATTCCCAGAGTTCATTTTTCTTTTTTGTCATAACAATCCCCGCCATTCTCCGTAAAAAAATGTTTTATAAAATTCATTTTACATAATTTCAATAATTTTAACACGATGGGATCATATTTTTAATCAAACTTTAATAATTTGTTAAAAAATCAGCACCAATTTATAAACTCATAATTTAATATTACAAGGGCATCAAATCGATTATATAAAAAAAAGAGCCTGCTCCCGAGCAAGCTCTTTTTCTTTTCATATTATCGAATCTCTTTAATTCTTGCTTTTTTACCACGAAGGTTACGCAAGTAGTAAAGCTTAGCACGGCGAACTTTACCGCGACGAAGTACTTCTAGCTTCGCAATTTTTGGTGTGTGTACTGGGAAAGTACGCTCAACGCCTACTCCGTAAGAAATTTTACGAACTGTAAAAGTTTCGCTAATTCCACCACCACGACGCTTAATTACAACACCTTCAAATAACTGAATACGCTCACGAGTACCCTCGACAACCTTAACGTGTACACGCACAGTGTCACCAGGACGGAAAGCAGGAAGATCAGTACGAAGTTGTTCTTTTGTAATTTCTTCAATCAATTTTTGCATCGTTTTCAACTCCTTCCAACAGACGCTCATGCACATCAAACTCTTAATTATATTGCAGCGGAACATCGTTATAAGACCACAATCTGATTCATATCAGCTCAAGTCACAAGTAGTATCATACCATAATCGCTAAACTCGCGCAATACTACTCGTATTCTTTTTTTACTTCTTTAAGCCATTTTTCCTGTTCATTCGTCAATTCTATTTTCTCAAGTAGGTCTGGACGTCTTAAAATTGTTCGCCGTAACGCTTCTTTATTACGCCATTCTTCTATTAATTTATGATTACCTGATATTAGAACTTCTGGAACCTTTAGTCCCCGGAAGTCAGCAGGTCTTGTGTAGTGTGGATGCTCAAGCAGTCCTGTGCTGAAAGAGTCCTTCATATGAGATTCTTGATTTCCCAGCACTTCTGGTAAGAGTCGGACTACACTATCAACGATAACCATCGCACCAAGTTCACCGCCAGTTAAGACATAATCACCAATTGAGATTTCATCTGTTACTACATGTTCACGAATTCGTTCATCATAACCCTCGTAATGCCCACAGATAAAAATCAAATGCTCTTCCTTTGCCAATTCTTCCGCTTTCCGCTGCTCATATTGTTCACCCTGCGGACAAAGAAGAATCACCCGTGGATTCGTACCTTTTGCTTTTTCCTTGAGGGCTGTTACAGCATCAAAAATGGGCTGCGGTTTTAATACCATACCAGCTCCGCCGCCGTAGGGATAATCATCTACAGTTGAGTGTTTATTATCAGCAAACCCGCGAAAATTGACGACGTTATAGTTGACCGCAGATTTCTCAGCAGCCTTTTGCAAAATCGATTGTCCCAGTACCCCGGTAAACATCTCCGGAAATAAGGTGAGAATATCTATTTGCATCATGAAAGTAACCCTTCGATTGGATCGATTAGTATGACTTTTTCTTTCACATCTACTTTCTTGACCACATCATGGATATAAGGGATTAGTATTTCTTTGCCGCCTTTACCTTTAACCACCCAAACGTCATTGGCACCAGGAGATAGAATTTCAGAAACTTTTCCAAGCTCCTCGCCTTTTGTTGTAGCAACAAGGCATCCAATAATCTCATGGTAATAAAATTCATCCTCATTTAATGCACCAAGCTGTGTTTCAGGTACTTTTAGAATTCCATCCCTAAACTTTTCTACTTCATTGATATTGTTATAACCTTCAAATGAAAGTAATTCAAAATTTTTATGGGTTCGGCGGCTTTTAACTGTTAGTTCAATCGGCGAACTAGAATTAGGCATAAACAAATATAATACATTTCCTGCTTTATAGCGTTTCTCAGGGAAGTCAGTCTTTGATATAACTCGGACTTCCCCCTTTAGCCCCTGTGTGTTTACAATTTTTCCGACATTAAACCATTTTTCCATAGCTTTACACCTCTAGCGTATATCTTCTATTATTCCGTCTTTTATGATAATTGTAGGTTGCCCAATCCGCCCGTTCCATATGTCACCTATCTTAATTTCAACGAGGGCTTGTACTTCCTTTTCTTTTAACTCACTGCCTAATGGCAGCATATGTAATTGTTCGATTTGAAACTCAATAAGCTTTTCTTTTTCCAAACGTTTATTGATTTCTTTTTCAAAATGATTCTTTAATGCTCCAGGTGAATATCCCTTGGTTTTTTCCAAACGCTTCAACTCAAATTGAAGCTGACTAATCTCCCTTTGATACTGCAGCTTTTGTGCCTCGTAATGGTCAGCTAATTTTTTCTTACTATTTTCCGTTAGAATTTGTTTTACCACAACAGTTTGAATGATTTGCAAAGAAATGCCTCCCTCGTTCATTGAACTTTGAGAACTGTCTAGCTCCAGCGCCCAGCGGCTAGTGGACTTCGCTCTTCTCCCTACGATAAGTCAACATCGGATCGCTATCGCTCTCCGTGTTTCCTTTATCTCAGTCAAAGCGCTCCAGTCCATACGCCGCTAAACGGGCGCCTCCGCTTTTCTTATAGCAAAAAAGGGAGGAAATAATTCCTCCCTTTTATCTAGATGCAAAAAGCTATTCACCAATTTCTAGAAAAATTTTCTTTTGTTGTGATGATCCTGCTGCATAAACAACAGTTCTAATGGCCTTTGCAACGCGCCCCTGCTTACCGATAACTTTTCCCATATCTGTTTTATTAACAAATAACTGATAGGTTACACGGTTGTCATCTTCCACGACATCCACACGAACGTCTTCTGGAAAATCAACTAGGGGCTTAACAATCGTTTCGACTAATTGTTTCATCGTCGTCCCTGAGTTACTTACTTAATTTTGCATTATGGAATTTTTCCATGATGCCTTGATTAGAGAAAAGGTTACGTACTGTATCAGATGGTTTAGCACCGTCTTGTAACCATTTAAGAGCTAATTCTTCGTTGATGTCAACCTTAGCTGGTTGTGTAACCGGATTGTAAGTTCCTACAATCTCAATGTAACGTCCATCACGTGGTGAACGAGAATCTGCTACTACGATACGATAGAAAGGAGTTTTGTTTGCTCCCATACGTTTTAAACGAATTTTTACTGCCATTTTAAATAAGCACCTCCGAATAGTTTCACACAAGATAGTATAATATCAATTCTTTTATAGTTTGTAAAGTGTTTTTTCTTTACATACAGTATTACCAATAATTAGCAAAATAAAACAGATAAAAAAGTGAACTTAGATGACTGTCTAGCTCCAGCGCCCCTGAACAAGGCGCTTCCGCTTTTCGATTTTAAAACGGCTTGAAAGGAAGTTTAAATCCACCTTTTTTCTTACCTTTTTGCTGCATTCCAGTCATTTGTTTCATCATTTTTTTCATATCTTCAAACTGTTTTAACAAACGGTTTACTTCAGTTACAGAACGACCGCTGCCTTTGGCAATTCGGTTTTTCCGTTTGGCGTTCAAGATTTCTGGATTATTTTTTTCAACAGTCGTCATTGAACGGATGATTGCCTCAACATGAGCAATTTGCTTTTCATCGATTTGAAGATTATTTAACCCTTTAATCTTGTTTGCACCAGGCATCATCTTTAATAGTTCATCAAGTGGACCTAAATTACGAACCTGTCCAAGCTGATCCAAAAAATCCTCCAGCGTAAACGTAGCTGTCCGCATTTTTTGTTCCAACTCTTTAGCCTTTTCTTCATCAACATTGGCTTGTGCCTTCTCAATCAATGTCAGCACGTCACCCATACCAAGGATTCTAGATGCCATACGTTCAGGGTGAAAAGGTTCAAGTGCATCTAACTTCTCGCCTAAACCGACAAATTTAATTGGTGTTTGCGTTACTGCCCGGATTGAAAGTGCCGCCCCGCCTCTGGTATCACCATCCAGCTTTGTTAACACAACCCCAGTTAATCCGAGCTGTTCGTTAAAGCTTTGGGCCACATTGACTGCATCTTGACCAGTCATGGCATCAACGACTAGGAAGATTTCATCAGGTTTAGTCAGTTCCTTAATGTCCTTTAACTCACCCATTAATGCTTCATCAACATGAAGTCGGCCGGCGGTATCAATAAGGACATAGTCATGATGCTCTTCTTTTGCTTTCGCAATGGCTTGCCTTGCAATTTCGACAGGGCTTACTTGATCACCAAGTGAGAAAACTGGCATGTCTAATTGCTTTCCTAGTGTTTCAAGTTGCTTGATCGCAGCAGGCCGATAAATATCTGCAGCAACAAGCAATGGCATACGGTTATACTTTTTGCGAAGCAAGTTGGCAAGCTTTCCGGATGTTGTTGTTTTACCAGCACCCTGTAAACCGACCATCATAATGACCGTTGGCGGACGATTTGACACCGCGATTTTGCTTTGTTCTCCACCCATCAATTCCGTCAATTCTTCATTAACGATTTTAATAATTTGTTGTCCAGGTGTTAAGCTTTTCAGTACTTCCTGCCCAACGGCACGTTCACTTACCTTTTTCACAAAATCTTTAACAACCTTGAAGTTTACGTCTGCTTCTAGTAAAGCTAGACGTACTTCACGCATCATTTCTTTTACATCCGCTTCTGAAACTTTCCCTTTTCCGCGGATTTTTTGAATTGTATTTTGCAGTCGGTCGGCTAATCCTTCAAATGCCATTCATGCCGCCTCCTAATCTAAATTCTCCAACTCGGCAACAGCTTCTAACATTGCCTGCTTTGAAGGGTGATCCTCATTGAGCAATTCTTTTACATTTCTTAAAAGTTTGCTGCGCTCTTGAAATTTCTGAAATAATAGCAGCTTTTCCTCATATTCCTCGAGCATTGCCTCCGTCCGCTTGATATTATCATAAACGGCTTGGCGGCTTACATCATACTCTTCGGCAATTTCTCCTAAAGAGTAATCATCTAGATAATAGAGAGACATATAGCTTTGCTGCTTTGGGGTTAACAACGAATGGTAAAAGTCATAAAGATAGTTCATTCGTGTCGTCTTTTCAAGCATGCAATCCCCTCCAATGCGCATGTTAAGTGAAAAGCCTTTACATAAGTAGTTTACAAGGTCAGAGATTATCTGTCAAGATAATACCTTTACATCCATTAATCCGCTTTTTCCACTTCA
The DNA here is from genome assembly GCF_018613065.1 of Bacillus sp. ISL-7. Next base: position 105,765 of record NZ_JAGGQW010000034.1, on the reverse strand, counting down.
TCTGCAAATAAACCATACACATATTTTTCCGCTTCAAATTCTTGAAGGTCGTCCATTTTTTCGCCGAGACCAACAAATTTCACAGGAATTTTTAATTCATTGCGGATAGCAAGGACGATTCCGCCTTTTGCCGTTCCGTCTAATTTTGAAAGAACAATTCCACTAACATTTGTCACTTCTTTAAAGGTTTTTGCCTGGATCAGGGCGTTTTGACCAGTTGTTGCGTCAAGGACTAAAATTACTTCATGTGGGGCACCGGGAATTTCTTTTTCTATCACACGTTTTACCTTTTCAAGCTCCTTCATTAAGTTTACTTTGTTTTGCAAGCGGCCAGCGGTATCACATAACAAAATATCTGTTTTACGAGATTTAGCTGCCTGTATGGCATCGTACATAACCGCGGCAGGGTCAGACCCTTCCGATTGCTTAATAACATCGACGCCGACTCTTTCTCCCCAGACTTCAAGTTGTTCAATCGCACCAGCACGGAAAGTATCACCTGCTGCTAATAGTACTTTCTTTCCTTCATTCTTAAACTTGTACCCAAGCTTACCGATCGTTGTTGTTTTTCCAACCCCATTAACTCCAACAAATAGAATGACTGTCAGCCCATCCTCTTGAATATTTAATTTTGAGGATTGTTCTTCACCCGCATTGTAGATATCAACCAACTTTTCGGATATTACACTTTGTACATCCTGTGGGTCTTGGATGTTCCGGCGTTTAACTTCCATTTTCAACTCTTCAATCAGTTTCATCACTGTATCAAAGCCTACATCAGCCTGGATCATGATTTCTTCTAATTCTTCAAAAAAGTCTTCATCTACTTTACGGTACCTGGCAACAAGGTCATTTACTTTTCCTGAGAAATTATCCCTTGTTTTTGTAAGACCTTCCTTAAACTTCTCTGTCACCGTATCCGTGGATTTTGTGATTTTTTCTTTTAATTTTTTAAAAAAACTCATTTTTTTCACTTCCTAATTTTAAGATTCAACAAGCTCTTTTGTTTCCTCTAAGCGAACAGATACAAGCTTTGAAACACCTGATTCTTGCATAGTTACCCCGTAAAGCACATCTGCTTCCTCCATTGTTCCTTTGCGGTGGGTAATCACAATAAATTGCGTCTCCTTACTATATCGTTTTAAGTATTGGCTGAAGCGTTGGACATTGGCTTCATCCAACGCTGCTTCTACCTCATCAAGGATACAGAACGGAACGGGCCGTACCTTTAAAATAGAAAAAAGTAGCGCAATCGCAGTTAATGCACGTTCACCACCTGATAATAAACCTAAATTTTGCAGTTTTTTACCCGGTGGCTGCGCAACAATTTCGACACCTGTATTTAACAAATCACCTGGGACAGTTAGAACGAGGTCGGCTCTCCCCCCACCAAAAAGGGTTCTAAATACCGGCTCAAAATGTTCACGAATTCCATTAAAGGTCTGTTCAAAGCGTTTTTTCATTTCTTCATCCATTTCGTCAATAACCTTATAAAGGGTTTCTTTAGCTTCCTGGAGATCATTCTTCTGTTCATTCAGGAACTCATACCGTTCAGAGACACGCTCATACTCTTCAATCGCACCAATGTTGACATTACCAAGTTCTTCAATGGCCAGTTTTATAAGTTTGACCTTTTTTCTCGCTTCTTCAATCGATAACGTTAATGGATATTGTTCCTTTGCACCTTCAAACGATAAAAGATATTCTTCTCTTAACCGTGCAAAACGGTTTTCAAGATCGACATCCAAGCGGTTGATTTTTACTTCCTCGTCTTTTAAAACGACTATCATTCCTCGATGGAGTCTTTTTAGTTCTTTAACTTCCAATTCTAAGTCTTCTAAGGCGGACCTTAAGGACAAACGTTCTTCTCTTCTAACCGTAATTAACTGTAATGCAGCTTCTTTATCCTGTTGTTTTCTAATTGCAGCTGTTTCTAACTGTTCTTCACCTGATGAACTGTTTGTCATTTCCGAACTTAACAGATTAAGATCTTCAGTATAAAGAGCATGCTTTTGTTCACTCTCTTCTAAATCTGTTAGCAGAAGTGTCAACCGTTCTTTTGTGCTCATATACTGTTCATTTTTAGAAGCAAACGCTACTTTTAAATCATTTATTTCAATAGTTAGAGTCTCTTTCGAAGTCAAATCACTCGACTTTTGTTCGGTAAGCTTCGCTATTTGCGCCTCAAGCTTATCTATCGTTGTTTTGTATGTCTCCATTGCAATGGCTAATTCTTTTTTTCTATTTGTTAAGGTTGTTTTCTCATCAGAAAATTGCCCTTTTTCAAGGTCATAAATAGCTAAGCGTTCATTGATATTTTTTTCTTCGAGCTCTGCTTGCCGAAGGTCACCCTTCAAAGAAAGTTCATTTAATCTCAACTCTTCGCCATCTTTGCGCATTTCTTCAAGTTGCTTTTCTATTCGATGAACATCTTCTTTTAATGACTTTACAAGTTGTTCTAGATGGATCGTTTTTTCTTCCATCACAACTAACTTCTCTTTTAATTCCTCAAGTTCTCCTTTACGAGTTAATAAGGATGAGTTTTTTTGTTTAATGGCACCACCTGTCATTGAACCGCCAGGATTAACGATATCACCATCGATCGTTACCAAACGGCCGCGGTATTGAAGAATTTTCGCTAATTCATTGGCGCCTTTTAAGTCTTTTGTAATGACAACATTCCCAAGCAGACTGCTCATAACCTCCGAGTACTTTTGATCAAATTTAACAAGACTTACGGCTGTTCCAACAAAGGATGGATGATTTTGGATGGAAGCTATTTGCGCGGAAGACAACGGTCTTCCCTTAATGACATTTAACGGTAAGAAGGTTGCACGGCCAAAAGAATTCTGTTTCAAATATTGGATTGCTGTCCGCCCATTTTGTTCATTATCAACGACGATATGCTGCAAAGCCCCGCCAAAGGATGTTTCTAATGCAGTTTCATACTGTTTCGGAACAGTCACAAGCTCGGCAACCGCTCCCTCAATTCCCTTTAAGTTTTTCCCACGTGCTTTAAGAATTTCTTTTACTCCCTGAAAAAAACCTGAATAATCTTCTTCCATTTCTTCGAGCATTTCTTTTCTTGACTTTGCCTGTTGAAGAATTTGGTATGCCTGATACAGTGTCTTTTCTTGTTTTTGATAATTATTTCTTGTTGTCTCAAGCTTACGCTGCTTTTCTCGAAAAGCTCCTACTTGATCTTCTATTTTTTGTTGTACTTCGTCTAATGCTGATTGGATCGCAGCTTTTTTATCCTTGGCAATTTGCCGTTCCTCAATAAACTTGTCATTCTCAACATCAAGTCGTGAACTTCTTCTTTCCTGCTGTTCCAGTTGCTGTTCAATGTATTTCATTTCATTTTTTGCGCCAGCTTGATCATTTAGCCATTCGATATATTCACTTTTTAAACTCTCTATTTTATCTTCAATATTTTCGGTGAATAACTGCAGTTTCGCCTGTTTTCCCTTTAATTGAGTTTGTAATTCGGTGACCTGCTTTCCAAGATCCTCGGCAGACATTGAAAGGATGTCGCGATTCATTTTTAGCTGGTTAATTTTTTCATTTAGTTCCGAAATGTTCGTTTGAAGCTGTTCTTTATTTTGTGAAGCATTTTTCTTTCGTTCTTTTAAGACTTCTTTTCGGCCTTCCAGTTTTTCTAACTCCTCCGTAGCATGAAGAAGAACATTCTGCAGGTCGGTGATTGACTCATCAAATGCTGTCATTTGATCTCTTTTTTCAACTATTTTTGCTTCCTTTACTTGCAATTCAGAAGAGATTTTAAGTTCTTCCTCCTGATGTTCGTTCAACAGCTTGGAAAGGCCCTCCCATTTTTGATGAAGATCTTCAATTTCATACACTGTTAAGGCAACTTCAAATTTTTCTAGTTCCTCTTTCTTCTCCAGAAAATCTTTTGCCATCGAGGCCTGAATTTTTAATGGTTCTACTTGGCTTTCAAGTTCGTGTAAAATATCATTTACACGGTTTAAATTGTCTTGTGTTTCAAACAGTTTTACTTCTGCTTTTTTCTTTCGATGTTTATACTTTAGTACACCAGCTGCCTCATCAAATATGGTTCTTCGTTCTTCTGCTTTACTATTTAAGATTTCTTCCACTTTTCCTTGGCTAATTATCGAAAATGCTTCTCTCCCCAGCCCAGAATCCATGAATAAGTCGATAATATCTTTAAGACGACACTGTTGCTTATTTATCAAGAATTCACTATCACCTGAACGGGATACTCTCCTTGTGACACTTACTTCGTTATAATCAAGTGACACGCCTTGATCCTGATTATCCAAGGTTAATGTTACTTCAGCAAAATTTAGGGGTTTTCTGGTATCGCTACCCCCAAAAATAATATCCTCCATTTTACTGCCTCTAAGCGATTTGGCCGACTGTTCACCCAATACCCAACGAATAGCATCGGTAATATTACTTTTCCCACTGCCATTTGGACCTACCACAGCCGTTACGCCTGGAACAAAATCAACTCCAATACGATCAGCGAAGGACTTAAAGCCAATAATGTCCAACCGTTTTAAAAACATTTCTAAATCCTCCCTATGCATACAAGCTGGACTACTTGCAAACATTTTGTCATTTCTAAGTTGTTTTTTCCTTTAATATGTCGAGAGCCATTTGGGCGGCATGTTGTTCGGCTTCCTTCTTTGATTTTCCCGTACCTACACCTAATTCCTTGCCATTCAACGAAACTTTCGATACAAATTCTTTATTATGAGCAGGCCCAATTTCTTGAAGAACACGATATTCAATAGCGCCTGCCCCATCCCGTTGAATGAGTTCCTGTAACTGGCTTTTATAATCCATCACATGAGAAAAAGCACCGGCATTAATTTTAGGAAAAACTATTTTCTCGAGAAATTTAATGACTGTTTCAATTCCTTGGTCCAAATAAAGAGCTCCAATGAACGCTTCAAAAACATCTGCTAGTAAGGCGGGACGCTCCCTTCCGCCTGTCATCTCTTCCCCTTTACCCAACAAAACTAATTTTCCGAAGTTCAGTTCGTTGGCAAATGACACAAGAGATGGCTCGCAAACAATTGCAGCTCGAAGTTTCGTCAATTCTCCCTCTGTCATCGTAGGATATTTTTTGTATAGGAATTGTGAAACAGTTAACTCAAGAACGGCATCTCCTAAAAACTCAAGCCTCTCATTATCTTCAAAAGGCTTTCTTCGATGCTCATTCACATAAGATGAATGAGTAAAAGCTTGTTTTAATAATTTCTCGTTTTCAATCGTAATACCAATCGTATTTTGAAAACCCTTAAATAGATTTTCTTTTGCGCGATTATTTAAATCTTTTTCATTATTATTTCTGCGCATATAAAACGTCTCCACCTTGCATTAAATAATTTACACACCACTCAAGTATAAGTTTAAAAAAAGTTTTTAGCAAAACGCAAAGAAACTTGGCATCACAGTTGGAAGCCAAGTTCTATTTTACAGAATAAAGCTCCGTTTGAAAACGGAGCTTTTGTGAATAAATCCAACGATTACTTCGTGCTTTGTATGTAATTAACAGCGTCACCAACTGTGCTAATTTTTTCAGCATCATCGTCAGAAATTTCCATATCGAACTCATCTTCTAATTCCATAACTAGTTCAACTACGTCAAGGGAATCAGCTCCAAGATCATCTTTGAATGAAGCTTCAAGTTTAACTTGAGATTCATCCACGCCTAAGCGGTCAACGATGATTTTTGTTACACGTTCTAATACCTCTGCCATGCCTGTTCACCTCCCCTCAAGCTATTATAGAGTATTTCAACAAAATAATACACCTTGTTTTTATTAAAATTACATTACCATGCCGCCATCAATATGAAGTGTCTGCCCTGTGATATAGGCAGAATCATCAGAAGCAAGGAATGCGGTGATTTTGGCGATGTCTTTAGGCTCTCCTAATCTTGCTAAAGGAATCAGTTTTAACATTTCTGTTTTTACATCTTCAGGTAATTTTTCGGTCATATCCGTTGTGATGAAGCCTGGTGCAATGGCATTTACGGTAATATTGCGAGATGCCAGCTCTTTAGCCGTTGTTTTTGTTAAACCAATGACCCCAGCTTTTGCCGCCACGTAGTTTGCCTGCCCTGGATTCCCACTTACACCAACAATCGATGCAATATTAATGATGCGTCCTACCCGTTGCTTCATCATTTGTCTTGTTACTGCTTTTGTACAAAGGAAGACACCTTTAAGATTGATATTAATTACGTCGTCCCATTCTTCTTCTTTCATTCTCATTAATAAATTATCTCTGGTAATACCCGCATTATTGACGAGAATGTCAAGTTTTCCAAAGCGGTCTATCGTTCCCTTAACCATTTCTGCGACTTCTCCTGAGTTTGAAACATCACATTTTACAGCGAATGCCTCTCTCCCAAGTGCCTTTATTTCATCAACAACCTCATTTGCTTTGGCTTCACTGCCGGAAAAATTAACCGCCACATTTGCTCCTTGTCGTGCAAGTTCAAGAGCGATTTCTCTGCCAATACCTCTTGATGCACCTGTTACAAGGGCTGCTTTTCCTTCAAGATTCATAGTCTTTCCTCCTTTAACGCATCTATTACAGCTTGTGCGCTTTCCTCATCCGATACAGAATATGTTGACACTGTTTTATCAATTTTTTTGATTAAGCCTGATAAAACTTTCCCAGAACCCACTTCAATGAATGTATCGACACCCAAATCAATCATTTTTCGAACGGAGTCTTCCCATTGTACCGGGGAATAAAGTTGTTCAATTAACTTATCCTTAATTTCTGAGGCAGAACTAATTGGTTCAGCAGAAACGTTTACTACGATTGGGACACTAGCATCCCTCATTTCAATTTCATCCAATACTTCACGCAATTGAACTGCTGCTGGCTTCATTAACACGGAATGAAAAGGACCGCTTACTTCTAATGGAAGCACTCTTTTTGCCCCTGCTTCTTTCGCTTTCACGGCTGCAAGTTCTACCCCTTTTTTCGAACCTGAAATTACAATCTGACCTGGGCAGTTTAAATTTGCTAAGGACACAGGAAAACCAGCATCACTGATTTCTGCCGTCACATTTGATAGCGGAGTGCGATCGAGACCGAGCACAGCCGCCATCGATCCTTCCCCGTTAGGTACAGCACTTTCCATAAATTCGCCTCGTTTTCTAACAGCATACACCCCTTCTTCGAAAGTAAAGGTGCCCGCTGCAACAAGGGCCGTATATTCACCTAAACTGTGACCAGCAACAAAATCAGCTTTAATCCCAGATTTTTGGAAGTATTTCAATATAGCAATACTTGTTGTTAAAAGGGCTGGCTGTGTATTATAGGTAATTGTCAATTCTTCTTTTGGTCCCTCAAATATAAGTTTACTCAGTTGAGTGTTAAGCTTTTCATCTGCTCTCTTAAAATAATCCATTACCTCGGAGTGTTTCTCTGCTAACTCTTTCCCCATCCCGACGGCTTGTGACCCTTGCCCTGGAAACACAAATGCTATTTTCTTCATTTCAATACTCCTTTACCGTTCTACTTTGGCAATACTCGCTTCTTCTGTTGACATTTTAATTAATCCAACTACATCGTTACTTACCATTTCCCTCGTTTGCCGGATGGCGCTAAAAATAGCTTGCCCATTCGAAGATCCGTGAGCCTTAATTACAGGTGCATTTAAACCAAACAGTGCAGCACCGCCATATTCGGAATAATCCATTGTATTCTTTAAAGTTTTAAGATTCGGTTTTAACACAGCGGCAGCTAGTTTACTTGTAAAACTGCTCATTAAAGCCGTTTTTAACATTTTAAACATGGACAGTGCCGTTCCTTCAATCGTCTTTAGCACCATGTTACCCGTAAATCCATCGGTAACAACTACATCAGCTGCACCATCAAGTAAATCCCTTGCTTCCACATTACCGACAAAATTGATATTAGCCGTTTTTAATAGTTCAAAGGCATGCTTGGTAAGTTCATTCCCTTTCTTTTCCTCTGTGCCAATATTTAATAGACCCACTCTTGGTTGTGTAATTCCTCTTACTTTTGCACTATAAATGGAACCCATCAATGCATATTGCAAAAGATGCTCTGGTTTGGCCTCAGCATTGGCCCCGACATCTAGTAAAAGGAAGCCTTCGCCGCCAATGGTCGGAAGCGTTGGTGCTAAGGCCGGGCGGTGAATCCCAGTTACCCTGCCAACCACAAAAAGGCCTGCCGCGACTAAGGCACCTGTATTTCCTGCAGAGATGCACGCATCTGCCAATCCATCTGCTACCTGCTGGGCCGCTAGCACCATGGAGGCATTCTTTTTGCGGCGAACTGCTTTTACAGGCTCATCTGTTCCGAGAATCACTTCGGTTGTATGTATAACTGAAATCCGTTCATGATCAGTTAACGTTTCTTTAATTTTATTTTCATCCCCGACAAGGGTAATATGTATATCAGAAAATGCTTGTACAGCTTTTAGTGCGCCTAAAACGATTTCCTTTGGAGCATTGTCGCCGCCCATTGCATCAATTGCTAGGTTCATTTTTTTCCTCATCCTTTACCGATTTTTCGAACGGTACATTTCAAATTCTCCGGTAAAAACAAGTTCATTATTTACAAAACTTGTCACTTCGACACTTGTTCTGCCTAAGTTCCCATCGATTTTTGTTACTCTTGCCTTGGCTATGACACGCTCATTTAATTTTACCAAACGCTTAAATTGAATATTCGCCTTTGCTGTCAACGCCAATTCATCGTTAATGACAGCTACTGCTAGGGAATTTGCCTGTGCGAATACATGATGACCACGGGCAATGTTATTACGAATAAACACATGTTCTTTTTTTACATCAAAAATCGAAATGGCATTTTGATCTAATTCTATATGAATAATTTCACCAATGACTTCTTCAAGCGGAAGGGAGCGGACCTCATCATCAAATCGTTTTTCAGCAACAGTCTTAATTCGTTCCCGTAGTTCCGGGATTGATAATTCTAACCGATCAAGACGGATTGTTTGTACACTTACTTGGAATTTTTCAGCTAAATCTTCATCAGTAATAAATGGATTATCTTTTATTGTCGAGGTTAACAATTGCTGGCGCTCTTTTTTACTTTTTCTCATGAATTTTTACACCGTCCGAGATCTTATGACTAGGTACTAATAGTAGTATAAAATTTGAATTAGCAGATTGCAAGAGTTTGTTTTTTATACATAGCATCTGCTTTTTTTATTCTGGAATTCATTTAAAGGGAAAAAAACTTTATTAATCAAGCTTTTCCCCTTCTAATACACGTGATTCTTCAAGCATTTTTCTTAAAAATTGATATTCTTCCGCAGTCCAGAAGGTTTTTGATTGGATAAGCATTATCGCATCACTTCTCGCTGTTTCTAGTGCCCGATAATCATGAACCATATCTGCAACCTTAAATTCAGGAACACCGCTTTGTTTTCTCCCAAAAAAGTCGCCAGGACCTCTGAGTTCTAAATCCTTTTCACTTAGAACAAATCCATCGTTTGTTTCTGTCATGATCCGCATTCTTTCTTGGCCCACTTCTGATTTAGGACTGGCAAGCAAAATACAGTAGGATTGTTCGCTGCCACGTCCAACACGTCCACGAAGCTGGTGAAGCTGAGACAGGCCAAATCTTTCAGCATCATAAATAACCATCATGGTCGCATTTGGAACATTAACACCAACCTCAACAACTGTAGTTGAGACAAGCACCTGTACTTCGTTGGTACTGAACGACTTCATTACGGAGTCTTTTTCTTCCGAACTTAAACGCCCGTGCATAAGGCCTGCTTTATATCGGTTTTGAAAGTATTGGCTTAAAGTATTAAATACATCGATTGCGTTTTGGACATCAAGCTTTTCTGATTCTTCAATAAGCGGGCAAATTACATAGGCTTGGTGTCCTTTTTGTAATTCTTTTTCAACAAAGGCAAGTACACGCTCAAGCATTTCCGGCTTTGCCCAGTAAGTTTCAATTGATTTTCGGCCAGCTGGCATCTCGTCAATAATAGAAACATCCATTTCACCAAACACAGTGATTGCAAGTGTTCGTGGAATCGGTGTCGCAGTCATAAAAAGAACGTCAGGATTCTCGCCTTTTTCCCTGAGCACTCTTCGCTGCTCGACCCCAAAGCGATGCTGTTCATCGGTAATGACAAAACCGAGTCTTTTGAATGTGACCTCATCCTGTATGAGAGCGTGCGTACCAATTAATAGATCAACATTTCCTTCTGCCAGTTCATGAAGGATTTCCTTTCTCCGTTTACCCTTAATAGAACTCGTTAAAAGCTCGCATCTGACATCAAATGGTTCTAGCATGCTTTTTAAGCTTTGCGCATGTTGCTCTGCTAAAATTTCTGTTGGTACCATTAGAGCACCTTGGTAACCTGCTGTTACACTGGCATATAAACCAATTGCAGCCACTACAGTTTTCCCCGAACCAACATCCCCTTGCAACAATCGATTCATGCGTAGGGGTGATTTTAGTTCCGCCAACAATTCATTGACAACCCGTGTTTGAGCATTTGTTAACGGAAATGGAAGACTATTGATAAAACCCTCTACCTGAGTAACGTTATAGTTTTGGCAAATTCCTGGGGAATGTTCCCGTTCAAATTTCCTTAAGGCCTGCATTTTTAGTTGAAACATAAGAAATTCTTCATAAACAATGCGCCTTCGTGCCTGTTTCACATCCTCTTGGCTGCTCGGAAAGTGCATTGCTTCAATCGCCCCCTGTCTATCAAGAAGGCGATACTTTTTTAAGGATGCTGCTGGCAGTGTTTCTTCAATAAAATGTCCATATTGCTGGAAAGCAATGCTGATAAATTTTCGTATTCCCTTCGTTGTTAATTTCCCTCTTAATGAGTACACAGGCTCAAAATCCTTTGTCTTGGCGTTTGTGCCTGACTGCATTTCATTTGCAGTGATCGTTTGCCGATGGGCATCCCATTTTCCTGTGACCGTTATCGTTTCATTAATAATGATTTTATTTTTCAAATAGGGTTGGTTAAAAAAGACGACTTTGATTAAATGAGAACCAACGAAAAGTCGGATCATTAGTTTGGATTTCTTCCTTCCATAATAGACAAGAGAAGGCTCGCTATGAACCTTCCCTTCCACTGTTACTTTCTCATCATGCTGTACCTCTGTTATTTCACGAAGGCGGTAATCTTCATAGCGATAAGGAAAATATTCCAATAAATCTTGTATCGTAAAGATTTTCATTTCTGAAAAAATCTCAGCAGTCTCTTCACCAATTCCCTTAATGACAGTAATTTTTTGATTAAGATGTGGATTCACTATTACCCGACTCCCCCACTAAGCCATATCTATTGATTTTTTTAAAATTTACTCTTTCTAACTTCTTTTTTACAAAAAAAAGAAGGGAACTCCCCTTCTATTTTAGCGGTTCATTATTCAATTGAAAAGATAAATGAATACAACGGCTGCCCGCCGTTATGGATTTCTACTTCTACATCTTCATAAGTCTCTTCCACAAACTGTGTCAGCTGATTTACTTCTTCTTCGCTAACGTCTTCCCCATAAATGATGGTCAAGATTTCTGAATCGTCTGCGAGCATTTGTGAAAGTAATTCTTCAGCTACTTTTCCTTTGTTCTTGTTCTTTACCACAATTTTCCCCTCAGCAATACCCATAAAATCATCTTTCTCGATTTCTAAACCATCAATCTGGGTATCTCGTACAGCGAAGGTTATTTGACCAGTCTTTACGTGTTTTAGGGCATCATTCATTGCAGACTCATTGGCGTGAAGTTCCGCTGACGGATTAAATGCTAAAAGGGCCGAAAGTCCTTGCGGGACAGTTTTGGATGGTATGACATAAATATCTTCTTCTGCCACATCGGCTGCCTGCTGGGCTGCCATAATAATGTTTTTATTATTAGGTAAAATAAATACCTTTTTAGCATTAACTTCCTTAACAGCTTTCACGATATCCTCCGTACTTGGATTCATCGTTTGCCCGCCTTCTATTACGGCATGGGCGCCAATACTTCTAAATAAATCTGCAATTCCTGCTCCCATGGAAACCGCTACAATTCCGTATTCTTGCGGCTCTTTTGGAGGCTTCTGTTGTACAGCACCGGGTGCAATATGTGTTTCACCAACTATATTGGTATGCTGTTGACGCATGTTTTCAATCTTCATATTTATTAAATTTCCGTACTTTTGTCCGTAGCTTAATACTTCGCCAGGTTGTTCGGAATGTATATGGACTTTTACAACGTCTTCATCCGCTATGACTAATAAAGAATCACCTAATTTGCTGAGGTCATTTCGGAAAACCCCTTCACTGAAAGGATGCTTGGCGGTCTTTTCCTGTTCAAAGCGAACCATAAATTCGGTGCAGTATCCAAATTCAATATCTGCCGTGTTAATATGTCCTTGGACATTTTTGTGGTGTTCAGTATTAACCAATTCATCCATAGAAAGAGATGCAGAAGGGGTATCGGGAAGTTTTTCGCCTCTTAATACCGCAAGAAATCCTTCGTAAACAAACACTAGACCTTGTCCGCCACTATCGACAACACCGACTTCCTTTAACACTGGAAGTAGATCAGGAGTGCGCTTTAATGAAGCTTTTGCTTCTTGTAAAACTTCTTCCATAATAACAATAATATCATTTGAATTCTGGGCAGCTTGTACGCCCTTTTTAGCTGAATCCTTTGCTACAGTTAAAATGGTTCCTTCAACAGGCTTCATTACTGCTTTATACGCAGTTTCTACTCCAGCATCGAGGGCATGGGCAAAATCATTCCCTGAAATTTGCGCTTTCATTTCTACTGCCTTAGAAAAACCACGGAACAACTGTGAAAGGATCACTCCTGAATTTCCGCGAGCCCCCATCAGCAATCCTTTAGAAAGGGCTACTCCAACTTTACCAATATGTTCTTGAACATTATTTTTTACTTCTTTCGCCCCTGATGTCATTGATAAATTCATGTTTGTTCCAGTATCACCATCGGGCACGGGAAAAACGTTTAGTGCATCAACCATTTTTGCATTTGCAGCCAAATGATTTGCACCTTGAATCACCATCTCGGCAAAACGTTTTCCATCTAAAGCTGTTATTGACACAAACTTTCCTCCTCTACTTGAGGTTCATTATACAAACTTAAGGGTTCGTCACTCGAACTCCCTGAACGTAAATATTTACCGAGTCAACGGCAAGTCCAACAGTCTTATCGAGGGTGTATTTAACCTTTGATTGCACGTTGTGGGCAATTTCGGAAATTTTCGTTCCATAGCTAACAATAATGTACATATCAATATGTAATGCTTCATTTTCTTGGCGGACGATCACGCCGCGAGTGAAATTTTCTCTTCGTAGTATTTCCGTAATTCCGTCTTTAATTTGATTCTTTGAGGCCATACCGACAATACCATAGCATTCGATTGCCGCTCCTCCAGCGATGGTCGCGATTACTTCGTTTGAAATATCAATTTGTCCGAACTTTGTTTTTAATTCAATGGACATGAATCGTTCCCCCTCTTGAAAAAATTGCTCCTTGACTACAGTCATTTTACTATAGTCAATGCAATATTGAAAGTTATTCCTGCCTGTTTAATATAAGTGCATTTAATTAATAGGGATGTCAAGGCTTTTTTCTTGAAAGGTAACTATTGCAATCAAATAAGTTGTATGATAAATTATTAAGGTATCTCAAGTCTAGAAAATTTGTTCAATCAATTTTCTTTTTTCAGATGAGGATCTTAAAGATAGCTGTATAAAGCTTTTGGTAGTTAAGGAGGGAAATCATTATGCCACGTCAATGTGTTGTAACTGGAAAGAAAACAACAACTGGTAACGCACGTTCTCACGCTATGAACGCAAATAAGCGTACATGGGGTGCTAACCTACAAAAAGTACGTATTCTTGTTGATGGAAAGCCTAAACGTGTTTGGGTTTCTGCAAGAGCGTTAAAATCAGGTAAAGTAGAACGCGTTTAATATGGAAAAGGCATCCGTTGAGGATGTCTTTTCTTTATATACAAAAAGTACAATTACTCTACAACCCTTGTAACCAAATAAAAAGCACCCAAATTAAACGGGTGCCATTCGTTAATGAAAAGAATATCTAGATAAAAACCCATGCTATTCGTTCTTTTTAAACGCCCCTATCATCGCACGGACAAGTCCGCCTAAAAATCTCGGCAGTTTAATCGTATAGAATTTCATACTGTCCCTCCTCACAAATCTCCCCAGCTTATTCAACTCAACTTTTTTCGAACGCCCTACCATTTTATTCAAACGAACGAAATCAGTACCAAATTGTTTTGCATATTAATCGTGACTTCTTATCACTATTAATATGCCTTCAGAAAATGAAAAAGTACCATATTCACTAATAAGTTCATTACTAATACATAGTGTTGAGCCTATTGAAATATGACGATTTTCCAAAGGGAATTTAAAGCCTTCTAAGGTGAGATTGCGGACATTCAGTGTTAAAGGAACAAAGGAAATATATTTTTTTTTGTTTATTTTTTCAATTGTATAGCGCCCAGGTTCTTTAATAAAAATGATGTTATAGCGGTCAATCAAGCAGATATCAGCCGATTTTTTGGTTTTGAACTGATTCAGCAATAAGTGCACATTGGCAAATAAATGATCAAGTCTCCCCCCAGTTGCACCGAACATACGGATCATACTTGGATTCTGATCAAGTGCCCAATTGAGGGCTAACTCCATGTCTGTTTCATCTTTTTCCGGCATATACTTCTTCAATTCTACTACACGTTCTTCAATAAACATTAATTCCTCAGATGATACTGAATCGAAATCCCCAAAGGCAATGACCGGAGTTATATTTCTTTTTAACAAATGATAGACACCTCGGTCAACTCCGACCCAAATTGCATCTTTCTCTAGATACTCTGTTAAATCAGGTAATAGGCTTTCAGGTCCTCCGGCTAGAATATTAATAATCATAAAACTAACTCCTTTTCCATATGCAAAAAGCCAGCGCTAAAGCTGGCTCTTATCATTAACCTCTTATTTGCGAAATTGCCTTGGCATAATCTTCTTCATTATAAATAGCCGAACCTGCAACAAGTACATTTGCGCCGGCTTCCATGCATAGCTTTGCCGTTTCTGAATTAACACCGCCGTCAATTTCAATCTCAATGTCTAAGCCTTTTTGTTCTGCCATTTCTTTAACTTTTCTTATTTTCGGAAGTACCTCTGGTATGAATTTTTGCCCACCGAACCCTGGATTAACCGACATTAATAATACCATATCAATGTCTCCAATTATGTGCTGAATGGATTCCACGGGGGTTGCTGGGTTTAAAACAACACCCGCCTTGATACCAAAGGATTTAATATTTTGGACTGTGCGGTGAAGATGACGACATGCTTCCACATGTACGGTAATAAAATCGGCTCCAGCTTTGGCAAATTCCTCAATATATTGATCAGGGTTTTCAATCATTAGGTGTACATCAAGTGGCAGCTTCGTAATCGGACGAATGGCCTCAACAATGAGCGGACCAATCGTAATATTTGGTACAAAGTGACCATCCATGACATCGACATGAATATAGTCTGCTCCACCTTTTTCAACAGCAATAATCTCTTCACCTAATTTCGAAAAATCGGCGGAAAGAATCGAAGGTGCTATTTTTACCATCTTTAATACCTCGGCTTTCTATCTTTTATCTCCTGTAGGAAATCCAGATAATGTTCATATCGGTACTTAGGGATTTCACCTGATTCAACTGCATGTTTCACACCGCATTTCGGTTCGGTCCCATGCAAGCATCCTCGGAATTTACAATTCTCACTTGCTCTTTGCATTTCAGGAAAACATGAAGTCAAATCTTCGGCTTCAATATTGGTAAATTCTAATGAACTGAAGCCTGGTGTATCAGCTATTAATCCATTTCCAATCTTTATTAACTCCACATGTCTAGTCGTGTGTTTTCCACGGCCAAGATGCGACGAAATATCATTTGTTTTCAAATCAAGATCAGGTCTAAGGACATTTAGCAAAGATGATTTTCCTACACCTGACTGACCAGCAAAAACAGATATTTTATTATCAATGTGTGGACTTAACAGTTCAACCCCTGCTTCGGTTTCGGAAGAAGTTAGGATTACTTTATACCCTGCAGACGAATACTGCTCTGCATAAATCTTAATCTTCTTTTGCTGCTCTTCGTTTGTGAGGTCCATTTTAGTGATACAAATAAGCGGTTCAATCCGATTAAATTCAACTAGCACAAGGAAACGATCTAAAAGAACAGTACTGAAATCTGGTTCAACAGCCGAAAACACAAGGATCCCTTGATCTACATTCGCTATGGGGGGACGAATCAATTCGTTCTTCCGTGTCTTCACTTCCATAATGTAGCCTTCCAAGTCATTTTCTGCTTGAAAAACAACTTCGTCTCCAACGAGGGGGGTAATTTTATTCTTTCTAAATACCCCTCTACCACGGCATTGGATCAACTTGTCATCATCAAGAACATAATAGAAACCGCTTAATGCTTTAACAATTTTCCCTTCAGGCATAGCCGCACTCCTTGTTATTCATTTCGCAACATCAACATATCATTCAAAATTCTGTTAACTGATTGGATAAAAGAGCATAGTAATATTAATTACTCTGTTTCTGGATAGTTAATTACGTCCTCTGCTATCACCTTGCTGTCACGAATAATCTTATAGCCCGCTTTTCCGCCATATGGAATAGTAAGTTCTATTTGTTTTTTTGTCGTTTCAGTTATAAAAAATGATTCGGCAGGTTCCGTCATACTATGATTCATATCTTCGATGTAGATTAAAACCTCTTGTTTTTGAACAGGATCTCCTGGCACTGGCACTGGGACAGTCGGTTCATAATCAATTGTTATATCTTTAACTACCGTTTTGGGCGGTTTTTCTTCTTTTCCTTTTGAAATAATGACTGATACCTTATCGCCTTTTTTCAGTTCTGTTCCAGCCTTTGGTGTTTGTGAAATTACCATGCCAGCAGGAATTTTTTCATCATATTTTTCTTCTGAGACATTTAAAGTCAGCCCTACTAATAAGGCATAATCCTCGGCCCCTTTTAAATTGTATTCGGTTAGGTCCCTTAGGACGATTATTTCAGGTCCTTTACTGACTTCAAATTCTAATACAGTATCTTCAGGAATAATTTCTTCACCTCCTGAAGGGTTTTGGCTAATAATGGTTCCTGGTTCACTCTCATCGTATTTCTCAGTTTTCAAAATATCTTTAAAACCCCTGTCTTCTAATAAACGGAAAATATCATCATATATCCGGCCAACATAATTAGATAGCTCAATTTTTTCTTTACCAGTACTTATATATAAATTAACTTTTGCGTTCTCCTTGACTGTACTGCCAATTTCGGGGTCGGTTTTGATAACCTTTCCTTCAGCCACCAGATCATCAGGAATTTCAACCTGTTTGTCAACCACTATTCCGCTGAGCTGAAGCTCAGAAATCGCATCATCAACATCCATCCCACTTACGTCAGGTATTTTAACGTCCTTAGCAGACAATAAATCAGGTAAAAATGTAACTGTTAATAGTCCGAGAATGGAAAGTATAAGGAAAGTCGAAATTAAGATCATCGGCCATTTTTTCCGCTTTTTCTTACTAGTTTTCTCCTTATTAGGTGTAACCTTTTTGACCGGCAATATTTTATCATTACTATGCACTAATGTTTCATCAAGGTTTTTATGTGGACGGTCATCTGTTATGATTGGAATGGCTTTTGTTGCCTCATCATCAATTGGAATAATAAACTTCGGTTCATCCATTCTTTCTGGATTTAGTGCCGTCCTTAAATCCTCCTCCATTTCATCGACACTGTTATAACGATGGAATGGATCCTTTGCCGTTGCTTTTAGGACTATATTCTCTACACTTTGCGGTATAGTTGAATTCCACCTTCTAACAGAAGGTGTTTCTGACTGTAGATGTTTCAATGCAATCGAAACGGCTGATTCCCCTGAGAATGGTAGCCTGCCTGTTAAAATTTCGAACATGACAATCCCAAGTGAATAAATATCTGATTTCCGATTAGCCATTCCCCCACGAGCTTGTTCCGGTGATAAATAGTGGACAGAACCCAACACAGAATTTGTTTGGGTAATGCTTGTCGCACTTAAGGCCATGGCTATCCCAAAATCAGTAATTTTCACACTGCCATTAGGATCAATTAGAATGTTATGCGGCTTTATATCACGATGAATAATATGATTTTGATGGGCATGGGAAATTGCAGATGTTAATTGCATCATTATGTCTAATGCTTTTTCTACACGGAGTGACGAATGCTGGTTTATGTATTGCTTTAATGTTTGCCCATTCACATATTCCATAACAATATAGTAAAGAGAATCCTCTTCACCCACATCATAAATACTAACGATATTGGGATGGGTAAGACTTGTGGCAGATTGTGCTTCTCTATGAAAGCGTCGAATAAATTCTTCATCATTGGCAAAATCAAGGCGGAGCATTTTCACGGCAACTTCTCTGTCCAGTATCATATCATGTGCTAAATAGACATTGGCCATTCCGCCTCCGCCTATCATTTTAAGAATTTTATAGCGGCCGCTTATTCTTTTCCCAATAATCACTGCTCATCACCCAATTCAAAATCATTAGCATATTTTAATATGATCAGGGTAATATTGTCTTCTCCACCGTTATCATTTGCAATATTAATTAATGTGGAAGCCTTTTGTTCAAGTGATTCTTCATTTTGAAGAATACTTACCATTTCCTGTTCGTTGACTTTATTTGACAACCCATCAGAGCATAAAAGGAGAAAATCTCCTTCTTCGAACATTATCGTTTTTATATCGATTTTTACATCCTGTTCTGTTCCTAACGCTCTTAATATCCAATTTTTCCTGGGATGATGTTCTGCATCCTCTTTAGTGATTTGTCCAGTTCGGACTAACTCATTCACAAGTGTATGGTCCTCAGTTAGCTGCTGGAAGCCAGTATCATTTAAGATATAACAACGACTATCCCCCACATGTGCAATCGTTGTAAAATTTTCAGAAGCAATCACTGCCTCTATAGTAGTACCCATACCTTCGCATTCCACGTGACTTCTTGAATGGTCAAACAATAATTGATTAACCTGGAGAACATGGGTTTTCAGCCATGCTTCGGCTTGATCTGCTGTTTGAATTCCTTCAGATTTCTCCCACATTTCTTGAAGATGCGTAACGCTCATGCTACTAGCAACATCACCGGCAAGGTGACCGCCCATGCCATCTGCTACGATGGCAAGACGGTGTCCATCCCGATTAACAAAAGTACCACCACTATCCTCATTATTCTGGCGAACTCTACCCTGGTCCGTTTTAAAAACAGCCTTCACTTTTGTCACCTCGTCTCCTCTTTCCGCTCCTTTGCACGAAGTTGCCCGCATGCTGCAGCGATATCTGAACCTTGCTCCCTGCGAATGGTTACATTAATACCTCGGTTTTTCAATGTTTTTTCAAAAGCAAAAATTTTGTCTCGTGGAGTCCGTACATAATCTCTTTCAGGAACATAGTTTACAGGAATTAGATTCACATGACATTTTAATCCTTTTAATAATATAGCTAACTCTTCAGCATGCTCGACTGAATCGTTTACACCGCCAAAAAGACCATATTCAAAGCTTATTCTACGACCTGTCTTATCGATATAATACCTTACTGCTTCCATTAAGTCATCTAGTTTATAAGCCTTATTAATAGGCATTAGCCTTGAACGTAATTCGGTATTGGGAGCGTGGAGAGAAATAGCAAAATTAATTTGTGTATTTTCATCTGCAAATTGATAAATTTTCGGAACGATACCACTTGTTGATACGGTTATATGGCGTGCTCCGATATTAAGAGCCTTTTCATGATTGATTATTTTTAAAAATGATAACATATTATCATAATTATCAAATGGCTCACCAATTCCCATGATAACAACTGAATTTACACGCTCATCTGTTTCATCAAGTGTTTGCTGAACTTTTACAACTTGTGCGACAATCTCTCCTGCCTCTAAGTGTCTTTTTAAGCCGCCTAATGTTGAGGCACAAAAAGTACACCCTATTCGGCAGCCTACCTGTGTCGTAACACAAACGGAGTTTCCATAATCATGACGCATTAGCACCGTTTCAATGGAGTACCCATCTTGAAGTTCAAAAAGGAATTTTATGGTTCCATCAGATGATGTTTGTTGAATCGCCGTATTTAATGTTGTTAATTCAAAATGGCTAGCAAGCTTATCTCTTAAGCCCTTTGATACATTACTCATATCCTCAAATGATGTAATTCGTTTTTTATAAAGCCATTCATAGATTTGTTCGGCACGGAATGCCTTTTCAGCATTTTCAGTCAGCCAATTCTTTAATTCGTTAAGCTGCAATGAATAAATTGATTTCTTCTTAATTTCCTTAGCTGTGTTTGTCTCAGTTGTATTTAATTGTTCCAACTGTTACACCTTCTTCCTTAAAACTGCAATATAGAACCCATCTGACCCAAGATCTTGTGGGAATATCTGTACATCAAAACCTGTAATCAATGGTTGGATAGCTTCAGGCATCCTGTTTTTAAATGATAAATCTCCTTCGAATTCAGGGTTATTCTCTAGGAATGTCTTAACCGTGTATTCATTTTCCTCTTTATCTACTGTACAAGTACTATAGACAAGGATGCCATCCTTTTTCAATAAAGGGGATACGGACATTAATAAGTCTTGCTGGATCGTACTTAACCTCTCAATATCCTTCTCTGTTTTTGTGTATTTCATATCAGGCTTTCTCCTCATTACTCCAAGACCAGAGCACGGAGCATCCAGAAGGATACGATCAAATGATTCTTTGTTGAATTTTTCCTGTATTTGTCTGGAATCAGAAACGCTTGTTTTTATATTTTCTAACCCTAGTCGCTTGGCATTATCATTGATTAATCTGACTTTGTGCTGATGGAGATCAACCGATATAACTTCTCCCGTATTATCCATTTTTTCAGCGATATGTGTACTTTTACCACCTGGTGCTGCACAAGCATCAAGGATAAATTCGTTTTGCTTTGCTCCTAATGCATAGGCGGCGAGCATTGAGCTTTCATCTTGAATAGTAAACATTCCATATTTAAAAGCAATAGTAGACGCTAAATTCCCCTTTAACGATCTGATCGCCTCAGGAATAATTGGACTTTTCTCGATTTGAAAACCATCTTCTTCTAAGATCGCAACACATTCATCTCTTGAAATTTTCGTGAGATTAACTCTAGCTGTTTGCAATGGTGCTGTTAGGTTTACTTCACACATTTCTTTTGTTTTTTCATAGCCAAATTGGTTTACCCATCGGGTAATTAGCCATTCTGGGTGGCTAGTTTCAAGTGATAGTCTTTTGTTTGGGTCCGTGATTTCCTCCATGGATGGGAGCCCTTCTCTTTGAATACTCCGCAATACTCCATTTACCAAACTTGCTATCCCCTTATGACCACGACTTTTGGCAATTTCTACTGCTTCGTAGATCGCTGCTCTGTCCGGAATTCGGTCGAGATAAATCATTTGATAAAGCGTTAGTCTAAGTAAATGATGAACCCAATTGGCTAACTTTTTATTATCTTTGACAAAAGGCTCTAAATAATAGTCAAGTGCCATTCTTCTTTGTAAGGTTCCATACGTCAATTCCGTTAGCAGTCCGACGTCCTTAGGAGACAATTCGTGTTTTTCAATTGTATTATTAAGAAGTAAATTGCTGTAAGATTGGTTTTTCTCAATAGCAACTAAACTATCCATTGCGATTGCCCGTACATTATTTATTGTTGATGTCATTTTATTCTCCCAGCTTGGTGCCTATTGAAATTTTTGAACCTCGTAAAAATTGTTCACTCATCATTTTTGTTTTTCCAGAGGGCTGAAGTTCAATGATTTTGATTGCCGTTTCATTACCGGTTGATACCGAAAAACCATCCGATTCTATATTAATAATTGTTCCAGGTACTTCCACATTCTGTCCAGATACCTTTTCTGCCCGCCATATTTTTAAGACCTGGCCATACAGGGTTGTAAACGCAACTGGCCATGGATTTAGAGCACGGATATGATTAAAGATTTCTTCACCTGATTTTGTCCAATGAATTTTTTCTTGTTCTCGCTTAATATTGGCAGCAAATGTGGCTTCTTCATTGTTTTGAGGCTTAGGCGTCAGACGGCCTTCCAAAAGAAGCGGCAAGGTTTCTGCCAACAATTTAGCCCCGGCTGTACTTAATTTAATGTGCAATGTACCAACATTGTCCTCTTCAGCAATTGGGACTTCAATACTTGTTAAAATATCCCCAGCATCTAATTTTTCAACCATATACATGATGGTAACACCTGTTTTTTGTTTTCCTTGCATAATGGCATAATGAATAGGAGCACCACCACGAAGTTCTGGGAGCAGGGATGCATGAACATTTATACAACCGTATTTAGGCGCTTCTAACAGCTTATTGGGTAGGATTTGCCCAAACGCAGCAGTAACAATTAAATCTGGATTCAAGGAAAGGATTTTTTCAAGTTCTTCTTCTTGACGGATTTTTTCTGGTTGAAAGACAGGAATAGAATGTTTCAAGGCTTCTACCTTAACCGGGGGAGGTGTTAAAATCTTTTTTCTTCCCACCGGTCGATCTGGTTGTGTAACTACTCCAATGACATCATACCCATCTTTAATCAGTTGTTGTAAGATTGGCACAGAAAAATCTGGAGTACCCATAAAAACAATTTTCGTCATTCAACTTCTACTCCTTTTAACTCATCTTCCTCGAGATATCTCGTCACTTTAGATGTAAATAAAATCCCGTCCAGATGATCGATTTCATGTTGAATCGCCCTTGCTAGGAATTCTTCTGCTTCTAATGTGTATTTTCTGCCTTTACGGTCAAATGCTTCAATTTTAACAAAATTGGGCCTTGTCACTTCACCGAATAATCCAGGGAAACTTAAACAACCTTCTGGTCCAGTTTGTTCACCGGATGTTTCTAATATTTCTGGGTTAATCATTTCGATTGTCCCTAATTCATCATCGATATCAACAATTGCGATGCGTGCGTCCAATCCAATTTGAGGAGCAGCTAGTCCCACCCCATCATATTCAATCATCGTGTCATACATATTATCAAGTATTTTTGCAAGCTTTTTATCAAACTTAATCACTGGCTTGCAAGTCTGCTCAAGTATCTCAGCAGGGTAATTTATTACTTTGAGTATAGGCAAATTATTTCCCCCAATAATTCCATTCTTATATAGGCGTTTTAAATTTATTAATTGCTTACATTTTCACCAAAAATGCGAAATAATAACCTTTGATGACCAGGTTACCTTTGGCTAACTTACATTAATATAAATGGATTTACATCTATTGAAACCAATAAGCCGCTTTTAGTATCTTTCTGGTGTTGATCCAAGATGGTTTTTAACATTTTTGTCAAGTTCGGTTCCCGCTTGTATTTTATCAGACATTGATAGCGATATCTATTATTAATCCTAGGAATCGGCGAGGCTGCAGGTCCTAAAACGACGGCATCCTTTGAAACCTGTGAACGTACATAATTAACAATTTTCTCTGTCGCTGTAACGACAGTCATCAATTGGTCATGACTGACTGTTATGAGGGACAGATAATAGAAGGGTGGATAATGATGGGTTTTTCGAATCATCATTTCTCTTTGGTAAAAGAGATCATAATCCTGTGTTCCCGCAAGTTCGACACTATAGTGTTCAGGGGTGTAGGTCTGAATGATGACCTCCCCCGGCAATTGATGACGTCCCGCTCTTCCGCTTACCTGTGTTAATAATTGAAAGGTTTTTTCAGACGCACGGAAATCAGGTAAATGCAGCATCGTATCAGCCGAAAGCACACCAACTAGGGTGATATTTGGGAAATCCAGCCCTTTTGCAATCATTTGAGTCCCGAGGAGAATATCTGCTTTGCCATTCTGAAAGTCAGTTAATAATCGTTCATGTGAGCCCTTTCGACCAGTTGTATCAACATCCATCCGAATAACCCTTGCTTCTGGGAGAATTTTACCAAGCTCGTCCTCTACCTTTTGAGTACCAGTCCCAAAATACCGAATATAATCACTGGAACACTCCGGGCATTGCTTAGGAACATGGCTTTCATACCCGCAATAATGGCATTTCATTTGTTCATTTACTCGGTGGTAGGTAAGCGATATGTCGCAGTTTGGGCAATTCATCACATAACCGCAGTCCCGGCACATTACAAATGACGAATGACCCCGTTTATTTAAAAATAAAACCGATTGTTGTTTTTTTTCTATTCGGTCCTTTAGCATATCAAAAAGCTTACGTGAAAACATTGACCGATTTCCGTCACGAAGCTCCTCACGCATATCAATGATCTCTACTGAGGGCAGGGTTTGATTATTCATCCGGTTAGGTAGCGATAATAGATGATACACCTTCTTTTGAGCCCTGGCAAACGACTCGAGTGATGGGGTAGCGCTTCCGAGCACAACTGGACAGTTATACGTTTTAGCTCTTTCAATTGCAACATCCCTAGCATGATATCGAGGCATATCCTCCTGCTTATAACTTGTTTCGTGCTCTTCATCAATAATAATAATTCCTAAGTTCTCAAATGGGGCAAAAATCGCTGATCTTGCTCCTACAGCTACTTTTACTTCTTTACGTTGAATCTTCCGCCACTCATCATATTTTTCTCCAGCTGACAAACCGCTGTGCAAAACAGCCACTAAGTCCCCAAATCTCCCTTTAAAACGATTCACCATTTGGGGAGTGAGCGATATTTCTGGTACAAGCACTATTGCTTCCTGTCCTCTTTCAATAACTTCTTGAATGGATTGGAGGTAAATTTCGGTTTTTCCGCTTCCTGTTACACCATAGAGCAAGAATACCTCATGTCGAATTGATTCAATCGCGTTTAGAATCGGCCCAATCACGGTCTGTTGGGAATTTGTTAATGGTAAGGGCTTTGTTCGTTTAAAGGTCCTATGTTCAAACGGATCGCGGTAAACTTCCATTTCATACTCAGTAAGAAGTTTCTTTTCTACAAGTGCCTTAACAGTTGAAGATGTCGTATTTAATTCAGCGACAAGCTGCCTCAATTCGACTGGTTCGAAATGATTGATAAAATAGCTCAATACTAGTTTTTGCTTTTCAGCTTTTGCTGGAAATCGTACTACTTCATCTTTCAATTCAGCAAGAGATACAAGTGGGCGGACAAACTTACGCTGTTTCTTTTTGACCTTCTCCTTAACGATGTAAAGGACTTCAAGTTTACCTTTTGCTGCTTCCTTTTGTAATAAGGGAACCACTCCATTATTCAAAGCATCTTCCCAGTCAATCATTGGATTGTTTTCAAAAAGAGTTTGAAGGGGTTCTGATAAATCAGCAGCCTCCACCCCTGAAGTAATCTTCACTTTTTTTTCGTATTTAGCTTTTAACGCGGCTGGAAGCATAACCTGAAAAGCAAAGATTTTAAAACAAAGTGTATTCTCAGTTAGCCAGTCACCAAGGTCAAGTAAATCCTTGTTTAAGATTGGCTCAAGATCCATGGGCTCGATAATTTCTCTTAATTTTTTAAATTCAGATTGTGTTTTAAGCGATGTGACAAATCCTTGGATTTTTCTCGGACCAAACGGAACGATTACCCTCATTCCCGGCTGGATTGTTCCCCACCACTGCTCTGGAATTAAATAATCGAACGCTCTATCCGTTTGTTTTGCCGGTACATCCACAATCACACTAGCTATTTCCATTTTCATCCATATCCTTCAATAAAGAAGTAATTTCTTTGATAATCCTTTTTGCTACATCACTTTTTGACATAATCGGTAAATCTATATTTGAGCCAGACCGTTTGAAAAGTGTGACAATATTTGTATCTGTCCCAAACCCTGCCCCTTCCTCTTTCACATTGTTTGCAACGATCATATCCGCATTTTTCGCATTTAATTTTTTCCTTGCATATTCTTCAACATTTTCCGTTTCAGCTGCAAAGCCTACAAGCACTTGGTTCTTCTTTCTCTTACCCAACTCAAGGAGGATATCTTTCGTTCGTTCCAACTCTATACTCGAGTCACCGGCTTGTTTCTTTACCTTATGATCAAATGTAATTTTTGGACGGTAATCGGCAACGGCGGCTGTTTTAATGACTACATCCGCAGAGTCATAATACTTCAACACAGCATTGAACATTTCTTCAGCGCTCTCGACCTTCACCACTTCCATACCTAATGGGGCCGGCAACCCAACCGGTCCCGAAACTAATACAACATGGGCACCTTGTTTTTTTGCCTCAACTGCAAGGGCATAACCCATTTTCCCTGTTGAATGATTGGAAATAAAACGAACAGGATCAATCTTTTCCCGTGTTGGCCCCGCTGTAACCACAACTGTTTTTCCTCTTAAGGTTTGTTGGAATTGATCGGTAAAGAATTGTTGTACGAGCTGGACGATTTTTTCCGGCTCTTCCAAACGGCCCTTTCCTACATATCCACAGGCAAGATAACCTTCACTTGGTTCAATAAATTGATATCCGTACTCAGCCAATATTGAGAGGTTCTTTTTCACAGCAGGATGGTCGTACATATGCACATTCATCGCAGGGGCAATCCAGACTGGTGAGGTTGCTGCAAGCAGGACCGTTGTTATCATATTATCGGCTATTCCACCAGCTATTTTTCCCATCGTATTTGCTGTAGCAGGAGCAACAAGGATTAAATCCGCCCAATCAGCTAAATCAATATGGGCAATGACACGCGGATTTTTTTCGTCAAAGGTATCAACATATACTTCATTACGGGATAACGCCTGAAAAGTTAATGGGGTAACAAATTTCTGTGCAGATTCACTTAAAATGACTTTTACATGAGCACCAGCCTGAACAAGCTTACTTGTTAGTGCCGCTGCCTTATATACGGCGATTCCGCCTGTAACACATAATAATATTTTTTTATCCTGTACCATTATTGGATTCCCCCGCTTCTCGTTCATTTCACTCTTTCTTTATTATGCTAGAATAAATGCAATTTTTCACCTTTTTCCACTCGTAATTCGACAAATTCTACAAAACGAGGATAACCAAAATAAAAAAGGCTGACATGTAAGGATTTCCCCTTTTGTCAGGCCTTCTCTCAGAAATTTACTGTCAATCAATAACTATTTAAGACTACTCAGCAGATGTGTCTGCTTTATTAGAAATTCGGTAGGTTAGTTCACCGCTGTATATTTCCTCTAGTGCTTTTCCAACATGTTTATGGGAAACGTATTTTGGCAATCTTTCATCTCTTACCTGGGACATCACGCGAGCGCGTTTCGCAGCTACGGAAACAAGCGAGTATTTCGAATCAATTTTCTCAAGCAGCGAATCAATAGAAGGATATAACATTATAATTCAACCTCCAGCAATTTTTTATAGCGGTGTTCAACACGTTCTCTGCGGCAATGCTCCGCAGTAACAATGGATTTCACGCGTTCACAGGCGCGCTCCACTTGATCATTTTCAACAACATAATCATATAATTCCATCATTTCAATTTCTTCGCGAGCTGAAAGCAGGCGGTTTTGTATGATGTCATCTGTTTCCGTTCCTCTTGTTACAATCCGGTTCTTTAGTTCAGATAAACTTGGCGGCATAAGGAAAATAAATAAACCTTCAGGGAACTTTTCTCGTACCTGACGGGCACCCTTTACTTCAATCTCTAAGAAGACGTCTTTTCCAGCATCCAGAGTGGAACGAACATAGTCAACAGGGGTACCATAATAATTCCCGACAAATTCGGCATACTCTAACAGTTTGCCCTGTTCAATTAATTGTTCAAACTCTTCTCTTGACTTAAAAAAGTAATCCACTCCATCAATCTCCCCATCTCGAGGTGAGCGGGTTGTCATTGAAATGGAGTATTCAAAAGCTGTATCCGGATGGGAAAAAATTTCTTTCCGAACCGTTCCTTTTCCAACCCCGGAGGGCCCAGAAAGTACAATCAGCAATCCTTTTTCCTGCATTTCATAAATCCTACCCTTCATCAATTATTTCATCACGATCAGCTAAGCGGTGCGCTACCGTTTCAGGTTGTACAGCTGATAGAATAACATGATCACTATCCATAACAATCACCGCTCGTGTCCGCCTACCGTATGTGGCATCAATTAATGCTCCCCGGTCCCGGGCATCTTGAATAATTCTTTTTATTGGAGCAGATTCAGGGCTGACAATTGAAATAATTCGATTGGCAGAAACGATATTTCCAAATCCAATATTAATTAATTTTATCGACATGGTACTCATCCAATCATTAATAATATATTTTGACCGTCTCAAACAGTTTCTAAACAAGGTTCACTCGATATTTTGAACCTGTTCTTTTAGCTTCTCAAGTAGACTTTTAATATCTACAACCTTTTTAGCAATGTTTGAATCGTTTGCTTTTGAACCAATGGTATTTGCTTCTCTATTCATTTCCTGGACGATAAAATCCAATTTCCTTCCAATTGGTTCCATGCTCTCAAGGGTTTGCAAGAATTGTTGAAAATGGCTTTTTAATCGTGTGACTTCTTCATTTATATCTGCTTTATCAGCAAAAACGGCGACTTCCGTCAAGATTCTCGTTTCGTCCAATTGCCCATTAACAAACTCTTCCATTCTTTTTGTTAAACGCTCTTTAAAGGATTGAACAACTAGTGGAGCAAATTTCTGGAGTTCAAAAACATGTGATTCTAATTGAGATAAAATGGCGAGCAAATCCTTTTTTAATTCTTCACCTTCTGCCATCCGCATTTGTGTTAAAAACTTGGCAGCTTCTTCTGTTGCAGCCAGAACTAGATTATCAAGTTCTTCATTGCCAGCTTCACTTTCTTCAATATGTAAAAGTTCACTTCTACTTAGCAAATTCTGAAGTGTTAACGTTCCTTCAACATCATATTTTTCACGAGCCTGTTTGATAAATTGATAATACTCATCTAGCAGTTTCCAATCCACGATGACTTTGCGGGTTACGACACCTTCACCCTCTAAGCTAACATAAACTTCTACCCTTCCACGGCGGATATACTGATTAAGTTTCTTTTTCATTCTATCTTCTATTTTTAAAAGCTGCCTTGGCATGCGGATATTCATTTCACAGAAACGGTGGTTCACTGTTTTTACTTCCACATTGACAGAGAAGCAATCTGATTCTGTTTTAGCTCTTCCAAAGCCTGTCATACTTATAACCATTTTTGTGCACATCCAATCTTCTGAAAAATTGATCGGCTAGCTATATTTTTCAAAAAAGACAAAAGGTAATAGAGTGGAATCTATTACCTTTTGGATTATAACACACTTTATTTTGTTTTTCTTAACAAAAATGACCCGGCTAGTAAAAAAGTTGGTATCGATGATAAACCAACAATCAACAGCCAATCCTTAGCTGCTACCGGCAGTGTGTGAAAAATAGGCTGTAATGGCGGGTAATAAATAACGACAAACATCAATGCAAGTGAAGATAAAACGGCCCAAACAAGGTACTGATTTCCGAAAGGATTTCTCGAGAGCACTGATTTCTCACTGCGGCAATCAAAAACATGAATCAGCTGAGCCATGACAAGTGTTGCAAAGGCAACAGTTTGTGCATATTGCAACTTGGAAGGATCGTTATTGTAAACAATCATAAAGGATAGTAATGTTACCAGCCCTATTAGGAAGCCACGTGACACAACCTTCCAGCCCAGACCTCGCGAGAAAACACCTTCATTTGGACTGCGGGGTTTACGTTTCATTACATTTTCTTCAGGTCGATCAAGCCCTAGTGCCATAGCCGGCAACCCATCAGTAACCAAATTCACCCAGAGGATTTGGATAGGAATAAGCGGCAGAGGCAGCGCTAAAATCATCGCAAACAACATGACCAAAATTTCACCAACATTAGAAGCCAACAAGTATCGAACAAATTTACGAATATTTTCATAGATATTTCTGCCTTCTACTATCGCAGCCTTAATCGTGGCAAAGTTATCGTCCAACAAGATAAGAGAGGAAGCTTCTTTGGCGACATCTGTCCCGGTAATCCCCATAGCGACTCCAATATCAGCGGCTTTAATAGCTGGCGCATCGTTCACACCATCACCCGTCATGGCGACAATATGTCCGCGATTTTGTAATGCTTTGACAATTTTCAGTTTATGCTCTGGTGAAACCCTAGCAAAAACTGAAACATCATCGACTATTTCTTCAAGTTCTTCGACTGTCATTTCAGATAATGCATTCCCATCAATGACCTTGCTGTTATTCGTTATAATTCCAAGTTGGGAGGCAATCGCTTTTGCAGTGATGACATGGTCACCCGTAATCATGACAGTTTTAATACCTGCTTCTTTACATTCCTTTACAGCCTTTTTCACTTCAGGTCTCGGCGGGTCAATCATTCCTTGAATACCAATAAGCGTTAAATTTTTCTCAGCTTCTCGTTCACTTAAAATAATCGTATTAGCCTGTATTGGTTTAAAGGCAATCGCGATCGTTCGAAGTGCCTGTGATGCGAGTCCATTTATTGCCTCCTGAACCTTCACTTGTGTCTCTTTATTTAAAAATTGTGTTCTCTCGTCCCAAAGAACGGATTCACTAATATCTAAAATAACGTCCGGTGCCCCTTTTGTGACTATAAAATGCCGTCCCTGCTTGTCTTTAACGTGAATACTCATCATTTTTCTGGTTGAGTCAAACGGGAATTCATTTATGATCGTAAACTCATCTAATAATTTGGGACGATCAAAACCTGCTTTCATTGCACTTACCAACAGTGCCCCTTCGGTTGGGTCTCCGTCAAGAATATAATCATCATCCTTAATGACTAAATCTGAATGATTACATAACATCCCAAAAATCAGCATTTGCTGCAATGCCTTTTCATCTTTAGGATTAATATTGCGTTCATTTCTATAGAAATTCCCTCGCGGCTGATACCCTACCCCATCAACTGTCCAAGTTTGACCCCCACTCCATAAATGGGTAACCGTCATTTTGTTTTGTGTCATTGTTCCCGTTTTATCTGAACATATGACCGAAGCACAGCCAAGTGTTTCTACCGCGGGCAATTTCCTGACAATGGCATTTTTCTTAATCATTTTTTGCACACCGAGGGATAATGCCACTGTCACGATTGCCGGCAGCCCTTCAGGTATGGCCGCAACTGCAAGAGAAACACCTGCTAAAAACATCTCATAAATGTCGTGTCCTCGCAAAACTCCAACCACTACAACCAGAACAGTTAATAGTAAGGCTACTGTAATTAGTATTTTTCCCAGCTGCTCTAAGCGGCGTTGCAATGGAGTATCTTGCGCCTCTGCATTTTGAAGCAAATCTGCAATTTGTCCCATTGCTGTTTTCATACCTGTTGCAATGACGACTCCTATCCCGCTTCCCCTCGTAATCATCGTACCCATAAATGCGATATTCTCCATATCTCCTATGCCAGGGTTAGGGTTAGTCAGGATTTCTATATGCTTGGAAACAGGGACGGATTCTCCTGTAAGCGCTGATTCTTCAATTTCTAAACTTTTTGACTCAATCACACGGACGTCGGCACCGATACGGTCCCCACTAACAAACTTCAAAATATCCCCTACCACAATTTCTTTCGAAGGAATTTTGATCCACTGACCATCCCGGAGCACAGAGACTTGTGGTGCAGATAATGCCTTTAATGCCTGTAGTGATTTCTCTGCCCGCCTTTCTTGAAAAAAACCAAGAAAGCCATTGATAATGACGATGGCAATAATAGCAATGGCATCAATATATTCGCCAAGCAATCCGGAGATTAAGGTAGCTGCGAGAAGAACTAAGACCATAAAATCCTTAAATTGACTAAAAAATAAGAGTAAAGCTGATTGCTTTTCTCCTTCGTCCAACTCATTTAGTCCGTGCAAATTAATTCTCTTTTTTACTTCTTCCTGTGATAATCCAGAAGAAAAGTCGGTTTCTAGAGACTTTTCTACTTGTTCTATCTGCATTTCATGGAATTTCATCCGACCATCTCACTTCCCCCTTTAAATACCTATAAATACCTGCTCTAAAGAAAGCTTATTCAGGGTCGTCCAAAAAAATGCTATGATATAGTGAAAGATAAATTAGAGAATAAATGGAACCCTATTGATTGGAGCGGAAATCAACTGGCACGTTTAACAGAGTAAAAATAAGACAGTATATTTTTAGTAAGCTATAATTAATTCATATGAATGTAGTAAAGGATGTTTTCCATGTCATTTGATGGTTTATTTACAAAAGCAATGGTTGATGAACTTGTTCGTTCCTTGAAGGGCGGACGGATCAATAAGGTTCACCAACCCTATAAAAATGAAGTAATTCTCACGATTCGTGCGAATGGAGTTAATCAAAAGCTGCTTTTATCAGCACACCCTAGCTATGCGCGGGTCCAATTCACGAATGAGGCATACGATAATCCTAGTGAAGCCCCGATGTTCTGTATGCTGCTTAGGAAACATATTGAGGGGTATATTTTAGAGGATATATATCAAGTAGAAACAGACCGGATGATAGTACTTGAAATAAAGGGCAGAAATGAGATTGGTGATATTAGCTATAAACAATTAATTATTGAAATTATGGGCAGGCATAGCAATATCGTACTGGTAGATAAAACACGAAATGTCATTCTTGATAGTATCAAACATGTTTCCTTTGCCGTTAATAGCCACAGGGCCATTTTGCCAGGACAACCTTATGTATTTCCACCAGAACAGCATAAGCAAAATCCGTTTCATTCGAGCGAAGATGAACTATTAAGAAAAATTGATTACAATGCAGGAAAACTCGACCGCCAATTAGTTGAGCAATTTGCAGGGATCTCTCCCCTTTTTGCCAAGGAAGTTATATTCCAAAGTGGTCTAGCCAATCGTTCTACAATACCGGGAACGTTTATTCGTATGATTAAAAAGGTGGAAACCGGTGAGATTTCTCCTTCGATTATATCGTCGGGCGGTAAGGACGCTTTTTACTTATTTCCCCTTGAGCATTTAAAAGGAGAAATAAAGACCTTCCCTACACTAAGTGAATTGCTTGACCGTTTTTATTTTGGCAAAGCGGAAAGAGACCGGGTTAAGCAGCAAGGAAATGATATTGAACGATTTATTCAAAATGAAAAAGAAAAGAATGAAAAGAAAATTAACAAACTGAAGGCTACTCTGAAAGAAGCAGAAAAGGCTGATCAATATCAACGCTCTGGCGAGTTGTTAACTGCCAATTTATATGCGGCTAAGAAAGGGATGCGTGATATTGAAGTTCTCGATTATTATGATGAATCTGGTGGAACGATTTTAATTCCGCTTGACCCCAGAAAGACACCATCTGAAAATGCCCAAAAGTATTTTTCAAAATACCAAAAGGCAAAAAATGCAGTTGAAATTGTCGTTGATCAAATTGAAAAGGCACAAGTCGAAGTAGCTTATTTTGATAATTTACTACAGCAGGTACAAGCTGCCTCTCCAAAGGATATTCAAGAGATTCGTGAAGAATTAGTTGAGGGTGGCTATATCCGCGAACGGCAGAAAAAGAAATTGAAAAAGGCTCAGAATGTTAAACCAATTTTAGATCACTTCTTATCTACAGATGGGACGGATATCATCCTTGGAAAAAATAATAAACAAAATGACTATTTAACAAATAAGCTGGCAGCAAGGGATGAGATTTGGCTCCATACGAAAGATATTCCCGGCTCACACGTGGTGATACGCAGCAAGGAACCATCTGATGAAACGATTCGTGAGGCTGCCGTTTTAGCCTCTTATTATAGTAAAGCGAGGAATTCAAGCTCTGTTCCTGTCGACTTTACGAGGGTCCGGTTTGTTAAAAAACCTAGCGGTGCAAAGCCTGGATTTGTGATTTATGACAATCAACAGACGGTTTATGTAACGCCGGATGAAGAATTAGTGCTGAAATTGAAGAAATAGAAAGGAAAAGAGGGCACCCGGTAGAACTTGGATGCCCTCTTTTTCTATTTATCAGCGGATATTACCTGTATATCAGCGAAAACACATGATTTATCAGCGTTAAATTCATTTTATCAGCGTATTTTCGATTATATCAGCGAATCTGTTTCAACGAACTGTTTGCTCCATTCAGATGGATCTTTCCTCCATAAAAGCAGACTTTTCTGATCCTCTGCCGTAACGTTGCCTTTTGAAATCGCTACTTCTATTAATGTCGGAAAATCAGTCAAAGAAATACTCTTAATCCCGTTTTCCTGAAGCAGTTCTCTTCCCTTTTCCAGCCCATATGTAAAAATAGAAACAACTCCAAGCACTTCACAGCCTGCTTCCCGTAATGCTTGAACTGCCGTAATCACACTGCCCCCTGTTGAAATTAAATCCTCAACAACGACAACTTTTTGACCTGATTCAACCTTGCCTTCAATCTGATTTCCTTTGCCATGCCCCTTTGCCTTTGAACGAACATAGCACATTGGTAAATCCATTAGCTCACTCACCCAAGCTGCATGTGGAATCCCAGCTGTCGCCGTACCAGCAATAACTTCAGCTTCTGAAAAATTCTCAAGGATGAGTTTTTGCAAGCCAGCAGCAATTTCTCTTCTAACAGCCGGGAATGAGAGTGTTAGCCGATTATCACAATAGATTGGTGACCGGAGCCCTGATGTCCAAGTAAATGGATCCTGTGGCTTTAAGGCAACCGCATTAATTTCTAATAATCTTTCAGCAATCACGTGTTTCATTGTCGTATCCCCTTCCATGCTTCCATCCATTTTTCATAGCTTTTCACTGGGTCAACTGACCGAGTAATCGAACGCCCTACAACAATAGAACTTACCCCCGAATTTCTCGCAAATTCCGGTGTAGCCACTCGCTTTTGATCCCCAACCTGATCAGACTCCATGCGAATTCCTGGGCATACGGTCAAAAACGATTGCCCAGCTTTCTCCCTAATAAAAGCAGCTTCCCAGGCAGAGCAGACGATACCGTCCAGGCCAGCTTCTTTTGTAAGTAACGCATAATGTAAAACGGATTCTTCCAATGAAACAGGAATGAGCTGTTCTTTATTCATTTGCTCTTCTGATGTACTCGTCAACTGTGTTACCGCGATGCAATCAGGTCGTTTCCGTCCTGCAGAAGTCCCTGCCTCCAGTCCTTCAAGTGCAGCTGCCATCATCTCTTTTCCCCCAGCAGCATGAACATTAACTAAGTCACATTCCAATCGGGCAAGCCCCTTCATCGCACTTTTCACAGTGTTCGGAATATCATGAAGCTTTAAATCCAGAAAAATATGATGACCTTTTTCTTTTAATTGATGAACGATTGAAGGGCCTTCTTGATAAAATAACTCCATACCAACTTTCACAAAAAGCTCCTTGCCTTCAAAAGGCTGCAAAAAACGATTCACTTCGCTGCCATTAGCAAAATCAAGCGCGATGATAAGTGAGTTGTCCATCTTCTCTCCAGCTCCTTCCTGTACATTCACTGATGTGTTCAAAGCCTAATTTTTCTAGTAAAGCTGGTAATTCCTCAATAATGGTCGGACATACGAAGGGATCCACAAAATTTGCAGTTCCAACTGCTACGGCACTTGCGCCTGCATAGAAATACTCAATCACATCGGCAGCCGACTCAATTCCACCCATGCCAATAATCGGAATGGATACAGCCTGACTGACTTCATAAATCATCCGTATGGCAACAGGTTTAATAGCAGGACCTGATAAGCCGCCTGTACGATTGGCTAAAATCGGTTTGCCCGTTTTTAAATCAAGCCTCATCCCAACAAGTGTATTTATCATGGTTAAACCATCGGCGCCCCCAGCTTCCACCGCTTTCGCCATATCCACAATATTAGTAACATTCGGTGACAATTTCACATACACCGGCACTTCGGAAACTTCCTTTACCTTCCGGGTTAATTGCTTAGCTACTTCAGGTATTGTACCAAATGCAATTCCTCCCGTTTTCACATTTGGACAAGAGATATTTAGTTCTAATGCATGCACATTTGGTGCTTTTGAAATACGGCGAGCAACCTCCACATAATCCTCTTCGAGTGAACCTGCAACATTTGCGATAATCGGGACATCGTACTGGGAGAGCCAAGGCAGCTCCGCGCCTAGTACTTTTTCAAGGCCTGGATTTTGCAATCCGATTGCATTTAACATCCCTGATGTTGTTTCTGCTACCCTTGGGGTTAAATTTCCGAACCGCGGTTCTACTGTTGTGGCTTTAATCATAATCGCGCCCAATACACTCAAATCATAAAATTGGCTGTACTCACGTCCAAATCCAAAACATCCCGAGGCAGGCATGATAGGATTTTTCAGTGTTAAACCCGGTAATTCGATGTTCAAACGGCTCATATCAATACCTCCCCGGCGCGAAAAACGGGCCCATCGCTGCATACCTTTTTATAGGCAACTCCGGTTGGGTCTTCTTTACTTTTACACACGCAGGCAAAGCATGCCCCAATTCCGCAGCCCATTCGTTCTTCTAATGATAAAAACATTTTTTTATCCGAATAACTTTGTTCAATCGCCTTTAACATTGGTGTTGGTCCGCATGTATAAATACAATCAAATCGTAAATCCTTCATAACATCTGTTACAAATCCTTTCCTTCCATAGGAACCGTCAACAGTAGTCACATAGGTTTCGCCATTTTCTAAAAATTCCTTTTCGTAAAAAACCGCCGTTTCCGTTTGAAAGCCTAGTACATGGATAACCTTTACACCTTTTTCGACTAATTGGTTAGAAAGTTCATATAGTGGCGGAACACCGATTCCACCGCCAACAAGCAAGGCTGTCTCACCTTTGCTGACCTCATCGACAGGAAAGCCATTGCCGAGCGGTCCAAGGATGTCAAGTTGCTTCCCTGGACCCAATTCTGCTAGCATTGTTGTTCCTCTACCTTCCTTGCGATAGATCATGGTCATGCTCTTTTGTTTTTTATCGAAGGAAGAGATACTAATGGGCCTTCGTAAAAGCGGGTCCCACCCATTTGAGACCCTAATATGCACGAATTGACCCGGGGCACTAATTTGTCCGACCAATTCTCCCTTTACAGTAAGCTCATATATGTCTGCAGCAATTTCTTTTTGGCTGCTGATTTTGCATAACTCTTTTTTAATCAAGCAAAGACAGCCTCCTTTTTCACTGAATCCATCGCTTCAGCCGAGAAGTTCATCGACTCAATCACTTTTAGGATAGCATCTGCTGTGTCTAATGAAGTTAAACACGGAACTCCATTTTCAACGGCTTCCCGGCGAATTCTAAACCCGTCGCGTTGCGGTTGTTTACCTTTGGTCAGTGTATTAATTATAAATTGCGCTTCGCCATGTTGAATGACATCCAAAAGAGTCTTTCCTTCCGAACCAATCTTTCCGACCTCTTTGACTCTTAGTCCAGCCGCCTCTAAAACAGCTGCTGTACCGCTCGTTGCCATTAAACGATAACCGTTAGCGGAAAATCGCTTCGCCAGCTTTAAGGCTTCCTGTTTATCTTTATCTGCTACAGTAAACAATACCGTCCCAAACTTTTGGACATTCATACCTGAAGCAACTAATCCTTTATAAAGAGCTTTTTCAAGCGTTACATCCTTACCCATTACTTCCCCTGTCGATTTCATTTCCGGTCCGAGGGTTATATCCACACTTTTGAGCTTAGCAAAGGAGAAAACAGGAACCTTTACGAAAACCCCTTCTTTTTCAGTTGCAAGACCAGGAATGTACCCTTGATCAACAATCGATACGCCCAAAATTGCTTTAGTGGCTATTTTCGCCATTGGAAGATTCGTTATTTTACTTAAGAAAGGAACCGTACGGCTTGAACGCGGATTAACCTCAAGCACATAGACTTGATCCCCTGCCAGAACGTACTGGATATTTAATAATCCGATAATGTTTAAGCCCTTTGCTAATTTCTCTGTATACTCCACAAGTGTTTGTTTTACCGTCTCAGTAAGAGTTTGCGGCGGATAAACAGCAATCGAATCACCAGAATGGACCCCCGCTCGCTCGATATGTTCCATAATTCCAGGTATTAGTACATTTTCTCCATCACAGATGGCATCTACTTCGATTTCTTTACCTGTTAAATAGCGGTCAATCAACACTGGATGATCTGGATTAATTTTTACAGCATTTTTCATGTAGTGTAGCAATTCCTCTTCATGGTAGACAATTTCCATTGCCCTTCCCCCAAGAACATAGGATGGGCGGACTAGAACAGGATAGGCGATTTCGTTGGCAATCACCACCGCTTCTTCCACTGATAAGGCTGTTTTCCCTAACGGCTGCGGAATATTTAATTGTTGAAGAGCATGTTCAAACTTATCTCTATTTTCAGCACGGTCTATATCTTCAAGGCTTGTTCCAAGGATTTTGACCCCATTTTCAGCAAGATCTGCGGCAAGGTTGATAGCTGTTTGCCCGCCAAATTGGACCACAACCCCAATTGGATTTTCTAACTCAATAATACTCATGACATCTTCAATCGTCAGCGGCTCGAAGTAAAGCTTATCGGAAATACTGAAATCGGTGGATACCGTTTCAGGGTTATTATTAATAATAATTGCTTCATATCCTGCTTCCTTAATGGCTTTAACCGAATGAACAGTAGCATAGTCAAACTCAATTCCTTGACCAATACGGATAGGTCCCGACCCGAGAACAATCACACTTTTTCTGTCCGTTACGACCGACTCGTTTTCCTCTTCATACGTACCATAGTAATAAGGTGTTTCCGATTCAAATTCTGCTGCACAAGTATCAA
Organism: Bacillus sp. ISL-7; assembly: GCF_018613065.1. The sequence continues at coordinate 66,999 of NZ_JAGGQW010000034.1, read as the reverse complement.
CCATTTTATAAACAGGGATAATCCCTAGGCTCTTGCGCAGGTTAAAAATCTCTTTTTCAGTACTATTCCAAAGTTCAGCGATTTTTTTATCAGTAAAACCTTTTTGCTTTGCTTCAAAAAGGATTTCGTTATCAAAAGGATTAGAAGCAATTTTTGCTTCCAGACATATAATCCCTTCCATTTTCTTCAAGAAAAATAAATCAATTTTACTCCATTGATGCAAGGTTTCTATAGTAAGTCCTCGTTTTAACGCTTCTGCAATGTAGAAGAGACGCTCATCTCCTGCTTTTCGAATCCGCTTCTCGAGTAATTCATTATCAATTTCCTCCGCACCATTTAATTCAAAATGGAAGACGCCCGCCTCAAGGGAACGAATGGCTTTTAATAGGGATTCTTCAAACGTCCGGCCAATCGCCATAATTTCCCCGGTTGCTTTCATTTGCGTCCCTAGTGAACGATTCCCTGATTCAAATTTATCAAAAGGCCATCTAGGGATTTTTGTTACAATATAATCGAGAGCTGGTTCAAAACTTGCGTACGTTTTCCCAGTAACCGGGTTCAACATTTCATCCAGCGTTAAGCCAACGGCAATTTTTGCAGCAAGCTTGGCAATTGGATAACCAGTGGCTTTTGATGCTAATGCCGAAGAACGGCTAACACGTGGATTTACTTCGATTATAAAGTAATTGTAGCTATCTGGATCTAAGGCCAGCTGAACGTTACAGCCCCCTTCAATTCCTAAAGCACGAATGATTTTTAGTGATACATTCCTTAGCAGTTGATATTCTCGATCACTTAGGGTCTGACTTGGTGCAACCACAATGGAGTCCCCAGTATGAACACCCACCGGATCAATATTTTCCATGTTACAAACGACAATTGCATTGTCGTTTCCATCACGCATAACTTCGTATTCAATTTCTTTGAAACCGGCAATACTTTTTTCGAGCAAACATTGATTCACAGGACTATGCTTTAGTCCACTTGCGATGATTTCCTCAAGTTCTTCTGGATTATGACAAATGCCGCCTCCCGTTCCTCCTAGAGTATAGGCAGGACGGACAATCACAGGGAAACCAATCTGTTCAACAAAAGCCTTAGCTTCAGCTAATTCATGAATGATTGCACTATCAGGTACCGGTTCGTTTAACTCATTCATTAAGCTGCGGAATAGGTCCCGATCTTCTGCTTGTTTAATCGCGGAAAGTTTAGTACCAAGAATTTCAACCTCGCACTCAGCTAAAACTCCGGATTCAGACAACTCAACAGCCAGATTAAGACCAGTTTGTCCGCCGAGAGTAGCTAGAAGGGAGTCTGGACGTTCTTTACGAATAATTCTGCTGACAAACTCTACTGTTAATGGCTCGATATAAACAGCATCAGCAATTTCTGTATCTGTCATGATGGTTGCAGGATTAGAGTTTACTAGAATAACACGATAGCCTTCTTCTTTTAGAGCGATACATGCCTGAGTACCGGCATAGTCGAATTCTGCAGCCTGCCCAATGACGATTGGACCCGAACCAATTACTAAAATGGAGTTGATATCTGTACGTTTAGGCATTTGCTGTAACCTCCTGTTTGTTCTCTTCCATTAGGGCAAGAAACTGATCAAATAAGCCGTTTGCATCTTCAGGTCCTGGAGATGCTTCCGGATGATACTGAACAGTAAATGCCGGATAATCTAGGTGTTTTAACCCCTCAACCGTTCCATCATTTATGGCTATATGAGTAATTTGTAATCTTGTGTTTTTGATTGACTCTTCTTCAACTGTATATCCATGGTTTTGTGCAGTAATCGCAACTTTCCCTGTAGTTAAGTCTTTGACAGGTTGATTGGAACCGCGGTGACCAAACTTCATTTTTTCGGTGTTCGCCCCGCACGCCAGGGCAAATAACTGATGGCCAAGACAAATTCCGAATAATGGAACTCTGCCTAATACTCCTTTTAACATATCGATTGCTTCTGGTACATCCTTTGGATCCCCAGGTCCATTTGACAGCATAATTCCGTCTGGACTTAATTGAAGAATTTCTTCAGCCGTAGTGTGATATGGTACAACGATCACATCACAGCCGCGCTGATTTAATTCACGTAAAATTCCATGCTTCATTCCAAAATCAACAAGTACAACTCTTTTCCCGCGTCCAGGACTAGGATAGGCATTTTTAGTTGATACTTGACGTACCTGATCGATAGGAAGTGATGTTCCACGCAATTTTTGTAGAACCTGATTTGCATCTTTTTCAATACTGCAAATTGCTCCCTTTAGTGTTCCGTATTGGCGGATAATTCTTGTCAATTTTCGTGTATCAATCCCTGCAATTCCCGGGATTTTTTTCATTTCAAAATATTCATTCAACGTATATTCACTTCTCCAATTGGACGGGAATTCTGCCGCTTCTTTAACAACGAATCCCTTCACAGCCGGATTGATTGATTCGAAATCATCACGATTAATCCCATAGTTACCAATAAGCGGATAGGTTAGTGTTACAATTTGTCCACAATAGGATGGGTCAGAAAGGATTTCTTGATAGCCAGTCATCCCTGTATTAAACACCACTTCACCTATCGTTTCAGTATCACTGCCAAATCCTTTACCGATAAAAATTGTACCGTCTTCTAAGATAAGCTGTTTTTTCATGCTAGTACACATCCTTTTTCCCAAGCAATTTGCCCTCCAGCTATGGTCATATCAGGCCATCCTTTACATTTCCAGCCGCCAAATGGAGTATTTTTTCCTTTTGATAAGAATTCTTCTGGTTTAATTTCATATTCTTCATCGAGGTTCAAGATTACTAAATCTCCTGGTGCGCCTACTTCTATTCTTCCATATGGAAGCCCGAATGCTTCCGCTGGTTTTATTGTTAAAAATTCAATTAATTGGTTAAGCGAGATGATATTTTTTAATACAAAATGTGAATACAGCAGTGGGAACGCAGTTTCTAGTCCAACAATTCCGAATGGAGCGAGAACCATTCCTTCACTTTTTTCTTCTGCTGTATGCGGCGCATGATCGGTTGCAATAAAATCAATCGTTCCATCTAGAAGTCCTTCGATTAGGGCCGTTCTATCATCTGCACCACGAAGCGGTGGATTCATCTTGAAATTCGTATCAAGCCCTGGAATATCATCTTCAGATAACAATAAATGATGCGGTGATACTTCTGCGGTTACATTAATGCCTGCTCGTTTTGCATCCTTTACCACCCGAACCGATTCCTTAGTACTAATATGGCAGACATGATAATGACAGCCTGTGGCTTCAGCTAAGAGGACATCTCTTGCAATCTGAACTGATTCGCAGATGGAAGGAATACCATTCAAGCCATGTTTCTCTGAGAAAGAACCTTCATGGACACAGCCTTTATTAATTAGCGTGTTTTCTTCGCAGTGTGCAACGATTGCCATATTATTGGCTGCTGCTTTCCGCATGGCTGCTAGCATCCTCTCAGCCGACTGAACTCCGACACCATCATCGGTAAAGGCAAACGCTCCCGCTTCATTTAATGCCTCAAAATCAGTTAGTTCCTGGCCAAGCTGTCTAGTCGTAATCGATGCATATGGCAAAACCCTTACCTTTGCTGTTTCGCTGATTCTGTTTTGCAGCCATTCCATTTGTTCCTTGGTGTCAGGCACCGGTCTTGTATTCGGCATCGCTGCTATTGTTGTAAACCCGCCCCTAGCTGCGGCAAGTGTCCCTGTAGCGATGGTTTCCTTTTTTTCTCCGCCAGGCTCGCGAAGATGAACATGTAGATCAATAAATCCTGGTGAAACTAACTTCCCAGCTGCATCCACTATCCGATCCACAATCGCATCAATGTTCGTTTCAATTTTTGCAATAACACCATTTTCTACCAATATATCAGCTTGTTTTGTTTCCCCATTAGAGGCTATGTAGCATGCGTTCTGAATAAGAATGTTCATAATTTTTTCCTCCTTCAAGACTTTCAATTGATCTTTTAATTGCTGCCATTCTTACATATACACCGTTTTCCATTTGCTTAAAAATTCTTGACCGCTTGCACTCCACAAGACTATCAGCAATTTCTACATTTCTATTTACTGGAGCAGGATGCATAATGATACTGCCCGACTTCATCATTTTTTCTCTTTCTAAAGTGAGCCCAAATTGTTTATGGTACTCATTTGCTGTAAAACTGCTTTTATTATGGTGCCGTTCATGTTGAACTCGCAGCAGCATTACTACATCTGCTTCTTGTACTGCCTGATCAATAGGCCTATACCTAGATATATCTACACTCCTAGTATCAAACCATTCTTCTGGTCCAGAAAAAACCACTTCCGCTCCCAGCCTGGTCAGAACATCTGCATTGGAACGCGCCACCCTGCTATGTCGGATGTCTCCAATAATGGCAATTTTTAATCCTGCAAATTGGCCAAATTCTTGTTGGATGGTCAATAAATCTAGAAGCGATTGTGTTGGATGATGTCCGCATCCATCACCGCCATTTATGATTGGGATATTAATCTTCCCAACTAACTCATCAAAGTATCGATCCTGATCATGACGAATGACAATCGTATTTACGCCAATTGATTCTAAGGTCTTCACAGTATCATAAAGTGTCTCCCCTTTTTGAACACTTGAGGTTAGAACTTCAAAAGGGATAACTTCTAATCCTAATCTTCTTTGTGCCACTTCAAAGCTGCTCTTAGTTCTTGTGCTTGGTTCGAAAAATAGATTGGCAGTAAACATTTGCCCTTCAGGATGCCACTTCATTCCATTTTTGAATCCCTGAGCATCTGCTAAGATTTGATTAATCTCCTCCACCTTTAATTCATTTGTGGTTAGTAAGTGATTTATCATCCGTCTTATTCCCGCCTCTCATTTTGATAAAAAACACCCTGACCATTGGTTGGTTCAGGGTGTAAGAATTCACGACTTAATCCATGAGACTAAAATCATGGCATCAAGCTTACACCCTTATAAATCTCTCTGGATTTATTTAAAAAGTTGAAACTTTATTATGCAGTTTTCCGCTTTTCAGAGGATTGATTCTCCTCAAGCATATTTTCATTAATTGGTTCTTTGCCAGGCAGGATGAGATTTAAGAGAACCCCGCAAATTGCTGCCAATGCCATACCTTGGATTTGCAATGAATCAGATACTTTTATCACAGCGCCACCGATGCCAATCACCAGGATGACAGAAGATATGACAAGGTTCCGCTTGTTTCCAAAATCAATTTTGCTATCAACCAGCATTCGCAACCCTGAAGAAGCAATAATTCCGAAAAGCAGAATCGAAACTCCGCCCATAACCGGTGTTGGAATGGTCCCGATTAAGGTCGTTATTTTTCCAATAAAACCAAAGATGATAGCGAAGACTGCTGCACCAGCAATGACATACACACTGTATACTCGTGTAATGGCAAGGACACCAATGTTTTCACCATAAGTTGTTTTGGGTGGGCCGCCAACCAAGGCAGAAATAATTGTTGCTGTTCCATCACCAAGAATCGAGCGGTGCAAGCCGGGGTCTTTAATATAATCACGACCAACTACTTTACTTAGTACTAACTGGTGTCCGATATGTTCCGATAAAGTTACAATTGCAACTGGTACCATTAAAAGGACTATATCCCAAGTGAATTTTACTTTATAACTTACAAATGGAAGGATAAATTCAGGCATTTCAAACCATTTAGCATCTAATACTGGTTTGAAGTCGACGATCCCAACTAGTAGTGCATAGATATATCCCACAATTATCCCTGCTAAGATAGGGATCATGCTTAACATTTTTTTTGCATAGATCGAGAAAATAATCGTCGCTGCCAAGGTAACAAGTGCGACGGAGAAATGAAGCAAGCTGTACTTTCCAGTCGCAGGATTATTCATTGCCATATTCACTGCAGTTCCAGATAGAGCTAATCCGATAACAATGATAACTGGGCCGACAACAATTGGCGGCAGCAGGTTCATGATCCAGCGGTGCCCCGCCTTGCTTATGACAAGTGCAACAATTCCGTAAACTAATCCTGCTAGAAAAGTACCGACCATCGCACCACCAGGGCCGCCTGCTGTTTTGGCAGCAATGACAGGTGCGATAAAGGCAAAGGATGAACCCAGATAAGCAGGAACCTTGAATTTAGTTATTATTAAAAACGCCAATGTTCCAAGTCCACTTGAAATAAGTGCAATCGCTGGGCTTAAACCCACCAGGTAGGGAACAAGTATTGTTGCACCGAACATAGCAAACAAATGCTGTAAGCTTAATGTTATCCATTGAAATGGTTTTGGAATCTCTTTTACGTCTAGGATTGGTTTATTGTTCAATTGGATTTCCTCCATTTGATATACTACATTTTATTAGTATCTATTTTTTTCATAAAAAAAACCCTCTTTGCCAATAAGGGTACAAAGAGGGCATGGAAATGCCATAATGAAGTCTCATGTTGGCATATTCCCCTTTGTCAGCCTCACAGGACTAAATTTAAAAGGGTTGCTATTTATTTTTCAAAGATACTTACTTGATCAACCTTATCCACTTCGGCTAACTCAACAACGATTTTTTCGTCACTTGACGTTGGGATATTTTTCCCTACATAATCTGCCCGGATTGGGAGCTCACGATGTCCTCGGTCGACTAATACCGCAAGTTGGATAACTGATGGGCGTCCTATATCCATTAAGGCATCCAGCCCAGCTCTAACTGTTCTTCCCGTATATAAAACATCATCAACAAGAATTACTTTTTTATTATTTATACCAACCGGAATAACTGAGCCTTTAACAAGTGGCTCTTGACTTTCCGTCTTCTTAGTTAAATCGTCTCGATAAAGGGTAATATCTATCTCACCTATAGCAATCGACTTGCCCTCAATCTCTTCAATTTTTGCTGCAAGTCGATCCGCAAGATAGATGCCTCTCGTCCGGATACCAACCAGAATGCAGTCCTCTATACCTTTGTTTTTTTCAATAATTTGGTGGGCAATTCTAGTCAGCGCTCTACCGATAGCTTGTTCATCAAGGACAACAGCTTTTTGGTTCATATTACACCTTCTTCTTTAGTAAAAATAAAAAACCTCTCACCCAATTCTGGTGAGAGGTTAACAAGTTAATTCATAGATATGGACATAGTATGACCATAATCTTAACCGTTTCCTTCTCAGCCTCTCGGGACTGTTTTAAAGGCTTATTAAGCTAAAATCATCTTACTTTAAATAAACAACTATGTCAACGATTATTTCGAAGCTGTGTTAGCAACAATTCGATATCTTCTGGAAGCGGCGCTTCAAATTCTAAATATTCGTTAGTTCTCGGGTGGTTAAATCCAAGCACACCTGCATGCAAGGCTTGTCCTTCTATGTCCAGTGTTTTTTTCGGTCCATATTTTGGATCACCAGCGAGAGGATAGCCAATATATTTCATATGAACACGAATTTGGTGTGTTCGACCAGTTTCTAATTGGCATTCTACAAAAGTAAAGTCTTTAAACCGTTCAATCACATGGAAATGCGTGACGGCATGTTTTCCGTGGTCAACAACTGTCATGCTTTGGCGGTCTTTTGTATCCCTGCCTAGCGGAGCATCAACAGTTCCAAAGTCATGTGGAATGACACCATGGACAATCGCTTTATATTTACGAGTGACAGTTTTTGCCACCAATTGATTGACAAGGCTTTCGTGAGCCATATCATTTTTGGCCACCATCAACAGCCCAGTAGTATCTTTATCAATCCGGTGAACAATCCCGGGTCTTAATACACCATTAATACCCGATAAATCCTTACAGTGGAACATTAAACCATTGACTAATGTCCCTGACAAATGCCCTGGTGCCGGATGAACAACCATCCCTCTTGGTTTATTTACAACCAATACATCTTTATCTTCATAAAAAATTTCTAAGTTTAGATCTTCAGGTAAAACATCTAGTTCTTCTGGGTCTGGTATTGTGATCTCAATTTTATCATTTGTGCTGCATTTATAATTGGTTTTAATCTGTTGTCCGTTCACAAGGACATTACCTTCTTTTATCCATTGCTGTACTTGTGTTCGGGACCATTCTTCATCAAAGCTTGAGATCACCTTATCAATCCGATCTCCTTTTTGCTCCTCAAGAATGGTGTGTTCCATTTTCTCCATATGATTTCTCCTTTGATTCTCTCTCTTCTAGCAACATTTGAATCATTAACATGATGACACCGATCACTAAAGCTGAGTCTGCGATATTAAAGACTGGGAAATTATAGCCAAAAACATACGTATGAATGAAGTCGACAACTTCCTTACGAATCACACGGTCAATAAAATTGCCTATGGCACCTCCGAGCATTAATGCTAACGATAACCCTAGCAGCCATTTTCCTTTTACTGCTTTGTATAGATAATACATAATAGCAACTATTACAATGACAGTAATTACATAAAAAAGCCACATTTGACCTTGTAATATCCCCCATGCTGCTCCACGATTACGATGAGAAGTAATATAGAAAATTTTATCAATGATGGTAATACTTTCTCCTAGATACATGTTGCTTACAATTAACCATTTCGTAATTTGATCTAATAAAATAACAAAAAGAGCGATTAAGTAATAAAACACTAAGAAATACCTCCACATCAACCTAGACTTGCGATTCTAGGCGCTTTCGCTTTTCATACTTCTTAAGCATTTTAGCATACTTTTTCGCTAAACGAAAATGGAACATTATTAATTAAGAATGGTAAATTGATTTTTTGAAGTAACTTTCCAAATACTCTGAGTCTCTTTGTGATTTTAAGGTGGGAATCATCTTTAATAAATCAGCGGATAAAAATTCACCGGAAATTTCACATTGCCCAAAATTCCCATTTTCTAACTTTTGGATTGCTGTAATAGTATCTGACAATTCCTCTTCCAAAATGGTTGTAAACCAATTTTTTCCTTGTTTATTTTTTAACGAATATTCGATTTCTTCTTTCGTTTGACGGAGTTCAAAGAACAGCTTTTCCTGCGATGCATTCATAGTTGTTACCTCCGTTACTCATTTTTCTTATTATTTCCGTCATCAATTACTTAACTCGGAAAAACATTTGACAACAACTACAACAATTAACGGAGAAGGAAAAAATTAAAAGCCCTGTGCATTTTTGCACAGGGCTTCACTTTATTTATGCTAAATGGGTATAGTTTTCTTTTACTACGTCCGCACAACGGTTGCAAAGTGTGGAATGTTCTGGATTTTGACCTACTTCCGGTGTAACAATCCAGCAACGCTCACATGTTTCTCCCTCAGCTTTCGTAATAACAATGGATGCAGTTTCTAACTTCACCGCATGTTCAGGTGCTTCCTCATATGTTCCCGCTACTTCGAAGCCTGAGATAATAAACAACTGTTTCATATTTTCATCAATAGAATCTAATAGCTGTCTCGATTTTTCATTAACATACAGGGTTACTTTTGCGGTTAACGATTTACCAATCACCTTTTGATTACGGGCTTCTTCAAGTGCTTTTAACACATCATCACGCAGATTCATGAATTCAGTCCACTTTTCTTCCAAAGCATTTGCATTGCTCAACTCCTGGTATTCTGGAAGGTCAGTCAATTGAACACTTTCTTCTGTTACAGATGGAATGAATTTCCACACCTCATCAGCTGTATGGGACAGAATTGGCGAAACCAACTTAGTTAATGCGAAAAGTGATTCATATAAAACTGTCTGGATCGCACGACGCTCATGATTATCTGTTGCCTCAATATAAAGGACATCTTTTGCAAAATCTAGATAGAATGAACTTAAATCAAGGGTACAGAAATTATTAATCGCATGATAAATACCTGCAAATTCATAGTTTTCATAGGCCTTACGAACATTTTTAATCAGCTTATTTAATTTAACAAGCATGAATTGATCGACTTCCCGTAGATTTTCATAAGGAACTCTATCTGCAGGGGTAAAGTCTGCTAAATTCCCCAATAAGAATCGGAAAGTATTTCGAATTTTACGATACACTTCAGCAACCTGTTTCAAAATAGCATCGGAAACACGAACATCTGCTTGATAATCAACGGAAGCAACCCAAAGGCGTAAGATATCTGCGCCTAATTGATTCATCACTTTTGCAGGGATTACTACATTCCCGATTGATTTACTCATCTTTCTACCTTCACCGTCAAGAGCAAAGCCATGGCTTAATACTCCTTTATACGGTGCTTCACCTGTCACAGCTACCGCAGTTGATAATGACGAGTTAAACCAGCCACGATACTGATCAGAGCCTTCAAGATAAAGGTCGGCAGGTCGAACTAAATCATCTCTTTCAAGTAACACTGCTTGATGTGAGGAACCTGAATCAAACCACACGTCCATGATATCCGTTTCCTTTGTAAATGTTCCGTTTGGACTTCCTTGATGGGTAAAGCCCTCCGGAAGTAAATCTTTTGCCTCACGTTCAAACCAAATATTAGAACCATACTCACGGAATAAATCTGAAACATGATTGATCGTTTCATCAGTGATGATTTCTTCCCCATTTTCTGCATAAAAAACAGGAATTGGTACCCCCCAGACACGTTGACGGGAAATACACCAGTCCCCACGGTCACGCACCATATTAAATAACCGCGTTTCACCCCAAGCAGGAATCCACTTGGTTTCCTTCACCGCATCGAGTAATTCATTACGGAAATCCTTAATAGAAGCAAACCACTGGGCTGTAGCACGGAAGATAACCGGCTTCTTCGTTCTCCAGTCGTGAGGATAAGAGTGAGTTATAAACGAAAGCTTAAGTAGTGCACCTGCATCTTCTAATGCTTGTGTAATTGGTTTATTAGCTTTATCGTAAAATAATCCTTCAAAGCCCGGTGCTTCACTTGTCATCACGCCTTTATCATCTACAGGGCATAATACTTCTAAACCGTATTTTTGACCTACATGGAAGTCATCTTCCCCGTGGCCTGGTGCTGTATGAACGCATCCAGTACCGGCATCAGTTGTTACATGTTCACCTAACATGACCAATGAATCACGACCATATAGAGGATGGATGGCAAGAATATGCTCTAATTCATTTCCTTTTACCTTCTGAATAACTGTTGCTTCTTCCCAGCCAATTACCTTCGAAACTTCTTCCAGAAGAGCTTCAGCAACTAGGTATTTGTTTTCATTTGCAGATACCACTACATAAGTTAAATCAGGATGCACTGAAATTCCTAAGTTTGCAGGAATTGTCCATGGAGTAGTCGTCCAGATAATAATTTGGGTTTCCGTGTCAAGGACACCTTTACCATCCCTTACCTTAAAGCCCACATAAATGGATGCAGACTTTTTATCCTGATATTCAATCTCTGCTTCTGCAAGTGCTGATTCACTTGAAGGGGACCAATAGACAGGCTTAAGACCTTTATAAATATAACCCTTTTTGGCCATTTCACCGAAAACCTTAATTTGTTGTGCTTCATATGCTGGGTTAAGAGTAATATAAGGATTTTCCCAGTCACCACGAACACCAAGACGTTTAAATTGTTCACGTTGATTATCAATTTGTTCAAGAGCATATTTTGTACAAAGTTGACGGAATTCTGCAACCGTCATTTCTTTGCGTTTCACTCCCTTATTGGTTAACGCCTGCTCAATAGGGAGTCCATGTGTATCCCAGCCAGGTACGTATGGTGCATGATAACCACTCATAGATTTATAACGGACAATCATATCTTTTAAAATTTTATTAAGGGCATGGCCCATATGGATATCACCATTTGCATACGGAGGACCATCATGTAAAACAAACATAGGACGTCCTTTGGTCCGTTCCTGGACTTTTTTATAAATATTCATCTCTTCCCATTTTGCCTGAATCTCAGGTTCTCTTTGTGGAAGATTACCACGCATCGGAAATTCAGTTTGCGGCATTAATAACGTATTTTTATATTCCATCTTTTCTTCCTCCTGTAATCCTCTTCATATAACAAAGAATAGCCAATAGACAAACAAAAAAACCCTCTCATCCCAAAATAGGGACGAGAAGGTTTTTTTCCCGCGGTACCACCCTGATAAATAGTACGAAATAATCGTTCTACCCTCTTAAACATTCGTAACGTGAATAACACGCCTAAGCCTACTATCCTTAAAGAAGGAGGTTCGACCTGGAACTCGAGGGTGATTTTCCAATTTTCAACTTTACCGGGCTTCCACCACCCCCGACTCGCTTTTAAAAAGCCATAGAAAATTGTACTTTCCCTTTCATCGTCATTGACCATTCTTTATAACTGTTAAGAAATTATATGCTAAAAAAACGCATTTCGTCAAGCTAATGAATCTTCTTCTTGATGAACTTTTAGCTCTGTCGCATCAACCTCATACTCTAATAAGTGATCCCAATCATCCGTGTTCAACATATCAAGCTGAGCTTCAATCAACATTTTAAACCGAGTTCGGAATACTTTGGATTGTTTTTTTAAATCCTCGATTTCAAGAGCAATTTTCCTTGCTTTTGAAAGTGAATCATTGACAATTCGATCCGCGTTTTTCTCTGCTTCCTTAATGATTAACTTCGCTTCCTTTTGGGCATTACGTTTTACATCTTCCCCAGCTTCTTGAGCAATGATGATTGATTTATTCAGAGTATCCTCAATAGTAACAAAATGACCAAGACGCTCATTCATATCGTTTAAGCGTTCTTCCATTTCTTTTTTCTCTCTGAGTACTAATTCATAATCTTTGATGACTTGATCGAGAAATTCGTTCACTTCATCTTCATCATATCCTCTAAAACCCTTATTAAACTCTTTATTATGAATATCCAACGGTGTTAACGGCATTGATGCCACCTCCATACAATCTCTAATTCTATATGTATAAGCAATTATTCGACAACATTCTTCGAATTTCCTTCTTTACTTATGTAGTTATTTTTGTTTTCCGACATTTATTCGCCATTTTTCTTTTTTTGTTTTCCCTTCGATGGCGAGAATTTTTGCTCTTCCGTATCCTCTAACTGAAATCATATCACCAACATCGCATTCAAATGAAGGATTTTCGGTTAATGTCCAATTCACTTTCACGAGCCCTTGTTGAATAAGAAGTTGTGATTTTTGCCGTGATACATGATAAATACCTGAAATAACAGTATCCAATCGTAGTGAAGATACTGTTAAATCACTATCGACCAATAATTCATTGGTACGGATGGCATTCTCGATATCTGTTTCAGTTAGTTTAACGCCAGCCCTGCCAATTGTTTCGACATTAGTTTTTATATAGTCGCTTATTTCCTTTGCAGCGAAAAATTGGCATTTATCATCCTTATTGAGGATATCACCAAATTTCCCTCGCTTTAGCCCTAAAGACATTAACGTACCCAATACCTGTCGATGTTCGATCGTGACGAACTTGGTTGGATAATGGATTTCAAAAAGACTGATTTGAAATTCTTCTTCCGTGGCGGTTAGATAATCTGGAAAGATTAAGGCTCTTTTTCGTTCAACATTCGGGCTGCCGCCAAAAAGTTTATAATTTACTTGGCCATGTTCACCAATTAATATTTTTAGAATATGCTGTTCCCTTGGATCAAGAAAATCTGTTAACTTAGGAGTATATTGCGTCTCGACATAATCCTTCCAATTTAACACTTGGTCAATATATTCTCGTTCTTCTGGCCGGAAATGCTGGTAAATATTCATTTTTCAAAACACAACCTAGTTTCAGTATTCTTATGCAAGCCAGCGATATACACTGCCTAAACCACTGCTCGCAAAGTTTAAAACAAGAAATCCAACAATAGGTGATATATCCATCATACCAAGAGGTGGGATGATTTTTCTAAATGGCTCTAAATAAGGTTCACAAACTTTTGCTAAAAATTGACCAATTGAGGACTCTCTAGCATTTGGAAACCAGGACATTAAAATATAAATAATTAATGCCCACGAATAAACTTGAATTAACTGTTGTAATAAACTAAATACAAATGCCATTTAACATTACCACCTCATATTTTGATTATCAAAGTCAGGAATCAGATCGGATATATTTCCTGACACCTCAACATTATCAGGAGTACATAAAAATATACTTAAACCAATTTTTTGAATGTCACCCCCGAGGGCATAGACAACTCCGCTTAGAAAATCAACAATTTGCCTGCCTTGTTCACTATCAATCCGCTGCAGGTTCACTACAACTGCCCGGCGATTTTTTAAATGGTCTGCAATATCAGTTGACTCAGAATATGTACGTGGTTCAACTAATATTACCTTGGATGACTTTGATGAAGTGGTAGTTTTTTGGACGCTTTGCAAGCTAACAACATTTTGGTTTTTTACCACTGGCAGATGCTGTTGCTTTTGCTTTACAGGAGCCGGTTCAACTGTTTGTGCATAATCATCATTAGTATCATCATATTCATCATCTAAAAAGAAAAATGTTTTTAATTTTGATTTAATCGTCATTATCTTCTCTCCTAACCATCTTCACCAACAAGAGCTGTGCCTATTCTTACCATTGTTGACCCTTCTTCAATAGCAATTACATAATCATTAGACATACCCATCGAAAGCTCTGTGCATGGGGCGTAATCTAAATTTAGAGCTTGAACTTGATCGCGAAGTTCTCTTAATTTGCGAAAACATTCTCGAATTTGGTCTTCATCATCCGTTAATGGTGCCATTGTCATTAAACCTTCCACGCTAATCCTCTCAAATTTGCGAAGCGATTCAATAAAGACTATCGCACCTTCAGGACTTAAGCCGTGCTTAGATTCTTCTCCAGAGACGTTGACTTGAACCAGGCATTTTACCTTTTGTTCTGCTCGTTTATTGATTTCTTCTGCAAGAGAAATCCGGTCCAAAGAATGAATATATTCAACTATATTAATTATATTTTTTACTTTTCGCGTCTGAAGCGAACCAATGTAATGCCAATTAGGCTTGTCCTTAAGAACTTCCCACTTATGAAGGAGCCCCTCATCACGATTTTCACCTAAATTTATGATGCCAGCTTGTAATGCTTCAATAGCTCTCTCCGTACTAACATATTTCGTAACGCCTATCACTTTCACCTCTTCAGGGTCCCGCTCTACTCGATGGCATGTCTCAATAATTTGTTGTTTTATTTGTTCAAACTTTACTGCAACCCTCATAAACTTTTCGTAGTCTCCTTCCAGCCAATAAAACTTACCATTCTTCCTGTCCTACCTTGATCACGTCGGTAGGAAAAAAACTCTTTATCACAACTAGAACAAAATCCAGTCATCTGAATATTAATATCAGGTACACCTGAATTGACAATAATTTGTCTGTTTACTTCACGTAAATCTAAAGAGTATTGGCCATCATTAATTAAATTATAGGGTAATGTTTCGACATCTACTAGTGTATTTTCAACTAAATTTATAACACGCTGATCAACAATATAACATTTTTCACAAATTGATGGGCCAATTGCCACAAAAATCTGTTGGGGATTAATTCCTTCTCTTCCCCATGCATTTATCATTTCCTTGGCAATTTGACCAACGGTCCCTTTCCAGCCAGCATGAGCAATTCCAATCATCCTTGATTCAGGTGCAATAAAAAAAAGAGGGACGCAGTCGGCAAAGCAAAGCGATAAAAGAATACCCTCCTCATTCGTATAAAAACCATCAGTGTCTTTAAAAGAATCTTCATAGGATTTTGACCCTTTACCTCGATCTGCTTTTGAAATTTTCTTAAGATGAATACCATGTGTTTGTTCTGCCCCAACCCAGGTGTTTAGAGGAAACTTCAGAAGTTCAGAAACTTTTCCTCGGTTGATGCAAACATCGCTTCTGTCATCTCCAACATGAAAGCCAAGGTTTAGGGTTTCGTAATTCCCTTTACTCGCTCCTCCATTTTTGGTTGTCATACCCGCAGCCAAACCAGGAAATTGCCTTATCCAGCTTTCTATTGAAAAAAATGACTCATTCTTTAAAACAAAGGGTTCCATTACCATACCTCTTTTGTTTTTTTCTATAGTTTACCATGAAATGAAAAAATGGTCACCGCAAATAACTATTGTCAAACCTCTGTTTCCGCTGGAAATCTCTCTTCATTTCCTTTATACCTTACCAAAATTACGTCCTGACCAATTTTAATGATATTTTTCCACGGAATAACCACGTCATCATCTTTTCCAAAAAAGCCAAGTACTCTGCCGCTGCCACTAATCACGACGGCATCAATTTTACCTGTGGTTAAATTGATCTCTATATCACCTATATTACCAAGCCTTTTTCCGTCTGATACATTAACCACATCTTTTATTTGGAATTCGGAAATTTTCACCATCATCTCTCACTCCCAGTTTTATTACTATAGAAAATATATGATTGTTGATATCATTTTAGTAAAAAGAATAAAAATAAAGCTGCCCAAAGGACAGCTTAACTTTGAATATTTTTATTCATTTGTCTTATGGCCGCTTTCTCTAGTCGAGAAACCTGAGCTTGAGATATCCCGATTTCATCCGCGACTTCCATTTGTGTTTTTCCTTGAAAAAATCGTTTACGTAAAATTAATTTTTCACGATCGTTTAACCTTCGCATTCCTTCTTTTAAAGCAATTTCTTCAATCCAGTGAATATCTTTATTTTTCTCGTCGCTTAATTGGTCCATTACATAAATTGGGTCGCCGCCATCATTATAAATTGGCTCGAAAAGGGACACTGGGTCCTGTATGGCATCAAGGGCGAACACGATTTCTTCGTGTGGAACTTCTAAGACCTTTGCAATTTCTTCTGCAGTGGGTTCACGTGAAGTTTCGCTCATCAATCGCTCCCTTACTTGGAGGGCCTTATAAGCTATATCCCTCAAGGACCTTGAAACGCGAATTGGATTATTATCACGTAGATACCTTCGAATTTCTCCAATAATCATTGGTACGGCATAAGTCGAAAACTTTACGTTTTGACCTAAATCAAAGTTATCGATTGATTTCATCAGTCCAATACAGCCAACCTGAAACAGGTCGTCAACAAACTCGCCTCGATTGTTAAATCGTTGAATGACACTTAATACGAGTCGTAAATTACCGTTGACGAGCTTTTCTCTGGCATAATTATCGCCCTCTTGCATTTGCTTGAAGAGTATTCTCATTTCTTCATTTTTTAATACAGGAAGTTTTGCTGTGTCCACACCGCAAATTTCAACTTTATTTCGAGTCAATCCTTTTCCCTCCTCACAGGAGTTGCTGTACAAAAAACAGTATTTCCTTGAGGAGGAAAAATATGCACTTATCCACGATGGTGGACAAGTGCATATTTGTCGAAAAATGTAATTAAGTCGCGAAATTCTTAGGTTTTTCGAATGAAAAAAATTTTCTTTTCTTAAACCATCTTATTAAATTCTTTTCTTAGTCTTTTTATGATTCTTTTTTCTAATCTTGATATATAGGATTGGGAAATTCCCAGCATGTCAGCTACGTCTTTTTGGGTTTTTTCTTCCCCGTTGGTCAGACCAAACCGAAGCTCCATTATTTGTTTTTCACGGTCTGTAAGCTGATGCAGTGCTTTTGTTAATAACTTTCGGTCCACATTGGCCTCTAGGTCTTTTGTGATAATATCATCATCTGTTCCTAATACATCAGATAATAAAAGCTCATTTCCATCCCAATCAATGTTCAAAGGTTCATCAAAGGAAACCTCTGATCTGATCTTATTATTACGTCGTAAGTACATGAGAATCTCATTCTCGATACATCTAGAGGCGTATGTAGCAAGTTTTATTTTTTTCTCAGGATTAAAGGTATTTACGGCTTTAATCAATCCAATGGTCCCGATACTAATTAAATCCTCGATATTAATACCTGTATTCTCAAATTTTCTAGCAATATATACAACTAGACGGAGATTACGTTCAATTAATATCGACCTTGCGGCTTTATCACCACCAGGTAGTTTTTTTAACAACAACTCTTCTTCATCTTTACTCAAAGGAGGCGGTAATGCTTCGCTGCCACCAATATAATAAACTTCATCCGTTTTTAAGCCCAATTTCATTAATAGTTTATACCAGTAGTAGGATAAGCGAATCCTCCATTTTTTCATGCGTGTTCCTCCTTCTAAAATATGTTTTTCTGAGTATAGTAATATTAACTCACCTTAACGGTTTCAGTTTGCTGTTTATGCCCAGTTAGCATTTTTGGATGAACAATGCATTGAAATGCATCCTCACTAGAGAGTTGCTTTATTGTAAAAGATACAAGGCCTTTTTCACATAGATACTGAGTGCCGTTATGTTCGATCAATATGCTTTCAGGTTTAACCGCTATAATAAGCTGATGCTCTTGTCCGATTACGCGAGTAGGGATGATCCTGAGCCTGCTTTGCCATTCCTCTGGGATTTCTCCACTCCCTTTTAAAAGTATTTCTGGATCATCCGCCAGTTTCTGTATCGTTTCTGGGATTGTATCTAGTTGGTTTTTAATTGAGACGAACATAACAGGAAGCTTTGACAACGGATCATAAAGTTGGTTTCCACTATCCACTAATCCTTTAAAAGTAAGTGTTTCATTGTCAATTTGCACGGTTACTTTAACAATTTGATCAAATTGAATTTTGGTCATCTCCATACTTTCTACATTTTTTCTTGAGAAATGCCAGGCAACCGGAAAACCAATAAGAACGAATACCCAACTAATTGGGTCTCCAAAACCTTTTACACTGGTCATTAGGACCTTAGTTGTCAATTCAGAGTCATATTGAATAAAATAATGTGCCCCCATTAATGCCCCGCCAATTAAAAAGGTTGAAACATATAGCGTCATTAAGGCTTTAATGAAAAAAGTCATTCGCTTATACCCAAAGGTAATTAACACCATCAAGATTGAAAACATGAATTTTGAAATTGGATGGCTTGTATAGACATTTAATGGCGTAAATGATAATAAAATTATCATTGAACCAATAAATCCGCCGGCAAGTAGTCTCCCTAATTTAATTTCTCTTTTTAGAAAAATAGCTGTTAAATACAGAAGCAGGCTATCAAAAAACAAATTTAGTGCCCAAATCACATCTAAATAAATAGTCAGGCGAGCTTCCTCCCTTTAAATTGTCAGCTTTTCCTTTCTGTTTACGAAAAAGTATAACGTACTTGCATGGCTGAAGTGTGTCACTTTCTGTAATCAAAAAAACAGAATTTTCCACTATTCACAACGGATTTTGTCAGATAGATTTTGTTGCAATAAATAAAAGCTCTGTATACTGCCTGTTGATTTCCGCTCCAATCAACATAGTGTCAAAATCAACAATGAGCTTTAACATCACCTAAATAAAAAAAGACATGACCCATAATTGGCCATGCCTTTCTTAGATGATTCGTTATTTATCTTCTCCGATTACGGTTACGTAAGAAGGTTGGAATATCCAAAGTTTCTTCTTGGGAAACTTGGGTGTGTCGAACGGGTTCTTGCTGAACCTCTTCGCGTTTTGGCTGCTCTCTCTTAACATTGCCAATTGTCGGCTTGGTTTGTCCAAAAGTAGGACGAGTTGCTTTTGGCTGCATGCTTTCTTCTTTAAAGCCTGTTGCGATGACTGTAACAATAATTTCTTCTTTAAGCGTTTCATTGATAACAGAACCAAAAATCATATTTACTTCCTGGTCAGATGCGGTTGCTACAATATCGGCAGCTTCTTGAACTTCGTAAAGACTTAAGTTTGTGCCACCTGTAATGTTCATAAGTACTCCTTGTGCTCCATCAATAGAGGTTTCTAATAAAGGAGAACTAATTGCTTTCTTAGCGGCTTCAGCTGCACGATTTTCACCGGCAGATACACCAATACCCATTAACGCTGAACCCTTATTAGACATAATTGTTTTTACGTCTGCAAAGTCCAAGTTAATTAGACCAGGGACAGCAATTAAATCTGATATACCTTGTACACCCTGCCTGAGGACATTGTCTGCTTCACGGAAAGCTTCAAGCATTGGCGTACTTTTGTCAACGATTTCTAGAAGACGATCATTAGGAATCACAATTAGTGTATCTACAGCTTCCTTCATCGCACCGATTCCGCCTGATGCTTGACCTGATCGTTTTTTACCTTCAAATGTAAACGGACGTGTGACAACACCCACCGTCAATGCACCTAAGTCACGGGCAATCTGAGCAATAACTGGTGCAGCACCAGTTCCTGTTCCTCCACCCATTCCAGCTGTAACAAATACCATATCTGCTCCGCTTAATGCAGCTTCAAGCTGTTCTTTACTTTCTTCTGCTGCTTTCTTTCCCACATCAGGATTAGCACCTGCACCTAGTCCACGAGTAAGTTTTGCGCCAATCTGCATCTTAACTTCTGCTTTAGAAAGATTTAATGCTTGAGCATCAGTATTTACAGCGATAAATTCTACCCCTTGAACGCCATGTTCAATCATTCGGTTTACCGCGTTATTACCACCGCCGCCTACACCGATTACTTTTATTGTTGCAAGAGAATCTAAATTTGTATCAAATTCTAACATGACAATCCTCCTAATTCGTCGCTTCCCTTTTTGATTTTCCTATTCAAAAAAGTAACCAAGGAATTTTTTTACTTTTGATGACATCTTTTCTTCCGGATGTTTTTCTACTTTTGCTTTAGGTTGTTGTTGTTGTTGTTTTGGTACTCGCTTTTCTACAGGTTCAGAAATAGTCGATGAACCAATGGTACCACCTGGTAATCTAGCATTCTTGTAGGCATATTTAATTAAACCGACAGCTGTAGTATATTGAGGTTCTCTCACACCAATATAGTCAGGGACGGCAATCCGTACTCGATTTTGTAAAATCACCTGGGCAAGTTCTAGAACACCTTGCATATTAGCCATGCCGCCAGTTAAAACATAACCGCCAGGAAGATCACTTAATCCTAGGCGTTTCATTTCGTGTAAAACTAGTTCAAAAATTTCTTCCATTCTTGCTTCAATAATATCAGATATCTCAAGCTGATTAAATTGTTGATGCTGATCACTGCCGATTATTGGTACACTGAATACTTCATCCTCTGAAGCCTCATCATAAAATGCGTGTCCATGTTTTACTTTGATTTTTTCTGCATCTTCTGTCGAAGTCCGTAACCCTACAGAAAGATCTTTCGTGATATAATCTCCGCCAACTGGAATGACACTCGTTTGTGTGATAAATCCTTCTTCGAAAACAGCGATCGTAGTAGATCCTCCACCAAGGTCAATAAGAGCTACCCCGAGATTCTTCTCATCCTTTGACAAAGCATAATCTCCTGCAGCCAAAGGCTGAAGGACAATGTCTACAATCTCAAGTCCAGCGCGTTCTACACAGCGAAGTGTATTAATAATGATCGATTTGGATCCGGTAATGAGTGTTCCATCCATTTCCAAGCGAACCCCAATCATACCGCGGGGATCATTAATTTCATCTTTTCCATCCAGTATAAATTGTTTTCGAATAACGCCAATGTTCTCTCTCTCAGGCGGGATAGAACCAACATGGGATGCTTCAATAACACGAATGACATCCTCATTCGTAATCTCTCGGTTTTGGCTTGAAACAGCTACAATACCATGACATTGTTGAAGCATAACATTGTTTCCAGAAATGCCAACCACCACATCTCTGATTTCCATCCCAATCATTCTTTCTGCTTGCTCAATTGCCCTTCTAATCGAATGAACGGTGTCGTCCATGTCCACTATCGACCCTTTGCGCAATCCTTCGGATTGCACATTTCCAACACCAATTATATTTAACGAGTCTTTACCCGAGTCATTGACCATTTCACCAATGATAACTTTCACACTGGATGTACCGATGTCAAGACTAACATATATTTCATTGCTGTTCATTCTTTGGCACCTCCTTTAGATTTCCTTAAGTTGAACAACAACTATTTTTTTTGTTCAATAAAAGTTTCCATAGTAATATTTAAATTATTCGTCACAACTATATGATTCCCTTTAAAAAATTTCAATTTTTTTCTACTTTTTCTTTGCTTGTTGACCATTTCGTCAATATTATTCGCCTTATTACGGCAATATTCTGAAATAATCTGACACCAAACGCGAAAACTGCCGCTAAATACAAGTCTACACCAAGATGAACACCGAGAAAAGCTAAACTTGCAGCTAGCATTATATTAAAAAAGAATCCTGAAACAAACACTTTTTCATCATATATATTTTGCAGGTATGCCCTGATGCCGCCGAAAAGTGTGTCGAATGCCGCTAAGACAGCAATCGACAAATAATTGGAATATTCTTCAGGTATTCGAATCTCCGTTAACAAACCAAGTATGATTCCAATTATTAATCCAATGAATGGAAGCCACATTAAGAATCGCCTCCTTCTTTTGTCGGTTCCATGTATCGGATACGAATGGAATTATCATAGGCAGGTACCGTTACGTTCGGATTTGGTTTTGAAATGGAAAGTCTGAGATTTTCAATAAAAAATTCTTCCGTAGATTTAGATACTTTCATCCGATTGTATAATTTTTCAGCTGTATTATTATCATCTACACCCACGATAACTTCTATCGGCAAACTATTAATTGTATGTCCATCGATCTTTGTTTCCCGATTGATGTCTCGAATGACAGTCGTATTAATAATTCTTCGTCCATCAATCGCAACATATTTTGCTTCGTACATATTCAATTCATTAAGTAATCTTTTTAAAAGTTCTGGTGAAACCACCCTATTAACTGGAGTACCCGGCTTTATTTCTTCGATTACTGGTTCAATATGTAAGGTAATTCCTGGAACAGTAATTTTGGATAATCCAGCTTCAATCTTTAATTCATCTAATGTATCCTTTAAAGCTTGTTCCTTACTTTGTTTTCGCTTAGATTCATAGGCTGCCAGCTTTTCTTCATTTGAACGAATTTCACTTAATAAATTGGATTGAAGTTCTTTTTCTTTAAGTAACGCTTCACGAAGCTGCCAAATATCGCGTGTGTCACGTTCAGCAGGTTTTTTTACTGTTTGAAATTGGATTGCAATCATGAAACCGACCAAAATTGCTATTAATGTAAAACTTGCATTAATTTTTTGGTTGTCCACCTTTTTTCACCTAACCTTTTATATAATCATCCCGTGGACACTACTCCTGAAAATGGCTAACTTCCTAGAATTGGATTTAGGACAATTTCATCATTTTTTTCTAATGTAAAAACAATATTATCGTTCACTAGTTGATCCTTAACCCCTCCTACTAAGTTTATTGATGATGAAAGGACGTCAGGGTCTCCGATTGCTGTAATAATAAATGGTGCTGGATGTTCAATTCCATCCACAGTAATAACCGGTCCATTACAAATAATATAAGAATGACTTGTCAGCCTTTGCCCATTTATAGCAACAGCTGCTGCTCCTGATATATATAGTTCATTCACCACTTTAAATACATGGTGTTCATGAACAAGGTAATTATTAATATTGTCTTCTTTTGGATCGTAGGCACCGTCAGTGAGAGTAATCTTAACCCCTTTACCCTGTACCTTCACCTTCCCTAAGAACATACGATATTTTTCGGCATCCTCAGCAAGATTAAGAAAGACCTGTGCTTCCTTTGAGAGGTCTTTTTCATTTTTAAGAACCAAATCTTGTTTTTGATGTAACTCCTTTTGCAGTTCTCGATTACTCTTTTCTTCTTCAATTAATTGATTTCTTAATGCAAGTGTCTTTTCCCACTGTTTACCCGATACATTCGGCTTCTCATTTTTATTTTCTATTTGCGTCAAATGATAAGAAAAGGCAATCATAAATCCTAATACAAGGCAGACGAGGGACAAGATAACATGTTTACCCTTCACCTTTATCTTGCTCAACTTCTTTTTCCTCCCCTTCTGTTTCAAAAGCCTTAAAGTAAGATCCAACTTCTAAGTCAATAATTCCCTTTTTGTTAGGATCTAATTGGGAGATAATTGAGGGATAATGCACCATTTTTTCTGAAAAACTTCTTAATGTCGCACTCACCTCGAATCCATCATTCATAAATAAGGATATATGAAATGGATCTGTTTTCTTGGGAGTATAATGGATTTCAGAGATCGAGTTTGTAATTTCTCTAGGAAGTTTTTCTAACTCTTTAACCAATTGATTGAGGGCTGCCCCTTCTTTAAACTCAAATAAAATTGGAGAATTAACAGGAATTTTATTTGCTTCTTGATTTTTTAAAATTTTCCCATTATCCATAACTGGAAGGAAATTATTCCCTTGTTTTAGATAGGCAATTCTTTTATATTCTTTTACTTGAATAATAACTGTACTAGGCCAGTGAATCTGAATATCAGCTTTTTTGATCTCGGATAATCGCTGTAATTTTACAATGGTTTCGTCCTTCTTTATTTTCCAAATATTCGTATTATTCGAAAGGCCGCTCTGACTGACTAATTCTTCAGCGGAATACACTCCATTGCCTTTTATTGTTATCGTCTTTACATGACTTAATGGTGATTGTGAGTAGGCGATAACTACTATCATTGTAAAAAACAGAATTAACAGGAGCACAAGGCGTCTATTCGCTTTTCGTCGTCTTTGCTCTTTAAGTTGAGGGATACGATCCTCGAGAGCAACGATTTTACCTTTTTCCATTTATTATTCCTCCAAATAAAAAGCAGCTGCCTCAGGAATAGCTAACTAAGCCTGTCCAAACATTCGATAGTGTTACCTTGAAAAGAGAAACAACGGCACGAAAAATCATGCCGTCAGTTACTTTTCGAAGTTTCACCTATAATATTATCAGTAATTATAACACAATATTTGTCATTCGTCCGATTATTTCTTTCTTATTTCCGTCCGATTATTTCTACCTCTGTTTCCATTTTTACATTATAAAGGCTGTAAATGGTATCCTTTACATGCTGAATTAAGGCAAGCACATCTGCTGCAGTAGCATTTCCAGCATTTACTATAAAATTCCCATGCATTTCCGATATTTTTGCACCGCCAATACTATATCCCTTTAACCCAGCATCTTCTATTAATTTTCCTGCGTAATTCGGAAGCGGGTTCCTGAATATACTGCCAGCACAGGGGAAATTCCATGGTTGGGTATCTTTTCGATAATCCTTATTCTTGATCATTTGTGATACAATGACTGCTTTATCACCTTCGACAAGTTGAAATGCAGCTTCTACAACAATGCCTGGTCTAATTTTCTGTAAGACAGATGTTCTATACGAAAATTTCATTTCGTCATTCGAAAGCCACTCCATCGTCCCATCTTCAAATAAAATATGAGCCCTTGTCAGTATTTTGCTAATATCTGAGCCGTGTGCACCAGCATTCATATAAACAGCACCGCCAACAGATCCAGGGATTCCACTGGCAAATTCTAATCCGGCCATCCCTTTCTTGCTAATAAGTGTAGCCAAACTTATCAGGGAATGTCCGCCTCCTACTGTAATCTCTGAGCCATTAATTTTAAGTTCATCCACTCCAGAGCCAAGTTTAATTACCGCTCCTTCGATTCCTTTGTCAGAGACTAAAAGATTAGAACCTCTGCCAATCGCCCGCCAATTTAAGCTGTGTTTTTTTACCAACCCCATCACCTGTTTTAAATTTTCAACTGATGAAGGTTCAATAAAAAGATCAGCAGGACCGCCGATTTTGATTGTGGTGTGGTTGACAAGAGGTTCACTTATTTTCACTTTTCCTATATTTGAATATTGCAATTCCGTTATTATTGCGTCCATATTTACCACCTATCTTTCGAAGATGCATTTATTTCAGTTTATGCTAAAAACGATTTTGGGCTACCTTTGATTTGTTTTTACAAGCTCTTGCATTAAGGAATACAGTCTAATAGCTGAATCAGGCACACCCATTTTTTTAGCTTTTAGCTTCATTTCCTTTAAATTTTCATTATTTAAGAGAATACGATCGATGTGGTTCACAAGACTTTTATTATTTAAATCTTTTTCTAATAGTAATTCTGCCGCACCATGGTCACTTAAAGATTTAGCGTTTTTCTCTTGATGATTATTTGTAACATACGGGCTAGGAATAAGAATGCTTGGAATACCGAGCGAGGTAATCTCTGCTAGTGTCGTTGCTCCTGCTCTTGAAACGACTAGATCAATCCCCGCCAGAACCTCTGGCATATTATGAATAAATGGCTTAATTACTACATTTTTAGGGTTTCCAATTAGATCTACTTCTTTTTTAACATCCTCAAAATGTACGTCTCCTGTAATATAAAGAATTTGATATGGCTTTTCTGCCAATTCCCCAAATGCCTTTACAACAGCCTCATTAATTGGCCTGGCACCACGGCTGCCGCCAAAGATTAAAACTGCTGGTATTGTTGTACTAAGCCCAGCTGCAAGACGTCCTCGAATCCCATCCTTGCCAATTACTTCGGATGCACGAGGATTACCTGTGAAAACAGTCTTCTCTTTCGGAAAGAATTCTTTGGCTTCTTCAAAACAAATCGCAATTTTATTTACATAACGGCTTAAAAATTTATTAGTAAGTCCAGGAACACTATTTTGTTCGTGGATAATCGTTGGGATACCGAGCTTTGACGCAGCATATACAACAGGTCCGCATACATATCCGCCTGTTCCAATGACAATATCAGGTTTGAACTCTTTTAACATTCTTTTACTGTCTTTGACTCCTTTTAGAAAACGTAGGACAGTTCGTATATTTTCAAAGGAAAGCTTTCTTTGAAAACCAGTAATATGAATAGCTTTAAAAGAAATATTCTCCATCGGAACAAGCTTACTTTCCAAACCATTTTTAGTCCCAATATATAAAAATTGTGCATCTTTATTCTGTTTCTGAATTTCTCGAATTAGTGCGAGAGCAGGATAGATATGTCCGCCAGTCCCTCCACCGCTAACAACTATTTTCATTTTTCCACCTCATTAACTATTTAACACCTGATTGCCATAACTATCTTACTATAAAAACGAACGAAATAATGCATATGAAAAAAGAATGTTATCTAATTGTAACCTTATGAATTAGATTTGCTAAAAATAAAAAGAACCCTGCTGCTAAACAGGGGTAAGGTTCAAAAGCGAGAATACCTGCTAATATTAAGGAGAACACCGATCGCCATTAACATCAGAGTCAAACTAGAGCCTCCATAGCTCAAAAATGGCAAGGTAATGCCCGTAACAGGCATTAGCCCTGTGACAACTCCAATATTAATCATTACCTGAATAGCCACCATGGCGATGATCCCTACGGCTAAAAAGCTGCCATATAAATCCGGTGCACCTAGGGCGATTCGAATACCTCTCCACAACAACAGTGCAAATAATAGTAATATAAATGAACCACCGATAAAACCTAATTCTTCAGATAGTATTGCAAAGATAAAGTCGGTCTGTGGTTCTGGTAAGTAAAAAAACTTCTGTCGGCTTTCGCCAAGTCCAAGTCCAAACAATCCGCCGGGACCTATCGCGTAAAGCGATTGAATAATTTGAAATCCGCTCACCAGCGGGTCCGACCAAGGATCCAAAAAAGAGGTGATCCGTTTAATCCGATATGGAGCGGAGGCAATTAAGCCGACAAACCCGGCTAGTCCCAAGAGCCCTAAAAAGGCAAAATGACTAACGCGTGCCCCAGCAATAAAAATCATGACGACACAGGTTCCCATCATAACTGTTCCCGTACCTAAATCAGGTTGGAGCATGATTATTGAAAAGGCTAAAAAGGCAAGCCCTAATGATGGAACAAGACCTTTCTTGAATGAAGTAATGAGCTTTTGCCGTTCGGACAGATATTTTGCCAAAAAGGCTATCATCGCCAGTTTCATAAATTCTGAAGGTTGAACTGAAAAAGCGCCTACACCAATCCAACTTCGAGATCCATTTCTTTCATTACCAATTCCCGGAATTAAAACAAGAATAAGTAGGACAAAACAAATAATGATAAAGGTTTTCGACCAGGTCCTCCACGTCCAATAGTTGATGTTCATAATAAAAAACATAGCAGCAACTCCTACCCCTGCAAAAAGAGTTTGTCTTTTCGCAAAGAAAAAGGAATCATTAAATTTATATTCAGCCCAGATAGCACTTGCGCTGTAAACCATGATAAGCCCTATTGCCAGAAGCGTGAATGTTACGATCATTAAAATAAAATCGGGAGTTGTTTTTTTTGTCGGCACCACAATACACCTCAACTGCTAGTTTTAGGGCTTTGCAGAACCACGCAAGGTACAAGCCCTTACTTAAGCTTATGCACCGCTTCGATAAAAATGTCTCCCCTGACCTCAAAAGTTTTATATTGATCCCAGCTCGCACAAGCAGGAGATAACAATATTACGTCACCTGATTCGGAGTATCGATAAGCTTCAGGCACTGCCTTGTCAACATTATCGACACGGATGATTGTTTTTATTCCAGCCATTGTCCCGACCCGTTCCATCTTAGGAGCGGTTTGCCCAAATGTAATCATTGCTTTTACATTTTTTAAATAAGGCAGGAGCTCATCAAACTCGTTACCGCGATCCAAACCGCCTGCGAGCAGAATAACAGGTGCTTCAAACGCAGCTAAAGCATTAATGGATGCCAGAATATTCGTCGCTTTAGAATCATTATAGAATTTTCTACCGTTCACTTCTGTAACGAATTGCAGGCGGTGCCTGACACCAGTAAATGTACGCAGAACCCTTTGAATCGCGCTATTTTCTACGCCTGAAAGCTTTGCCGCAGCCATTGCAGATAAAATATTTTCAAGATTGTGGTTGCCCGGCAGAGCTATTTTCTCAATTTCCATCACTTTTTCACTATTAAATATAATCCAGCCATCGGAAATATAAGCACCTTCCGACAGTTTCTTCTTTGTAGAAAAAGGAATGATGCTGGCCTTAGAGTGACGAGCAACTTCTAGAGTCTCTTCTTGATCCGCATTGACAATGAGATATTCAAGTTCTGTTTGATTTTTTGTGATGTTTGCCTTTGCCGCAATATATTCTTTTTTTGCCCCATGATAATCCAAATGGGCATCATATAGGTTTGTAAGAATGGCAATTTTAGGATTAAAATTGACAATCCCCATTAATTGAAACGAAGATAATTCAATGACAATCGTATTGTCTGTTGTTGCTTCCTCCGCAACACCTGATGCCACTGTACCAATATTCCCTGCAATTAGCGGATTCTTTTCATCCTCTTTCAACATTTCATAGACTAAAGTTGTTGTTGTTGTTTTCCCGTTTGTTCCTGTAATAGCAATAAATGGGGCTTCCGATACCTCATATGCAAGCTCTACCTCGGTGATAACCGGAATTCCTTTTTCAATCGCTCCAGCAATCATTGGGTTGTTATAAGGAATACCCGGATTCTTGACAATCAGCTCGAATCCTTCATCTAGAAGTTCAATAGGATGTTCACCACATATCACTTTAATCCCTTGTTCTAATAGCCCTTGTGCCTCAGGATTTTCCGAGAATGGCTTTTTATCATTAACCGTCACAAATGCTCCAAGCTTATGTAATAGAGCGGCTGCTGTTACCCCGCTTTTCGCCAAACCAAGGACAAGAATTTTTTTATGACTGAAAGTTTTAATCTGTTTCAATTTATAACCACACCTCTATATAGATTCCTAGTATCGCAAGGATTAATCCAACACTCCAAAAAGTGACGACAACACGCCATTCCGACCAACCTACTAATTCATAATGGTGATGCAATGGGCTCATACGGAAAATACGTTTACCGGTTGTTTTAAAGGAGATAACCTGTAAAATAACGGATAATGTTTCAATGACAAATACTCCTCCGATAATGATAAGCAAAATTTCAAGTTTGGTAAGAATTGCGATAGTGGCAATTGCCCCTCCAAGGGCAAGTGAACCGGTATCTCCCATGAAAACCTTGGCTGGATGGGCGTTAAACACCAAGAACCCTAACACAGCTCCTACAACCGCCACAGAAAATATCGCAATTTCCATCTGTGATTGATTCCAAGCAAGTACTGCTAATGCACCAAAAGCAATTGCTGCGGTACCTGACACCAGGCCATCAAGTCCATCGGTTAAGTTGACCGCATTTGAAAAGCCAACTAACCAGAATATGATGAAAAAGATGAAAAACCAGCCTAAATCAAATGTTGTATCAGTAAATGGGATACTAATTTCGGTAGAGAAACCTTGTTGTTTATAGATAAGATAAAAGATAATTGAAATAATGATTTGACCTGCTAGCTTTTGTTTAGATGTTAATCCTAAATTTCGTTTTAAGGCGACTTTGATAAAATCGTCTAAAAAACCAAGCAATCCAAAACCGAGCGTTACAAGAAGCAGCAAATATGTTTTAACAGTCGGTTCAGAAAATTTGCCTGTCATCACAAGTGTCGTAATAACGATCGAAAACAAGATCATCACACCGCCCATGGTTGGTGTGCCAGATTTTTTCTGGTGGGATTTTGGCCCTTCTTCACGAATGCTTTGTCCAAATTTCAACCTTCTTAAGAAGGGAATAAATACAGGAGAAAGCAATACTGATATAAGAAAGCCCATAATTATTGTGAAAAAAATAACTTGTTCAAGCATTTTATTCCCTCCTTTCAGGTTTGTTTTTATTAATTATCTCGTTTAATAACACAGATATATCATATGTTTCGTTATTTTTATTAAGAAGTTTTTTATTTGAAAATTTAAAGTTAGTTATCGCCATAATTTTGTCTGTTTCTCCATTTAATTTTTCAATATATCTATTTAAAATTGTTACAATTGCATCAGCAGGATCGTTTGTAAAAAATACTGGAAAATGGTTCGGAGTATACCTTGGAAGATCGTATTCTTGATTCCAAATAGCTGCGATTGCTCCATTTGCAATCGCTTCTGAAAGTTCACCATTCATTCCGTTATATGACACAAATAATCCTTTTGGCTGCGGTTCTTTTGCTTGGTCGCTAACCGAAGCAAACAAAAAATCGTCTTGGATTCCACGGCTAGAATCAAATAGACCTCCCAAGTCTTTCAAAGCTAAATACATAGCTATCTCCCCTCAATCGCTTCCCGTGCTACCAACCTGTCATCAAAATCGTGAACGACATTGCCAATAATTTGATATGTTTCATGGCCCTTACCGGCTATTAAGATCACATCTCCTGTTGTTGCCTGTTGTATTGCTGTATGAATCGCTTCTTTACGGTCAGGTATGATCTTATATTTTTCACCCTCAACCCCCGATTCCATTTCCTTCAATATTGCTAATGGGTCTTCACTTCTAGGGTTATCTGAAGTGAGGATAGGATCTGTGGCCAATTGACAGGCTATCTGAGCCATCAATGGCCGCTTCGTACGATCACGATCCCCACCGCAGCCTACGATGACGAAGATTCTTTTTTTTGCAAAATGCTGAACCGTCTTTAATACATTTTCAAGGCTGTCAGGTGTATGGGCATAGTCAACAATAACCGTGAAATCTTGTCCTGCATTTACAAGTTCAAACCTTCCTGATACACCCTCTACACTTTCAATGGATTTGATAATTTCATTAATTTCGACCCCGGACACAAGTGAGGCAGCAATACTTGCTAAAACATTATAAACACTGAATCTCCCAATTAATTGCATTTGGATCGGAAATTGTTCCGTTTCGACAAAGAGATTGAAATGAGTACCAGCGGAAGTCATTTGGATGTTTTTCGCTTGAATATCTGCCTTGTTGTCGATTCCGTATGTAATTACATGTGCGGCAGTTGACCTGCTATACATATCCGAGGCAGGGTCGTCTGCATTTAAAACAGCAAATTTTGGTTTATGATGATCAAATGTATTACCGAGCTGGGCAAATAATAAACTCTTCGCACGCTTATATTCATCCATTGTCTTATGATAATCCAGGTGGTCCTGCGTTAAATTTGTAAACACAGCCACATCATAATCGCAGCCATGGACCCTGCCAAGGTCTAAGGCATGCGAAGAAACCTCCATTACGGCCGTATTTACACCTGCTTCAACCATTTGCTGAAAGGTTTTTTGAAGTGTCAAGCTTTCAGGTGTGGTGTTTTTGGTTTCAATCGTCTTTTCAGCAATTTTAGTGTACATCGTGCCAATCAAACCGGTCTTTTGACCAGCATCTACCATTATTTTTTCAATTAAATGACTGGTGGTTGTTTTTCCGTTTGTTCCTGTGATCCCAATTAAATGCAGCTTTTTAGTTGGCTGCCCATAAAGAGTATCAGCTAACACAGCCATTGCTCTTGTTGTATCTTTTACAAGAATAACAGGCACACCAAGTGATAACGGACGTTCCGCAAGTATGGCTGCTGCACCGTTTTTTACAGCTGATTCTGCAAAATCATGACCATCAACTGTATAACCCTTAATACAAATAAATAAGCTCCCTTTTTGCACCTTCCGATTATCGTTTTCGATCGATGTAATTTCCAGATCTTCACCTTTAAAAGGAACTAAAAGATGCAAATTCTTAAGCAGCTTTTGTAGCTTCATTTCTCTCAAATCCTCTCATGACCGTACATACATATTACCAGTATTTACCTCAAAATTCTTCTTAACGAAAGTTCCATCTTATTTTACATTAAAATATTTTATTTTGCTATTTAGTTATATAAGCTTAAAGAAAAAATTAGGCGGCGGAAAACATTCCGACCGCCCTAACAATAAGAAATCCAACTCGAGTTATTCTTCTTTACCAAAATAAAGCCTAATTTTTGACCCTTCCTTCACTTTGGTTCCGGCTACAGGAGATTGCCTAATAACCTCATCTCCCTCCCCGCTGGCATCTACCTTTAAGTTAATAAGCTGATCCATTAACTCCATTTTTGTTAAACCGGTAAAATCAGGAAGTTTTATTAAAGGAGTATCTGGCCATTTTAGTTCTTTTTCAATTTGATCCTTTCTCGGCTCAACCCCCATTGCTTTCATACTATCCTTCATAATATTACCTACAATTGGAGCCGTAATGGTTCCCCCAAATGCCGTAACTCCTTTTGGGTTATCAACAGCAACATAAACGACAATCTGTGGGTCATCAGCAGGGGCAAAGCCCATAAAAGAAACAATAAAGTTATTTTCTAAGTATCTGCCGTTTTGTGCTTTTTGCGCAGTCCCTGTTTTTCCACCCACACGATAGCCATCAACAAATGCCCTGCCACCTGTCCCTTGGGCCACTACACTTTCAAGTGCATGGCGGATTTCCTTTGAAGTCTTCTCGGAAATTACTCTTCTTTTTTCAACAGGAGAATTCCTCATTACAATCTCTTTGGTTACAGGATCAATTAACTCTTTCGCAATGAACGGCTTGTATAATATTCCGCCATTGACCGCTGCTGACACTGCGGTTACCTGCTGGATCGGTGTTACAGATACTCCTTGTCCAAAAGCAGTTGTTGCCTGTTCAACAGGACCTACTCGGTTCAAATTAAATAAAATCCCTGTTCCTTCACCTTGTAAATCAATTCCAGTTTTCTGTCCAAATCCAAAATCCTTAACATATTTAAAAAGCTTTTCTTTTCCTAGTCGTTCACCTAATTCAACAAATCCAGGGTTACACGAGTTTTCAACAACCTCTAAAAATGTTTGATCACCATGCCCGCCCCGTTTCCAGCATTTTAACCTTGCACCTGCTACTTGAACCGACCCAGAATCATGGAAATGTTCCTTTTCCAAGTTAACTTTTCCTTCATTCAATGCTGCAGCAAGGGTAATAATTTTAAAAGTTGAGCCAGGTTCATAGGTTGACCAAACTGGCAGGTTCCGATTATAGACCTCTTGGGGTACATTCCGGAAATTAGCAGGATCAAAAGTTGGTCTGCTGGACATCGCTAGAATTTCACCACTATTTGGGTTCATAGCAATGGCGATAATACCATCTGGATTGTATTTTGCCTCAGCAATATCTAGTTCTCTTTCGACAATGGTTTGTATCTTTGAATCGATTGTCAGCTTCAAATCGAGACCGTTGATCGGCTGCTCATAATCATCTGCCATATCGTTCATTCTTTCACCTTTAGCATTCGCATAGAACTTAACTGAGCCCCGTTCACCACTTAGCTCTTTATCATAATATTGCTCTAGTCCCATCAACCCCTGGTTGTCCACTCCTGCAAACCCAAGTACATGTGAGAGATAACTCCCCATGGGATAATGACGCTTGGAGTCTTCCCCAATATAGACCCCTTCAAGACCCAGGGATCTGATTTCCTTAGCCTTTTCATGAGAAATTTTTCTGCCTTCCTTTATACGAACAATTCTCTCCTTTAAGGTGATATCCCGGTATGCCTTTTCTTTTGACATATTTAAAACGGAGGCCAGCTTTTCCGCGGTTGTTGCTGGGTCCTTTATTTGTCTTGGGACTACCCAAACAGTGGGGGTACTTATATTCGTTGCCAACGGCACCCCATTACGGTCTACAATTTCTCCTCGTTCAGGTTCGAAAGGGATATTACGGCTCCAAGAGTCTTTTGCTCCTGCAGTCAACCAATCACCCAAAACAAATTGAACATATCCAAGCCGCACATCAATAATTAAGAAGGTTAGAATACCAACGAATAGAGCTATCATTAATCGTTTACGGACAGTTACATTTGAAACTCGCATATTTTGAACGACCCTCCTTTTTCTATCGTTTATTTATATGCTTGTACTTTTTTTATTAGAACGCCGACTAACGTTACTAAATAAGAGAAAATCCCGCTCTAGTAAGCGGGATTAACGTTTAATCTTGGACTTTGTCTTCAATGGTTTCTTCTGATTGGTCTTGACCATTTGAATTAGCCTGATTTTCATGAGTCCACTGTTCTTCAGGCGTTTTTAAATCAACTATTAAGAAATCACCGTTTCGCATAATCGTTTTTGGTTTGATATTTTGCTGAGTTACATAGCCTTGTCCCTTTGAATTCAGTTTTAAGCCAGCAATATTGGCTACTTTCATTACATCTCTAAGTGACCAGCCTGTCATATCTGGGGCCAGTTTATCTCCATTTGTTTGGATGATTACCTTTTCCCCCTCTAAAACAGTCGTACCTGACTCTGGTAGTTGTCTGACAACTTTTGTTCCGTTGCCTATTACAACGGTTTCAATGTCTTTTGCCTTTAGTTCTTTTTCTGTTGCCTCGACCGACTTCCCAATAAAATCTGATAGTTTATTTAATTGTGCTTTTTGACTCTTAGAAGGTTGGATATTTAAATATTGCAAGCTGTTTTTCATGACAGGATTAAAAATATCCGAGACAGGAAGGGCACCTAAGCCGGTTCCATCAAGATCAGGCTGCTGAACAGCAACATATACAATCAACTTGGGATCATCCTTAGGGGCCATGCCTAGAAACGAAAACATATAGTTATCTGCCCCTTGTAAATATCTTCCGTTCGGTCCTGGGATATTAGCTGTCCCCGTTTTACCAGCGACACTGTAGCCATCAATTTTGTAACGGCCACCCGTTCCTTTAGGTGAAGTAACAACGGTTTCAAGGATATCACGAACCTGTTTGGCAGTCTCTTTTGATATAGGAGTTGAAACGACCTCAGGAGTGGTTGATTTAATCGTTTCTCCCGTGTCATGATTGACAATTTTTTTGACAACATGCGGCTTTATCATTTTCCCGTCATTAGCTATCGCTGTTGCCGCTTGAATTTGTTGAATAGGTGTAATTGCCGTTCCCTGTCCGTATGCAGTAGTAATTTTTTCAATTGGATAAGTAAACTGAATCTTTCCTGAGGTTTCATCAGGAAGATCAATGCCCGTAGGTTTATCAAAACCAAATTTTGTTAAATATTCTCTAAACTTTTCAAAACCCAACTTCTCCTTCGCAATCTTCGCAAATGCAACGTTTGATGAACGTTGAACACCCTCAAGATAGGTGATGGTTCCCCAGCCGGAGTAATTATGGTCATGAATTGCTTTATCCTTTTTGGTAACTTGATAGGAACCAGATTGATAGGTTTCATTCGGATTAAAAACCTTTTCTTGCACCGCTGCTGCAAGTGTAAATATTTTCATTGTCGATCCAGGTTCAAATGAGGTTTCAATAGCTTCATTATGCCAGCCTTTATCAATTCCTTCTTTTGTTATTGGATGGAAGGACGGCCGTTGCCCCATCGCTAATATTTCTCCTGTTTTCGGATCGGCTACAATCGCAATAATTTTTTGAGGTTTATATTCCTTATCTACCTTGTTCATAGCATCTTCTAAAAAGGTTTGAATTTTTTGGTCAATGGTCAAATAGACATCATTCCCATTTTGAGCAGGAGTAATTTTTTCCTTCTCGTCCGGAAGTATATAGCCCCACAAATCACTCTCAAAATTTAATTTACCATTTTTTCCTGTTAATTCATCATTTAGAATTTTCTCGATTCCCATTTTCCCAATTGATTTAATCGTTTTATCCTTTTGCTCAATCCGGTCTGCATACCCAACTAAATGTGAAGCAAAAACTCCGTTTGGATAAAAGCGTTTCGAATCCCGAATAAATGTAATTCCTGGAAGCTTAAGTTCTTCAATCTTTTTCTTTGTTTGGTGAGTAATATCTCTGCCCGCCTTGCCAAACTCAACCTGGAATTTCTTATTTTCTTTCCCTTTGGATAATATACTATAAATTTCTGATTGATCCATTTCCAAGTACTTTGCTAATTCTTTTGCTGTTTTGTCTAGATTTTTTACGTGTTGTGGCTTTTTGGGATTTGTCGTCATCTTCTTATCTAAAATAGCAATCAAGGTATATGCATTGGTGTCTTCTGCAATTACCCCGCCATTCCGATCAAAGATATCGCCCCTTAAGGCCGCCAAATTCCCTTCCCTGCTATATTTCTCTTGAGCTTTCGCAGCAAGAGGCTGCCCGTCTACTTCTCCAGAGATTTGAATCGAAAAATACCTGAAGAGTAATACAAAAAAGAGCAAGCCAAATAATCCAAATAAAATGGCTGCTCCTGCATTGATATATGGTTGTTTCTTGTTCATTTTAATGCACTACCTTGACATTATTTTCATTTTTAATAAGGCCCATTTCCTTAGCCTTTTGATAAATTCGATCATATGCACTTAATTCGCTTACCTGAACCTGTAAATCACTATTTACCTTCTGTTGTTCGGACACCTTTGCTTCTATAACCTGGATGTCCTTATTTACATCGTAAATTTTAGATTGGTTCGAAATAATGTGAATCGCCCCAAAACATACAAATCCAGCAAAGGCTAATCCAATTATTTTTTCTCCTGGTGTAAGCCAGGATTTTTTGATAATTACTTGACCTTTTTTTTGGACTTTCTGCTCTGTTTGTTGCTGCTCTAAATACTTCCTGGCAAGATTACTCAAACGCTTCCCCTCCAGATTTTATTCATTTTCTACCACCACTGCCTAGGTGATGGTATTTTTTATAATTTTTCTGCAATACGGAGCTTTGCAGATCGGGCACGATTGTTTTGTTCTAATTCTTCTTCAGATGGAAGAATTGGTTTCCGTGAGATTAGCTTTAAGATCGGTTTATACTCATCTGGAATGATTGGTAAACCTGGAGGTAAATTAGGGGTTTCACTTGCTTTCTTAAGGGCTGCCTTGCAAATCCTGTCCTCTAGAGAATGAAAGGTAATAACACTTATTCTTCCCTCTGGGTTTAATAAGTCAATTGCTTGATTTATCGATTTTTCAAACACAGCTAATTCATCATTTACAGCAATTCTTACTGCTTGAAAAACTCGCTTGGCAGGATGTCCACCTTTTCTTCTAGCAGGTGCTGGAATAGCATCCTTAATCAATTCAACTAATTCTGCCGTTGTTTCAATTGGTTTTGCAAGTCTTGCCGCTTCAATTTTACGTGCTATTTGTTTAGAGAATTTTTCTTCGCCATAGCGAAAAAAGATGCGAACTAAGTCTTCATATGCCCAATGATTAATCACATCATAGGCAGAAACATCAGCATCATTATCCATCCTCATATCGAGTGGTGCATCATGATGATAGCTAAAACCTCTTTCTGGTGTATCCAATTGTGGTGAGGATACCCCAAGATCGTATAGGACTCCGTCAACTTTAGCAATTCCTCGATCATTAAGCTCTTCTTTTAAATATAAGAAATTGCTTTTTATTATCTCTAATCTGTCTCCATATTGTGCCAACTTCTCTTTAGCATGTGCAATAGCTGTTTCATCCTGGTCAAATGCAAATAGTTTACCTCGGGCTCCGAGTTTCGAAAGAATCAAGGAACTGTGTCCCGCCCCACCCAAAGTACAATCAACATAAATACCATCTGACTTAATATTTAATCCATCAACAGCTTCCTTTAACAACACAGTTGTATGTTCAAACATGTAGTAACCACCTTTTCCAATCGAACGATATATAACAGAAAATATATTAACATAATTTATCCATTATATATCAAAGCCAATCATATTTTCTGCAATTTCCGCAAAAGATTCTTCAGACTGTGAAAAATAGTCTTCCCAAATCTGTTTGCTCCAAATTTCAATTCGATTGGAAACACCCAAAATTACACATTCTTTTTCTAGCTTTGCATATTGCAATAGTGGTGCTGGGATATTAATTCTTCCTTGCTTATCAAGTTCACTCTCTGTTGCTCCAGAAAAGAAGAAGCGAGTAAAAGCACGGGCATCTTTTTTTGTCAGAGGTAAGCCTTTTAACTTTTCTTCAATAAGCTCCCACTCTGATATGGGGTAACCAAATAAACATTGATCCAATCCACGTGTGATAATGAACATTTCACCAAGCTCATCACGGAATTTGGAGGGCACAATCATGCGGCCTTTATTATCAATGCTGTGATGGTATTCACCCATGAACATACCCATGACCCCCACTTTCTATTAAAAATGTACCACATTCCCCCACTTTCCACCACCTATTTTTAACTATTCTCTTTAATTCTTAATAATCCTGTTTCATTATGTTATTTTTTTACAAAAAAAAGAAAAACTCCACAATGTAAGTGAAGTTTTTCTATATTTTCATGACCTTGTGCCTTCCATCAAATTCGAATCTTCCTGTCATTAAGTCATTAATAAAATTCAATCCATATTGATTTAGATAATAAAATACATTCCAAACCCTCTCTTGCGGAAAACCATCAGGTCTTAAAGCTAGATCGACACGCGCATATTTTTTGATCATATTATCGTGCTTTAATCTTACTGCTTCATCAAGTTTCTTTTCCAAAAAATCGATTTCTTTTAATAAGTAACCTTCGTTTTTCTTAAATAATGGTAGGAGGCCGCGGTCTAACTGAGCTGTTTTTGCTTCAATTTGTCTATATTGCTTTACTAATTGGTCTTTAGTAATTGAAAAAAGTGACTCTACTTCTTTGTCTTTTATTGCTTCTAGAAATTGGTGTCTTCCTTTGTCCGTTCCAATGCTCAAAACTTCTGCTAAATTTAGATGCAATTCTGCAACATCTGTTTCCACCGATCGATCAAGGATGGTAATATTCAAACGTGGAACGATCGGCGGCATCTTCATATCAAAATGCTCAAAAACTAGTTTGAGTTCTGCCCAGTATGATATTTCACCTGGCCCTGCAATGAAAGCAACAGTTGGAAAGAGCCATTCCTGCATTAACGGACGCGTCACCACATTATTGCTTAAATTTGCCGGATTCTCCTCGGCTAGCACCACTAATTGTTCTCTCGTAAATGCCAAGGTCCCATTTTTCCCCACAAACCGATCATTTCCTCGATCGTACTCAAGTAGAATCCGTTCACTCATTTTCTGATCATAGTAGAATAGGTTGGCATTTTCTTCACTTGCATCAATCGTAATCGGAAAACCCTTTATTCCAATTTCCCTTTGTTGTTCCAATAATTTGTTTGTTATCTCTTCATGGTGAAGAATTTGACTTTTTAAAAATTCTTTCTGCAGCAACCGAAACTCTTTGTTACCTGAATCAACAATTAATAACCCATAATCCTTGAACAATTCCATAATAATATTTGCGAAGAAATCGACAAAGGTGGTTGATATGGATATTTGTTCTTTTGCAAATTCTAATAGTGTATTCGTATGCTCTGTCTCACCGAAATTCTCAATTAGATTATTAACCCATGATAGACAGCTTTCTTTGTTTAACTGAATATCGGTGACCATTTTCTTATTAACTACTCTCTCCGGATAGGTCCATTTATCTACCTTTCGATTAACTGGCACAAACACATGATTAACTTCTTGGAAATCATGATCTTCGCCTGCAATCCAAAATACTGGAACGACTGGTACTCCAAGCTGCTCTTCCTTTTGCTCTGCTAATTTAATAATTGAAATGACTTTATGTATTGAATAAAGCGGCCCTGTAAGGATCCCTGCCTGCTGACCACCAATAACTACGAGGCTATTATTTGTTTTAAGTTTATCAATTGACTTGATAACAGCTTCAGACGATGGAAACTGCTTCATAAAGCTCTCAATGTGTTCAGCAACCTCTATGCGAGGAAATGACCGGTTACTTAATTCTGAAACCCTTTTGGCATCATCGGTTAATTCATTATACCTGTAATGAAAAAAAGGCTCGATTTCAGTAGACTGTTCCAAATAATTCGAAGCAAACCGATTTGTTGCTGGTAAAGAGAGATTTAAAATCTCCATTCATGTACTTCCTTTCTGATTACCCAAATTCATTCTTTTTAGAGTATACCACTACCAACCGGATTTGAAAAAAACTTTGGCTTGAAATCAGTTGGAAAAGGTAAATATTAATGCACGATGGATTAATCCATATAGCGTTAAGGTGATGTATGCAAGGAGAAAAAGGATAAAATTAAAACGCCAAAAACCCTTCATCACTTTTTTCAAAACAATTTCTTCTTTTACCTTCCAATGAACAAATACAAAAATCATCGCAATTAAAATCATTATTAGTATTATTAACCAAAAAAGTGATTTACCCCAAATAGTAGCAATTAAAAAATGAACGGAAATAATAAATAAAATCGTTGTATAATCAAGTGACATGTGGACAGATTTTCGAGTATTTTTTGTCACCAGTTTTGTTATAAAAAAAACGATGAATAATCCTAAAAATGGTAAAGTGAATAAAATAGATATTATGGAGGATAGAAAAGTAATCAAGAGTTCGCCTCCTTTACCACTTCTTTCCCTTTTATTAAATAATAAAGGTTCTCAACCTGAGGTGCGGTCATTTCCTTAAATTGTGCTTCTTCTAAAATATACCCTAGGATTGCATCTATTTCTGTCATTTTGTTCGCTTCAATATCCCTAAGCATGGAGGAGTGGTTTTCGGAGGTGTTTTTACAAATATCAATAATTTGTAGTTGATGTACTTCAGCATTTTTCAAATTTAATACCGTAGAAATTTCGGCAAATAAATTTTTTAATACATGAAAATAGTATTGATTATTTATTAATTCGCCATTTTTAACCTGAAGAATAGCCGTTAATGGATTAATGACTGCGTTGACAATTAATTTATTTTGCAGCATTTGAAAGTAATCCTCTTTGAGAACAAGTGGAAATTCGATTGGTGCTGAAAAAACAAATTCACTCAAAAGTGTAGTATCACCCTTGAAAACAGCAACATTAGTTATACCTTCACCATTATGGGATACAGTATATGAATTTTCTTTAAGGGCTCCGTGCTCCACTGATCCCACATAAATATTAGTAAACGGGATTGTTTCAAGCTGTTTTAAATGCCCCATGCCATTCTGTAAAAATAATAGATTGTTAGGAATTACCGGTAATTGATTTATTTTCTCAATAATTGGATAAAGATGATACTGTTTGACCGCGATAATTGTTATATCCTCTACTCCCTTCCACTCTGTAATTGGCAGGGCCTGTACAAAGGATATCGTTTGTTCTCCTTTTTTCTTTAGTACGATTCCATTTTTATTTATCTCAGATGTTTGCTCTGTTGATCTGCAGTATATCGTAACCTCAAACACCCTACTAATATAAGCGGCAAATAATAAGCCAATTGATCCAGCACCTATAATTCCAACCCTCATGGTAACCCCTCTTTTTAGTCATCTTTACCCATATTTTATCAGATGCAGTCGATAGTTTGTTAGAAAGATTAGAAAAAATTAACCCTATCCGACAACCGCCAAATAGGGTCTATAAAATTATACGGGGTAAACAGGATGCTTACGGACACTGAAATTTAATTCTTTCGTTTCATAGTAAGCAAAGCGTTGAATAAGTATATTTCGTAATTCAGACGGAGCGACGATTTCATCGATTATAAGCTCTGAAGCAAGCTTGTAAATGTCGATATGCTCTTTGTATTCTTTCTGTTTTTCTTGGACAAAAGCAATTTTTTCTTTCGGGTCGGTTATTTCATTAATTTTGTTTGAATAGACCGCATTGACAGCGGCTTCAGGACCCATAACGGCAATTTGTGCGGTCGGCAACGCGATGCAGCAATCAGGTTCAAAAGCGGGACCTGCCATCGCATATAGTCCAGCACCGTAAGCTTTTCTAACAATTACCGATATTTTCGGAACAGTTGCTGAGCTCATAGCAGCAATTA
Organism: Bacillus sp. ISL-7; assembly: GCF_018613065.1. Next base: position 24,648 of record NZ_JAGGQW010000034.1, on the reverse strand, counting down.
ATTTTGCCCCATGACGGATAATTCCTGCACGTTCAACCTTTGTTCCGATCATGAAACCAGGTACATCTGCCAAAAATAATAGCGGAATATGAAAAGCATCGCAAAGCTGAATAAATTTTGCAGCTTTATCAGCGGAATCAACAAACAAAACGCCGCCTTTTACTTTTGGCTGATTAGCAATAATTCCAATAGCTCTTCCATCGATTCTAGCTAATCCCGTTATCAATTCTGGGGCAAATAATTTTTTAATTTCATAAAAGCTATCTTGGTCCACAAGTCTATCAATACATTCATACATATCAAACGGTGCGTTTTGGTTTTCCGGAATGATCGCTTCTAGTTCACGGCCTTGTTTCGCTGCTGCGCCTTCAGTCATCTTTGGTTTTTCTATAAAACTGCTTGGAAAGAAACTGATATACTTTTTTGCTGATTCAATCGCATCTTCCTCACTATAAGTGAGAACATCTCCACAGCCGCTGACAGAACAATGCATCCTGGCACCGCCCATTTCCTCAAGCGTTACCTTTTCGCCGATAACCTTTTCTGCCATACGTGGTGATCCCAAATACATCGAAGCATTTTGATCAACCATAATAACAATATCGCAAAATGCAGGGATATAAGCCCCACCAGCAGCGGACGGGCCAAACAGAATACATACTTGGGGAATCATCCCGGAAAGCTTCACTTGATTATAAAAAATTTTTCCAGCACCTCGTCGATTTGGAAACATTTCTAATTGATCTGTTATTCTTGCTCCTGCTGAATCGACCAGATAAAATAACGGAACTTTTAATTTCTCCGCTACTTCTTGAATACGGATTATTTTTTCAACCGTTCTTGCTCCCCATGACCCTGCTTTGATTGTTGAATCATTTGCCATGACACAGACAGTCTGACCTTTAATTTTACCAATCGCTGTTACGACACCATCTGCAGGAAGGTCACCCGCCTTAAAATTGGCAAATTTACCATCTTCTTCGTATTTTCCTTCATCAAGCAATAATTGAAGACGCTCACGAACAAAGAGCTTTTTTTGTTGTTTAGCCTTCTCATGATATTTTGGTAGTCCGCCGGATTCAATTATTTTACGGTTCTCGTACAATTGATTATTCAATAATTCTCCTCCTCAAAAAACGTCCGTTAATATGTTTCATCATCATTTTCTAAATTTCCTGCAATCTTTGAAAACGCTATCTGAACTTATTTGAAGAATTTTTTGAGTTTTTGTTATATAATAAAGGTGATTCATTTGTTCCTGAATAACATAATGCAAAATTAATTTCATATCATGTTATTCAGGAACAAATGAATATATACAAGATTATGATGTTTTCATATTTAGGAGGTCGACTATGGCAATTAAAGTGGAAAGACTAAAAGTAAACTTTAAGACACTAGAAGAGTTTAAAAAGTTTAAAGAATATGGGATTCAAGAATTGTCTATGCTTGAAGATCTTGAAGCAAATATGGTTGATAACAATAGCGACTCACCATTCTATGGAATTTATTTCGGGGACAAACTAGTAGCACGAATGAGTTTATATCAAATTGATGCAAAATTTGACCGCTATTTCTATCCGCCGCAAAATTACTTAGAACTATGGAAGCTCGAGGTATTGCCTGATTATCAAAGTAAGGGGTATGGCAAAGTGCTTGTAGAATTTGCGAAGAACTTTGGTCTCCCGATTAAAACGAACCCTAGAGTTCAATCAAGGAGTTTCTGGGAAAAAATGGACTTTGCCAATGTAGAATATGATATGGAGCGTGACCGTGGAGAAAATCCATTGGTTTGGTATCCTAAAGGCGTCGAACCACAACATCATAATTAAAAAAATGAAAAAGCGGACATTAGGTCCGCTTTTTCTACTTTTCTACTCTTTCAAGGTTACCGTTTTTATCCATTTGAAATTTTACCTTTTGTTGTCGGTCCTCATCTTGAAGGACGACCATTTTTCGAGCTCTTTCCATAATTTCAATTAATGATCGATAATCCTCTTCGATTGCTTTTAAATTTTTGGATAATCTTTCATTTTCTGCAGCTAAATAGAATGCCTTCTTTTCCAACTCTTTGATTTTTTCATAAGACCTCTTCCTGTCTGCTTCAAAATCGGATGAAACTTGCGCTTTTTGATGGAGACCCTCTAAAAATTGAATAACAGCCGAAAACGTAATTGTGCTGCTTGGCACATTTCCTTTTGGTGAAGGAACGCTTTCTACTTTAACCGCTTCCTGAATAGTCTCTACTTCATTCGAGACTGGCTGCTTTTTCAACTCTTTACGCTGCTTTTTGGCAAGCTCTATCCCTGATTTATATTGTTTTCTTACAAATGAATTCCAGCGAAACCCACAGGCTGCAGATGTACGCGTAAGCTGCTTCCCTACTTCCTCAAACGCTTGCAGCTGTGTCCCGCCTTCACGGATGTGCCGTAACACAACTTCAGCAAGCAACAAGTCTTCGTCTTGGGACCATGCATCTTGTCGAGTTGGTGACATTAAATCATCCCTCCTAGTGTTTTTATAATACATATGCATCTACTAGAAAAGATAGACTTAATCAAAAGCGGTGTTTTAATCTTTATTCATTGTTTTTACCTATAAAAGTTTTTACATATTGATGATGGGCATCACTTTCCCACAATAAGGAACAATTTCTTACCTCTTCCTCTATCCTTTCACGGAGTTTAGTTTCCTCCCACTTTCTAACCCAAAGCATTTTATAGGATTTCAGCACACTTCGATCATTTGTTAACACTTTCTGAAGGTATTCTTCACAAGCCTTAAGAGAGTTACCCCTATATAAAGCATCTATAAAACCAATTTCGTTTAAATATGACGCTGTTTGCAGTTCAGCTTCCATTAAAAGCTTCATAGCAGCTGAGACTGGGAACTTTTCTGTTAAAATTGAACCTCCACCCCAGCCTGTTGTTATCGCTTGCTTGCCTTGTACAAACCCTGCCTTTATACCTTCTCGTGCAATACGAAAGTCGCAAGCTGCTGCAAGTTCGCACCCGCCGCCAATCGCTGTTCCATTTATGAGAGCCATGGTCGGAACCGCTAATGTTAGCAGCGAATAAAGAATATTAGCCATTTTAGAAAGCATTGGGTACGCTTCTTCCTTTGTGTGAAGCTTATGAAAAACAGATAAATCTCCTCCCGAACAAAAAGCCCGATCGTCTTTTCCAGTAATCACAAGTGCCTTTATATCTGGTTCAGAGGCTCTTTTTATCGCCTCAGCTAAGCCTTCCATCACGTCAAAATTAATAGCATTTCTTTTTTCACTTCTATTAATCGTAAATAATAAATAACCCTTTTCCTGTTTTTCAATGGAATAAAACAAACTGTCGCAACCTTTCATTACTTATTTAGAATATGTATTTTTCTTAAAACGACAAAAGCACAAGGGCTCTAACACCCTTGTGCTTTCTATCTTACCTTAAAATTAGTCGTTCACTACGTCTTTTCCTTTGTATGTTCCGCAAGCTTTACATACGCGGTGTGAAAGTTTCATTTCACCACAGTTTGGGCAGCTTACCATACCAGGTACGTTTAATTTAAAATGAGTACGACGTTTTCTTTTTGCAGTTTTAGAAGTCCTTCTAAAAGGTACAGCCATTCTTCCCACCTCCTTAAAGAGTATTAAGAAAGTAATGAAGGCCAGGAATTCTGGTTCTTCACTTTGCTTCTTAGATTTGTCGATTATGATTCGGAAGAAGAATTGTTTTCGTCAAAAAACTTTGCGAGACCAGCAAGTCTCGGATCCATTTTTTTAGATTGATCTTCCTCATGAACAACTTCCCAATCCTTGCCAGACTGTGGAGCAGCATCTTCATGATTAACATCGTCACAAAAAACTTGCATTGGAACTTCAAGTAAAAGAATTTCTCGAAGGATTGGCATTACATCAATCACATCACTATTTACTTGATATGCTTCCTCCTCAGTTTCATAAACTGAACCTTGCAAGAGGAACGTTTCAGTCGTTTCGACATTAATTGGAAGTTTTACATCCACTAAAGTACGAGAACAAGGAAGTATTAAGTAACCTTCGATTTTTAAATGGAATGTCACTTTTGTTGAATCGATATCTCCCCGACCAGTAATATGCATCGGAGAAACTTCTCGGATGGTTGGATCATCTTGTTTGATCTCATCCACACGAACCATCTCATCAATCATAAAATCCTTGTTTCGATATTTTTGTAATTGACTTAATGTCCATTTCAATTGAATCACCCCAAGGCAACAAAGGTAATTATAGCCTTCGATAAATTTTTTGTCAATGTTTTTTCTTTACACCCCGTCAGGTGATAAAAAGCAATCGCTCATAAAGGTTTCCTATACTAGTTTAACCAGTTAAGCTATTTGCAAACATCTTTAATATCTTATCATATAATTTGATTGGTTTCCTTACATTATTGATATAATGTTAGTAGTTTAAAAAAAAAAGGGAGAAAATAAATGAAATCTGTAGGATTAATAGTGGAATACAACCCTTTTCATAATGGACATGCCTTTCATTTACAAGCATCAAAGGAGGCTGCAGAGGCAGATGTTGTCATTGCAGTAATGAGTGGAAACTTTTTACAGCGCGGGGAACCGGCACTTGTTTCCAAATGGCAGCGCACCAAGATGGCATTGCTTAATGGAGTAGATATAGTCTTTGAGCTTCCCTATCGATTCGCTACTCAAAAAGCGGAAACGTTCGCAAACGGTTCTGTGTCAATTTTAGATGCAGTCGGCTGCGACTCTCTATGTTTTGGCAGTGAAAGTGGGGATTTATCCTCGTTCATTCAAACTATCGATTACTTAAAAGATCAGCAAAACTCATTTAATGAAAACATCAAATGGCACTTAGATACTGGTGTCAGCTATCCTAAAGCCCTTTCCTTAGCTTTTAAACAATTGCCTAATGCAAATAATTATTTAGATTTAGCAAAACCAAATAATATTCTTGGACTTGAATACATAAAAGCAATCCAACGACAAAAGAGTTCAGTCAGTCCGATGACAATCCCTCGAAAAAACGCTGACTATCACGATGAACATTTTGCTTCTGCAACAATTGCCAGTGCGACGAGTATTCGAAAAGCCATTTTTACAGATAACGCAATCCAAACAGAAATTAATCAATATGTACCAGAGCAAACAAAACTTTTATTAAAAGAGTATGTACAACAATTTCAGGGATTTCACCAATGGGAAAATTATTGGAACTACCTTCAATTTCGCTTGATTCATTCTAGTCCCAGTGAACTCAGGGAAATTTATGAGATGGAGGAGGGACTTGAGAACCGACTTCAAGCAGCAGCTCTTGTAACCGATAACTTCCATAAATTTATGCAGCAAATTAAAACAAAAAGATATACATGGACAAGGCTGCAAAGGTTATGTGTTCATATTTTAACAAACACAAAAAAGGAGGAAATGACGAGAGACTCGGAAAAAGCCTCTTATCTAAGACTATTAGGAATGACCAGTATAGGCAGGGAATACTTAAATAAGAAGAAGTCTCACCTTAGTCTCCCCCTTATTTCAAAACTAGCCTCATTTAAAGAAAAAGAAATAAACCTTGATATTAAGGCAGCTCGGATTTATTCTCTAGGGATTCCTAGTCATTTAAAAAACAAAATGCTTCGGCAGGAATTTGAGCAACCGCCAATTTATATACAGGAAAAATAAAAATGATGATGCAGACGCACCATCATTTTTTTATTTTTCCTTTAGCTTTTCTAAATACCTAACTGCGTCGTCAAATGTATCAATTGGAACGATCTTCATTTTGGTTTTTATGTCCCTTGCAGTCTTAACTGCATCCCGGTAATTGGAATTCTTTATTCCTTTTTCATTAGGAGCTAAAAAGTACTCCGCCCCAGCCTTGTCAGCAGCTACGATTTTTTGTTCAATTCCTCCAATAGGTCCGACTGTTCCATCCACATCAATCGTCCCGGTACCAGCAATTTGATAGCCCTTAGTTAAGTCTCCTTCTGTTAACTGGTTATAGATTTCTAATGAAAACATGAATCCAGCAGATGGTCCCCCAATTTCATCTGTCTTTACTTTAACCTTTGGCTTGACAACTATTTCTTTATCGTCCACTAGAGAAATCCCTATCCCCACCTTTTGAGGATTCTCTTTAAAAGGCTGAAGTTTTAATGTAACAGTCTTTGTACTTTTATTACGCAAGTAGGTTAATTTCACCTTATCCCCAGCTTGTTTTTTGCTTACGTAATCAATAAATTTTTCCGAAGAAGGCAATTGCTGCCCATCCACTTTAAAAATGCGGTCACCCGTGGAAAGCTTTCCTTCCGCAGGCATTTCTGGAATCACCTGCATGACATAGATCCCCTTATATTTATAATTCACAGGCAATCCCGCCTTACGGTAGGCAACTTCTATTGCATTAAGTTTTGAGCCAGCCATCAGATGGAGCTGTCTCGCATTGTATTCTTCCTCTGTTTCTTTTTTATTTAAAATCATATCTAATGGGTAAAGTTCTTCATAATTTCTTATCTTGGCTTCTAAATAGGAGTAAATATTTGCTCTACCCATTCTAACTGTTGTAAGCATAAAATTACCTTTATCCTTATCGCCGCCTTCAACCAAAATGATTGGTCCAAGTTCTTTCGCCATTCCAGGTTTTGAAACATAATAAGGCAATGAATAGAACATTCCCCAGATAAAAAAAATGGCAACGATTAGTGCAGAACCTATATATATTTTTTTGCGCATCGCAATTTCTACCCCTTCCACTGTTCAATCACGGTTTTTATTTGCTTTAGATGTTTTTTCGCTTCTTCCTCACCAAGATTAATGATCTCATCAATATTTGTGAAGGCTCGTGAACTATAAATTTCAACAGGGGGTCGAATCATTACACTGGCAGCGATCTCTCTATTGTTAATTATTTCCGCTTGCATAATGTCTATACTCTGCATAATCACATCGTAAATTGAGGTAATTTCTGCGTTCCGTTTCACCCTGGAGACATCTACTGCGATAACTATATCCGCCCCCATCTCTTTAGCCACAGAAACAGGAATACGGTCAGATACACCACCATCTACAAGGATTCTCCCATTATATTTTTCTGGAACAAATATCCCCGGGATGGAAATACTTGCTCTTACAGCATCAGCAACCGGGCCCGTTTGAAAAACAACCTTTTCCCCCGTCAATAAATCAGTTGCGACGATACCTATTGGAATGGACAAGTCCTCAATGTTTTTTCCATGAGTAAAGACCTTAATAAATTCCTTTACTTTTTTTCCTGAGATAAATCCCATTTTCGGAACAGTAAAATCCAAAAAGTATTTTCTTTTAAAAGCAGTGGATAATTTATATAACCGATCCATGTCAATTCCTGCCCCGTAAAAACTTGCAACCAGCGCCCCCATGCTGCTGCCTGCAATCAGATGAATCGGAATTCCAGCATCTTTCAATGCTTTTATGACTCCTAAATGAGCAAACCCACGTGCACCACCCGAACCAAGCGCCAAGCCTATTTTAGGGTGCTCCATTACTAAAGACCTCCTATTTAAACCTATTAGATATTTTTTCTTCTTAACAGACAGGACTTCCCGAAGCCAATCCACAGAAATAAGAAATCTCGTTCAATCTTATGGTCTAAATAAACGTTCTATGAGTATATTTGTTTAATATGAGGACAAGTCAGGATAAGAATAATTCTTATTTTACCATTCAATTAAATGATTGCACAGTTTCATCGATCCCTCTCGGAAGGAGGTTCCTTCATTGTTTCGTTCCAAACTAAAAACTATTTTTTTATCTATATCCGTCACTATTTTAGCTGCCTCACTTATTTCTTTTCCTCAAGAGTCCTTAGACGCTTCTATCCGAGGGCTAAATATGTGGTGGGAAATTGTCTTTCCATCGCTATTACCTTTTTTTATTGTTTCTGAAATGTTAATTGGCTTTGGGGTTGTCAAATTTATCGGCGTATTATTGGAGCCATTAATGAGGCCTCTCTTTAAGGTACCTGGTGTTGGAGGGTTCGTTTGGGCGATGGGTATGGCTTCAGGATTCCCCGCTGGAGCAAAGTTTACCGCAAGATTACGTCAGGAAGGCCACTTAACACGAATTGAAGCAGAAAGACTTGTTTCTTTCACAAATTCTTCTAACCCTTTATTTATCTTTGGGGCAGTATCTGTAGGTTTTTTCTATAATCCTCATTTAGGTGTTATTCTTGCTTTAGCCCACTATTTAGGAAATATTTGTGTTGGATTGATCATGCGTTTTTATGGGAATGAATCCCCTAACGAAATTAGTAAGAAAAATAAAAAGTTCAAAATCCGATTGGCTTTATCCGCTTTGCATCAAACAAGATTAAAAGATAATCGACCAATTGGTAAACTTCTTGGTGATGCAGTTAATTCTTCCATTCAAACTTTATTAATGGTTGGCGGGTTTATTATTTTATTTTCTGTGATTAACAAATTACTTTATCATTTACATATTACAGCGACACTTGCAAAATCAGTAGAGATCTTGTTATCCTCATTGTCTTTCCCTGAAATGTTAAGCATTCCATTTATATCTGGTTTATTTGAAATTACATTAGGCAGCCAACTAACGAGTCTGGTTCAAGATGCTACTCTATTACAAAAAGCAATGATTACCAGCTTTATCCTGGCATTTAGTGGATTTAGTGTCCAAGCACAGGTTGCAAGCATCCTGGCACAAACAGATATCCGATTTAAACCATTTTTTATTGCAAGAATCCTTCAAGGTATATTTGCAAGCTTGTTTGCATTGATTTTGTGGAAGCCAGTTTACTTGCGTTTCAATAATCAAGAGCAGCCTTCTAACGCTTTACCTGTTGGTTTTTTTGAAGACGGTTCATGGGGAGATCATTTTTATCATAAAATGATGGAAGTTGGTCCGCTTATCACCATTTTCTCCCTTTTTGTGTATGTGCTAATTTTGTTTTCCCGTGTAAAAAAACAATAAAAAAGAGCTGGCAAAGCTCTTTTTTATTGTTTTTTGAACTTCTTTTGTAATTCTTTTTCAACAATTGGTGGGACGAGCGTTGATATGTTCCCATTATATTTTGCCACTTCTTTTACAATACTGGAGCTTAAGAAGGAATATTGATTATTGGTCATAATAAAAAAGGTCTCGATATCTTCATTAAGCACTCTATTCATCGAAGTGATTTGCATTTCGTACTCAAAATCTGAAACTGCCCGCAATCCACGGATGATAGCATTAGCATTAACAGCCTTTGCATAATCAACAAGTAAGCCAGAATGGACATCTACCTTAACATTAGGAAGATCTTTTGTTACAGCCTGAATTAGATTCATTCGCTCTTCAACACTGAATAACGGATTTTTAGATGAATTGTTTAATACACTCACATAGACAGTGTCAAATACTTTGGCACCTCTTCTAATAATATCTAAATGACCATATGTAATTGGATCAAAGCTTCCTGGACAAACGGCTATTTTTGTCAAATTGACTCCCCCTCACTCAATATCTGTTCGTATATAAATAGTTACCGCGATCATTCCATACTTTTCATGTTTTATTTGGATAAACCGCCCTAATGATTTTGGTAATTCAACATCGAAGCTATGCTCACAGACAACGCATCCATCTATTTTTACTACATCCTGTTTATCCATTTTTTCCATTAAGCTGACGAGTTGTTGTTTTTTGTACGGCGGGTCTAAAAATATGTAATCAAAGCAGATTTCTCTTTTTATGAGAGCCTTTAATGCTCTATCGGCATCATTGCGATAGACTTCCGTTTGGTCCTCAAATTTACAAGCTTTAATATTTTCCTGGATCACTTGAATGGCCTTTAATTCTCGGTCAATAAAAATAACTTTATCCAATCCCCTACTAAGTGCCTCCAAACCTAATCCACCGCTTCCAGCAAATAGGTCCAATCCAATGCCGCCATCAAAATAAGGTCCAATCATATTAAATAAAGCCTCTTTTACCTTATCAGTTGTCGGCCTCGTTGTATTACCTGGAACAGCTTTCAAAGGTCTACCTTTGCAAATCCCTGAAACCACTCTCACTACCATATCACCACATTTTTTCAGAAATAATTTTCTTAATCCATCCTACCATAATATACAAAAAGTAGACAATTAGTAAGTGTATATCTTTTCATTTGAGTAATGATTTACAGAAAATGATTCTTTCATCAGGAAAATTTATTCGAAAGTACGTATAAGCTTTTAGGTTGTGGAAATAATGTAATTAACAACATCAATTCGAGGATGTTGTTGCCAACCGCGGAGAAGACTTACGTTTCCCCATAAGTTCTTCCTCCGGTTTCTCCTCTCCCTTTGCCTTCTATCCTTTATAAGGATGTGGAAGGACCCTGCAGAATTTTCTGCAGGTTTTTTTTTTACTTATTATTCAAAAGATCGGAAATTAGTGATAGAGTATTCTTGAATTAAGCCATTTTAAAGGAGAGTTTTCATTGATCCAGCGTTTTATTGAATTAGGAGAAGGATATTCAGATATATATGAACTGATTGAGCTTACAAATGCAAATCAACACCGTCTTCAACATATGCTCGCACTGCACACAAAGATTGATGATCAGGATAGAACCTCATTGGTTGTCGTATTAAAGCCAACAGACCCTGGAAAATTCCAAGCCCTATATATTTGTCGTGAGGGTATTCCAAACCCCAAATTTATATCAAATAAGAGGTATGATATCTTTGCTTCTACTGCTGTAAAACATGGGAAGCAAATACATGAGCTATCTGTTAAGCCGTCAACCATTTTTTATGAAAAAGAGCTGTATTACCAGCACTTAATCGGCATTCTCCGTCTTAATCATTATTTACTTCCACTACAATAGAAAAAGGTGAGGGAAACGCCCTCACCTTTTTAAATACCCATTTTATAATCATATTCCTTTGCTTTATCTGGCGCCGAATTCTCATACTCCATTCTTAAAAATGGTTTATATGAAGGTTCTACTTTCTTTACAAACGAAAAAGAATTCAACTTTTCCATTAGTTCATTCAGCTCTTCTTGATTACAATACAGAACAACATACTTCAACTTTTTTGAAACGTAATGAACGTTTCCGAAACGCCGAAGCATTTTAGCTTGTTTTAACGAGTAAAGCCAAACAACCAATCCTTGTCTTTGAACAAACATACTTTTTTCCCCTTCAACAAACCATCATTTTACATAAGTCTAGCATATTAAAACGTTCCTTTTCAATTCAAACTTTACTACTTATTCCAGATAAGTGCTTAAAATCTGAAAAGATTGACATTACAAAAAAAAATCAGCACAATTCGCTGATTTTTTCAGCCGCACCCACAGCTTCCTCCGCCGCCACAACCACTAACGTGGCTGGTTTTCGTTTCAAAAAACTGATTTCCTGTTGGAACTTTTATATGTTCAGAGACCGCACCGCCTACAATAATACTAATTGCATCTAGTAGGTCTTGCAAATCATTCTCAGCCAATTTGAATTCTGCTACCAGAGGATCCATATCCATTTCCCTTTTATTTTCGCGGATTTGTGTCATTACCTTTTTATAATCAGGATGGTATTTACCAAACCGCTGGACCTCGTCATATAGCTCCTTTAGACGAACGAATTGACTTATTTTCCGCTGTGCTTCCTTGTTATTTTGCAATTTATATAAACATATTTGATATTGTTCGGCTATTTCAGATTCTAATACCATCTTTGCTAATTGCTCAGCTTGTTCCAATAATTCGACTCTCTCTAACGTAGCAAGCATTTTACGCCCACCTCCAAAGATATTTTAACATGAAAGTGGTAGTAATGTGAAAATTTCAGTTTATCTAGGGATATTTACCATAAATTCTTTCGCTAATCCATACGGTTCATTATTTGGATTGACAACTTCTAACTTTACCTTATGGGTTCCCGGTGAAAAACCTTTAATTATAAAAGCTGCCGCTTTAACCTCGCTATTTTTCTTTCCATCCACCCAAACAACAATCTTCCCGATTCTTCCTTTTGAAGGATCTGCGTCACGGAAGCTGATTCCTGTAACAATACAATTAATTAAAACTGTATCACCTTTGATCTGGTGGTGAACATATAGTGAAGGAATTTCAGTTCTAGGTAAGTCATTATTAAATCCAGTAAGGATTCCAATAAAAAAGATCATTAGGATTAACTGCGGAACTAGCTTTTTCATTTAAATTCACTCCTTCTTTTGCTTGTATTGTTCGCCTCCTTTTCTTTTTTTAGTCTTACTCCGCTATGACAAATAAAAAAAGCCACAAAATAAATCCTGTGACTTTGTTTAATTTTGATTTTTCATCCCCTGAAGCATGTGATACATCATCGAAGCCATTTGTACACTATTCGAAAACTTATTCACTTGGTCAGGAATTGTTTTCTTATAATAGTGTAAGGATTCAATTTCAAGCGATTGCAAATCATATGGATTTCTTGACAGCTTTCTATACCATATTGGTTGTTCGCGAATGAATTGTTTTAAATCCTTTTGACTTTCAATATATTGCAGTATATCTCTTCGCATAAGTTAAGGTTCCTTTCCATCAATCTTTTCTAAACACAAATGGATGTTTAGGTCCTTCTGACGGCTTAACAGGACCTGTACCAGGGTTTTCTCCTTGAAATTGTGAAATTACACCTTGGATCGCCCCCAGAGCCTGACTTAGGTTATTCATGTGGTTTTGCATTTGATTCGGATCCATTTTCTTAACCATTCCCATAATATTAGAAAGCCAATCACCTTTAGACTCTGTGCTTGTTTCATCGACTGATCCAGTATCAGATCCCATCGATTCCCAGCGGCTATCCTCTTCACCTAATAAATACCAGTCTTCATATAGTTCCTGCCAAGTTGCCTTCCCTTTCCGTACTTCTTTGATTAGTTTTGGATTGTTTTTAACAAATTCTTTGAATTGTGACACGGAAGGGTGTAATTTTTTTTGTGTCATTTATCTCACCTCAGCCCAAATTAGTCCCAGTAATACAATATGAAAGAATTTTACAAATGTGAAAGAACACTGAGATTAAAATATTTAATATTTGCCTTGTAAATGGTAAGATGTCAAAAGACAAAGAAATGAAAGAGGTAAGTATAATGAAAGATGAATTACGTCAATTATTAGAAACATGTATTGAAACTGGTTCAGAGACTGATTTAAATTCTCTTGCCTACCTTTTATCGGGATTCCAAGTAAAAATTAAACAAAAGCGAAGTACATATATTGACGGAATTCTACAAATGGATAGAAAACTAAATGAGAAAACCTGCGAAATTACGATTCCTTTAGACCCAACTCTTAATAACCACCTAGATATTGTCCATGGCGGGATTACTGCGACGGTACTTGATACAGCAATGGGGAGTCTGGCTAATTATCTTCTACCAGATGGTTATGGAGCCGTAACAAATCAATTGAATATCCATTACATAGCACCAGGTATCGGAGAAACACTCTACAGTAAAGCGGAAATTGTTCATAGCGGCAGCAAAACAATGGTCATCTCAGGTGAAGCATATCGGAGTGACGGAAAAAAAATCGCCTTTGCCACAGGTACATTCTTTATTATAAAAAAATAATAAGCGGAGGTGTGATCAATAATGGTCACCGCCATCGTAATCCCAATTATTTGCTTTTACTTTTTTTGGCTTACAAAAAAAGAGATGAAGGAGCACGATACAAAGTGGCTTGATACTGGCCAAGTACAGCAAGAAGCAATCATAACAGGTGAAATTAAAAGTATTATCGAAGAGAAGCAACGGTTTTATTATCATCGCTACATTTATGTTCAGTCCTTAAAACTACAAACAGAAACAAAACTAATCACCGCCCAAAAGATCACACCCATTACTAACAATTTCAATAAAGAGTCTTTTAATGTGGGGGAAGTGATCCGATTATTCGGGAAATGGGAGCAAAACAGATTTATATTTAATCAATATAAGATTGAAAAAAGGTGACCTAATCGTCACCTTTTTCATTGTTCTGTTTTTGATATAAAGTTTTGAGTATAGTACTTTTGGAATACCCCTACACCAAGATGAGAGTATTCCTTACTTAACAGTGACTCACGGTGTCCTTTACTATTTAGCCAACCTTCGACAACAGCTGGTCCATCTGTATAATTTGCCGCAATATTCTCGCCTGCAGCCTGGTAAACCACATGGGCCGTTTTTAATCGTTTGGTAAGATCTCCAAATTTCTTGGATTTATGTGAAAAGTCGTTGTTAACTGACATATCCTTACTGTGCTCAAACGCGGCCTCTGCCGTATTCTCATCCCATTTTAATTCCTTTAATTTATTTCTTACTCGTAAGACATTCGTTAGGTCAAATATCTCTTGTTCCGTATCTTCTTCAATGGCACGCCGCCTTTCCTCACTAGGTTCAGGTGCTTTGATTAAATATCCACTATAAACAAGTTCATATGGCCTTTGTTTAATTAGTGTTTCTGCATTAAGGAACCGAACACTAGAAAGATTGCCAGTAAATTTATCTATGTAGAGCTGGACAAAGACATCACCCAATTGCACCATTGGCCGAAGATTTAAATCAGCATCATTCAATTCAAAATGATACGAATTACTATTAAATTCAATCTTAATATTTGTATCAATATAATGCGTATTGAAGATTTCCTCAACCGGCTCTCCTATTTCAAAAGGTGCTACATCAAGATTTTGGCCTATCGCGAAAATCGTAACTACACGTTTATTTTCAACACCCACTTGGACATACTTTTTATCGTCTTGATTATAAATATACCACTGATAACCATACATTGACTCATCAATCCGAACTGGTGGACCAAATAGTTTTTCTAATTCACCTTCATTTTTCCCAATTAATAAAGCCAAACCTTCTTTCGGTTTATCCGAGACTATTTTTTTACTTGGCTTATTATCAGGATTTTGTGAAATAGGTTGTTTCATTTCTGAAGTATGATCTTCTTTAATTAAAATATTACTATCGTTATTTTCGTTTATACTCACATAAAAACCGATAGTTAAGAAAACTGCTGAAAGAATAAGAATTCTAGTCAGTGTACGCAGAGGCATTCACCCTCTCTATTACTTTCATGAATCATTATATGTATAGATAAAATTATTATATCATCAATATCTTGAATAGTAATAGTCATAATCAAAAATGTCAGACAAATGAACTGATAAAAAGAAAACAGGCACGATGAGTACCTGTTTTCTAAAGTTAAAACTATTTTTTTATATAATAATTTTTAATGTTGTGCTCCATTATAATTTTGCTCAGATATTTCCGTTAATGCCTCTTTTGCTTGGTCGTCAGTCAATTCGCGGATCGCGAAATCACCAAGGGAAACAATTCCTATTAACTTACCATCCTCTACCACAGGTAATCGTCGGATTTGATGCTTTGCCATTAATTTTGCTGCATCTTTACTGGAAGAATCAGGAGTAACAGTAATAAGGTCATTACTCATGATATCTTCTACTTTTGTTGAACCAGGATGTTTTTCAGCAACACCTCGAACAACAATATCTCGGTCTGTAATCATTCCGACAAGCTTTTCCTGGTCAATAATTGGGATAGCCCCAACATTTAAGTGCTTCATCTTTAAGGCGACTTCATAAACATTATCCAATAACGTACAGCATTCTACCTCTTCAGTCATTATATCTCGGATTTCTTCCATTTTACTGCCCCCTATGTTTATTTAATTCCTCTTACCAGTATTTTAGGGTTTCCTACCAAGATTGTTTTATTCGCTGAAGGTATTCATTGCAAGTTGAAACATTTTCAACTATTATTAAATTGAATTATTATTGCTTTCCTACTTAAATAGGAAACATAGGGGCAATGGTATTGTTTTTAGGAGGGATTCATTATGAAATTCGAGAATACTGAAATTGAAAAGTTAAAGGCTGACTTAAACCGTTTAGATGAAGTAATGTTAGATCACGGTTTAGTTCGCGAAGGACAATGGGACTACGAACGAGTTACATACGACCGCAAGTTTGAATTAAAAGAAGAGGTATTTTACTTGCGTGTACGGGGTCATGCGATTGAGGGCGATATTGGCGCTGATAAAGCAACTATTCAATTAATGACACCGCTTTTAGGCAAACATTATTACCCGCATGGTGTAGAATATGGTGATGGCGAAAGCTTCCCAACCTCACTTGTAAATCAATGTAAAAAAATTCTCGATGAAGTAAAAGCAGAAGTAAGTAAGTTTGCATTATAATCGAAAAAAGACGCATGGTTCTCATGCGTCTTTTTATTATTCGGAAGCGATTAATTTTTTATAGTCCAAGAATTGCTTTTAGCATAGATGTTGTCTCGCCGCCTCGATAAAATACATAAAGCAATAGGTATACGGCAACACCCGTGATCGCAGTAAAAAACCAAATGAAACTAGTTATCGGGCCCAGCTTTCGATGGATAGAAAGTTTGTTTTTGTATCCTGTCATGATAGAGACAATGCCGAATACAGCTCCAGTCGTCGCAAGTGTAATATGGAAGATTAAAAATATTGTATAATAAATTTTGATATTATCTGGCCCTCCAAACGAAGTATTTCCAATAAAGAGGGTTCTAGAAGCATAGATAATAAAAAAGATTACAGCAAAAATAGCAGCCAAAAACATTGTCTTTTTGTGGGCCTCAATATGTCTTTGCTTAATTTGCCACCATCCAATAGCAACAGTAATAGCACTTAAAACAATAAATGAGGTACTAATAGTAGGTAAAATCGGTAAGGAATTCATTTAGGCGTCCTCTCTTTTCTTTTATTCTACAATAATAGTAGTTCAACGATCCTTACTTTTCAAACGATACCCAAGAAATTAAGGCTTATCAGTAAAAAAATCTCCCAGGAGTATGGGAGATTATTTAATGAGCAACGGATTTAATGGTTGCTTCATTTCCTGTTCGGAGTCTGATTGATCTTTACGGTACCATTCGAAGAAAACATGACCAAGAATGACACCATATATAATTTCTTGAATAATTTTCATTAAAACTCCACCAAGCTGCTGATCATGTAGTAATGATATCGAACTAAAAAGTTGTGGACCACTCAAATTTAAACTATCGAAGTTCGCTGATCCAACACATAGGCTCATCACTTGTCCCCAAACATGGGGATCAGAATAGGTTGCATACATTGGTGTATCTGCAAAAATGATTAAGGCACAAGCTGGTGTTAACAGAATCCCATCTGCAAAAATATAACCAACCTTCTTAAGTCCATTTAATGTCTGATGTTCAGGCATCTTATTAAGCAATGGCCACCACATAAAGATTGCGACGGCAAACAATAAGATTGAATAGCCAGCATGCAGCCAAGCATTTTGCATGATGTGATCAAAAATGATGGGTACATGATAAAAAGAAAAAAAGCCGTTAAATGCAATTAAAGCAATAAGTGGTTTTGAGAAAAGCTTAAAAAGCGAATCAATAACGGAAACACTGAAAATTTTTCTCCAAAACCAGTCAGGTACAGCCATGATAAATAGAGGCGGTACGACTAAAACTAAAGCAGCCATTTGAATCATATGGACCCAAAACATAAGGTGTGCTAATAAATCAACAGGAGATCCTTTAATGGCATAAAGCAGGATCATTGATAATAAAAACAAAGCTCCTTGTGTTTTCGTTAATGGCTCACCATCTGGAAAAAAGCTTCTGTATTTTGTTGTAAGGACAAAATACCCTACAGTTATGACTATCAAGATTAGTAAAAAATACGGGCTCCAAAGTGCTTTAAAACCGAATATATCTAATGTAAGCACCCAAATCACCTCATTATGATTTAAAAGTATTATTGACTATATTATACCCTTGGCCAAAACGATACGCAAAGAAAATGGAAACAACCCTTAGATAGGTCTAAAAAAGAAAATCGGCCATAAGCCGATTTTCTTTTTTGAACATATTACCACCAAATAATAGTTGAAAACGTAAGAATAGTTATTGCTCCAACCATCACACCAGAGTATAAAAAGAGCGATGGTGCTTCATGTCCTTTATGGCTCATATGCATGAAATAATATAGTTGAAAAATAACTTGAACGACAGCTAAAAGGATAATAAATGGAACTGTAAACCACGCACTAAATCCTTTAATTGCAACAGCCGCAAAAGCAATGAGAGTTAAGAAAATCATCAAGGCAAAAGAAACCAATTGATATCTCATCTCTTCTGCATTTTTCTTGCGACGATATTCAATGTCTACTCTTGGGTTACCTGAATTTAATTGTTGATTAGCCATCAGTTTATCCCACCATTCCCATTAAATATACTACTGTAAAGATAAATACCCAAACAACATCGATAAAATGCCAGTATAAACTAAATACATAGAATTTTGGAGCGTTGTAAAGGTCTAAGCCTCGTTTGGAATTTCTAAACATCAATGTTAAACACCAAAGTAAACCAAATGCAACGTGGCCTCCATGAAAACCAACTAGTGCGTAGAAGGCAGAACCGAAAGCACTGCTTGTAAATGTATGTCCTTCATGAACATAATGGGAAAACTCGTAAACCTCAAGTCCTAAGAAACCTGCACCTAATAGCGCAGTAAGACCGAGCCAGACCATCATTTTTTTGAAGGCAAAGTTCTTCATGTGGTACATTGCGTAAACACTTGTTAATGAACTCGTTAAAAGAAGCATTGTCGCGACAAATGTTAACGGTAATTCAAATAAATCCTTAGCTAGATGGTGACTTGAATCAGGAACTTTATCCTTCAATGCAAGGTAAGTGGCAAAAAGGGAAGCAAAAAGAACTGTCTCTCCCCCTAGGAAAAACCAAAAACCTAAGAATTTATTTTTGGATTCAAGGGTTGATTTTTCCGGCGCAGCAGGCCATGTTTCATAAGTAAATTTTTCATCAGCGTGCATTATGCCTTAACCCCCTTATCATCCTCATCAATTAAGTCTTCTTTGTGAATATGAAATCCATGATCGTCTTTCACCGAACGTAAGAACATGGAGCCAAAAGTTACTAATAATCCGATGATCATTACTGGTAATGCCCAAGCCTTATCATTTACATGGTACATTGCACCAAATGCCGCAATGAATAATCCTAGAGCCATCATAAACGGTAAAAACGACGAATTTGGCATATGAATATCACCAAGTGGCTCTGCCGGAGTCATTCCTTTTTTACCATCCATTTTTTCTAACCAGTAAGCATCTAAACTACGTACAAGTGGAAGCTGCTTAAAATTATAAAACGGTGGTGGAGAAGGGATTGCCCATTCAAGTGTTCTTCCATCTCCCCATGGATCATTACCAACTTTAACATTTTTCACAGAAGTGATAATGATGTTAAATAACATTACGATAACACCTAATCCCATAAACGCAGCACCTATAGAACTAACCATGTTAGCAGTCTCAAATCCTTGACCAGGAAGGTATGTGAAAACGCGTCGCGGCATTCCCCATAAACCTAAGAAATGTTGGATAAAGAATGTTAAATGGAACCCAATAAAGAACAACCAGAAAGTAATTTTTCCAAGTGTTTCATTTAACATGGTACCAAACATTTTTGGCCAATATAGATGTGTACCTGCAAAGACTGCAAATACCACACCACCCACAATTACGTAATGGAAGTGTGCAACAACAAAATAAGTATCATGATATTGATAGTCGGCTGCTGCGGAGGCAAGCATTACCCCTGTTACTCCACCAGCAAGAAATGATGGAATAAACGCCATTGCCCAATGCATAGGAGTGGTAAATTTTACACTTCCTCCCCACATTGTTAAAAGCCAGTTGAAAATTTTAATTCCGGTCGGTACACCAATAGCCATTGTAGCAACTGCGAAAATGGCATTAGCTACTGGACCTAAACCTGTAGTAAACATATGGTGGGCCCATACCATGAAGCCTAAGAAACCTATTAATACAGTTGCAAATACCATGGAAGAGTATCCAAATAATCGCTTTCTTGAGAAAATCGGAAAAATCTCTGAGAAAATCCCGAAAGCTGGAAGTATTAAAATATATACTTCTGGATGACCGAAAATCCAGAAAAGATGTTCCCAAATAATCGTATTACCACCCATAGTGGCATCAAAGAAATTCGCACCAAACAAGCGGTCAAACATCATTAAAACTAAACCAACTGTTAATGGAGGAAATGCAAACAAAATAAGTGCTGAGGTAACAAATGTAGTCCAAGTAAACAAAGGCATTCTCATATATGTCATACCTGGAGCACGCATGTTAATGATGGTAACAAGGAAGTTAATACCACCAATTAATGTTCCTATACCTGATATCTGTAAACCTAAGATATAAAAGTCTACGCCATGCCCTTGGGAATGAAGTGCAAGTGACGCGTATGATGTCCATCCTGCATCAGGTGCTCCTCCTAAGAACCAAGAGAGGTTTAGGAATATTCCTCCAAAAAAGAACAACCAAAATCCTAATGCATTAACAAATGGAAACGCTACATCGCGGGCTCCAATCTGTAATGGCATTACTGCATTCATAAAAGCGAAAACCAGCGGCATCGCAGCTAAGAAAATCATTGTTGTTCCGTGCATTGTTATAATTTCATTAAATAATCCGGCACTCACAAAATCATTATTAGGCACTGCAAGTTGGATACGGATAAATACTGCTTCAAGTCCGCCCACTAAGAAGAAAAATCCACCTGCAATGAGATATAGGATGGCAATTTTTTTATGGTCAACAGTTGTTAAAAAGTCCCATAATGTTGCGCCAAATCCCTTTTTTTGAGCATAGGTACTCACAATTTTACCTCCCTTTCAACCAATTCCCCAATTATTGCTGGGCTTTTAAGCCCATTAAATAGTCTGCTAAAGCATCTAGCTGTTTTTCAGACATTTCCGGGTATTTTCCTGTCATCATGTTACCTGGTTTGTATGTTTCTGGATTACGAATCCAATTTTTTAACTCTTCTTTATTATGATCCAAAACACCGGCTACACGAGATCGTTCACCAAAGTTTGATAAGTTTGGTGCTAGACGTGCTGTGTCTGGCATTTTGTTTGATGGTGTTACAGCATGACAGCCAATACAGCTTTTATTAAATAGTTCTTGTCCTTGTGCCGCAGAAGCTGTCTGGGCTTTTTGTGGTTCTTTAACATTCTGCATCGAAGTTACCCAAGCGTCAAATTTATCCCGGCTAATAGCTTTTACTTTAAAATCCATTAAAGCATGGGATGGACCACAAAGTTCTGCACATTTTCCATAGAAAAGATTTCCTGCTTCGTTTGCTTTTTTATCGTCAAACTCTAGCCAGAATTTATTAATATTCTCCGTATTTGTATCTAACTTTCCACCTACTGCTGGAATCCAAAATGAGTGTTTCACATCAGATGACTTCAAGTTAAAATATACCTTTTCATTTGTAGGAACAACAAGTTCCTGGCTTGTAACAATCTTCTTGCCTGGATATTCAAAGTCCCACCAATATAAGTGTGACCGAACATTAATTACAAGTGCCTTTGTATTTTTCTTATCCATTGGAGATACATCTGCAAGTTTAAAGGTTGCGGCCACAGTCGGAACGGCAAGAATTAATAGTAAAAGAATCGGCACAGCAGTCCAAATAATTTCTAATTTGTGACTTCCTTCTACTTGTTTTGGTATTCTGTCATCCCTTCGTTTAAAACGAACCAAAATCAAAACGAAAATAATCGCAACAATAACAATAACCCCAACCATGATTAACGTACTTAACTTCATTAAATCATATTGCGTTTGCGCAACTTCACCGGCAGGCTTTAACGTGGAAAGGTACGGTTCGCCACATCCGGAGAGAACAAGCGCTAAAATCGTAAATAACGATATTAAACGCCACTTTGCTAGCCTTTTCATAGCTTAATCAAACCCCTCTTTCACTAATAAAATTATTTAAAGCATTATGTTGATCAAAGAATTATGTAGTACGATTGCTTCCCTTTAAACAAGAAACAATCATTTGCAAAACTAAATTAATGTAACTATAACCATTGCTACAAAAATAATAGTTAAATATTGCAAAGAGTAAACAAACATTAGTTTTGCCCACTTTATGTCATCTTTGATTCTATATCCATAAATCCCTAATGCAAGCCACCCGATATTTAGAACGATAGCAAGTATTAGAAATGGGATTCCTAATTTGGTAAGAAAAAATGGAATTGGCTGAAGTGCAGCAACCCAAAGGATGATGTGAATTTTTGTGGTTTTAAAACCCTTCACTACAGGTAACATTGGGATCCCAGCTGCTTTATATTCTTTAACCCGTCTCATCGCTAGCGCATAAAAATGCGGAGGCTGCCAAACAAACATTAGCACAAACAATGACCATGCCATGATATCGAGATTTGCATCAACTGCTGCCCATCCGATTAGTGGTGGTACTGCTCCTGATATGCTCCCAATAATAGTGTTGGACACCAATTGCCGCTTTGACCATAATGTATACAGGAAAACATAGCTAAAAACTCCAAGCAGTCCAATTACTGTTGCAGTCATCGTAGTAAAGAATAAAGACAGTGTTCCCAGTCCAATAAGTAAAATACCTAATACGAGAACTTTTATCGGAACTACTTTCCCGGTTACAGTAGGTCTTTCTTTTGTTCTTTCCATTAAATGGTCAATGTCACGATCAACATAATTATTGATAGCACATGAGCCTGCAATAATCAGTGAAGATCCTGCTACTGTAAAAAGCACGATATCTAAATTGTTTAGAAAGCTTTGTCCTGAAAAGTGAAGCGCAAGCCATAACCCCGTAAAAGTAGTAATAAGATTAGAATTTACAATTCCAATTTTGATAAGAGCCATAAAGTCTTTCCATGCAGAGGTTTTTATATTGGCTTGCAAGCTCGCAGCGCCATTATCAATAGCAGCTTCTCCGAAGGCCTTAGAGTTCGACATCTGGTTTCTCCTCCTAAACCTAAATAACAAATATTCATCATTTAAGTAAGTGATAATTGATATTTAATTTATATATGCCCTCATTTGTAAAAAAAAGGAACGATGATAGAAAATTAATATTAATTTTTTTCGATTTAATAAACAATCAAATTAAAAAGATAGTGATAATTAAAACACTTTCTCTGTATATTAAATCACACTTTTAGATATTTTTGTGAATTTTTTTTGAATAATTTTAGACTAAATTGTGACCAAAGTTCATTTTACCGTTATAATCTTAGCTTTTTAAGGATTTATAATTCCATTTATACAAATTATCCCCTAAATTTATAAAAAATCCTAGTGTCTACATGAAGAGTTTAATTTTAATTCCTCTTACACCTAAAAAGGAATAATTCTAATTAAACTACCACTAATATAGTTCTAACAGACCACCAACTGAGTTTCTATGGTTTTCACTATAATAATAGTGAAAACTATATATTATTCCGTATCTGTTTTTATTGATTTAAGTTATCTTAAAATCTATACTTAATTTCTGTTCTTTTTCAATTTTATTCGTTATGATTAATAGGGAATTTAATAATCGAATTACTTTCCAATCTATTATACTGTCAGGTTTATCCAATGACAAATTATTGAACTTTTTTAAGAGGTGAATTTTTTGCGACGATCTTTGAAATGGTTGGCTGTTGCTACTACCATCGGAATGATATTTATCTTAATTGGCGGAGCACTAGTTACAAAGACTGATTCTGGAATGGGATGCGGGAGATCATGGCCGCTTTGTAACGGTAAATTTCTTCCGTTGGAAATTACCCCAGAATTAGTTATTGAGCTTGCCCACAGACTTGTCTCTGGAGTAGTTGGAATGATGGTTCTCGTTCTTTCTGTTTGGTCATGGAAAGCGGTAGGACATATTAGAGAAACGAAATTTCTTTCCTTCCTTTCCTTTTTCTTTTTACTTTTACAAGCATTAATTGGGGCTGCTGCAGTAAAATGGGGACAATCTGGTTTTGTACTCGCATTACATTTTGGTATTTCACTTGTATCCTTTTCTGCTGTGTTATTGTTAACACTTCTAATATTTGAAATTGATAAGAGATTTGATGCCGAAAAACTATATATCGATAAGAGAATGGGGTTTCATATTGTCGGTGTTTCCATTTATAGTTATCTTGTCATCTACACTGGCGCACTCGTACGTCACACTAAGTCAAGTTTGGTTTGTCGAGACTGGCCGCTATGTTTAAATGACGCTCCTTCCTTGCCTTCCAATATGTACGAATGGGTGCAAATGGGACACAGAACCGCTGCTGGATTAATCTTTATCTGGATTACTTACATTCTTTATTTGACTGTTCGCCATTACAAAAACCAAAAAGTTCTTTATTGGGGCTGGATTATTTCATTCATCCTTGTTTCATTACAAGTGATTGCAGGAGCTTTGATTATTTTTAGCAGCTTAAATCTGTATATCGCCCTGCTGCACGCCTTCTTTATTACTTGTTTGTTTGGCGTCCTAGGTTATTTCCTATTGTTATATTCTAGATCTAAAAAAAATAATCTATAAAAAAGCTGCCAGGGATACCCACTGAACTGTAACCTATAAAATGGACAGTCTAAAAAAGACCATGTTTAAGCTGCTATTAGATGACTCCGGTATTGGACCGGAGTCATTTTATTTAGGCCCCATTGATAACGATCATTGTTATATTCTTCAATATAATTTCCTATCAAATCTTGTAATTCCT
>NZ_JAGGQW010000033.1 GCF_018613065.1 Bacillus sp. ISL-7 | reverse complement strand
AACCAATTTTTAAGGCACACTCAGTTTTACAAACTTCTTCTGCATTATCTAGTTTTGAGGGAATGATTCCTCAAAAAACAAGTCTGGCAGCAATGGCGAGAAGGTCACACCCGTTCCCATACCGAACACGGAAGTTAAGCTTCTCAGCGCCGATGGTAGTTGGGACACGCGTCCCTGTGAGAGTAGGACGTTGCCAGGCAATTCTAAGACAACCAGAAATGGTTGTCTTTTTTGTGTTCTTAATTTCATCCCTACATATTTTAACTAATGTACGTTTCACAATGACGAGATTTGGAGAAAATCATTAGTAGTGAATCGTTGCATCTACATAAAAAATTCAGTATAATTTAGTCAAATATAGTCAAAGTCAGAGAATGGGGGTGGGAAGATGAGAAACATCTCTGATATTATTGAAAAATATCTTAAACAAGTATTGGAATTAAGTGAAAAGGATCTTGTTGAAATTAAACGAAGTGAAATCGCTGATAAATTTCAATGTGTACCATCTCAAATAAATTATGTAATCAATACCCGTTTTACAATTGAAAGAGGATATATTGTGGAGAGTAAACGGGGCGGTGGCGGGTATATAAGGATTATGAAGGTTCAATCCCATGACTTGGCCCATTTAATTGATCAATTGCTCTCACTAATACAAGGCAGGGTTAGTCAAACGAGTGCAGAAGATGTCATTTTAAGGCTCGTACAAGAAGAAATTATTTCACAGCGGGAAGCGAAAATTATGTTAAGTGTGATCGATCGTTCCGTTCTTTATATTGATCTTCCATACCGAGATGAATTAAGAGCAAGAATGCTAAAAGCGATGTTAACATCTTTAAAATATAAATAAATTTTTTTCTGAGTAAGAGGTGAAAGTATGATTTGCCAAGAATGTAATCAAAGACCTGCAGCGCTTCATTTTACAAAAATCATTAATGGTGAAAAGACTGAAGTGCATCTTTGTGAAAAGTGTGCTCAGGAAAAGGGAGAAATGTTCATTTTTAATGGGGAATCTGGTTTTGCTTTTAATAATTTATTAGCAGGATTATTAAATATTGATCCGAACTTTCAAAAGCCTAGCCAAAGTCCCTTCCACCAGGAGGAGATTCTTCAATGCGCTTCTTGTTCAATGACCTTTCCACAGTTTTTAAAGGTAGGCCGCTTTGGATGTTCCCATTGTTACGAAGCGTTTAAAGAACAACTTATACCAGTTTTAAGACGACTTCATAGCGGGAACTGGACACATAATGGGAAAATACCGAAGAGAATTGGTGGAGGCATCCATCTTCGTAAACAAATTGAAGAATTGAAAAGTAATCTAAAGGAATCCATCCAAAATGAAGAATTTGAAAAGGCGGCAGAGATTCGTGATGAAATACGAAAGTTGGAGAAAAATTTAGCAGCCAGCCACGAGGGAGGGGAATAACATGTCGCTTGAGCGATTTCTAAATCAAGCTGTCAGCTCCTGGATGAGTGCGGAAGGACCGGATTCAGATATTGTCCTTAGCTCCCGTATTCGTTTGGCTCGTAACTTTGATGCATATAAATTTCCAACCCTTTTTTCACATGAAGAAGCAAAATTGATTATTGAAAATATGGAAGAAATTTTAAAACAGTCTCCTATTCAAAAGTTTGGCCAAATGGAATTGTTGAAAATTGAAGAATTACAACCGCTCCAAAAAAGAGTATTAGTTGAAAAACATTTAATAAGCCCTCATCTAGCTGAAGATTCACCATATGGGGCAGTTATATTAACCGAAAATGAAGAAGTTAGTATTATGATCAATGAAGAGGATCATATCCGGATTCAATGCTTGTATCCAGGTTTGCAATTATCTGAAGCGTTGGATGCTGCGAATGAAATCGATGATTGGCTTGAAAGTAATATTCAATACGCATTTGATGAAAAACACGGCTATTTAACCAGTTGTCCTACAAACGTTGGAACAGGTCTCCGTGCTTCGGTCATGATGCACTTGCCAGGGTTAATGTTAACACAGCAAATTAATAAAATTATTCCTGCAATTCACCAATTAGGTCTTGTTGTTAGAGGAATTTATGGTGAAGGTAGCGAAGCATTAGGTAATATATTTCAAATTTCTAATCAGATCACACTTGGTAAATCAGAAGAGGACATTGGCCGTGACCTAAGAGGGGTTGTAAGTCAGCTCATTTCACAAGAAAGGTCGGCCCGTGAAGCATTACGAAAAACTTCGAACATACAATTAGAAGACAGAGTGTTCAGATCATTAGGTGTGTTATCTAATAGCCGAATTATTGAATCGAAAGAAGCAGCTAGATGTTTATCTGATGTTCGGCTTGGAATAGATATGGGTTATATTGATAAAATGCCTAAGACAATCTTAAATGAATTAATGATACTGACCCAGCCAGGATTCTTACAGCAATATGCTGGGGGTTCATTAAGACCACATGAAAGAGACATCAGACGGGCAGCATTAATTAGGGAACGAATAAAAATGGAGCAAGAAAAATAGGTGGGGAGGAAGAGAATATGATGTTCGGCCGTTTTACTGAAAGAGCGCAGAAAGTTCTAGCTTTAGCACAAGAGGAAGCGATTCGTCTTGGTCATAACAATATTGGAACAGAGCACATTTTATTGGGGTTAACTCGGGAAGGGGAAGGGATTGCTGCGAAAGCCCTTTATGGACTTGGTTTAGGTTCTGAAAAAATCCAAAAAGAAGTAGAAAATTTAATTGGCAAAGGACAGGATGCTTCTCAAACCATTCACTATACTCCAAGAGCTAAAAAGGTCATTGAATTATCGATGGATGAAGCACGAAAATTAGGACATTCCTATGTAGGGACCGAGCATATTCTCCTTGGCTTAATCCGAGAAGGAGAAGGGGTTGCTGCCCGAGTACTTAATAATTTGGGAGTTAGTTTAAATAAGGCAAGACAGCAAGTGCTTCAACTATTAGGAAGTAATGAGTCTGGCGGGCATCAAGGCGGGGCATCAGCAAGTGCTAACACGCCGACGCTAGACAGCCTTGCACGGGATCTAACGTCAATTGCCCGTGAAGGTAGCCTGGATCCTGTTATTGGACGCGGTAAGGAAATTCAACGTGTGATTGAAGTATTAAGCCGACGGACTAAAAATAACCCGGTATTAATTGGAGAGCCTGGTGTAGGTAAAACAGCCATAGCAGAAGGACTCGCCCAACAAATTGTCAATAATGAAGTCCCTGAAATACTGCGTGATAAACGAGTAATGACGCTTGATATGGGGACAGTAGTAGCAGGGACAAAATACCGTGGTGAATTTGAAGATCGTTTGAAAAAAGTCATGGATGAAATTCGCCAAGCAGGAAATATTATTCTTTTCATCGATGAGTTGCATACATTGATTGGTGCGGGTGGTGCAGAAGGGGCTATTGATGCTTCCAATATTTTAAAGCCATCGCTTGCTCGTGGAGAACTCCAATGTATTGGAGCAACCACACTTGATGAATATCGAAAATATATCGAAAAAGATGCCGCTTTAGAACGACGTTTCCAGCCAATTCGTGTTGATGAACCAACAGCGGAAGAATCAATCCAGATTTTAGAAGGTTTACGTGACCGCTATGAAGCCCATCATCGTGTCTCCATTACAGATGAAGCGATTAAGGCAGCTGTTAAACTGTCAGACCGCTATATCTCTGATCGCTTCCTGCCAGATAAAGCGATTGATCTAATCGATGAAGCAGGTTCCAAGGTACGGCTTCGTTCCTTTACAACTCCACCTAATTTAAAAGAATTAGAAGTGAAGCTTGAGGAAGTACGAAAGGAAAAAGATTCTGCAGTCCAGAGTCAAGAATTTGAAAAAGCGGCTTCTTTACGGGATACGGAGCAGCGTTTGCGTGAACAACTAGAGGAAACAAAGAAGAGCTGGAAGGAAAAGCAAGGGAAAGAAAACAATGAAGTAACAGTTGAAGATATTGCAAGTGTTGTTTCAAGTTGGACCGGTGTACCTGTTTCCAAGCTAGCTCAAACTGAGATGACGAAGCTGCTTAATTTAGAGGAAGTTCTCCATTCTCGCGTGATTGGCCAGGAGGAAGCTGTTAAGGCAGTATCTAAGGCTGTCCGTCGTGCTAGAGCAGGATTAAAAGATCCAAAACGGCCAATTGGCTCCTTCGTTTTCTTAGGACCAACTGGTGTAGGGAAAACAGAATTAGCCCGTGCCCTTGCTGAAGCCATGTTTGGTGACGAGGATGCGATGATCCGGATTGACATGTCCGAGTATATGGAAAAGCATTCTACCTCTCGTCTAGTTGGTTCTCCGCCAGGATATGTCGGCTATGAGGAAGGCGGACAATTAACAGAGAAGGTTCGCAGAAAGCCATATTCCGTTGTTTTACTTGATGAAATTGAAAAGGCACATCCAGACGTATTTAATATCCTTTTGCAGGTTCTAGAGGATGGCCGTTTGACTGATTCAAAAGGAAGAACAGTAGATTTCCGTAATACCGTATTGATTATGACATCCAATGTGGGTGCTGAAGCCTTAAAACGGAACAAGTATGTCGGCTTTAATATTCAGGATGGCGATCAGGATTATAAAGACATGAAGGGGAAAGTAATGGGCGAATTAAAGAAAGCCTTCCGCCCTGAATTCCTGAACCGTATTGATGAAATTATTGTTTTCCATGCGTTGGAGAGAAAGCATCTTGAAGAGATTGTAACTTTACTTTCAGAGCAGTTAATTAAACGCTTAAAAGAGCAAAATATTTCTTTAGAATTAACTTTAGCAGCGAAGGAAAAAATTTCTCAGGAAGGTTATGACCCTGAGTATGGGGCAAGACCATTGCGTCGTGCAATTCAAAAGCATATTGAAGACAGACTTTCAGAAGAATTATTAAAAGGAACATTGTTAACAGGTCAGCATGCGGTGATCGATGTTGATAATGGAGAATTTATTGTTCGGATGGAAGAGAAAACAAGTTTGGTAAAATAGAAATGTAATCAATTAGTGTTGCTATACCATGAGAGGTACACGTGAATAAAGCTAAACCGTGTGCCTCTTTTTTTAATTATTTGTAATGTTTCAACGAGAGGATCGAAGTAGAATGGCAAAACGAAAGACAAAGTTTATGTGTCAGGAGTGCGGTTATGAATCTCCAAAGTGGATGGGGAAATGCCCTGGCTGCGGTGAATGGAATAAGATGGTTGAGGAAGTTGAAGTAACTGGTGCAACAAGAAGAGGGGCATTCGCCCATTCCCAAGGCGGATCAGGACTATTAACCAAACCAATGCCGATCAATTCTATTGAAATGGAGAATGAACCAAGGATTCAAACAGACTTAAATGAATTAAACCGGGTACTTGGCGGGGGTGTGGTCAAGGGATCCTTAGTGCTGATTGGCGGAGACCCTGGAATCGGTAAATCAACGCTTCTGTTACAGGTATCATCGCAATTAGCGAATAAAGGAAATAAGGTTTTATACATATCTGGTGAAGAATCATTACGGCAAACAAAGCTTCGTGCGGAGCGATTAGGAATATCCTCTGAAAATCTCCTCGTTTACTCTGAAACGAATCTTGAGGAAATTAACCGGACCATCGATAGTACAAATCCAAGCTTTGTCATCATTGATTCTATCCAAACTGTATTTCATCCAGATGTAACAAGCGCACCTGGGAGTGTCTCACAGGTGCGTGAGTGCACCTCGGAATTAATGAGAATAGGGAAAACCAAAGGGATTGCGATCTTTATTGTTGGACACGTAACGAAAGAAGGATCGATAGCCGGACCTAGACTGTTAGAGCATATGGTGGATACCGTCCTCTATTTTGAAGGAGAAAGACATCATACCTATCGGATTTTACGGGCAGTTAAAAACCGTTTTGGTTCAACCAATGAAATGGGAATCTTTGAAATGAAAGAATTCGGTCTTGAAGAAGTGGCAAATCCCTCCGAGATATTTTTAGAAGAGCGTTCACGGGGTGCTGCTGGCTCAACGGTGGTCGCATCGATGGAAGGGACAAGACCGGTCCTCGTTGAAATTCAAGCGTTAATTTCCCCCACTAGCTTTGGTAACCCAAGAAGAATGGCAACTGGAATTGATCATAACCGTGTGCCACTTTTGATGGCAGTTTTAGAAAAGCGGGTTGGGATGCTCCTTCAGAATCAGGATGCATACCTAAAAGTAGCTGGTGGCGTAAAATTGGATGAACCAGCAATTGATTTAGCCGTGGCTGTCAGTATTGCTTCCAGCTTTAGAGATAAACCCACGAGACCAACCGATTGTATTATCGGAGAAGTCGGGTTAACCGGTGAAGTAAGAAGGGTTTCAAGGATTGAGCAGCGTGTCCAGGAAGCGGCCAAGCTAGGATTTGAGCGAGTCATTCTCCCTGCTAATAATCTTGGCGGCTGGAAGGGCCCAAACGGAGTTGAACTCATTGGTGTGAAGTCAGTGAGCGAAGCATTAAAAGCAGCGTTAGGAGGGTAGCAGATGGAGAGTAAAAAGCTTGGTGAGCATACCGTAAGTGAAGTTTTACAGTTCCTTGCACCTGGTACACCCATTCGCGAGGGAATCGACAATGTGCTCCGTGCGAACACAGGCGGTCTTATTGTAATTGGTTTTAACGAAAAGGTAAAAAGTATCGTTGACGGCGGCTTTGAAATCAACTGCCCATTTTCGCCCAGCTTTTTATATGAATTAGCAAAAATGGACGGGGCCATCATCCTCAATGAATTAGGAAATAAAATTCTCTTTGCCAATGCCCAGTTAGCCCCTGACTCCGA
Organism: Bacillus sp. ISL-7; assembly: GCF_018613065.1. The sequence goes on along the minus strand of NZ_JAGGQW010000033.1, from coordinate 60,540 downwards.
TATACCTTCTTCTGAAACAGGGATGCGGCACCGCACAGCAGAAAGGGTAGCGAAACAAACAAAAGCTCTAGTGATTGCCATTTCCCAAAGGAGAAATGTCATTACCCTATATCAAGGGAATTTTCGCTATGCATTAAAAGATATTGCGGTAATTTTAACTAAAGCCAATCAAGCCATTCAGACGCTTGAGAAGTATAAAACCGTTTTGGAACAAAGTATCAGCAATTTGAGTATCCTAGAGTTCGAGGAGTCCGTAACCTATAACGATTTTTTACTTGTTCTCCATCGTTTTGAAATGGTCTTAAAGATTAAGAATGAACTTCTAACCTATTTACATGAGTTAGGAACAGAAGGCCGTCTCATTCGTTTACAATTGAATGAAATATTAACAGATCTCGAAGACGAGACCATGCTCATTATTAAAGATTATGCCTTCGACAGAGACATCAAGGCCAGAGAAGTGATTGGACGGATGCAGTCCATGGCCACGAGCGGTACCATTGAGGATATGGTCTTATTAAAATTGATGGGATACCTTGGCTATGTGCACCTTGATGAGAATAAAAGTCCGCGCGGCTACAGAATTCTTAATAAAATTCCAAGACTTCCATCCATCATTATTGAAAATCTCATCAGCAGTTTTGGTGAGCTTTCAAAAATAATAACCGCAACAGTGGAAGAACTTGATGATGTGGAAGGAATCGGGGAAGTTCGTGCCAAAAAGATTAAGGAAGGCTTTAAATTGATAAAAGAGCGGTTATACACCGACCGCCATCTATAAATGCAATTATATTTAGGTTCCTAAAAGTTAAAAAAATCCAATTGTTTGACACAAAAATTTTCCAATGCTACCCTATGGGGAGAATCTTCAACCTATTAATTTTCACTAACAAACTAAATTTAATACGTTTTGTAATCGAAAAATAATCTGTAAATTAAGGTTTCATTTCCATGAATATGTTTATAATGAATAGAGGAGGTGAAGGAATGTTAAAACGTATTGTGCAGGCTTGCTTCCTCATTATAGGTGGTACGCTTGGTATTTTGTTATTACCGGAATTGTTCAATTTACTTCATATCAATGACATTCCCTTAATTAACAACTCGTATATCACTGCTATTATAGGTGCTATTATTTTTTATCTTATTACCTTTTGGGCAGTAGATTATGTTTTTAACTTTATTAAATGGGCTGAAGATTCTTTAGTGAAAGTTCCTGTAACAGATGTACTTTTTGGAAGCGTAGGTCTAATCTTTGGATTGTTGGTTGCGTTTTTAATCGGCTTTGCCCTGAATGCTGTGCAAGTCCCAATATTAAATGCTGTGGCTCCGATATTACTGACCATTTTGTTTGGTTATCTCGGCTTTCAGGTGGGCTTCAAGAAAAGAGATGAACTTTTAGGTCTTTTTGGAAACCGCGGTAACAAGAAAAAAACCAGTGATGAAGAGAATGATAAGGAAGTTAATCATCCTTTGAAAATATTAGATACGAGCGTTATCATTGATGGGCGCGTTGCTGATATTTGTCAGACCGGATTTTTAGAAGGAACGATTGTAATTCCACAGTTCGTCCTTGAGGAATTACAGCATATTGCCGATTCTTCCGATGTGTTGAAACGAAATCGCGGCCGCAGAGGCTTGGATATATTAAACCGAATTCAAAAGGAACTCGCCATAAAGGTAGAAATTTATGAAGGTGACTTTGAGGAAATTAGTGAAGTGGACTCAAAGCTCGTTAAATTAGCTAAAATAACCAATGGCATCTTGGTCACGAATGATTTTAATCTGAATAAAGTCTGTGAATTGCAAAATGTATCTGTGTTAAACATCAATGATTTAGCAAATGCCGTCAAACCTGTTGTCCTTCCTGGTGAGGAATTAACCGTTCAAGTCATTAAGGATGGAAAAGAATATCATCAAGGCGTTGCTTATTTAGATGACGGAACGATGATTGTGGTTGAGGAAGGTAGAGAATATATCGGGAAAAGAATCGAGGTTCTCGTAACGAGTGTTCTCCAGACATCGGCAGGACGAATGATATTTGCCAAGCCCAAATTATTAGAAAAGGCACTGTAGCTTAAAAAGCGGAAGCGCCTAGGCGCTGGAGCTAGATTTGATATTAGATAGAGTGGGGTAATGATATGACCTACCAAGTCATTCTCCCGGCAGCGGGCCAGGGAAAAAGAATGGGAGCAGGGAAAAATAAGCTTTTATTGGAACTTAACGGTATTCCTGTTCTAATCCATACATTAAGGGTGTTTGAACAGGATGAAGCTTGTAGCGGGATTATTTTAGCCATTCACCCACAGGATAAACCAGAATTTCAAGTGTTACTCGATCGGTATCATGTGACGAAGGTTATCAACTTAGTACCGGGTGGAAATGAACGTCAGGATAGCATTTATAATGCTCTTAAATCAGTCGAAACCGACGGGATTATTCTTGTGCATGATGCGGCGCGTCCTTTTATCTTAAAAGAACATATCCACCGTTTAACTGAAATGGCTGAAGAAACAGGTGCAGCCATTTTGGGAGTGCCGGCAAAAGACACCATGAAAAAGATAAATGATGGTGTGGTCGTTGAAACTGTCGAACGTTCAAGCTTGTGGGCTGTTCAAACCCCACAAGCTTTTCGCATTTTGCTGCTTAAGGAAGCGTATGAAAAGGCCGAAAAGGATCACTTTCTGGGAACCGATGATGCTAGTTTGGTTGAGCGGCTTCACTATCCTGTTGCGGTAGTAGAAGGCGATTACGATAATATAAAACTAACGACACCAGAAGACTTGTTCTTTGCTGAAGCGATAATAGAAAAGCGGAAGCGCCTTGATCAGGGAAAAAAGTAGTTCATTTTTTCCTAGGCGCTCCTCGAAAAAGCTATCGCTTTTCCTTCGTGCGATGCTTTGCTTCCGAAGCTTATTCTTGTGTAGCTAGACAATAGGAAAAAAGGGGTTTTTAATGATGTTTCGAATTGGTCAGGGCTTTGATGTTCATCAATTAACAGAAGGGCGTCCGCTAATCATTGGTGGGATTACAATCCCTTATGAAAGGGGTTTGCTAGGTCATTCGGATGCTGATGTGTTATTACATACGGTCTCCGATGCCTGCCTTGGTGCGATTGGGGAAGGCGATATTGGCAAACACTTTCCGGATACCGATCCAAATTTTAAAGATGCTGACTCCGCGAAGCTGATGGAGCATGTATGGCAATTGGTGAAAAATAAAGGGTACGAGCTTGTGAATGCCGATTGTACAATTATTGCTCAACAGCCCAAGATGGCACCCTATATTGAGCAAATGCGCGGTAGGATTGCGGAATTGCTAGAGGCAGCACCTGAACAAGTCAATGTAAAGGCGACAACAACAGAGAAGCTAGGCTTCACTGGCAGAGGGGAAGGCATTGCCTCCCAGGTAGTTGTATTGTTAAAAAAGGTTAACAATTAACCTTTTACAGTGAACGGCACAATGATACAATAAATCAGATAAAAACATATGGTAAAGCTGTCTAGCTCCAGCGCCTAGGGGCTTTTACTTTTCGAGAATGGAGGCATTATAGTTATGTCAAACGAAGTTCGTGTAAGATATGCTCCAAGTCCAACGGGACATTTACATATTGGAAACGCCCGTACTGCATTATTTAATTATTTATTTGCACGCCATCATGGTGGGAAATTTATTATCCGAATTGAAGATACCGATAAAAAGCGGAATATTGAAGGCGGAGAAGAAAGCCAGTTAAAATATTTAAAATGGCTTGGGATGGATTGGAACGAGGGTGTCGACGTTGGCGGCGAATACGGTCCATATCGCCAATCTGAGCGTAATGATATTTATGAAACCTACTACAACCAATTATTAGCAAATGGCCATGCCTATAAATGTTATTGTACAGAAGCTGAAATCGAAGCAGAGCGGGAGGCCCAGAGCGAAAGAGGAGAAACACCTCATTATTCCGGTAAATGCCGCCATTTAACCGATGAACAGCGCCGTCAATTTGAAAGCGAAGGCCGTCAGCCAAGCATCCGCATCCTCGTACCTGAAGGGAAAACCTATACGTTTGATGATATGGTCAAAGGCAGCGTTTCGTTTGAATCGGAAGGGATGGGTGATTGGGTCATCATTAAAAAGGATGGCACCCCAACCTATAACTTTGCTGTAACGATTGATGATTATTTAATGAAAATCTCTCATGTGCTCCGTGGCGATGATCATATTTCTAACACGCCAAAGCAATTGATGGTCTATGAAGCATTAGGCTGGGAGCCGCCAGTTTTTGGACACATGACTTTGATTGTCAATGAAAGCCGCAAAAAGTTAAGTAAGCGTGATGAGTCCATCATTCAGTTTATTGAACAATATGAAGAATTAGGTTATATCCCAGAAGCACTCTTTAACTTTATTACACTACTCGGCTGGTCGCCGGCAGGTGAAGAAGAAATTTACTCTAAGAACGAGTTTATTGAAATATTTGACGCGAATCGCCTATCCAAATCTCCAGCATTATTTGATAAGCAAAAGCTGTTGTGGATGAATAATCAATATATGAAAAAAATTGAGGTGAACCGTGTAGTTGATCTGGCTATGCCTCACTTAATTAAGGCAGGCCGAATAAGTGAAAGCATGACAGATGAACAGTATCAATGGCTCCAAGGACTTGTAGCTCTTTTACAGGAAAAAATGAGCTTTGGTGCTGAAATCGTGGAATTATCAGATATGTTCTTTCAAGAGGATGCCATCTATGAAGAAGATGCAAAGGAAATATTAACCGGTGAAACTGTTCCAGAAGTGTTAAGGGCATTTTCACATGAACTTGACCAACTGGAAAGCTTCCGGGCTGATGGTATAAAGGCAGCCATGAAGGCAGTTCAAAAGTCGACCGGTCAAAAGGGGAAAAATCTATTTATGCCAATTCGAGCGGCGGTAACAGGCCAAACACATGGACCAGACCTGCCAATGGCAATTGAACTCTTAGGTAAAGATAAGGTTCAAACGAGAATTAATAAAATTATTAGTTAACATTGGAGAAGAAATGTAATATAGTAGAGTAAACAATTATATAGTTACTAAAGTGTAGAAGAGGATAAGTAAAAAAAGGATGCTTTAAAGAGAAAACCATCACCGGCTGAAAGTGGTTTAAGCCTCTCGTTTTTTGAAATGCACCTCTGAGCCCTGTTTCGAAAAGAGTCAACTTCTAGTAGAAATGGGCGGAACCTATCCGTTAACAGGTAGAGTGAGACCCATATTAAGCTTTCCGTTACCAAAACGAGCTTTTCGGTCTAATCAGAGTGGAACCGCGCATAAGCGTCTCTGTCGTTAAGACAGAGGCGCTTTTTTGTTTCTAAGAAGATATATAACTTTGAACTTAGATAACAGTCTAGCGCAAGCGGCCCAGCGGCTAGTGTACTTCGCCCTTTTCCCTACGATAAGTCAACATCGGATCGCTTACCGCTCTCCGTGTTTCCTTTATCTCAGTCAAAGTGCTCCAGTCCATACGCCGCTAAACGGGCGGCTTACGCTTTATAAAAAGGGGGAGAATGGTAATGTTCAAGAAGTTGAGGGAGGACGTTGAGGTTGTTTTTGAACAAGATCCTGCGGCAAGAAGTCATTTAGAAGTCATCTTAACGTATTCAGGCTTGCATGCCATTTGGTCACATCGACTCGCGCATGCACTCTTTAATCGGAAATTCTATTTTCTAGCCAGGGTTATTTCACAAGTAAGCCGCTTTTTTACCGGAATTGAAATTCATCCTGGGGCAAAAATAGGCAGAAGATTTTTTATTGACCATGGTATGGGCGTTGTTATAGGGGAAACGTGCGAAATTGGGGATAATGTAACTATATATCAAGGGGTAACACTTGGTGGAACGGGTAAAGAGAAAGGAAAGCGGCATCCGACGATTAAGGATAATGTCCTGATTGCCACAGGTGCAAAGGTGCTTGGTTCGATAACCATTGGAGAAAATTCCAAAATTGGCGGCGGCTCAGTAGTATTAATAGAAGTCCCCCCTAACTCAACGGTAGTTGGGATTCCAGGGAGAGTGGTGATCCAGGATGGTAGAAGAATTACAAGAGACTTGAATCACTGTGACTTACCAGACCCTGTAGCCGACCGCTTAAGAGAAATGCAAAATGATCTGGATAAATTAATGCACGAACTCGAAGAATTAAAAGGAGAAAGGATAAAAGTCAATGGCCATTCAACTTTATAATACACTAACTCGTAAAAAGGAAACCTTCGTACCGCTCGAAGAAGGGAAAGTCAAAATGTATGTTTGCGGTCCGACGGTCTATAATTATATTCATATCGGTAATGCACGTCCGGCAATCGTCTTTGATACAGTTCGGCGCTATTTGGAATATCGCGGCTATGATGTTCATTATGTTTCCAATTTTACCGATGTCGATGACAAATTGATTCGTGCTGCCAATCAATTAGGAGAAAGTGTTCCGGCGATTGCGGACCGATTTATCAATGCTTATTTTGAAGATGTGATGGCATTAGGCTGCCAAAAGGCAGATGTTCATCCACGGGTAATGGAAAACATGGACATTATCATTGATTTTATTAGTCAATTAGTCGAAAAAGGCTACGCTTATGAATCTGCAGGGGATGTTTATTTCCGGACAAGAAAATTCGATGAATATGGTAAGCTATCGCATCAATCTATTGATGACCTGCAGGTAGGTGCAAGAATTGAAGTCGGCGATAGGAAACAAGACGACTTAGACTTTGCCTTATGGAAAGCGGCCAAGGAAGGCGAAATCTTCTGGGAGAGTCCTTGGGGACTTGGCCGGCCGGGCTGGCATATTGAGTGCTCGGCAATGGCGAAAAAGTATCTTGGCGAAACCATTGACATTCATGCCGGTGGACAGGATTTGACCTTCCCACATCATGAAAATGAAATTGCCCAATCAGAAGCACTGTCAGGAAAATTATTTTCTCGTTACTGGATGCACAATGGCTATATCAATATTGATAATGAAAAAATGTCTAAATCATTAGGAAACTTTGTCCTTGTTCATGACATTATTAAAAAACATAACCCGCAAGTGTTACGGTTTTTTATGTTATCCGTTCATTACCGCAATCCGATTAATTACAGCGAGGAATTACTGGAGAGTACGAAAGCAGCATTTGAACGCATCACCACCTCTTATCAAAACTTAAAGCATCGGAAAGAAGCGAGTACTGACTTAACAGATTCGAATCAGGTATGGCTTGAAAGTATTGCAAAAAGGCAAGAAGAATTTATTGAGGCAATGGATGATGATTTCAATACAGCTAAAGCGATTTCCGTTTTATTCGACCTTTCAAAACTGGCTAATTATTATCTTTTAGAGAAAAATACAGCTGTGGAAGTCATTGATGCCTTTACAAAACAATTTGAAAAGTTATTCCATGTCTTAGGGCTGACATTTGAAAAAGAAGAAATGCTCGATGAAGAAATCGATGCGCTGATTGAAAAGCGAATCCAAGCTCGAAAAGACCGTAATTTCCAATTGTCTGATCAAATAAGAGATCAGCTAAAGGAAATGAATATTATTTTAGAAGATACACCGCAGGGTACAAGGTGGAAAAGAGGCTAATTCATGCTTGAATATGAAAATACAGTGGATGTTAAACAATTGAATAGTCTCGCTCTTGCCTACATGGGTGACGCGATTTATGAAACCTATGTAAGGCGCCACCTCCTCTATAGCGGTAAGGTAAGACCGAATCAGTTACACCGCACCGGAACCAGTTACGTGTCGGCAAAGGCTCAAAGCCAAATTCTTTTTCAAATGATGGATCATAAACTGCTTGATGAAGAAGAATTAGCGGTGGTTATGCGCGGTAGAAATGCGAAATCAGGCACTGTTCCTAAAAATACAGATGTCCAAACTTATCACTATAGTACAGCATTTGAAGCATTGATGGGTTATCTGTATTTAACGGGTAAAAAAGAACGTTTAGAAGAGCTTATTAGCAGGGCATTTTCATATGTGGAACAAAGAAAGGAGGAACGCTAGGATGGAACAACAAGAATATATTGTTGGCAAAAATCCAGTCATCGAAGCGCTTAAATCAGAAAGGGATATTAATAAAATATTAATTGCCGAAGGATCGCAGCGTGGCCAAATGCAGCAAATTACGCAATTAGCCAAAGAAGCAAATGTGATTGTTCAATTTGTTCCTAAGAAAAAAATTGACCAAATCGCGGATGAAAATCATCAAGGAGTTCTTGCTTATGTTGCGGCCTATCAATATGCGGAAATGGATGATTTGTTTGCAGCAGCAGAAAAGAAAAATGAACCGCCATTCTTTTTATTGTTGGACGAAATTGAGGATCCTCATAACCTTGGGTCGATTATGAGAACAGCCGATTCAGTCGGTGCTCATGGCATCATTATTCCAAAGCGTCGGGCTGTCGGCCTAACAGCAACAGTTGCCAAAGCTTCGACAGGTGCGATTGAATATATCCCAGTGGTCCGTGTCACTAATATGGCGCGAACCATCGATGAACTTAAGGAACGAGGTATTTGGATTGCCGGAACAGATGCAAAAGGCAAAGATGATTACCGAAGATTAGACGGGACGCTGCCACTAGGCTTGGTGATTGGCAGTGAAGGAAAAGGAATGGGAAGACTGATCCGCGATAAATGTGATTTTCTCATCCATTTGCCAATGGTTGGTAAAGTAACCTCGTTAAATGCTTCTGTTGCGGCGGCTTTACTGATGTATGAGGTATATCGAAAACGACACACACTTGAGGAATAGTAATGGATATCCTGCTTGTGGACGGTTACAACATCATCGGAGCTTGGCCTGAACTAAGAGCTTTAAAGGATCATGATTTACCTGCTGCACGGGACCGTTTAGTGGAGAGAATGGCTGAATACCAAGCCTATTCAGGCTTCCGTGTGATTGTGGTATTCGATGCCTATTATGTACAAGGGACGGAAAAGAAGTATAAAAATCATAAAATAGAAGTTATCTTTACGAAAGAAAATGAGACGGCAGATGAGCGGATTGAAAAAATGGCCATTAGTTTAAGTAATCGAAGAACACAAATTCATGTAGCGACTTCCGACTTTACAGAGCAATGGGCAATTTTTGGACAAGGGGCATTAAGGAAGTCTGCACGTGAATTGCTCATTGAAATGTCTTCGATTGAAAGAGGCATCGAAAAGAAAGTGAAAACCATTCAAGAAAAAAGACCCGTTTCTAAAATAAAGATGAGTGCGGAAATGGCAGAAATTTTCGAAAAGTGGCGCAGAGGACAAAAGTGAACGTGGACTAATAAAAAATTGTCATGTATACTATTACTATCTATGCTTGTTCGGTGGAGGGGATCTACTTTGAGTACGGACTTTGGAACAAAGATCAACCAGCAGTTCCTGATAATGGAAGACGAAGGAATTGTTGATTTAGTGCACCAAGGTGATAGTGAAGCATTGGATTATTTAATCCATAAGTATCGGAATTTTGTACGTGCAAAAGCAAGGTCCTATTTTTTAATCGGTGCAGATAAGGAAGATATTGTCCAAGAAGGTATGATTGGACTGTATAAGGCAATTCGTGACTTTCGGGAGGACAAGCTTACCTCTTTCAAGGCATTTGCAGAGCTTTGTATAACTCGTCAAATCATTACCGCAATTAAAACCGCAACAAGGCAAAAGCATATCCCATTAAATTCATACGTTTCATTGGACAAGCCAATCTACGATGAAGAATCGGACCGAACATTAATGGATGTTTTGTCTGGAACAAAGGTTCTCGACCCAGAGGAACTGATTATTAATCAGGAAGAATTTGACCATATCGAAGTGAAGATGACTGAATTATTAAGTGATTTAGAAAGGAAGGTATTGGCTCTCTACTTAGATGGTCAATCATACCAAGAGATTTCTGAAGAGCTAAACCGCCATGTGAAATCAATTGATAATGCTCTGCAGCGTGTCAAAAGAAAGCTGGAAAGATATTTAGAACTTCGTGAATTTTCACTTTGATGATTAAATATGTCATATAATTGAACCGTTTCCAAGGGTTATTGACAATAATTAGGACTCATGTTACATTTTTAAGGATATAATAGAAAATTGGGTAAAGGTGTCGACTATGAGTAAAAAAGTAATCCTTTCCTGTGCTGCTTGCGGCTCGCGAAATTATTCGACGATCAGCAAGCAGACACAAACAGAGAGATTAGAATTGAAAAAATTCTGCAAAACCTGCACCACCCATACCATTCATAGAGAAACGAAATAATGATCATAGACTTTTGCAGATATTTATAGATTTTGGGGGTTACAGAAATGCAGCGCATAACTACATTCTTCAGTGATATTTTCCGTGAGATGAGAAAAGTTAGCTGGCCAAAACGTGGGGAACTAACTCGCTCGACGCTTACTGTACTATCGACTGTTGTTTTTTTTGCAGCGTTCTTTGCGGTTCTAGATTTAGGGATTTCAAAATTGATTCGCTTAATTCTTGAATAATAAATCCACTTTCATGGTATAATGGTGATTAATAAAGGAATTTTTATCTAAAGCCCGTTTCACGGGTTTTTTGTTTGTTTAAAAGATAGTCTATGAATAAGAAATAGGGAGGGACGGACGTTCAAGTCCTCTTAAATGGAAAAAAATTGGTATGTTTTGCATACTTACTCAGGTTATGAAAATAAGGTAAAAGCAAATCTAGAAAAACGAGTCGAATCGATGGGTATGACAGATAAGATTTTCAGAGTGGTTGTCCCTGAAGAAGAAGAGACTGAGATCAAAAATGGCAAGACAAAAGTAGTAAAGCGCAAAGTGTTCCCTGGTTATGTATTAGTTGAAATTGTGATGACTGATGATTCTTGGTATGTGGTTCGGAATACCCCGGGTGTAACAGGCTTTGTCGGTTCATCTGGAGGTGGATCGAAGCCCACGCCATTGCTTCCAGAAGAAGTTGTCGTTATTTTAAAACGCATGGGGGTTTCCGAAAATCGCATCGATGCCAATTATGAAATTGGTGAAACGGTTCGCGTGAAGGAAGGTCCATTTGCTAACTTTACTGGGTCTGTGGAAGAAATGGATAAGGATCGCTCGAAACTGAAGGTTCTTGTCAATATGTTCGGGCGTGACACCCCGGTAGAACTGGATTTCACACAAATCGAGAAGCTCGATTAAGAAAAGCGGAGCGTCCTTTTTGCAGCGATATTTAAAGAAAATAATGTTATATTGTAAAAAAACTTGAAATCATTTTTAAAAAGTGGTAATATTTCATAGGTCAGTATGTCTCCTTGTGAGACAAGACTTATGTCAAGTTCTTTATGATCAATAGATAAAGACAGATGCCTGAGTGGGAGGATTCCTAACGGATTCCAATTACCACATCACGGACTTTAAGGAGGTGTGTCTCGTGGCTAAAAAAGTAATTAAAGTCGTTAAATTACAAATTCCTGCTGGGAAAGCAAACCCTGCGCCACCAGTTGGTCCTGCACTAGGTCAAGCCGGTGTTAATATCATGGGATTCTGTAAAGAATTTAACGCTCGTACAGCAGATCAAGCTGGTTTGATCATTCCTGTTGAAATCACGGTATTTGAAGACCGTTCATTTACATTTATTACGAAAACTCCTCCTGCTGCCGTTCTTTTGAAAGTAGCAGCTGGAATCCAGTCTGGTTCTGGTGAACCTAACCGTAATAAAGTAGCAACAGTAAAGCGTGATACAGTACGCGAGATTGCGGAACAAAAAATGCCTGACCTAAACGCAGCTAGCGTTGAAGCAGCAATGCGCATGGTCGAAGGTACTGCACGCAGCATGGGTATCGTCATCGAAGACTAATTCATGTACTGTTCGTGTTGAATGAGTGGGGTTGCGTTTCTGCGCAACCTTTATTCGTGGGAGAGTAATTCGCTAAAACCACAATCTAGGAGGAAATAAAAATGGCTAAAAAAGGTAAGAAGTATTTAGAAGCTTCAAAGCTTGTAGATCGCCTAAAGGCATATCCAATTGCAGAAGCGATTGATCTTGCTAAAAAAACAAACTTCACTAAATTTGATGCAACTCTAGAAGTAGCATTCCGTTTAGGTGTTGACCCTAAGAAAGCTGACCAACAAATCCGTGGTGCAGTTGTACTTCCAAACGGAACTGGTAAAACGCAACGCGTTCTAGTTTTCGCTAAGGGTGAAAAAGTAAAAGAAGCAGAAGCAGCTGGTGCTGATTATGTAGGTGATGCAGAGTACATCAACAAAATCCAACAAGGTTGGTTTGAATTTGATGTAATCGTAGCAACTCCTGACATGATGGGTGAAGTTGGTAAACTTGGTCGTGTATTAGGACCTAAAGGTTTAATGCCAAACCCTAAAACAGGTACAGTTACATTTGATGTGACTCGTGCGATTAATGAAATTAAAGCGGGTAAAGTTGAATACCGCGTTGACAAGTCTGGTAACATTCACGTGCCAATCGGTAAAGCATCTTTCGAAAACGAGAAGCTTGTTGAAAACTTCAACACTATCTTTGAAACTATGCTAAAAGTGAAGCCATCTGCTGCAAAAGGTACTTACATGAAGAACGTAACTGTTGCTTCAACAATGGGACCTGGCGTTAAAGTTGATCCTTCATCTGTAGCAGTTAAATAAATTTTACCAATTGACAATCTAGAATAGATTTTATATAATCTATTTTGTTGTTTAAAATAATAACATTTGTACTGAAGACAGCAGGTGCGCTAGGCGCGCTTAATTTCCTGCCGAGGTAATGCTATAGAATTGGCTGAATTATTCAGCTGTTGTATGCTGCCTCCATGTCACCGATTGATATGGAGGTTTTTTATTTGCCTAGTATGAATGTAGACAATCTACAGGAGGTGTAAAGATGAGCAGTGTAATCGAACAAAAGCAACTAATCGTTAACGAAATTACTGATAAGTTAAAGAGCAGTGTATCAACAGTTGTTGTTGATTACCGTGGTCTAACAGTTGCTGAAGTAACTGAACTACGTAAACAACTTCGTGAAGCAGGTGTTGAATTCAAAGTTTACAAAAACTCAATGACACGCCGTGCAGCAGAAGCAGCTGAACTTGCTGGTTTAAACGCTGCATTAACAGGTCCTAACGCAATTGCGTTCAGTACTGAAGATGTAGTAGCACCAGCTAAGATCTTGAATGACTTTGCGAAAAAACATGAAGCACTTGAACTTAAAGCGGGTGTAATTGAAGGAAACGTTGCAACAGCCGAAGAAATTAAAGCTCTTGCAGACCTACCATCACGCGAAGGTTTACTATCTATGTTACTCAGCGTACTACAAGCTCCAATCCGCAACCTTGCTCTTGTTACAAAAGCAGTTGCAGAACAAAAAGAAGAACAAGGCGCGTAAGCTAGCCTGAATACGCACATCAAATAAATTTGAACGAAAACTAAGGAGGAAATTTATCATGACTAAAGAACAAATCATTGAAGCAGTTAAAACTATGACTGTTTTAGAACTTAACGATCTAGTAAAAGCAATCGAAGAGGAATTTGGCGTAACTGCTGCAGCTCCAGTTGCAATGGGTGGCGCAGCTGTAGCGGCTGTTGAAGAACAAACTGAATTTGATGTTATCCTAGCTAGCGCTGGCGATCAAAAAATCAAGGTTATCAAAGTTGTTCGTGAAATCACTGGTCTTGGACTTAAAGAAGCAAAAGACCTTGTTGACAACACACCAAAAGCTGTTAAAGAAGGCGTTTCTAAAGAAGAAGCTGAAGAAGTTAAAGCTAAACTTGCTGAAGTTGGAGCAAACGTTGAAGTTAAGTAATAATCTTATAAAAAAGCTCGCTGTATAAGCGGGCTTTTTTTGCCTTAACTAAATTTTTAGTCCTCGGTTATCTTCAATTATTAATATTCCTCGGAGGTGAGTCAGTTGTCTGAACACTACTATTCTCGAATGCAGAGGGTTGAAAGTGACCCGAAATTTTGGGATTACACTTTAAAAAATAACCAGTTCCGTTTTAAAACGGATAACGGTGTTTTTTCAAAAAGAGAAGTAGATTTCGGCTCACGTTTATTAATTGAGTCTTTTGAAATGCCGAATGCAGATGGATTACTTCTGGATGTAGGCTGCGGCTATGGACCAATTGGTCTTTCGATTGCGAAATTTTACCACGATCGTATGATACATATGATTGATGTTAATGAACGGGCGATTGCTTTGGCGAAGGAAAATGCAGAACTTAATCGCATACAGAATGTTAAGATATATGAAAGTGATCGTTTGCTGAATGTAAAAGAAAACACGTTTGCAGCTATTTTAACAAATCCACCGATAAGAGCGGGGAAAAAAACGGTTCATGATATTTTTGAACAAAGCTTCGAGCATCTTACATCTCAGGGTGAGCTCTGGGTTGTCATTCAAAAGAAACAAGGAGCACCATCCGCAATTGAAAAATTAAATAATTTATTTAACCACGTCGAAACTATTGACAAATCCAAAGGTTATTTTGTCATAAAGGCACAAAAAAGTTGACTTGAAAATGTCACTATGATAGCATTATAAAATGCCATCATAATAATTTCCGAATTATTCCTTAAAATACTTAATTTCAACGTATAAAAAAGGGATATTAAGGAAATGATGACAAAATAATAGTCAAAATGTGAAAATGTGGTTTTTAGTAAAAAACCCTTTTTCTTTTTGTTTATTGGAAAGGAAGTAAAATTCTGATCCATAAACGCTAATAGATTTTAATAATAACGCTTGATTTGAGGGGTGAATCAGTTGACAGGTCAACTAGTTCAGTATGGACGACACCGCCAACGAAGAAGTTACGCACGAATCAGTGAAGTTTTAGAATTACCAAATCTTATTGAAATCCAAACCTCTTCCTATCAATGGTTTCTTGATGAGGGTTTGCGTGAAATGTTCCAGGATATTTCACCAATAGAAGACTTTACTGGTAACCTATCACTAGAATTTATTGATTACAGCCTTGGCGATCCAAAGTATTCTGTTGAAGAATCAAAAGAACGGGACGTTACATATTCTGCTCCATTACGTGTAAAAGTACGTCTTGTAAACAAAGAAACAGGCGAAGTAAAAGATCAAGATGTTTTTATGGGTGATTTTCCACTTATGACTGAAACGGGTACGTTTGTCATTAACGGGGCAGAGCGTGTTATCGTTTCACAATTAGTGCGTTCTCCGAGCGTATACTTTAGTGGGAAACTCGATAAAAATGGAAAACGTGGCTACTCGGCTACTGTCATTCCGAACCGCGGCGCTTGGCTGGAATATGAAACAGACGCCAAAGATGTCGTATATGTGAGAATAGATCGTACTCGGAAACTGCCCGTTACGGTTCTTTTGCGTGCACTTGGCTTCGGTTCTGACCAAGAAATCATCGAATTGATCGGTGATAACGAGTACATCCGTAACACATTAGAGAAGGACAATACAGAAGGTGTTGACAAAGCGCTTCTAGAAATTTATGAGCGACTTCGTCCGGGTGAACCCCCTACTGTTGAAAACGCAAAGAGTCTATTAATTTCGCGTTTCTTCGATCCAAAGCGATATGATCTTGCGAATGTAGGCCGTTATAAAATTAATAAAAAGCTTCATATTAAAAATCGCTTATTCAACCAGCGCTTAGCAGAATCCCTTGCGGATCCTGAAACGGGCGAAATTATCGCTGAAAAGGGAACAGTTCTAGACAGAAGAAACCTGGATAGAGTCTTACCAGCCTTGGAAAAGAATATAAACTTCAAAGGCTTCAATCCTTATGGCGGCGTGGTAGATGAAGAGATTACTCTTCAGGACATTAAGATTTATGCTCCTGGCGATGAAAATGAAAAAGTCATTAATGTTTTAGGTAATGCCTATGTTGCCGAACCAATTAAAAATATTACACCTGCAGATATCATTGCATCTATTAGCTACTTCTTTAATTTACTGCATGGTGTAGGCGATACAGATGATATTGACCATCTTGGTAATAGACGTCTTCGTTCTGTAGGAGAACTCTTACAAAATCAGTTCCGTATTGGATTATCCCGGATGGAACGTGTTGTTCGCGAAAGAATGTCAATCCAAGATACTGCTACGATTACACCGCAGCAATTGATCAATATCCGTCCAGTTATTGCTTCGATTAAAGAGTTCTTTGGAAGCTCTCAGTTATCGCAGTTCATGGATCAAACCAACCCGCTTGCTGAATTAACACACAAGCGTCGACTATCTGCCTTAGGGCCTGGTGGTTTAACGCGTGAGCGCGCTGGGTTCGAAGTTCGTGACGTTCACTACTCCCACTATGGTCGTATGTGTCCGATCGAAACGCCAGAGGGTCCGAACATTGGTCTGATTAACTCGTTATCATCTTATGCAAAAGTAAACCGTTTTGGGTTTATTGAAACACCTTACCGTCGTGTCGACCCTGATACAGGGAAAGTTACGAGTCGGATTGATTACTTAACTGCTGATGAAGAAGATAACTATGTTACAGCCCAAGCGAATTCTCGTCTAAGTGATGATGGTTCATTCGTCGATGAAGATGTTGTTGCTCGTTTCCGTGGTGAAAACACGGTAGTTAAACGTGAACGAATTGATTATATGGATGTATCGCCAAAGCAGGTTGTGTCTGCGGCAACAGCTTGTATCCCATTCCTTGAAAACGATGACTCCAACCGTGCCCTTATGGGTGCGAACATGCAGCGTCAAGCAGTACCGCTTATGCAGCCAGAAGCTCCTACAGTTGGAACGGGTATGGAATACGTATCCGGTAAAGACTCAGGTGCTGCGGTTATCTGTAAGCACGAAGGTATTGTTGAGCATGTAGAAGCACGTGAAGTATGGGTACGTCGCATTAATATTGTTGATGGTCAAGAGGTTAAAGGTAATCTTGATAAGTACCGTATGTTAAAATTCATCCGTTCCAATCAAGGAACATGTTATAACCAACGTCCAATCGTTGCTGTGGGCAACCGCGTAACAAAAGGCGAAATTCTTGCTGATGGTCCATCAATGGAACTTGGCGAATTAGCCCTTGGACGCAACGTCCTTGTTGCCTTTATGACATGGGATGGCTATAACTATGAAGATGCGATTATTATGAGTCAACGTCTTGTTAAAGATGATGTATACACATCTATCCATATCGAAGAATACGAGTCAGAATCTCGTGATACAAAGCTTGGACCTGAAGAAATTACACGTGATATTCCAAACGTGGGTGAAGATGCCCTTCGCAACTTGGATGAGCGTGGAATTATCCGTACCGGTGCTGAAGTTAAAGACGGAGATCTCCTTGTTGGTAAAGTTACGCCAAAAGGAGTTACAGAATTAACGGCAGAAGAACGTCTTTTACACGCGATCTTTGGTGAAAAGGCACGTGAAGTTCGTGATACGTCACTACGAGTTCCACATGGCGGCGGCGGAATTGTTCTTGATGTAAAAGTCTTTAATCGTGAAGATGGCGATGAACTGCCACCAGGTGTGAATCAACTGGTCCGTGTTTATATCGTTCAGAAGCGTAAGATTTCTGAGGGAGATAAAATGGCGGGACGTCATGGTAACAAAGGGGTAATCTCTCGTATTTTACCGGAAGAAGATATGCCGTTTTTACCAGATGGTACACCTGTTGATATCATGTTAAATCCACTGGGCGTACCTTCACGTATGAACATTGGACAGGTGCTTGAACTTCACCTTGGGATGGCAGCTCGCTACCTAGGTATTCATGTCGCTTCTCCTGTATTTGATGGAGCGCGTGAAGAAGATGTTTGGGGAACGATTGAAGAAGCAGGAATGGCTCGTGATGCGAAAACGGTCCTTTATGATGGCCGTTCTGGGGAACCATTTGATAACCGTGTCTCTGTGGGTGTCATGTATATGATTAAACTTGCACACATGGTCGATGATAAACTCCATGCCCGTTCAACTGGTCCTTACTCACTTGTTACGCAGCAGCCATTGGGCGGTAAAGCTCAATTTGGCGGACAGCGCTTTGGTGAGATGGAAGTTTGGGCACTTGAAGCATACGGAGCAGCATACACACTTCAAGAAATTCTTACTGTTAAATCAGATGACGTTGTTGGTCGTGTGAAAACATATGAAGCGATTGTTAAAGGCGAAAATGTTCCAGAACCTGGTGTTCCTGAATCATTCAAAGTATTAATTAAAGAACTTCAGAGTCTTGGAATGGATGTAAAAATTCTTTCTGGTGATGAAGAAGAAATCGAAATGCGCGATACGGAAGATGACGATGACTTACAACAAGTCGATACGTTAAACATCGTTCCTGAGCAAGCATTTGAATCTGAAAAAGTCGGTTCAAAAGAGTAATAATATATGCTAGTTGGAGTGCAATCTGCACTCCAACTTAACTTGATTCCTAGCTGCAGCGCGCAACCCCTCGAGGTCATAAGCCAAAATCCTCCAGAAGGCAAAAGACGCCTTCTTGCGGATTTCGTCTTATGCTTGTCGGGGCTAAGACGCGCGCTTCCGCTTTATAACGCAATAAGGGTAAAACCTGGAGATATCAAAAGGGAGGTAGGCCCCTTGCTGGATGTTAATAATTTTGAGTATATGAAGATTGGTCTTGCTTCACCGGACAAAATCCGTTCATGGTCTTTCGGAGAAGTCAAAAAACCAGAAACGATTAACTATCGTACATTAAAGCCTGAAAAGGATGGTTTATTCTGTGAGCGAATTTTCGGTCCAACGAAGGACTGGGAATGTCATTGCGGGAAGTACAAGCGTGTCCGTTATAAAGGCGTTGTATGTGACCGCTGTGGTGTGGAAGTAACTCGTGCTAAAGTTCGTCGTGAACGAATGGGGCACATCGAGCTTGCTGCACCAGTTTCACATATATGGTACTTTAAAGGAATTCCAAGCCGAATGGGACTTGTTTTAGACATGTCACCAAGGGCTTTGGAGGAAATCATCTACTTTGCTTCTTATGTAGTGACGGAATCCGGTGATACAGCTCTTGATAAAAAGCAGCTATTATCTGAAAAAGAATATCGGGCATACCGTGAAAAGTACGGAAACAAATTCCAAGCTGCCATGGGTGCAGAAGCAATTAAAAAACTTCTTTTTGATATCGATTTAAACAAGGAAGTAGACGCCTTAAAAGAGGAATTAAAAAGTGCACAAGGTCAGCGTCGTACGCGTGCGATTAAACGCCTTGAAGTGCTGGAAGCATTCCGTGGTTCTGGAAATGAGCCTTCATGGATGATTCTTGACGTTCTTCCAGTTATACCTCCTGAACTTCGTCCAATGGTTCAATTGGATGGGGGGAGATTTGCGACATCTGACTTAAACGATCTTTATCGTCGTGTAATAAACCGTAATAACCGCCTAAAGCGTTTGTTAGATTTAGGTGCTCCAAGCATTATTGTTCAGAATGAAAAACGGATGCTTCAAGAAGCAGTTGATGCCTTGATTGATAACGGCCGCCGCGGGCGTCCAGTTACAGGACCAGGTAACCGTCCATTGAAGTCACTTTCCCATATGCTAAAAGGAAAGCAAGGCCGTTTCCGTCAAAACTTGCTTGGAAAACGTGTAGATTATTCTGGACGTTCCGTTATCGTTGTAGGACCAAACCTAAAAATGTATCAGTGCGGACTTCCTAAAGAAATGGCGTTAGAACTATTTAAGCCATTTGTTATGAAGGAACTCGTTGAAAAGGGCTTAGCACATAACATCAAATCTGCAAAACGTAAAATAGAAAGAGTATCTCCAGATGTGTGGGATGTACTTGAAGATGTAATCAGAGAGCATCCGGTATTATTAAACCGAGCCCCTACATTGCATAGATTAGGGATTCAAGCATTTGAACCAACACTAGTTGAAGGCCGTGCGATTCGTCTTCATCCTCTTGTATGTACAGCATACAATGCGGATTTTGATGGTGACCAAATGGCTGTTCACGTGCCGCTTTCATCAGAGGCACAAGCAGAAGCACGTTTATTAATGCTTGCAGCACAAAATATCTTAAACCCTAAAGATGGTAAGCCAGTTGTTACACCTTCTCAAGACATGGTTTTAGGTAACTATTACTTAACCTTGGAAAGAGATGACGCTGTCGGTGAGGGAATGATTTTTAAAGACACGAACGAAGCAGTACTTGCTTATCAAAACGGCTATGTTCACATGCATACACGTGTAGCTGTCCATGCGGGCTCATTAGGAAATGAAACATTCACAGAAGAACAAAATAATAAGTTATTAATCACAACGGTTGGTAAACTTATTTTCAATGAAATTCTGCCAAAATCATTCCCGTATATTAATGAACCAACTAGACAGAATTTGGAAGTAGAAACACCTGTAAAATATTTTGTTGAAAAAGGCGAAGACATTAAGGCGAAAATTCAAGAAATGCCATTAATTGATCCGTTCAAAAAGAAAATCCTTGGAAATATCATTGCTGAAGTATTCAAGCGTTTCAAAATTACCGAAACGTCAAAAATGCTTGACCGCATGAAGGACTTGGGCTTTAAGCATTCAACGAAAGCAGGACTTACGGTTGGTGTAGCTGACATTGTCGTACTTCCTGAAAAGCAGGAAATTCTTAAAGAAGCACAAGGTAAAGTAGATAACGTTTTGAAGCAGTTCAGACGTGGTCTAATTACTGAAGATGAGCGTTACGATCGTGTTATTGCGATCTGGAGTGCCGCAAAAGACACCATTCAAGGTAAACTAATGAAATCCCTGAATAAATCGAATCCAATCTTTATGATGAGTGATTCCGGTGCCCGTGGTAACGCGTCTAACTTTACGCAGTTAGCTGGTATGCGTGGTCTGATGGCCAACCCGGCTGGACGAATTATTGAATTACCGATTAAATCAAGTTTCCGTGAAGGATTAACGGTATTAGAGTACTTTATCTCCACTCATGGTGCGCGTAAAGGTCTTGCTGATACGGCTCTGAAAACTGCTGACTCTGGTTATTTAACACGTCGTCTTGTTGACGTTGCCCAAGATGTCATTGTCCGTGAAGATGATTGTGGTACAGATCGCGGTTTCTTAATCAGCGCCTTAAAAGATGGAACTGAAATTATCGAAGGATTGGATGAACGTCTAATTGGCCGTCATGCACGGACTGCGATTAGACATCCAGAAACCAAAGAAGTGCTTGTCCCTGAAAATGGCTTAATTACTGAGGATTTAGCAGAAATTATTGTCGGTGCAGGTATTGAACAAGTAAAAATACGTTCTGCGTTTACATGTAATACCCGTCATGGTGTATGTAAGAAGTGTTACGGCCGCAACCTGGCAACTGGTCAAGAGGTGGAGGTTGGTGAATCTGTTGGTATTATTGCAGCACAATCCATCGGAGAGCCAGGTACACAGTTAACAATGCGTACCTTCCATACAGGTGGTGTTGCGGGAGACGATATTACTCAAGGTTTACCGCGTATCCAAGAGATTTTTGAAGCCCGTAACCCTAAAGGTCAAGCTGTTATCACTGAAATTGAAGGTGTTGTTGTTGGGATTAATGAAGGTCGTGATCGCCAGCATGAAATAGTTGTTCAAGGTGAAGTTGAATCACGAACTTACAATGCTCCATATACAGCACGCTTGAAAGTGGCAGTAAATGATCATGTCGCTCGTGGTGAAGAACTCACTGAAGGTTCGATTGATCCGAAAGAGTTAATCCGAGTAAAAGACGTTACTTCTGTTCAAGAGTACTTATTGAAAGAAGTACAGAAGGTTTACCGTATGCAAGGGGTAGAAATCGGCGATAAGCACGTGGAAGTAATGGTACGTCAAATGTTACGAAAAGTACGTGTCGGTGATGCCGGTGAAACAGATGTACTTCCAGGTACACTTCTGGATATTCACCAGTTTACAGATGCGAACGAAAAGGCATTATTAGCAGGCAAATTACCGGCTACAGGTCGTCCAGTATTACTTGGTATTACCAAAGCGTCGCTTGAAACTGATTCATTCCTATCTGCAGCATCGTTCCAAGAAACAACAAGAGTTCTTACCGATGCAGCTATCAAAGGTAAACGTGATGAATTACTAGGTCTAAAAGAAAATGTTATTATCGGAAAGCTGATCCCGGCTGGAACAGGAATGCCTCGTTATCGTAAAGCTGAGCCTGTACTCCGTGATACCACTTCTGAAGAAACAGTTACTATTGATTAATGATAATAAGGGATCTGCGACTAGCAGATTCCTTATTTTAAGAAATTATTTAAAGTCGTGTTGACATCTATTTGTAAAGATGGTACTATATCAAAGGTGCTCCTATTCACCTGATACTTTGGAGGATATGAACTATGTCTTATGAAAAAGTATTGCAGGCACAAAAGTTCGTTATAGGAACAAAACAAACAGTCAAGGCACTTAAAGAAGGTAATGTCCGAGAGTTAATTGTTGCAAATGACGCTGACCCGAAAGTGACAGTGAAAGTTGTTAATGAAGCTCTTGAAATAAATGTTCCTATCCTATATGTGGATTCGATGCTAAAACTCGGAAAAGCATGCGGGATTGAAGTTGGTGCTTCAACTGTTGCAATTATCCGCTAAAAGCTGTTTTTGTAGATAGAAAGTCTGCAAGAACTTTGTTTTTGCACAAAAATGAACCACCTGGATGTGTGGACTTACAAATAATGAAGGGAGGAAACACAAATGCCAACTATTAATCAATTAGTGCGCAAACCTCGTCAATCTAAAGAGGAAAAATCAAAATCACCTGCACTAAACAAAGGTTATAACAGCTTCAAAAAATCACAAACGAATGTATCTTCACCACAAAAGCGCGGTGTATGTACTCGTGTTGGTACAATGACACCAAAGAAACCAAACTCAGCGTTACGTAAATATGCGCGTGTACGTTTGACTAACGGTATTGAGGTGACTGCATACATTCCTGGTATTGGACACAATCTTCAAGAACACAGCGTTGTTCTTATCCGTGGAGGACGTGTAAAGGATTTACCAGGAGTACGTTATCACATCGTACGTGGAGCACTTGATACAGCTGGAGTTAACAACCGTATGCAAGGACGTTCTAAATACGGTACTAAGAGACCAAAAGCAGCTAAGAAATAAAACAACTTAAATAGAAGCTTCTTTGAAAGGAGGAAATATAATGCCACGTAAAGGTCCTGTAGCAAAAAGAGACGTGTTACCAGATCCACTTTATAACTCTAAATTAGTTACTCGTTTAATCAACAAAATGATGGTTGACGGTAAGAGAGGTAAGTCACAAGAAATTCTTTACTCTGCATTCGATACGATTCGTGAACGCTCTGGCAAAGAGCCGATGGAAGTTTTTGAAGCAGCGCTTAAAAACATCATGCCTGTACTTGAAGTTAAAGCTCGCCGTGTTGGTGGTGCTAACTATCAAGTTCCAATTGAGGTGCGTCCTGACCGCCGTGCAACTTTAGGTCTTCGTTGGTTGGTGAACTATTCGCGTAACCGTGGAGAAAAAACGATGGAAGAGCGTTTAGCTAATGAAATCATGGATGCAGCCAATAACACTGGTGCAGCTGTTAAAAAGCGTGAAGATACACACAAAATGGCAGAAGCAAACAAAGCGTTTGCTCACTATCGTTGGTAATCTAACCTTCAATATAAAAACTTTTAAACTAGGAAGGAGAAAGACCCAATGGCAAGAGAGTTCTCCTTAGCAAACACTCGTAATATCGGTATCATGGCTCACATCGATGCTGGTAAGACGACTACCACTGAGCGTGTTCTTTATTACACTGGTCGTATCCATAAGATTGGTGAAACACATGAAGGTGCATCTCAGATGGACTGGATGGAGCAAGAACAAGAGCGTGGAATTACAATCACTTCCGCGGCTACAACTGCACAATGGCATGGTCACCGCGTTAATATCATCGACACACCAGGGCACGTAGACTTTACAATCGAAGTTGAACGTTCACTTCGTGTACTCGATGGTGCGGTAGCAGTACTAGATGCGCAGTCAGGTGTTGAACCACAAACTGAAACAGTTTGGCGTCAAGCAACCACTTATGGTGTACCACGTGTAGTATTTGTTAACAAGATGGACAAAATCGGAGCAGATTTCCTGTATTCTGTAAAGACATTACATGAACGTCTTGGTGCAAATGCACATCCGGTCCAATTACCTATCGGCGCTGAAGATGAGTTTGAAGCAATCATTGACCTTGTGGAAATGAATGCAGTATTCTACGCAGACGACTTAGGTGAAAACATTGAGGTACGTGAAATTCCTGAAGAACACCGTGCATTAGCTGAAGAACATCGCGAAAAGTTAATAGAAGCAGTTGCAGAACTTGATGAAAACTTAATGGATAAGTATCTAAATGGTGAGGAAATCACTAAAGAAGAGCTTAAAGCTGGTATTCGTAAAGGTACCGTTAATGTTGAATTCTATCCTGTAATCTGTGGTTCAGCTTTTAAAAACAAAGGTGTTCAACTTATGTTAGATGCAGTTATTGATTACCTTCCATCACCATTGGATGTAGCAGCTATTAAAGGTACTCTTCCAGATTCAGATGAGGAAATCGAACGTCATTCAAGTGACGAAGAGCCATTCTCTGCGCTTGCATTTAAAGTAATGACAGATCCTTATGTAGGAAAATTAACATTCTTCCGCGTATACTCTGGTACTTTAGAGGCTGGAACATATGTTCAAAACTCTACAAAAGGTAAGCGTGAGCGTGTTGCACGTATCCTGCAAATGCACGCAAATAGCCGTAAAGAAATCTCTAAGGTTTATGCCGGTGATATTGCTGCAGCTGTAGGACTGAAAGATACAACTACTGGTGATACTCTTTGTGATGACAAAAACCTTGTTATCCTTGAGTCAATGGTATTCCCTGAACCAGTAATTCAACTTTCAGTTGAACCAAAATCAAAAGCAGATCAGGATAAAATGTCCAATGCTCTGCAAAAACTTCAAGAAGAAGACCCATCATTCCGTGCTCATACAGATCAGGAAACTGGTCAAACTATCATCGCTGGTATGGGTGAGTTGCACCTAGATATCATCGTTGATCGTATGCGTCGTGAATTTAAGGTTGAAGCTAACGTAGGTGCTCCACAGGTTGCATACCGTGAAACTTTCCGTTCATCTGCATCAGTTGAAGGTAAGTTCGCACGTCAATCTGGTGGTCGCGGACAATTCGGTCACGTTTGGATCGAATTCTCACCAAATGATGAAGGTAAAGGCTTCGAATTTGTAAACGGTATTGTTGGTGGTGTTGTTCCTCGTGAATACATCCCTGCTGTTCAAGCTGGACTTGAAGATTCACTTGATCGAGGTGTACTTGCTGGGTATCCATTAGTTGATATTAAAGCAAGACTTTTTGATGGATCTTACCATGATGTTGACTCATCAGAAATGGCATTTAAGATTGCTGCTTCCATGGCTCTTAAAAACGCAGCTTCTAAATGTAGTCCGGTAATTCTAGAACCTGTTATGAGGGTTGAAGTTATTATTCCGGAAGAATATTTAGGCGATATTATGGGACAACTTACTGCCCGTCGCGGTCGCGTTGAAGGTATGGATGCTCGCGGTAACGCTCAAGTAGTTCGTTCAATGGTTCCACTTTCTGAAATGTTTGGTTATGCAACAGCACTTCGTTCAAGCACACAAGGTCGTGGAGTATTCTCTATGCACTTTGATCACTATGAAGAAGTACCAAAGTCAATTTCGGAAGAAATCATCAAAAAAAATAAAGGTGAATAATTGATTTTCATCTTTTGATAAAGTATAACTACAATTGGAAGCCGTGAGTAAGGGACAACCATATTCACGGCTTACATAAAAAAAATAAACTTAAATTTTTATAATTTAGAGGAGGATTTCCTAATGGGTAAAGCTAAATTCGACCGTTCAAAGCCACACGTTAACATTGGTACAATCGGACACGTTGACCATGGTAAAACAACTTTAACAGCTGCAATCACTTCTGTTCTTGCTAAATCTGGTAAAGCAGAAGCTCGTGCATACGATCAAATCGACGGTGCACCAGAAGAAAAAGAACGTGGTATCACAATCTCTACTGCACACGTAGAATATGAAACAGATCTTCGTCACTATGCACACGTAGATTGCCCAGGACACGCTGACTATGTTAAAAACATGATCACTGGTGCTGCGCAAATGGACGGCGGTATCCTAGTTGTTTCTGCAACTGATGGCCCAATGCCACAAACTCGTGAGCACATCCTTCTTTCTCGTCAAGTAGGTGTACCATACCTTGTTGTATTCATGAACAAGTGTGACATGGTTGACGATGAAGAGCTTCTTGAATTAGTAGAAATGGAAATTCGTGATCTATTAACAGAATACGACTTCCCAGGCGATGACACTCCAGTTATCAAAGGTTCTGCTCTTAAAGCATTAGAAGGCGATGCTGCATGGGAAGAAAAAATCAATGAACTTATGACTGCTGTTGATGAGTGGATTCCAACACCAACTCGTGACACTGACAAGCCATTCATGATGCCAATTGAGGATGTATTCTCAATCACTGGTCGTGGAACTGTTGCTACAGGGCGTGTTGAGCGTGGTGTAGTTAAAGTTGGTGACGTAGTTGAAATCGTAGGTTTCACTGAAGAGCCAAAATCTACTACTGTAACAGGTGTAGAAATGTTCCGTAAACTTCTTGATTTCGCTGAAGCTGGTGACAACATCGGTGCCCTTCTTCGTGGTGTAGCACGTGAAGATATCGAACGTGGTCAAGTATTGGCTAAACCAAAGTCAATCACACCACACACAAAGTTCAAAGCACAAGTTTACGTATTATCAAAAGAAGAAGGCGGACGTCATACTCCATTCTTCTCAAACTACCGTCCACAATTCTATTTCCGTACTTCTGATATTACTGGTATTTGTATGCTTCCAGAAGGCACTGAAATGGTTATGCCTGGCGACCATATCGAAATGATCGTTGAACTAATCGCTCCAATCGCAATCGAAGAAGGAACTAAGTTCTCTATTCGTGAAGGTGGACGTACAGTAGGTTCAGGTTCAATCACTACAATCACTGAGTAATTAGAAACTGCAGCTCCTTTAGTGCTGAGTGGATAATTATTAAACATATAAAAAGCAGATGGATGACGATCCTTCTGCTTTTTTGTTGTTTTGGCTGTGTTAAAGACATTGTTTTAAAAAGGTTTTAGATCGAGTTTCTTCTATATATATATTCATAATATTCGTACCTCAACCTTTATATTAGGATATTTCTGGAGATTGATAATAATAGTTGATAAAGTGTATATCACCCGCTATAATAGGAAAAGTGTTCGAAACAGAAACATAAAGAAAAAAATCGGAATAAGTGTTGCGTTTGCTTTGTGTTTTATGTATAATAGACAATGTTGGTCTTTGACTGCGATGATGTGGAAGGTTGCTGACACACCCGGCCGCTTTGCCATGGCGAGTGTGTGAGGGAAATTTTCACTGAGAATGTCTATTTAGAAAATAGGCGAATAAAGGAGGGAAAATAATGGCAAAACAAAAAATTCGTATCCGTTTAAAAGCGTATGATCACAGAATCCTTGATCAATCTGCAGAAAAAATCGTTGAAACAGCAAAACGTTCTGGTGCGGCTGTATCTGGTCCAATTCCGCTACCGACTGAAAAAACTATTTACACGATTCTGCGTGCGGTTCATAAGTACAAAGATTCACGTGAACAATTCGAACAACGGACACATAAGCGTCTAATCGACATCGTTAACCCAACTCCACAAACAGTTGATGCGTTAATGCGTTTAGATTTACCATCTGGTGTTGATATCGAAATTAAACTTTAATCAAAATAAATGATAAATAATCTAGGAGGTGTGACTTAAATGACCAAAGGAATCTTAGGAAGAAAGATTGGTATGACTCAAGTATTTGCTAGTAACGGTAACTTAATTCCTGTAACTGTAGTTGAGGTAGCTCCAAACGTAGTTCTTCAAAAGAAATCAGTTGACAGCGACGGATATGTTTCAGTTCAAGTTGGTTTTGAAGACAAACGTGAAAAGTTAGCTAACAAACCAGAAAAAGGGCATGTTGCTAAAGCAAACACTGCTCCTAAGCGCTTCGTTCGCGAATTCCGCGGAGATGACTTAGCAAGCTATGAAGTTGGTCAAGAAGTCAAGGTTGATATTTTCGCTGCTGGCGATATCGTAGATGTAACAGGGATCTCAAAGGGTAAAGGTTTCCAAGGTGTAATTAAGCGCCACGGACAATCACGAGGCCCAATGGCCCACGGTTCACGTTACCATCGTCGTCCAGGTTCAATGGGACCAGTTGCTCCAAACCGCGTATTCAAAGGTAAATTATTACCAGGTCGTATGGGTGGAGAACAAATCACTGTACAAAACCTTGAAATCGTTAAGGTTGATACAGAGCGTAACCTACTTTTAATCAAAGGTAATGTACCTGGCGCTAAAAAAGCTTTATTAAAAATTAAAGGTGCGATTAAAGCATAGTCACTTTTTAAGAAAGGAGGAACAAAGGAATGCCTAAAGTAGCATTATTAAACCAAACTGGATCACAAGTTGGTGATATTGAACTTAATGATTCTGTATTTGGTATTGAGCCTAACCAGCACGTATTATTTGAAGCAATTGTTATGCAAAGAGCTTCATTACGTCAAGGAACTCATAAAACTAAAATTCGTTCTGAAGTACGCGGCGGTGGTCGTAAGCCATGGCGTCAAAAAGGAACTGGACGCGCTCGTCAAGGGTCAATCCGTTCTCCACAATGGCGCGGAGGTGGTACTGTATTCGGTCCAACACCACGCAGCTACAGCTATAAATTACCGAAAAAAGTACGTCGTTTAGCAATCAAATCTGCGCTTTCTTCTAAAGTTTTAGAAGAAAACATTTTAGTGTTAGATATTTTAGCTATCGATACTCCGAAAACAAAAGATTTCAAAACAGTATTAAACGGTCTTTCTGTTGAGAAGAAAGCATTAATCGTTACAGCTGACCTTGATGAAAATGTAGCACTTTCTGCTCGTAACATTCCTGGTATCACAGTAGTAACAGCAGATGGAATTAACGTATTAGATGTTGTTAATCATGAGAAATTGATCATGACTAAAGCAGCGGTTGAAAAAGTAGAGGAGGTGCTTGCATAATGGATGCACGCGATATCATTAAGCGCCCCGTTATCACTGAACGTACTACTGACCTAATGGCTGAGAAAAAATATACTTTTGAAGTTGATGTTAGAGCTAACAAAACTCAAGTTAAAGATGCGATTGAAGAAATCTTTAGCGTTGATGTTGAGAAAGTAAACATCATGAACTACAAAGGTAAATTTAAGCGTATGGGAAAATTCGGTGGTTACACAAATAAACGTCGTAAAGCAATTGTAAAATTAACTACTGATAGCAAAGAAATCGAATTCTTTGAAGCATAAGAACCTATCAAGAAGAGGAGGGAAATAAAATGGCGATTAAAAAGTACAAACCTACCTCCAATGGTCGTCGCGGAATGACTACTTCTGATTTCGCAGAAATCACAACTAGCACTCCAGAAAAATCTCTTTTAGCACCAATAAAGAGAAAAGGCGGCCGTAATAACCAAGGTAAGTTAACTGTTCGTCATCAAGGTGGCGGTCACAAACGTCAATATCGTTTAATTGACTTTAAACGTAACAAAGATGGCATTCCTGGACGCGTTGCTACGATCGAATACGATCCAAACCGTTCTGCAAATATCGCGTTAATCAACTACGTGGATGGAGAAAAGCGTTATATCTTAGCTCCTAAAAACCTAGTAGTTGGATTGGAAGTAATGTCTGGCCCTGAGGCTGATATTAAAGTGGGTAACGCACTTCCACTAACAAACATTCCTGTTGGTACAGTAGTACACAACATCGAGTTAAAACCAGGTAAAGGCGGCCAGTTAGTTCGTTCTGCTGGAACAAGCGCTCAAGTACTTGGTAAAGAAGGAAAATACGTATTAGTACGTTTGAATTCTGGTGAAGTTCGTATGATTCTTGCTGAATGCCGTGCAACAATCGGTCAAGTAGGTAACGAACAACATGAACTTATTAACATTGGTAAAGCAGGACGTAATCGTTGGTTAGGCAAGCGCCCAACTGTACGTGGATCTGTTATGAACCCTAACGATCACCCACACGGTGGTGGTGAAGGACGTTCACCAATCGGACGTAAATCACCAATGTCTCCATGGGGTAAACCAACTCTTGGATACAAAACTCGTACAAAGAAAAATAAATCAGATAAATTTATCGTTCGTCGTCGTAAAAAATAACGTGATTCTCCTACGGTTCAAAGAAAGAACCGTAGAACAGTCACGAAGGGAGGTTCCTTCATGGGTCGCAGCTTAAAAAAAGGACCATTTGTTGATGA
Organism: Bacillus sp. ISL-7; assembly: GCF_018613065.1. The sequence goes on along the minus strand of NZ_JAGGQW010000033.1, from coordinate 30,268 downwards.
TCATTTAATGGTTAAGGTTGAAAAGTTGAACGAGACTGAAAGCAAACAAGTTATTAAAACTTGGTCACGTCGTTCTACAATCTTCCCACAATTTATTGGCCACACTATCGCTGTATATGATGGTCGCAAACACGTGCCTGTATATGTTACTGAAGACATGGTAGGACACAAGCTTGGAGAATTTGCTCCAACTCGTGCTTACAAGGGCCATGGTAATGATGACAAGAAAACAAGACGTTAAGAGAGGAGGGCATCCAAATGCAAGCTAAAGCTGTTGCAAGAACAGTTCGTATTGCTCCTCGTAAAGCACGTTTAGTCGTAGATTTAATTCGAGGTAAGCAAATTGGTGAAGCTGTGGCGATTTTAAATCTCACTCCTAAGGCTGCTTCTCCAATCGTGGAAAAAGTATTAAAATCAGCTATGGCAAATGCTGAACACAACTATGAAATGGACGTTAACAACCTAGTTGTTGCTCAAGCATTTGTTGACGAAGGACCAACGTTGAAACGTTTTCGTCCTCGCGCAATGGGCCGTGCAAGCCAGATTTTAAAGCGCACTAGCCACATCACAATCGTATTATCAGAAAAGAAGGAGGGATAAGCTGTGGGTCAAAAAGTAAATCCTGTCGGTTTGCGTATTGGAATCATTCGTGATTGGGAATCTAAATGGTACGCAGGCAAAGACTTCGCTACTCTTTTACACGAAGACCTTAAAATTCGTGAATACATCACGAAACGTTTAAAAGATGCTTCTGTTTCTAAAGTAGAAATCGAACGTGCTGCAAACCGTGTAAACGTAACAGTGCATACAGCAAAGCCTGGTATGGTTATTGGTAAAGGCGGTACTGAAGTTGAAGCACTTCGTAAAGCATTAAATCAATTAACTGGCAAACGCGTTCACATCAATATTCTTGAAATTAAGAGAGCTGATCTTGATGCGAAACTTGTTGCTGAAAATATTGCTCGCCAATTAGAAAATCGTGTATCTTTCCGTCGTGCTCAAAAGCAAGCAATTCAACGTGCTATGCGCGCTGGTTCAAAAGGTATCAAAACACAAGTGTCTGGTCGTCTTGGCGGTGCAGATATCGCTCGCGCTGAACATTACAGCGAAGGAACTGTTCCACTTCATACACTTCGCGCTGATATCGACTATGCTACTGCTGAAGCCGATACTACTTATGGTAAGCTAGGCGTAAAAGTATGGATCTATAAGGGAGAAGTCCTTCCTACTAAGAAGAAACCTGCGGAAGGAGGCAAATAATATGTTATTGCCAAAACGCGTAAAATATCGCCGTCAACACCGTGGTAACATGCGTGGTAACGCAAAAGGTGGTACAGAAGTGACATTCGGTGAATTCGGCCTACAAGCTCTAGAAGCTTCTTGGATTACGAATCGCCAAATTGAAGCAGCACGTATTGCGATGACACGTTACATGAAACGTGGCGGTAAAGTTTGGATTAAAATCTTTCCTCACAAGCCTTACACTGCTAAACCGCTTGAAGTACGGATGGGTTCCGGTAAAGGAGCACCTGAAGGCTGGGTAGCTGTTGTTAAGCCTGGAAAAATCATGTTCGAGATTGCTGGAGTTTCTGAAGAAATCGCTCGTGAAGCACTTCGACTTGCAATGCACAAACTTCCTATTAAATGTAAGTTTGTAAAACGAGAAGAAATTGGTGGTGAATCAAATGAAAGCTAATGAACTTCGTGACCTAACCACTGCTGAAATTGAACAAAAAGTAAAATCTTTAAAAGAAGAACTTTTCAACCTTCGCTTTCAATTGGCGACAGGACAACTTGAAAACACAGCTCGCATTCGTGAAGTACGCAAAGCGATCGCTCGTATGAAAACAGTTGTTCGTGAAAGAGAAATCAGCGTTAACAAGTGATTATTGAAGGGAGGTTCACACAATGAGTGAACGTAACCAACGTAAAGTTTACACAGGACGCGTTGTTTCTGACAAGATGGATAAAACTGTAACGGTTCTTGTTGAAACACAAAAAAAGCATCCTTTATATGGTAAACGCGTTAAGTACTCTAAAAAGTATAAAGCTCATGATGAGCAAAATGAAGCAAAAATCGGCGATGTAGTACGTATCATGGAAACTCGTCCGCTTTCAGCTACTAAGCGTTTCCGTTTAGTTGAAGTTGTAGAAAAAGCAGTTATTATTTAATTGTTCGGATTAAGCTTCATTCCGAAGGGAGGTTACACACATGATTCAACAAGAATCACGTTTAAAAGTTGCTGACAACTCTGGTGCTCGTGAGGTACTTACGATTAAAGTTCTTGGTGGTTCAGGTCGCAAGTTTGCTGGTATTGGTGATGTTATCGTCTGTACAGTAAAACAAGCTACACCAGGTGGCGTTGTTAAAAAAGGTGACGTTGTTAAAGCAGTTATTGTTCGTACAAAGAGCGGTGCTCGTCGACCTGACGGTTCATACATTCGTTTTGATGAAAACGCATGTGTAATTATCAAAGATGATAAGAGCCCACGCGGAACTCGTATCTTCGGACCAGTTGCCCGTGAACTTCGCGAAAACAACTTTATGAAGATCGTTTCTCTAGCTCCAGAAGTACTATAATTTAAATTCAAATGCCTTTAAGGAGGTGCTTAATGATGCATGTGAAAAAAGGTGACAACGTAAGAGTCATCTCTGGAAAGGATAAAGGCAAAACAGGAGTAATCCTTGCTGCTTATCCTAAAGAAAGCCGTGTACTAGTAGAAGGAGTGAACATTGCAAAAAAACACTCTAAACCTTCTCAAGTGAATCCACAAGGCGGTATCATCAGCTTTGAGGCTCCAATTCATGTATCGAACGTAATGCCTATCGATCCTAAAACAGATATTCCGACTCGTGTAGGTTCCACAACGGTAGATGGCAAAAAAGTACGCGTAGCAAAATCCGGTGAAATTTTAGATAAATAGTTTAAAATTAAGAAGGGAGGTACAATAAGTGAACCGCCTAAAAGAAAAATTTGTTAAAGAAGTTACTCCTGCTCTTATGAGCAAGTTCAACTATAAATCAGTTATGGAAGTTCCTAAACTTGATAAAATCGTCGTGAATATGGGCGTTGGTGACGCAGTTGCAAATGCAAAGGCACTTGATAATGCAGTTGAAGAACTTTCAACGATCACAGGTCAAAAACCAGTCGTGACACGTGCGAAAAAATCTATCGCTGGCTTCCGCCTTCGTGAAGGTATGCCAATCGGTGCAAAAGTTACACTTCGCGGTGAGCGCATGTACGAATTCTTGGATAAATTAGTTTCTGTTTCTTTACCTCGTGTACGTGACTTCCGTGGTATTTCTAAAAAAGCATTCGACGGTCGCGGTAACTATACATTGGGAATTAAAGAACAATTAATTTTCCCTGAAATTGATTACGATAAAGTAAGCAAGGTTCGTGGTATGGATATCGTTATCGTAACGACTGCTAAAACTGATGAAGAATCTCGTGAACTTTTAACTCAATTTGGAATGCCATTCCAAAAGTAATCGTTAAATAATGGAGGCGAAAACGTGGCTAAAAAGTCAATGATTGCGAAACAAAAGCGCACGCCTAAATATGCAGTACAAGAGTATACACGCTGCGAACGTTGTGGCCGTCCACACTCTGTATACCGTAAATTTAAGCTTTGTCGTATTTGTTTCCGCGAATTAGCGTACAAAGGACAAATTCCTGGTGTTAAAAAAGCTAGCTGGTAAAACCCAAGTCTGGGAAGGAGGTAAAAATAATGGTCATGACAGATCCAATTGCTGATATGCTTACTCGCATTCGTAATGCGAATATGGTGCGTCACGAAAAGTTAGAAGTGCCTGCTTCTAATACGAAAAAAGAAATTGCTGAAATTTTAAAGCGCGAAGGTTTCGTACGTGACGTCGAATTTATCGAAGACAACAAACAAGGTATCATCCGTATCTTCCTAAAATACGGTGCTAGTAATGAACGTGTTATTACTGGTCTTAAGCGCATAAGCAAGCCTGGACTTAGAGTTTACGCAAAATCAACTGAGGTACCACGCGTTCTTAACGGTCTTGGTATCGCATTAGTATCAACATCACAAGGTGTTATTACAGATAAAGAAGCTCGTGCAAAACAAGTCGGCGGAGAAGTATTAGCTTACGTTTGGTAATTGAGCTTTTGAATGAATGGAGGTGCACTAAATGTCTCGCGTAGGAAAAAAACCAATTGTTATTCCAGCAGGAGTTACAGTTACTTTAAATAATAGTACTGCTACAGTTAAAGGACCTAAAGGTGAACTTACTCGTACTTTCCATCCTGATATTACTATCAACGTGGAAGAGAATCTTGTAACAATCACTCGTCCTTCTGATGTAAAAGAACACCGCGCATTACACGGAACTACTCGTGCCGTGCTTGCGAACATGATTGAAGGTGTATCCACTGGCTTCACTAGAGGCTTAGAGTTAATCGGGGTTGGTTATCGTGCTCAAAAGCAAGGTAACAAACTTGTATTAAACGTTGGATACTCTCATCCAGTTGAGATCGAACCTGAAGCGGGCCTTGAAATCGAGGTACCTGCAAATACTAAAATCGTTATCAAGGGTACTGACAAAGAACGTGTTGGTGCTTTAGCAGCGAATATTCGCGGAGTTCGTCCTCCTGAGCCTTATAAAGGTAAAGGAATCCGTTACGAAGGTGAATTTGTTCGTCGCAAAGAAGGTAAAACTGGTAAGTAATGCCTCATAGGTAAACGAAAGGAGTGACGTAAATGATTACGAAGCTTGATAAAAACGCTACTCGCAAGAAAAGACATGCTCGTGTTCGTGCGAAACTTAGCGGAACTTCAGCTCGTCCACGTCTAAATGTGTTTCGTTCAAACAAACATATTTATGCTCAAATAATTGATGACATTAATGGAGTAACTTTAGCAAGTGCTTCTACTTTAGATAAAGACTTTACTTTAGAATCAACTAATAATGTTGAAGCTGCTAAAATGGTCGGAGAATTAGTAGCTAAACGTGCGGTAGAAAAAGGTATCACTTCTATTGTCTTTGATCGTGGCGGATACCTATACCATGGACGTATTCAAGTATTAGCTGATGCTGCCCGTGAAAACGGCTTACAATTCTAAAAGACAAAGGAGGGACACAAAAAGATGCGTCGTATTGATCCAAACAAACTTGAACTAGAAGAACGCGTAGTCACGGTTAACCGTGTTGCGAAAGTTGTTAAAGGTGGACGTCGTTTCCGCTTCACAGCCCTTGTTGTTGTAGGCGATAAAAACGGTCACGTTGGTTTCGGTACTGGTAAAGCTCAAGAAGTACCTGATGCTATTCGTAAAGCCATCGAAGATGCAAAGAAAAACTTAATAGAAGTAGCTATGGTTGGAACAACCATTCCTCACCAAGTAATCGGACGTTTTGGTGCTGGTGAAATTCTTCTAAAACCTGCTTCAGAAGGTACAGGAGTTATCGCTGGTGGACCAGTTCGTGCGGTTCTTGAATTAGGCGGAGTAGCTGATATCCTTTCTAAGTCATTAGGAACAAATACTCCTATTAACATGGTTCGTGCAACAATTGATGGTTTAAAACAATTAAAACGTGCTGAAGACGTAGCTAAACTACGTGGAAAATCAGTAGAAGAACTGTTAGGATACGGGGGGAAATAAAATGGCGAATAAACTATTAGTTACCCTCACTCGCAGCGTAATTGGCCGTCCTGGCGATCAACGTGAAACAGTTAAAGCTTTAGGATTACGTAAATTGAATCAAACAGTTGAGCATCAAGATAATGCTGCTATTCGCGGTATGATTACCAAAGTTGCTCACCTTGTAACAGTTAAAGAACAATAATTGATTGTTTTCTTTCATAAGGAGGTGCCAATATGAAACTTCATGAACTAAAACCTGCTGAGGGTTCCCGTAAAGATCGTAAGCGTCTAGGACGCGGTATCGGTTCTGGTCAAGGAAAAACTGCCGGTAAAGGTCATAAAGGTCAAAACGCTCGTTCGGGTGGCGGTGTACGTCTAGGTTTTGAAGGTGGTCAAACACCTTTATATCGTCGTTTACCAAAACGCGGATTTACAAACTTCAGCCGTAAGGAATATGCAGTTGTAAATCTTGATGCTTTAAACCGCTTTGCTGAAGGTACAGAAGTTACTCCAGAACTTCTTATCGAATCAGGTGTAGTTAGCAACGAAAAAGCAGGAATCAAAATTCTTGCAAAAGGGAACGTAGAGAAAAAGTTGACTGTCAAAGCTCACAAATTCTCCTCTGCTGCTAAGGAAGCGATCGAAGCTGCTGGTGGAAACACTGAGGTGATCTAATGTTCCAGACAATCTCCAATTTTATGCGCGTGGGTGAGATAAGACGGAAGATCATATTCACCCTTTTAATGTTAGTCGTATTTCGATTAGGTACATTTATCCCAGTGCCCAATGTAAATGCAGATGTACTTGCAAATCAAGATAAGCTTAGTGTTTTCGGAATTTTAAATACTTTTGGCGGTGGAGCATTAAAACAATTCTCCATCTTTGCAATGGGAATCATGCCATATATCACTGCTTCGATCATAATACAGCTCCTGCAAATGGACGTTGTACCTAAGTTTACGGAATGGTCTAAGCAGGGTGAATCAGGTCGTCGTAAGATTGCTCAAATCACTCGATATTTCACAATTGTGCTTGGTTTTATCCAAGCATTAGGTATGTCCTACGGTTTTAATAATTTAGCCAGCGGTCAACTGATTGAAAATCCTGGAATTGCTACGTATCTGCTTATTGCAGTTGTTTTAACTGCAGGTACAGCATTTTTAATGTGGTTAGGGGAGCAAATTACTGAAAAAGGTGTTGGTAATGGAATTTCCATTATCATCTTTGCCGGTATCGTTGCTGGAATGCCATCAACTATTAATCAAATTTATGTACAGCAATTTGAGAATGCAGGAGAGGCATTATTCTTACGTATTGTTACTGTAGTGTTAATAGCACTTGCTGTTGTGGCTATTGTAGTAGGAGTTATTTTTATCCAACAAGCAAATCGTAAGATACCTATTCAATATGCTAAACGTGTGGTTGCTGGACGTAATCCTGTCGGAGGACAATCCACTCACATGCCATTAAAAGTTAATGCTGCGGGTGTAATTCCTGTAATCTTTGCGGTTTCATTCATTGTAACACCAAGAACGGTTGCATCATTTTTTCCAACTAATGATGTAACACTTTGGATTACAAAAGTATTTGATTATTCTCATCCAATCGGGATGACGTTATATGCTGCGTTAATTATCGCGTTTACTTATTTCTATGCATTTATCCAAGTTAACCCTGAACAAGCAGCGGAAAACTTGCAAAAGCAAAGCGGCTATATTCCAGGGATCCGTCCAGGAAAGAGCACGCAAGAATACTTAACACGCGTCTTATATCGTTTAACTTTTGTTGGTGCACTCTTCCTAGCTTTGATTGCTGTATTGCCTATGTTATTTATTAATTTAGCCAATCTGCCGCAATCGGCTCAAATCGGTGGAACAAGTTTGCTAATCGTTGTCGGTGTAGCATTAGATACGATGAAACAACTTGAAGCACAATTAGTTAAACGTCACTATAAAGGGTTTATAAAGTAAAGGTTTTGGGGGCCACTGCTCCCTAAAACCAATTTATAGCACGAGGGGGGAACACGTGTGAATTTAGTATTAATGGGGCTTCCGGGTGCCGGAAAAGGTACTCAAGCTGAAAGAATCGTCGAAAATTACGGCATCCCTCATATCTCTACTGGAGATATGTTCCGTGCAGCGATGAAAGAAGGAACAGAACTAGGTTTACAAGCGAAATCATTCATGGATAAAGGCGAACTTGTTCCTGATGAAGTAACAATCGGTATTGTTCGTGAACGATTAAGCAAGGAAGATTGTCAAAAGGGATTCCTTTTAGATGGCTTTCCTAGAACTGTACCTCAAGCAGAGGCGTTGGAAAATCTTTTAGTTGATTTAAATAAAAAAATTAACTATGTAATTAATATTAATGTCGATAAGGATTTATTAATGGAACGTTTGACAGGGCGTCGTATTTGTAAAGAATGTGGTTCTACGTATCATTTAGTTTTTAATCCTCCAAAACAAGAGGGCGTATGCGATCGTTGCGGCGGTGAGTTATACCAAAGAGCGGATGATAATGAAGAAACTGTTCAAAATCGTTTAGACGTGAATATCAAACAACAAGAACCATTATTAACTTTTTATGAAACAAAAGGTTATCTTCGCACGATTGATGGTCAGCAGGATATTAACAAGGTATTCGCTGATATCGAGCAATTACTTGGGGGCTTATAATGATCTTTTGCAAAACCCCTAGGGAAATTGAAATCATGCGCGCGGCCGGGCGGATTGTGGCCCTTACCCACCAAGAGTTACAAAAACATGTAGCTCCTGGGATTACCACAAAGGAATTAGACATGATTGCTGAAGAATTTATTCTCTCACAAGATGCATTTCCTTCGTTTAAAGGGTATAATGGTTTTCGCGGCAGCATTTGTACAAGTGTGAACGAAGAACTTGTTCATGGAATTCCTGGTAATCGTGTTCTCAATGAAGGAGACATTATTAGCATTGATATCGGTGCTAAGTATGAAGGTTATCATGGTGATTCAGCTTGGACCTATGCTGTAGGAGAGATTGATGATAATTCCCAGCATTTGCTGAAGGTAACAGAGGAATCTCTTTATCTAGGCATAAACGAAGCAAAACCGGGCGAGCGACTCTCGAACATCTCCCATGCGATTCAAACGTATGTGGAAGCAAATGGCTTTTCTATTGTACGCGAGTATGTAGGACACGGAGTAGGGAAAGACTTACATGAGGAACCTCCTATTCCACATTTTGGTCCACCAAACAATGGTCCGCGTCTTATGCCTGGAATGGTACTTGCTATTGAACCGATGGTAAATGCCGGAAGCCGATATGTGAGAACATTGACTGACAATTGGACAGTTGTAACTGTTGACGGCAGGCGTTGTGCGCATTTCGAGCATACGGTTGCGATCACTGATGCAGGATTTGAAATCTTAACCAAATTATAAATTTGTGCGGATTTCAATAGTTGTTGTCGATTCTGGTCCGTTTTTAGGTAATTTGTAATATTTACTGAGGACAGAATGCTGCTCAATATGTTAGAATTGAAAGGTTGCATGACGACATACGAGCGAATAGCTTTGCTTGCTCTACCTAGTTTGAATAAACGCAATCCTGAAAAGAGAAGGGAAACGAGATCGATGGCCAAAGATGATGTAATTGAAATTGAAGGTAAAGTCATTGAAACATTGCCAAATGCAATGTTTAAGGTAGAATTAGAAAACGGTCATACCGTGCTAGCGCATGTTTCTGGTAAAATACGAATGCATTTCATTCGGATCCTTCCGGGTGACAAAGTGACTGTTGAGCTTTCTCCATATGACTTAACACGCGGAAGAATTACTTACCGCTTTAAATAATGCTTGCACTCCGTACTACTAAGGAGGTTAGGATAATAATGAAAGTAAGACCATCTGTTAAACCGATCTGCGAAAAGTGTAAAGTTATCCGTAGACGCGGAAAAGTTATGGTTATCTGTGAAAACCCTAAACATAAACAAAAACAAGGTTAATTTTGAAGGAGGTGCGCATTTTCTATGGCACGTATTGCTGGTGTAGATATTCCACGTGAAAAACGTGTAGTTATCTCTTTAACTTACATTTATGGAATTGGTAAAAATACTGCACAAAAAGTACTAGCAGAAGCTGGTGTTTCTGAAGATACACGTGTACGTGATTTAACAGAAGACGAATTAAACAAAATCCGTGACATCATCGACAAATTAAAAGTTGAAGGTGACCTTCGCCGTGAAATTTCTCTTAACATTAAGCGTTTAATGGAAATCGGCTGCTACCGCGGATTACGTCATCGTCGTGGTTTACCAGTTCGTGGACAAAATACGAAAAACAACGCTCGTACACGCAAAGGTCCTCGTAAGACTGTAGCGAACAAGAAGAAGTAATCGGTAAAGGAGGTTAATTTAAATGGCGCGTAAAACGAATACACGTAAACGTCGTGTTAAAAAGAATATTGAAGCTGGTATCGCTCATATCCGTTCAACATTTAACAATACGATTGTAACAATTACTGATGTACATGGTAATGCAATTTCATGGTCAAGTGCAGGTGCGCTTGGATTTAGAGGTTCTCGTAAATCCACACCATTTGCTGCACAAATGGCGGCTGAAACAGCAGCTAAGACTTCCATTGAACATGGTATGAAAACTTTAGAAGTTACTGTTAAAGGACCTGGTGCAGGACGTGAAGCTGCAATCCGTGCTCTTCAAGCTGCTGGTCTAGAAGTAACTGCAATTAAAGACGTTACACCTGTTCCTCATAATGGATGCCGTCCACCAAAACGTCGTCGTGTTTAATTTTTCTGTATAGATTTTGTATCATGCGTCTATAATGGGATATGATACTAATTTTTTGCACTCTTACAGAAGATTTATTCCAGTTGTTGTGCACAAAACGGGAACTTATACATGGGGACTTTTAATTAGCAAATATGCTGATTTAGAGTTTCGACGTTTTGAAGGAGGGTTATTTGATGATCGAAATAGAAAAACCAAAAATCGAAACGATTGAGATCAACGATGATGCTAAGTATGGCAAATTCATCGTAGAGCCACTTGAGCGTGGATATGGTACCACTTTGGGTAACTCCTTACGTCGTATCCTATTATCTTCACTCCCAGGTGCCGCGGTTACATCGATTCAAATCGATGGGGTACTTCATGAGTTCTCAACAATTGAAGGCGTCGTGGAGGATGTAACATCCATCATTTTAAACATTAAAAAATTAGCTTTAAAAATCTACTCTGATGAAGAGAAGACGCTTGAGTTTGATGTACAAGGTGAGGGTCCAGTTTTAGCTGGCAATATTACTCATGATAGTGATGTTGAGGTTTTAAATCCAGAACTTCATATTGCAACATTAGCTGCAAATGGTCATCTTCGCATGCGTTTGACTGCTAGACGTGGACGTGGATATACACCGGCTGTTCAAAACAAAAGAGAAGATCAACCGATAGGTGTTATTCCAATTGATTCCATTTTCACACCAGTTTCTCGTGTACAATTTCAAGTAGAAAACACACGTGTTGGTCAAATGTCTAATTTCGACAAGCTCACACTTGATGTTTGGACAGATGGAAGCACTGGGCCAAAAGAAGCGATCGCTCTTGGATCCAAAATTTTGACCGAGCATTTGAATATTTTCGTTGGTTTAACTGATGAAGCTCAAAATGCTGAAATCATGATTGAAAAAGAAGAAGACCAAAAAGAAAAAGTTCTTGAAATGACTATTGAAGAACTAGATCTTTCTGTTCGTTCTTACAATTGCTTAAAGCGTGCTGGAATCAACACTGTTCAGGAATTAGCTAATAAGACTGAAGAAGATATGATGAAAGTTCGTAACTTAGGCCGTAAATCACTTGAAGAAGTGAAGGCAAAACTAGAAGAGCTTGGATTAGGCTTGCGTAAAGACGACTGATTTTTTTACCGTTATACACATGCGTTAATCCGTTTAATGACTTCAACAAAGGAGGGAACCCTTCATGGCATACAGAAAGTTAGGACGCACAAGTGCACAGCGTAAAGCTATGCTACGTGATTTAACTACAGATTTAATTATCAATGAGCGCATTGAAACAACAGAAACTCGTGCGAAAGAAATTCGTGTGACTGTTGAAAAAATGATCACTTTAGGTAAACGTGGTGATTTACACGCTCGTCGTCAAGCTGCTTCATATGTTCGTAACGAAGTTGCTGATGCTGAAAATAATACAAGTGCAATACAAAAACTTTTCGCTGATATCGCTCCACGTTATCAAGAGCGTCAAGGTGGATACACTCGTATTATGAAACTTGGACCACGCCGCGGTGACGGTGCACCAATGGTTATTATCGAGTTAGTTTAATATAGCTTTAACAGACAACAAGGGCGCTGGACAGTTTACAAACAAACTTGTTCTTTGCCCTTTTTCTGTAAATGAATCTTATATCAAGATGACCCAAGCCAAAAAAGAGTGTTATGATGAGCGTAACTCCAATTCATTGGAGAAAATCTAAAAGTTTTACTTGATTTCATCTAGCTTTTCTACGTGACTTGATTTCTTGTATCTTTTATCATCTCGCAGCTATTGGTGCGCAGATTGAAATTAATAAATACGTCTCGTCTAGCTCATGCACCTCCTCTCATTTCTTTTATAGAAATTCCTTACATCGCAGTTTAAAGCGAAACTGCATAGGGACGAGGTGCAGGCTTTTTTTTATATGTAAAAGAAATAATGAGCAGAGAATTGTTTAGCTGAGAGGAGGAATTATCTGTGAAAAACTCGATTGTATCTCTTAATGGAATATCTTTTCAATATGACGCACAAGAACGTTATGCTTTGAACAATGTTTCTTTTGATATATATGAGGGAGAATGGCTCGCGATTGTCGGTCATAATGGGTCAGGAAAATCCACGATGGCAAAACTCCTAAATGGGCTGCAATTTCCACAAACAGGTGAGATTACAGTTTGCGGAATAAAGCTGGATGAAGAGTCAATTTGGGATATCCGTAAAAAATTAGGGATGGTCTTTCAAAACCCTGACAATCAGTTTGTTGGAACGACAGTACAGGATGATGTGGCTTTTGGTCTAGAAAATAACGGCATTCCTAGAGACGAAATGGTCACAAGGGTCGAGGATTCGTTAAAGAGAGTTAAGATGGATAAGTTTCTATATCAAGAGCCCCACCATCTATCAGGCGGACAAAAGCAACGTGTGGCAATAGCTGGTGTACTAGCTTTACGGCCATCGATCATCATACTTGATGAAGCAACTTCCATGCTTGATCCAAGAGGACGCGAAGAGGTATTAGAGACCGTCCGATTATTAAAAGAAGAGAAATCATTGACCGTTATCTCGATTACACATGATTTAGAAGAGGCAGCTAAGGCGGATCGAATCATCGTCATGAACAAAGGGGAGGTCTTCCGGGAGGGTACACCTGAAGAGATTTTCTCTATGGATGAACAATTGGTTCAGTTAGGGTTAGATATTCCTTTTTCAGTGAAAATGATGAAAGCTTTAAGGAATGATGGAATCGATCTATCTAGGCACTATTTATCGGAAGAAGAGTTGGTGAAAGAGTTATGGACATCTCGCTCAAACATGTAGATTATCGTTATCAAGTCAATACTCCTTTTGAACGACTGGCCATTGAGGATGTGTCTATTGATATTCCTTCAGGTGTGTATATGGCGATTATTGGTCATACCGGGTCAGGGAAATCAACAGTCCTGCAGCATTTAAACGCTCTCCTTCAACCAACAAAAGGAACTGTAGCAATTGGCGAACATGAAATTAAAGCTTTGCAAAAAAATAAGAACTTAAAAAAAGTCCGGCAAAAAGTTGGCATCGTCTTTCAATTTCCTGAACACCAATTATTTGAAGAGACGGTGGAAAAAGATATTATTTTTGGGCCGTTGAATTTTGGGGTTTCTGAAACAGCAGCAAAGGAAAGGGCACGGGTTGCTTTAAAACAAGTGGGTCTAGAGGAAGATATACTAAATAAATCACCGTTTGACCTCTCTGGTGGACAAATGCGCCGCGTCGCAATTGCAGGAGTACTTGCAATGGAGCCCGATGTTATTGTCCTGGACGAGCCTACTGCGGGTTTAGACCCAAGAGGCCGAAAAGAAGTTATGGATATGTTCTTTTCTCTTCATAAGGAAAGAAAGCTTTCTACCATTCTTGTTACACATAGTATGGAAGATGCTGCTAGATATGCAGACCAAATTGTGATCATGCAGCAAGGGAAGGTTGCCAATAAAGGGACACCAGAAGAGATTTTCTCCGCACCGACTGAGCTCGTTGAAATGGGACTTGATGTTCCTGAGGTCGTTCGGTTTCAACTGAAGCTTGAGGAGAAACTTGGCATGAAATTTGAGGAAATTTTTCTAACCATTGATGAGTTGTCAGCTGCTGTTACTAAGGTATTAAGTAGAGGTGTTCACTCATGATGGAAAAAATGATTTTTGGGCGCTATGTCCCGGCAGATTCTATTATTCATAAAATGGACCCTCGTTCAAAATTAATGATCATCTTTCTATTTGTTTGTGTTATTTTTTTAGCAAACAATGTCGTAACCTATGCACTTATTGGAATTTATACTTTTTTAATGCTTGGATTGTCGCGGGTCCCGGTACGCTTTTTATATGGCGGTCTTAAACCAGTCATCTGGCTCGTTCTTTTTACCTTGGTGCTGCAACTTTTTTTTACGAAAGAAGGTACCCTTTTATTTGAACTAGGTCCAGTAAAAATTTACGAGGAAGGGGTCAGACAGGGGATTTTTATTTCCTTGCGATTCTTTTTCTTAATTTTAATGACGTCGTTGTTGACGTTAACCACCACCCCAATTGAGATTACCGATGGCCTTGAAACGCTGTTACATCCTTTAAATAAGGTCCGCTTCCCTGTCCACGAAATGGCATTAATGATGTCTATTTCCTTAAGGTTCATTCCTACACTTATGCAGGAAACGGATAAAATAATGAAGGCGCAAATAGCCCGTGGCGTTGAGTTTGCTAGCGGCCCTTTTAAGGAACGCATTAAAGCCGTCATTCCACTGCTTATCCCATTGTTTGTCAGTTCCTTTAAACGAGCGGAGGAATTAGCGATCGCTATGGAGGCTAGAGGATATCAAGGCGGGGAAGGAAGAACAAAATACCGGGAATTATCCTGGAAAATAACGGATTCCTTACAGATGGGGATATTAGTCCTTCTATCGATCCTACTATTTTTATTACGTTCATAATGGAGCGAAACCATGGCAAGGTATAAATGTATTATTTCCTATGACGGGTCGGGCTTTTCCGGCTATCAGGTCCAACCAAATAAGCGAACCGTACAGTCTGTATTAGAAGCTGTTTTATCAAAAATGCATAAGGGTGATACGGTGAAAGTCGTCGGCTCAGGTCGAACGGATGCCGGTGTCCACGCAAAAGGACAAGTTATTCATTTTGATTCACCACTACTGATTCCAGCTGACAAGTGGGAGAAAGCATTGAATTCCATGCTGCCTGAAGATATTTCCGTTCTAAAGGTTGTTACTGTCACCGAGTCCTTTCATGCTCGCTTCGACGCGAAAGGGAAGGAATATCGCTATGTTCTTCATTTATCTCAAAAAAGAGATCCTTTTCAGCGGAAATTTGCTTATCAATATCCATACCGTTTAAATTTCCAGGCGATGGAGGAGGCAAGTAAACTTTTCCTTGGTACACATGACTTTACTAGTTTTTGTGCGGCAAAGACGGAAGTAGTTGATAAAGTTCGAACGATTGAATCGATTGACTTTACACGTAAGGATGAGTTACTGACGATCCGTTTTGTTGGAAATGGCTTTTTGTATAATATGGTTCGTATTTTAGTTGGAACTTTATTAGAGGTGGGATCAGGTGAACGCAGTCCTGAAGATATTCCGATTATATTAGCCCATAAAGACCGGAGGCTATCGGGAAAGACAGCTCCAGGTCATGGTTTATATCTTTGGGAAGTCTTTTATGAATAAAATGAGCTAAACAACTTCACCTGGTGTAACATTTTCTTGACATATTGACCCGCAGGTTTTATTATATTAGATGTGCGTGTTTTTAATCCCACGATAAAGCCCCGGAAAGTCTTCATCGTGATTGAAAATATATGAATACAAACTTAACCGCACAAGGGTATTAGATGTTCATTCCCGGAACAGAATCGGACTCTAATTACTTTAAAAGTGCGAAAACAATAATCTTTTATGGATTTAAATTAGGAGGGAAACTCATGCGTACAACGTTTATGGCAAATGCCAACACTATCGAGCGTAAATGGTACGTAATTGATGCTGAGGGCAAAACTCTTGGACGTCTTGCTTCTGAAGTAGCATCAATTTTACGTGGTAAAAACAAACCAACTTTTACACCACATGTTGACACTGGTGATAATGTAATTATTCTTAATGCTTCAAAAGTAGAACTTACTGGAAAGAAATTAACTGACAAGATTTACTACCGTCACACAATGCATCCAGGTGGTTTAAAAACAAGAACTGCTCTAGAAATGCGTACTAACTATGCTGAGAAAATGATCGAGCTTGCTGTTAAAGGTATGCTTCCAAAGAATTCTCTTGGCCGTCAAATGTTTAAAAAATTACATGTATATGCTGGCAGCGAACATCCGCACCAAGCACAACAACCTGAAGTTTACGAACTTCGCGGTTAATAAAGAGGGAGGGAATTAACTTGGCACAAGTTCAATATATCGGTACAGGTCGCCGTAAAAGTTCTGTTGCACGTGTACGTTTAGTACCAGGCACAGGTAAAATTATTGTAAATAGTCGTGGAATTGAAGATTATATCCCATTTGAAGCATTACGTGTTGTTGTAAGACAACCATTAGTAGCTACTGAAACAGTTGGAAGCTATGATGTTCTTGTAAACGTAAGCGGCGGTGGATACACTGGTCAAGCTGGCGCAATCCGCCACGGTATTGCTCGCGCATTACTTCAAGCTGACCCTGAATTCCGTCCAACATTAAAGCGCGCTGGATTATTAACTCGTGATGCACGTATGAAAGAACGTAAAAAATACGGTCTTAAAGGTGCTCGTCGTGCGCCTCAGTTCTCAAAACGTTAATTATCAACGTTTCAAGACTCTTTTCACTACTGTGGAAAGGGTCTTTTTTATTCCCGAAAAGCGCTTTTGACCACATTTTGACCACGAAAAGTTTTTTGACCACATTTGACCACAAATCAAAACTCTATATACTTTTGAAATTTTGAAGCGGTTTGCTCTTTAAGGGTATTAGTTACGTGGGTGTAGATATTCATTGTCATTTTAATATCAGTGTGTCCTAGCCTCTCTTGTACTTCTTTTATACTCGCACCAGCTTCAAATAATAAGGAGGCGTGAGTGTGGCGTAAACCGTGTATAGTTATAGAGTGAAGATTGTGTTTCTTAATTATAATTTTTAGCTTTTCATTAAGATATGCTAAGCGTAAAGGTATTCCATCTTCCCTTGTAAAAACGAGATTATTTCCACCATTTATTATTCCGTTGGCAAAATCCTCTTCCATTTGGCATATACGCCACTTTTTAAGCAAGGCAAGGGTTTTATCATCTAAACTAATTAATCGCTTAGAATTCTTTGTTTTTGGCGTTTGAAAGAGGTGTTTTCCGTTAGTGTGGAATAGGGTTTTCCAAAAGCGGATAGAGCCGGCTTCAAAATCAATATCATCCCATGAAATGGCTAATAATTCACCTTTCCGAGCCCCGGTGTAAATTAACAGATGAAAAAGAACATGATCCCGAATTGAAATTTCCCTTTTTGTAATAGAAAGAAACTTTTTCACCTCTTCCTTTGTCCAGTAATTGCGTTCCTCAAATTCGGTTTCCTCATTTAATAATCCATTTTGCTGTTTGGGTATGGTTACATGTTCCATAGGATTTTTTGATATAATGTCCATTTTAACGGCATATTTGAAAACCTGATTTGCCTGGATCTTTATATCATTTACAGAAGCAATAGAATTAGCTATTTCGTTAATCATCTTTTGGCAATATGATTTTGAGATATCCTTCATTTTTAATTTTCCAAAGCGAGGTAAAAGATGCCTTGTAAATTTAGATTCAATGGTTTTTTTCGTGCTAGCTTTTATGGTATTAGAATGATTAGCAAACCATTGTTCAAAAACGTCTTCATAAGTACGGTTATTATTATTAATTAACAAACCATTTGCTATTTCTTGTTCCAGCTTAGCTGCTGTCGCTTGAGCCTCTTTCTTTGTGTTAAACCCCCTACGTGTAGTTGTTTGCCTTTTTCCTGTCTCAGGATTAATACCTGTGTCCAGTTTAAACATCCACAGTTGTCCTTGTTTTGTTGTGTACTTCTGAAATGAAGCCAACCTTATCACCTCATAATATCTTCTTTAGTTTAACTTGATTATTTAACGCTTTTTCCTGTAAAAGACTCAAAAAGCTGGTCCAAATGAATATTAATCTCCTGCTTTTCTTTGAGATACGATTTTACTATTTCATATATTGTTGAGGGTGGGACTGTCTCTTTTGTAATACCCACTCCAAAAGCGATTTTCATTTGATAAATTGATTTGAAAATTTCTAGTAATTGCTCTAATTCCTTACCACTCAGATTAGCCGCTATTAAAAACAACTGGTCATGTAAATCCAAGATTAATTCTTTTGCTTCGGGATCAGCTCTGTTAAGCATTACCTGAACGTCTTCTGTGTAACGATTTGTTTTATACTCATCGTAATTTTCTGCTTCATCTCCTTTAGTAAGATAATCCATGGATACTCCAAAATATTTGGCGACAGCGAGGACAAAATCAAAATCTGGCTGCCTATCTCCACGTTCATAATTACCTAATGTAGTAAAAGGGACTCCTAACTCTTGGGCTAATTCCCTTAGGGTCAATTTTTTCCTTTTCCTAAGTTCTCGAATACGCTCTCCAATCATCCTACCGTACCTCCAAATGAGTAATTACAATACAATATTACACACTTTGAGTACAAAAATCAACTTGAAATTACTCAAATTGGGATGTTAATATAAAAATGTACTCAAAATGAGAAATTAAGGAGGGGTTAAAGTGGAATGTATACGGTATATCAGATGCAATCACCATATTGATGGAAAAAAAGTGTTGATGGCCAGGGCGGAAAAGGGTTGGACTATAACTAGATTAGCGGATGAGTCAGGGGTAACCCGGAAAACCATTAGTGAGATCGAAAAAGGATTTAAAAGTAATATTCGGATTTCCACCATAAATCAGATCGCAGTTACCTTAGGAAAGCCAGTTGAATATTTTTGTTTAAATCAAAATAAGGAAATTGATTAGGAGGTTATCTAATTGAATTTCAAATTGGAATTACCAGAAGGTACAATCCTAATTAATCGAAATGAATTAAAAGAAGTGCTTCAAGAAATGTTATCTGAAATGCAAAATGAAAGCGGAAGAGAAGAAATCTTCACTATACGTGAAGCGGCTGATTATTTAAAAGTAAGCGTGCCTACAGTACGAAAAATGATAGCCAATAAGGAAATTCCTTTTTTCCAAAGGGGGCAAGTCATTAGAATTAATCGCAATGACTTACAGAATTGGCTGCGAAGTAATTCAAAAAAGTAGCAACAAAAGTGGGTGAGGTGAATTGGCCAATGTTCAAATTGAGAACGGCTATACAAAGATAGCCAATGAATTGTTTGAGGAGCTAGCCAAAATAAAATTAAGTCCAACACAATACCGCTTGTTATTCGTGATTTGGCGATACACCTATGGATTTAACAGAAAAGAGCACGAAATGTCTCTTACATTCCTTAGTCAGGCTACAGGTTGTGATTTACGTCAGATTCAACGTGAGTTAAAAAGCCTGGAAGTAAGGAAGCTAATATTTCAGAAGATTAAGTCTGGTAACACCAGGAAAATTACATTTAATAAAAACCATGATGATTGGGTTAGTAAATCAGTTGGCGAAATTAACAATGGTGAAAGAGACATTAGTACCTTAGGTAAAAATATCAAGGGAACTAATGGTGAAATAGACAAACAAGAAATAAATAAAAAAATATTAAAAGAAAATGTTAATCGATCAGAAAAGCCTAATCCTTATTTGGAATATGAAAAACTATTTGGTACACCTTCGCCGATGATAATTGAAAATTTTCGTTATTGGATAGAAAACAGTCAATTTCAGGAACCCGAAGCAATCATATGTGAAACTATTAGAAGAGCAAAATTACAATCCCCAAAAAACCCAACAGCATACGTGGAATCCATTCTAAAAAATCTTCACAACCTAGAACTTTATACACTGGGCGCCGTAAAAATATATAATGCAAATTTTGATGCTAGGACAAAGAGCAAAAAAAGTGGAACAGCTCCAACCCTAAGTAATATGTTTGTTAAAACAAAAGGCTCAAACAAGCCATTATCCGATAAAGAAAAAATGGAGATTAAAGTTTTAGAGGAAGAATTTCCATTTTAAGGGGTGAAAATTATGAAGGATATTAGTTACCTCCTGTATGAACGGTTCAGAAGAAGTCTTAAATACTTTGTTAAAGAACTTAAGGACCGAGACGATTATGAGGCTAGGATGTCACAGGATAAATGTATTGCTTGCGGTGGAGATGCTAGCTACCTGATATACCGTATCATTGGGCAGAAAGAATGGGAACCTGCTATTAAAAACCATGAGATAAATTGTAAAAAGTGTACGGAACAGAAGGAATTGGCTCAAATTTTAGAGGGAAACAAAACTTGCTTAAATGAGCAATTGGCCTCCCGTTTTGAAAAAGAATATTGGCATATTCCAGAGGACTTGAAAAATGCTGAATTTAAGAATTTCTATGTTGAGCACTATGGAAGTGTTTATGAAGCCAAGAGGGCTGCAATGGATTATGTAAAAGCATTCCAAGTCGTAGAAAAGCGACATAATCTTTTAATTATGGGGAACCCAGGTACAGGAAAAACTCATTTAGCTACTGCGATAGCAAGGACACTTAAAAAACAGGGTTATCTAGTTGGTCATTTGACCACAGGTATGCTCCTCTCAAAAATAAAGGCCACCTATCAAAAAGGGGCAAGTACAACGGAAGAAAGGATATTAAATGATTTGAAAAAGTTTGAGCTTTTGGTTTTAGATGATTTGGGGTCAGAAGCAAGAAATAGTGATGAATTTGATTGGAGTAAAAATAAACTGTTTGAAATCGTTAACCTTAGGATCGGGAAGCCAACGATTTACACCAGCAACTTTAACGTACAACACTTACCGACTGCAATCGGTGAGCGGGTATATAGCCGTTTATATAATAATAACAAGTTTATCAAACTTGTTACAGATGATTATAGAAAAAAGTTTAAGATTGAATAACCATGCTGTAAATTTAGGCATAATTCAAAACATATAAGGAGAGTGGAGTATGGCTACGGCAGCAAAAATGGATCAGAAAGAACGCTTTATTGAAATGAGAGCTAAAGAGGTGCCTTATGAACATATTGCAAAGGAATTAGGAGTTAGTAAACCTACCCTAATTAAGTGGGGCAAAGAATTGCAGCTAGAAATCAGTAACCGCTATGCGTTTGAATTAGAGTTGCTGCAAGAAAAGTATTTTGTTTCCAAGAAAAAGCGGATTGAATTGTATGGGGAAGAATTATTCCGGTTAAATGAAGAATTGGCAAAGCGGGATTTGTCCGAGATTCCTACAGAAAAATTATATGACATGAAAATGAAAACTATCGTAAGCTTAAAGCAAGAGGAGACTGAAATCAAATTGAGGGAGAAAAAATCTTTTGATGAATCTTTAACCGATTTACTGGATAACAGTTATTCAGAGTGGAAAGCATAGCGATTGATGTGAAAGAGTGGGGCAAAAACGCGCGAGGTTTTTACTGTATCTTTACCGTTGCTTTACTAAAACCGATATTACAAGAGTTGAACAAAAGCGTCCTAAGAGTAGATGGAAAGTATACCGGTTATAGAGAAAGGGTGAGCGGTTTTGCCGAGATATATAATCCAGCTGGAGAAATGCAAAGTGATTTTAACTTCAGAAGAAATTAATTCCCTTCTTCAGAAGGATACAGAGCTGTTTTCACGGGCTTTAAACAGAGGCAAGGAATATCTTTGGGGCAGACGTCAAAAGGAGTGGGAGCAGGCGTAATTTTAAGCGGGATAATCGCGTTTAAGGCAAGAATAAGAAAATGTCTTTTACTACATTGTAATGGATTTCAATTAAGCTACCATGAAAATAAGTTTCTTCAAGATTAGAAAAATGACAATACTTAAGAAGACCCTTCTAAATTGTTAAAAAAAAGAGGAGAGCAATAATTAATAAGTCTATGGATTAGGGTTGACTGGATTAAGGTCAGTAATAGTATTGACACTTCCTAACCATTTTCATTCTCTGTGGTGCAGCATGATTTTGTGCTGCATGGATGGCTAACGGGCAGTTTAATATAAGTACAATCCTTCACAAGGTTATAGAAAAAAGCCGATTCCCACTTGGGAAAATCGGCTTCTTTTATTTATTATTTCAAATTATAATTTATTATACCATTCATCATCGACAGCTTCTAACCAATCCGTTTGCCCGGGTGTAAGTGCTAAGTGTACAAACCAACTGTCTTTTGTCGCACCATGCAAATGTTTCATATTGGAGGAATATACATCCCCCCTTTTGAGGGTTAGTACCTTAAGAAAGAACTAAAACATACCCATTTGCCTTTTTTCGATGTTAAATAAACATATTTTGCATGAAGCTTTTTTTCTGGTTTTGCAGAACTTCTAGTTTTTCTTTTTCTTTTTCAATTTTTTGATCGACAGATGACAAGAAATCAGCAATTTTCTGTTGCTCCTCATTGGAAGGAACCCATACATCTATTTTCAATAATTCTGTTTTAGATAAATTGAAACGTGTAGAACCTTGTGCTAATGTTGCAGATTCAGGCTCGAACTTATTAAATTCCTCTGTTGTTTGGGTATCTAAGTTTCAGCGCTTCTAATAACTGGTTAGTAACTTCCAGGAGCTGCCAAAGGCTCTCAACCAATTTGGTTTGGGGTCTTTTTTATACAAAAATTGCTTTTGTCTACATAGCACAAGATGATTTGTATACGCATAATCTTTATAGAAGTCCTTAATTCCTTATTAACTAGGCGCTGGAGAGGAAACTTAATATGCATAATAGAAACAATAGCTCCATTTATATTATTTCAGGTCCACATGGAGTTGGTAAATCGACAGTTACAAAGGCACTTGCCCAGGAGATGGATAAAGTTGCATTAATAGAAGGTGACCAAATCAAATTATTGTTTAAAGGAAAAAACCCGCCAACGAGGGAAGAAGAGCAGTCACTTGTATGGAAAAATATCTTTTCTTTAACATGGAATTTCGTTGAAAATAACATTAATGTAATTATTGATTATGTTGTTAGAACGGAATTAGAGTGGTTTCCCATACACTTTTCGGATTTAAATGTAAAAATTTATTATGTTGTATTATGTGCGGATGAAAATACACTTATTTCTCGATTAAATGAAAGAGGGGATGATTTTTTAATAGATGGCTCTTTAATGTTATTATATAAACTTAAAAAATTTTCACCAAACAAAAACTATCTCTATGACACAACAAATAAACAGACAGTTGAAATTATTCACGATTTAAAAAGTCGCTTTGATCAATTTTGTCTATAACTTTGTTTAACTAACATTTGGATGTTAGTTTTCCCTAGCCCTCTCCTGTTTCGAGTAAGCCTCATTTTAACTTTTGCTTTCTAAAATGTGTTTTGAATATTGGATAATGCCTAAACAATTTTCAAAATTAAGAATAAGTTATTAAGAAATTGACACGGCAACTAATACTTGTTTATACAAAGAAGCAGAATGTCAGGAAAGGAGAGAAAATGTGAAGGTCTTAATTTTAGCTGGAGGGTTTGGCACAAGAATAAGTGAAGAAACCCATTTAAAGCCGAAACCTATGATAGAGATTGGTGAGAAGCCCATCTTATGGCATATCATGAAGCTTTACTCTAGTTATGGTTATAACGACTTTATTATCTGTTTAGGATATAAGAGTCATGTAATCAAGGAGTATTTTTTAAATTATTACCTATATAATTCTGATTTAACATTTGATTTTCAGAAGGGAAATGAATTTATTATTCACCAGCATTCGGTTGAACCTTGGAAGGTTACCTTGGTTGACACTGGCTTAAATACAATGACTGGTGGCCGAATTAAGAAAGTGCAGGATTATGTTGGTAATGAATCTTTTATGTTGACGTATGGTGACGGAGTAAGTGATGTAAATATTAAGGAATTAGTAGAATTCCATCGCTCACATGGGAAGCTGGCTACATTAACAACTACACAGCCTCAGGGCAGGTTTGGAGTTTTATCCTTGTCCAATGATCAGAAAGTAGAGAAGTTTCAGGAGAAAATACATGGAGATGGCGGTTGGATAAATGCTGGCTTTTTTGTATTGCAGCCAGAAGTATTTAATTACCTGAGCAACGGCGAACAAACCATATTTGAAAAGGAGCCGTTAGAAAACCTTGCTAAAGATGGTCAATTAATGGCATATAAACATAATGGTTTTTGGTATCCAATGGATACTTTGCGGGATAAGAAATATTTACAAGAAATGTGGGAGTCCAGTAAAGCTCCTTGGAAAATATGGGATAAAAATAATTAAGAACAACAGTTTTTAGTGGATGCCTCTGTAATTGGTGCAATCGTTTTATTTAAAAGAATGAATGTGAGGTAGATAACTTGGATTTATATGAAAAACACAATATCTATCAGTCAGATCTTCAATATATATTTAATAATCTTGATCAGACAGAAATAGAAAAACTTAAGGATTCATCAATCCTCATAACGGGTTGCGCCGGATTCTTAGGCTATTATTTCATGTCATTTTTATCTGATTATTCAGCGGAGCTTGGTATTAAAAAGATTATTGGAATTGACAATTTTAAACTAGGTAAACCCAAATGGATTAAAGATTTAAGTAATTTAAATCCAAAGATTGAATTATACACTTTTGATATTACTGAGTTTTCATTATTTGATACTAATAAAATTAACGATGTTGATTTTATTATCCACATGGCTTCGATTGCCTCGCCAACCTTTTATAGAAAATATCCTCTTGAAACCTTGGATGCTAATGTATTAGGACTAAGAGCTTTGTTAGATTTTTATAAGGATAAAAACATTAAAGGGTTGTTGTTTTTCTCCAGCAGTGAAGTTTATGGTGATCCATTTCCGGATTACATTCCGACTTCCGAGGAGTATAGAGGAAATGTGGCTATGATCGGACCGCGCGCATGCTATGATGAGGCAAAACGATTCGGAGAGACGCTATGTTACTTATACGCCGAAAAATTTGGTATACCCATTTCAATTGTCAGACCATTTAATAATTATGGACCCGGAATGAGACTTAATGATAAAAGGGTGCCTGCTGATTTTGCAAAAGCCATTATTGAGAATAGAAAACTGATTATGCACTCCGACGGAAATCCAACTCGAACATTTTGTTATGTTACAGATGCCATCACTGGTTATTTAAAGGCGCTACTATATGAATCATTTGACTACTTTAATATAGGAATAGATACACCTGAAATTTCAATTAAAGAATTAGCTCAGATTTATAAGGATGCAGGCTCAGCCAATTTTGGTTTTAATCAGTCTATAGAATTTAAAGAATCGGAAGAAAAGAGCTATCTAACACATAATCCCTTAAGAAGATGTCCTGATATTTCAAAGGCAAGAAAATTTTTAAACTATTCCCCAGCAATATCAATAGTTGAAGGTGTCGATCGCTTTCTAACCTTTTTGAAGGAAGAAGGTGATATTCATTGATTACTGTAATTGGCCTTGGATTTGTTGGATTGACAACGGCTTTAGGATTTAGCGAGAAAGGGTATCATGTTTACGGTTTTGATATTGATCAAAAGAAGAAAGACCAATTAAGAAATGGTAAGATTCCCTTTTATGAACCTAATCTTAATGAAAAATTAAATAAGCACTTAAATAAAGGTTTTACGATTACAGATGATTTACAGGAAGCTGTAATCAACAGTGAAGTTATCTTTCTTTGTGTGGGAACCCCGAGCAAAACGGATGGTAGTGCGGATTTAGGATATATCTTGGAAGCAATTAAAAATGTAGCAGGCTATATAAAAAAGCCGGAGTTTAAAGTATTAGTGGTCAAATCAACTATTCCTCCATCCAGAACAAGTGAAAGGATTAAACCGTATCTGGAGAATTTAGGTTTTAGGGTTGGTGTTGAAATTGGCCTAACCAATAATCCTGAATTTTTAAGAGAAGGATATGCTTGGGACGATTTTATGAATCCAGATCGGATTGTTATAGGCCAGGATGATGATAAAAGCGGACAAATAGTCGAAAAGATATACCAAACTTTTAATGCCCCGATTTACCTGGTTTCTTTAAATACTGCTGAATTTATTAAGTATTTATCTAACACGATGCTGGCAACTCTTATCAGTTTCGCAAATGAACAGTCACTAATCGCCAGGTCCATCGGGAATATTGATATAAAAAAAGCCTTTCAGGTCTTACATCTTGATAGAAGATGGAGTGGCGCTCCAGCTAATATGTCATCTTATGTATTCCCCGGTTGTGGATTTGGCGGCTACTGCCTTCCTAAAGATACGATGGCTTTAGTTAGTCAGTCCTTAAAGAATTCCTACACACCAGAACTATTAACAAGTACCCTAAAAGTAAATGAAGCCATTAAAGAATTTGTTGTCAGTGATGTAGAAAGAAAAGTTGAAAAGAATGAAAATATAGGAATCCTCGGGTTAGCATTTAAGCCAAATTCAAATGACATTAGGGATACACCGGCAAAAGCTATCATTCAAGGTTTGCTTCAAAAAGGATACACAAATATCATCGCCTATGATCCTATGGCAAACGAAGAGTTTAAAGAGGTATATGGCTTTCCTATTCAATATTCTCCTAACTTATCATCACTGCTTTCAATGGTTAATCATGTTGTAATTTTAACAGCTTGGGATGAATTTATTAAAAATGAAGAGTCGATAAAGAAAAAGAACGTTTTCGATTATCGTTATATTTTCCATTAGTTAACGATTAAAGGGATAGCTAAGCTGCAGACTAAATTTTAAACTTGAAAGGAGTTTGAACAGTTGAAACATTATTACTGCTCAACGTATAGTGAGGATTACGCCTATAAAGGTTTATTATTATACAACTCAATTGAACAACATGATAAAGATTTTCATTTTTTTATGATATGTCTTCATGAAGAAGCAAAAAAATTATTTGAGAAAATGAACTTTACTCATGCAACCATAATAAGTTTGGAAGAGATTGAAAAGGAAGACAAAGAATTACTTTCGGTAAAAAGCTCTCGAAATGACAAGGAATATATTTGGACCGCTAAAGCGTCGGTATGTCTATATCTATTTAACCAGTTCGAAGAAATCGATCATATTGTATGGCTGGACGGAGATACCTTCTTTTTTTCGAATCCGGAACCTATTTTTACCGAATGGGGAGAATACTCTGTTACGCTAACAGCCGAAAAATGGCTTGAGGAACATAGTATATTAGGCGAAACGAACGGCATCTATAATACCGGTTTTATGGGTTTTAAAAGAGATGAATATTCGATGGTTTGCCTTCATTGGTTTAGAGAGAAGCTGATAGAATGGTGTTTTGACAGATGGGAAAAAGGACGTTGGAGCGATCAGGTATATGCAAATGATTGGCCCAAGAGATTTCAGAATATTGGTATTATTGAGAATGTAGGTGTCAATCTTACTCCTTATATCATAAATTACAGGTTAAAGGAAAGTCCAGTTATTAAAACAGACAAAAATATATTTATAAATAATGAAAAAATAATATTTTTCCATTTTTATGGGTTTAAATACTATGATGGCAATGTCTTTGATATTTGTAATTATGTAATGAATTGCAGAGATGACGTCACTAAGCATATTTATATTCCCTATATAAATGCCTCAATAGCAATGATGAATAAAATAAAAGAAGTTGACAGTAACTTCGTCCAAGAAAAGAGTATAAAAGATTATCATATAAGAAATTATTTTAACCTTGAAATAAATTTGTCAGCAGATAAAGAAAAATATAACCTTTGTACAATTATAGGGAAAGAATCCCTAGAACAAGGGTTAGCACTTTTAAACTCCCTTAAGATGAATACACCCAATTTTCAACTATGGATTTGCTGTCTAGATGAGAGCACCTATTCCTTCCTTTACAAATTGAGTTTAGAACATGTCATTCTTTTTAATTTAACAAATCTTGAAGGCAACGAGTTATTAAGCATCAAAGATACTCGAAACCCTGAGGAATATTACCGGACATTAAAACCTTCCTTTATTTCATATATATTTAAAAATAATTATCAAGTAAATTCTCTTGTTTATACCGACGTTGATAACAACCTTTATACAGATTTTAATAACTTATTTTATGAATTGAAGCGTGGGAGCTCTCTTTTAATTTTCACGAGGCCCGTTACTACTGAAGAAGAAAAGAATTATGGTGTGTATGATGCTGGACTAATAGGATTTAACAGAGATGAAATCGGACTAGAATGCCTGTACAAATGGAAGAAGGATTGTATTAATTGGTGTTTTAACAAAGTAGAAGAAGAGCTATGGTTAGACCAAAGGTTTTTAGACCAATGGCCGCATCAGTTTTCAGGTGTAAAAGTCATGGAGAGTCCCACTAGAACTCCTGATCCAGAAAAATAACAATGGAGGAATTTATGGCAGAGACTAATTATTTTTATAATCAAAAGGTTTTAATTACTGGAGCAAATGGATTCATTGGATCTCATGTCGTGCAAAAAATGGTAAATGAACAGGCCGATGTATCCATTATAGTTAGGGAATCATCCGATTTATGGAGAATTGAAGAATTAAAAAAGGATATTGACATCCATCTGATTGATTTAAGAGATTCCGTTTCAATTGACAATTGCGTAAAACAGATTAAGCCTGAATATATTTTTCATGTTGGTGCGTATGGTGTAGATTCTAGACAAAAGGATTATTTAACTGCAGTTAACACCAATATCATAGGGACAATGAATATGTTAAATTCTTTAAAAGGTATAGGATGCAAGAAATTTATTAATGTAGGTACTTGTATGGAGTACGGTGATAAAAAGGAAATTATCAAAGAGAACTCTCATTTAGAGCCCGATAGTATTTACGGAAGTACTAAAGCCTCAACTTCCATTATTTCTCACCAAATCGCTGCAGAAAATAACATAGATATTGTAACTCTGAGGCCTTTTGGTGTATTTGGAGAGAAAGAGGGAAGCCATAAATTCTTTCCTTATATTATTTTATCTAATTTAGATGGCAAAGAAGTTAATTTAACTCCGTGTGAACAATACCGGGATTATTGTTATATAGAAAATATTATTGAAGGTTTTATTTTGGCTGCCCAAAATGAAACTATTAAAAACGAAATGTTCAATATCGGCAGTGGCACTATTTATAAGCTAAAGCACTATGTTGACATGATTTACAAGGTAATGAGTCCTAATAAAAAACCAAATTATGGTGCACTTCCTTATAGGAAAAATGAAGTTTGGAGACAACAGCCTGATACCACTAAAATTAAAAACGTTTTAAAATGGGAACCTAAAATAAGCCTCCATGATGGCATAAAAAGAACTATTGATTGGTATACAAGAAATAAAGAAAAATTTATAGGAACAGGTAGATAAAGGAAGCCGGTAATGGGGTGGAAGGAGTTGTTATTATGGAGAAAGGGTTTGAATTAATTTCCATTCAACCTTTTGAAGATAAGCGAGGAAGTCTAAAAAAAATTGTAATGAAAAGTCAGCTAGAGGAAAATGTACAAATTGAAGAGGTGTACTTGCTGTATTCTGAAAAGGGAAGTGTTAGAGGGAACCACTATCATAAAAAAACTTTAGAATATTTTATGATTGTTAGTGGGAAGGCAAAGGTTGCACTGAAGAATCTGGATACAGGAACATTGGAAGAAATCAATATTTCATCAAGTGATAATTTGATTTTAAAAGTTACACCCTATGTAGTGCATGCTTTTAAAAACGAAGGGGATCTGCCGTTAATCATGCTTGCTGTTTCATCCAAGGAATATAATAAACTTGATACAGATACATTCAAAATGGAAATCTTACAATAAATAATTTTCATCCAATAGCCTAAAAATTACAAAAACTCCCATCACCAGTGGTTGGGAGTCTTATTTTTTGATCATATAAATTTTTTTGACTACATTTGACCAGAAATTAATCTCAATGTACTTTTGAAATTTTAGCAGCTGTTTGTTCTTTGAGTTACGAAGGTGTAGATATTCATTGTCATCTTACTATCGGGTTGCCCTTACCGTTCCAATACCTCTTTAATACTTATTTTTTGACCACATTTTGACCACGAAACAAATAGAACAGTATATTATATCATTTCATTCTTGTTTAATAAAAACAGATTAAACCTTGCTACGTTAAGGTTGTTTTATTTCGTGTTTCTTCATATTATATGAATAGATGAAAGAACGTAAGAAATACGGTCTTAAAGGTGCTCGTCGTGCGCCTCAGTTCTCAAAACGTTAATCTTTTGCGAACATACAAAGACTCTCAACCATTTGGTGAACTATAACCCGAATATTG
>NZ_JAGGQW010000032.1 GCF_018613065.1 Bacillus sp. ISL-7 | reverse complement strand
AGAGTAGGACGTTGCCAGGCACATCTAAGACAACCTGAAAAGGTTGTTTTTTTGTTTGTCATCTGTAAGGACAAAGACAATAGTAAAAAAGTACGAAGTGTTTTCAAAGAAATTACAAATAGACATACACCCAATTGCAAATTGTTACATAATATATTAATTAAGATGACGGGAAAAGATTATTCGAAAAATTGTATACAAATAGGCGCGTAAGGGCAGAATGGATGTATGGAGGTGGAGGGATTGAGTTCATTATTAGCACAGAAGTATCATGAGGAAACGTGCGTTATTTGTGAAAACCAAAAACCAATAGGCATACATCTATACACTTCATTTATTTGTACAGAATGCGAAAATGATTTAATACAAACAGATACAAAGGATCCAAAATATAAATACTTTCTCAAACAACTGAAAAAAATAACCACACCAGAAATTTTTTCATAAAAGTCCATTATGGGCTTATTTTTTTGCATTCATATGAGATTGGGCACTGATTTTTTGTTAGAATGAAGTGAAACTTCCAGCAGTGGGGGGTTCTTGCCTGCTAATATGGCTGGATAAACGAAGCTCATAGAAGGAAGTAAACAAATGAATAATCAATTAAAAACACCTTTGTATGATGTGTTAATCGACCATGTCAAAAAGAACCCTATTTCCTTTCATGTCCCTGGACATAAATATGGTACTATAAATCAACCAGAAGCAAATCGCTATTTTAAGCAGATTTTACAAATTGATGCGACGGAGTTATCGGGTTTAGACGATCTGCATTCGCCAGAAGGGGCAATATTAGAGGCTGAATCACTATTAGCTAGCCTATATCAAACCAAAAAGAGTTATTTCCTTGTGAATGGCTCAACCGTAGGGAATCTAGCAATGATTATGGCATCCTGCTCAGAAGGAACAAATGTTCTTGTTCAAAGAAATTGCCATAAATCCGTTTTAAATGGACTTAGCTTGGCAAAAGCTGACCCCGTGTTTCTCGAGCCTGAATTTGACCAGGAGTGGAAAGTCCCTTCTGGTATACGTATAGATACGGTTAAAGAAGCTATTAACTTATATCCGGATGCAAAAGCACTCATTTTGAGTTATCCGAACTACTATGGAATGGGATATGATTTACAAGAAATAATCAAAGAAGCACATCTGCATGATATCCCTGTGTTAGTGGATGAGGCACATGGACCACATTTTATCCTGGGAGCTCCTTTCCCGCCCTCAGCCCTTCAATTGGGTGCAGATGTTGTGGTTCAATCAGCACATAAGACGCTCCCCGCGATGACGATGGGATCCTTTTTACATGTGAATAGTCAGTTGGTTAATGGCAATAAGGTAAAGGAATACTTAGCCATGTTCCAATCAAGCAGCCCGTCCTATCCGATTATGGCATCCTTGGACCTGTCCAGAAATTATTTAGCTACATATAAACCCAACGATTTAACCTTTCTTTTGAATGAAATTCAACGCTTTAAAGAGATGTTGGCGGAAATTCCGGCAATCCGGGTGTTAGAATACCCAAATGCTAACGGCGATCCTTTAAAATTAACTATCCAGTCCCGCTCAGGGTTAAATGGCTTTGAGCTCCAAAGAAGATTAGAAGAGGTATCCATTTATACAGAATTAGCCGATCCAAATAATGTGCTCTTTATTCTTCCTTTGTTAAAAGAAGGACAAAGCTTTCCTTTGGAAGAAGCGGTTCTGGAAATTAAGAAGGCGCTAGCTGGTTTACCTTTATATGATGCTGAAGAGGTGTTTGAGGTGGCTAGTCAAAAAATCTCAACGTTAGCGATCCCTTTTAAAGAAATGGGTAATTTAATGGTAAAAGAGGTAGATTTAACTGCAGTGATAGGTGAGGTATGCGCCGAAACGATTATTCCATACCCCCCGGGTATTCCCTTGCTGATGAAGGGTGAAAGGATAACAAAAGATAAACTCAGTCAACTCGCCAGCCTGTTAAAATCAGGAGCTAGATTTCAAGGCGGTGCACGATTAAAAGATGGTCTTATAAAGACCTTTTATACAGCTTAAGAGATAGATACAGTTTTGGAGGTTTTATTTAAATGGATAAAGGAATATTTATAACATTTGAGGGCCCGGATGGCGCGGGAAAGTCAACAATTATTAACATGGTAGCCCAGCAGCTTGGAAACGTACTCCTAACGCGAGAACCAGGCGGGATTGATATCGCTGAACAGATTCGTGCCGTGATTTTAGATAAAGAAAATACTGCGATGGACCCGCGGACAGAAGCCTTACTCTATGCTGCTGCAAGAAGGCAGCATTTGATAGAAAAGGTGAAACCAGCTTTAGCAGAGGGGAAAATCGTGTTGTGCGACCGGTTTGTTGATAGTTCTTTGGCTTACCAAGGCTATGCACGCGGGTTAGGAATTGATGAAGTTTTTGCAATCAACCAATTTGCGATTGAAAATTTGATGCCTGAGTTAACCATCTACTTTGATATCGAACCAGAGTTAGGCTTAAAGCGGATCAACAAAAATAAAGGCAGAGAGATTAATCGATTGGATTTAGAAAACCTGGAATTCCACCAAAAGGTTAGCACAGGATATCATCTATTAATCGAACGCTTTCCAGATAGAATTCAGTCTATTGATGCTTCCGGCACAGTGGAAGAGGTTTTTCAAGAAACCCTAAAAATAATAGTAGAAAAATTAGCAAAAAGGAAGCCTTCCCTGTAAGGCTTTTTTTTATCCTAAAATAAATATGTAGCCTTCCCTGCCATTACGAATGTAAGGAACTCTGTTACCTGTTATAATATAGGAAACAACAAAACTAGAATGGGATAAAAAAGAGAGGGTGGTTCGGATGAAACTGATCATAGCTGTTGTACAGGACCAGGATAGCAACCGGTTATCAAAGGCACTAGTAGATAACAATTTTAGGGCAACAAAACTAGCGAGTACAGGTGGATTTCTGAAGTCAGGTAACACGACCTTTATGATTGGTACTGAGGATATTCGCGTGGACCGGGCCCTCCAAATTATTAAGGACAACTGCAGATCCAGAGAACAGTTAGTTGCCCCTGTTTCACCGATGGGTGGAAATGCAGACTCGTATGTCCCATATCCCGTTGAAGTTGAGGTTGGCGGGGCAACCGTATTTGTCCTTCCAATTGAGCATTACATGCATTTTTAAGCCTAGTGAATGTCGGTTAATTTTATAAAGTAAGAGAGTGATGAGCTTGGTAAAATCATGGGAACAGCTAGAAGAGCTTCAGCCAACTGTGTTAAACATGTTAAAAAACAGTTTAGTGAAAAATCGAGTGGCCCATGCGTACCTTCTTGAGGGTATTAGAGGGACAGGTAAGCGGGAAATTGCGTTGTTACTAACGAAGTCCCTATTTTGCGAGTCCATCATTGATCGTTATAAACCTTGTGAAGAATGCAATAATTGTCGTCGAATCAATCATAGCAACCATCCTGATGTTCATATTGTGGAGCCGGATGGATTATCCATTAAGGTTGACCAAATCAGAAGCCTGCAGGTTGAGTTTTCCAAAAAGGGATTAGAATCTTTGAAAAAGGTTTATTTGCTTATCCATGCAGATAAAATGAGTGTCAGTGCATCCAATAGTTTACTGAAGTTTTTAGAAGAACCTAATCCCGGGACAGTTGCCTTTCTATTAACAGAACAGCCGCAGAAAATTCTACCAACGATCCTTTCGAGGTGCCAAATACTAACATTTCATCCATTATCACCTTTAGTTATGATTAAACAATTGGTGGAAAACGGCGTAGAACCGCTAAAGGCTCCGTTACTTGCTCAATTGACCAATAGCTTGGATGAGGCACATAAATTAAATGTCGATGAATGGTTTGCACAAGCTCAAAAAATAGTGGTAAAATTATATGAGGTGTTGAAAAAAAATCCGTTGGAGGCTATGGTAACGCTTCAGACTGAATGGTTTCCACACTTTAAAGATAAAGAACAAATTCACCGTGGTTTAGACCTTTTACTTCTTATTTTTAAGGATTTACTATATATACAATTAGATAGGCAGGAGCAAGTTGTTTTTCGAGAGGAAAATGAACGGCTGCAACAATTTGCACTGCAAACATCTGGACGGCGCATATCGGATCAAATGTCAGCTATTCTTGATGCAAAAAGAAAGCTTGAGAGGAATATGAATCCTCAGCTGATGATGGAACAGCTTGTGTTAAAATTGCAGGAGGGATCTTCATTTGTATGATGTTGTAGGAGTACGCTTTAAAAAGGCGGGGAAAATCTATTATTTTGATCCAGGGGACCTCTCTATAGAAAAAGATGACTTTGTGATTGTCGAAACAGTTCGTGGAGTTGAGTATGGTAAAGCAGTCATCGCTCGCAAACAGGTGGAGGAGCATGATGTTGTCCTTCCACTAAAAAAAGTGGTGAGAATTGCCGACCCGAAGGATCGAATGATTGTTGAAGAGAATAAGCAAGCCGCAAAGGAAGCTTATGAAGTTTGTAATGAAAAAGTGAATGAGCATCAACTGGATATGAAACTAGTCGATGTAGAATATACATTTGATCGAAATAAAGTCATCTTCTACTTTACGGCTGATGGAAGAGTTGATTTCCGTGAGCTTGTGAAGGATTTAGCAGCTATTTTTAGGACGAGAATTGAATTACGCCAAATTGGTGTCCGCGATGAAGCGAAGATGCTTGGTGGTATCGGTCCCTGTGGGAGAATGTTATGCTGTTCGACCTTTTTAGGGGATTTCGATCCAGTTTCGATAAAAATGGCGAAGGATCAGAACCTTTCACTGAATCCTACAAAAATATCTGGATTATGCGGCAGGCTGATGTGTTGTTTAAAATATGAAAATGATGAATATGAATCTGCTAAAGCATTGCTGCCGGATTTAGGGGAATTCATTGAAACACCACAGGGTAGAGGAAAAGTAGTAGGATTAAATATATTAGAGCGGGTACTGCAGGTTGAACTAAAGGAACAGGATCGAGTTCTGGAGTATACCTTGGAGGAAATCAATAAAGAAGGTGCCTTTTCTATACAATCCACAGATTAACGAGGTGGAAGACGTGGATAAAAAAGAAATATTTGAATCAGTAAGTAATATGGAAACACAAATTGGCCATCTTTACCAGCAGCTGGGGGAATTAAAGCAGCATTTAGCCGAAATACTAGAAGAGAATCATTATTTAAAGCTTGAAAATGAACATTTGAGACGCCGTTTAGATGTAACGACTGAAGCGGAAAAAAAGGTAACAGAGAATAAAAAGGGGGCAGTCCTGCCCGAGTCTCCGGGGGTAAAGCCATTTGATGTTGGGGAAGGATATGATAACCTCGCCCGACTCTATCAAGAAGGGTTTCATATCTGTAACCTTCATTTTGGAAGTTTACGCAAGGAAGGCGATTGTTTATTCTGTCTTTCCTTTCTTAATAAGAAATAACCTTAAGAGGCTGACAAAAATCAGCCTCTATTTTCATACATTTAGGGGATGGATAATTTGGTTAACTTGAAGGAAGATGAACGGTTAGATTATTTATTAGCGGAAAACTTAAGGATTATCCAAAGTCCGTCTGTTTTTGCCTTTTCCCTTGATGCCGTTTTACTTGCAAGATTTGTATATGTTCCGATTCAAAAAGGGAACTTAATTGACCTCTGCAGCGGGAATGGTGTCATCCCTTTATTTTTAAGTGCACGAACAAAGGGCCAGATTACTGGTGTTGAAATACAGGAACGGCTTTACGATATGGCGGTAAGAAGCATTGAATATAATGGACTAGAACCCCGACTGCAAATGATTCATGGTGATATCAAGGATATGCCAAAACAGCTGGGCCATGGGCAATTTGATGTCGTCACTTGCAATCCCCCGTATTTTACAACGCCGTCAAAGGAAGAGATGAATCCCAATGAACATCTAGCGATTGCCCGTCATGAAATTCTTTGTACACTAGAGGATGCGGTCAAGGCTTCAAGTCAATTGGCTAAACAAGGCGGCAAGGTGGCTTTTGTACACCGACCGGGGCGACTGCTGGATATCATTACATTGATGAGACAATATCGGCTTGAACCCAAACGGATTCAATTTGTCTATCCGAAGAAGGGGAAAGAGGCTAATACGCTTTTAATTGAGGCAATTAAGGATGGCAGTCCGGATATAAAAATTTCTCCCCCGTTATTTGTTTATAATGATAACAATGAGTATACACCAGAAATTAGAGAGATTTTATATGGAGAATAGCGATCACTATTTTTATGTTCTTACCTGTAAGGACGGTAGTTTATATGGTGGATATACGAATAATCTTGAACGCCGGATTAAGCTTCATAATGAAGGAAAAGGGGCAAAATATACGCGGGGCAGAGGTCCGGTCGAACTTACATACTATAGAAGCTATGAAAATAAAGGGGACGCGCTGAGGGCAGAATACTCCTTTAAGCAATTAAGCAGGAAGAAAAAAGATGAATTTTTAATGAAAGAAACAGGTGATATGTATGTGGCAGCAAAAAAGCTTTGAGAATGAAGCTACGAAAGGGATTTTATATCTTATTCCCACACCAATTGGCAATTTAGAAGATATGAGCTTCCGTGCGATTCGACTATTAAAAGAGGCAGACTTAATTGCTGCAGAAGATACAAGAAATACAAAGAAGCTTTGTAATTACTTTGAAATTGGAACACCTGTTGTAAGTTATCACGAACACAATAAAGATACGAGCGGCGATAAATTGATTCAAAAAGTAAAGGAAGGGTTAAAGATTGCGCTGGTAAGTGATGCGGGTATGCCTGCCATTTCAGATCCAGGTTATGAGCTGGTCGCAGCGGCCATTGAAGAAAAGGTAACAGTCGTTCCGTTACCAGGTGCAAATGCTGCCCTAACATCATTAATTGCTTCCGGTTTAGTGTGCCAGCCCTTTTACTTTTTTGGTTTTTTGAATCGAAACAAGAAAGAAAAGCGGGCGGAGTTAGAACACTTAAAGTGGCAGTCAGCTACGTTAATCTTTTATGAATCACCACATCGCCTTAAAGAAACGCTTTCGATTATGTCAGATGTCCTCGGTAACCGGAAGATCGCAATTTGCAGGGAGTTAACAAAAAAGTATGAGGAATTTATTCGCGGATCGATCGAAGAAGTAATTGCTTGGACCACGCAGGATGAAATCCGCGGAGAGTTTTGCTTAATTGTTGAGGGGACGGATCAGCAACAAGAGGAAGAACCAAGCTGGTGGCACAATTTAACGCTTGAAGAACATGTAAATCATTATATTTCTGAAAAAAATATCCCTTCGAAGGAAGCGATCAAACTAACAGCGAAAGATCGTGACATAAATAAAAGAGAAGTGTATCAGGCCTATCATGTCGAATAGATAGAGCTTAAGTGGGATACACCGCTGAACGTTTGTTTCCAATTTCAAATAAAAAAAGCTCCAGCACTAATTGAAGTGCCGGAGCTTTCTATTATTTTACTAATTCAAAGTTGTTTTGGATTTCTTGTAATAACTGTTCTGCACCTTCACGGCTAAGAATCAATTTACCGCCAGCAAGAGTTAAATTATCATCAGATACTTCTCCTGTAACTTGGCAAGTCATATTTGGCTTATATTTCTTTAAGATAATACGCTCATCGTCAACGTAAATTTCAAGAGCATCTTTTTCAGCGATACCAAGAGTACGTCTTAATTCGATTGGAATAACCACACGGCCTAACTCATCAACTTTACGAACAATACCAGTAGATTTCATTTTTATGATCTCCTCTCACATTTGCACTTATTTTTCTCTATCTATTTATTCGTCATTATTCGACAAAATTTTCATAACTTAATAATACAAGAAATTCCCATATCCGTCAATAATTTTTATTTTGAAAAATAATAGTAAATTTATTCAATTAAGGTGATCGTTGATTTAACAACGTTATTTCTGAAAATTACCTATATTTAGCAGTGAATAATGCTATTGGATTGTTGATAAAACAACTGTTCAATTCGATATTTCTTCGACAAACTTCAACATAAATTGATGCGATTGAACTATATATCCTTCGCAGGAATTGAAGCCTTTATGGGTGTAATAGGAAAATATGAAAAAATAAAGGAATCAGGTAAAAGAGCGCCTCCTTGCACAAAAGTTGGTTTTTCGGTATATTTTGAGGATAGAAGCGGGAAAAAAGAGGCAATAATGGTTAAATAGAGCTTTGGACTCGCAAACTAGCGGAGGGATTAAGATGGAGAATAAATTAAAGACTTTTTACCTAACGACACCGATTTACTATCCAAGCGGCAATTTACATATTGGGCATGCTTATACAACTGTTGCAGGTGATGCAATGGCCCGTTATAAGCGGATGCGCGGCTATGATGTTATGTACTTAACTGGAACGGATGAGCATGGGCAGAAAATTCAAAGGAAAGCTGAAGAAGCAGGGATTACTCCGCAGCAGTATGTTGATGAAATTGTCGATGGAATTAAAGAATTATGGAAAAGACTCGACATTTCTTATGATGATTTTATCCGAACAACGGATGAAAGACATAAACAAGTCGTTGAAAAGATGTTTGCGAGACTGCTTGAACAAGGTGATATTTATCTCGATCAGTATGAAGGCTGGTACTGTACACCATGTGAATCCTTTTATACCGACCGTCAGCTAACGAATGGAAATTGTCCGGATTGTGGCCGTCCGGTGGAAAAGGTTAAAGAAGAATCATACTTTTTTAGAATGAGTAAATATGTAGATCGTCTTTTGCAGTACTACGAGGAAAATCCCGATTTCATCCAACCGGAATCTCGAAAAAATGAAATGATTAATAACTTTATCAAACCTGGCCTGGAGGATCTTGCTGTTTCAAGGACAACGTTTGATTGGGGGATCAAGGTGCCGGGGAATCCAAGGCATGTTATTTATGTTTGGATTGATGCCCTTTCCAACTATATTACGGCACTTGGTTATGGAACAGATAATGATGCAAAATATTTAAATTACTGGCCAGCTGATGTTCACTTAATGAGTAAGGAAATTGTACGTTTCCACACCATCTATTGGCCAATTATGCTAATGGCATTAGATATTCCACTGCCCAAAAAGGTATTT
Source organism: Bacillus sp. ISL-7 (assembly GCF_018613065.1). The sequence goes on along the minus strand of NZ_JAGGQW010000032.1, from coordinate 42,212 downwards.
GCCCATGGCTGGCTGTTGATGAAGGATGGAAAAATGTCCAAATCGAAAGGGAATGTGGTTGACCCTGTCACCTTAATTGATCGCTATGGTCTGGATGCGCTCCGCTATTATTTATTAAGAGAAGTTCCGTTTGGGGCGGATGGCGTCTTTACACCAGAAGGATTTGTCGAAAGAATCAATTTCGACCTAGCCAATGATTTAGGTAATCTTTTAAATCGTACGGTCGCAATGATTGAAAAATATTTCAACGGTGTTATACCTGATTATTCCGGCTCTATTGGGGAATTTGATGCATCACTGCTGCAAGTTAACCAGGATACAGTTAATGTATACGAAGATGTAATGGAGAAGATGGAGTTTTCAGTAGCGTTATCTACAATTTGGCTGCTAGTCAGCCGTACCAATAAATATATTGATGAAACAAAACCATGGGCTTTAGCGAAGGATGAGGCGAATCGCGAGGTACTTGCTAGTGTAATGGCTCATCTGGCCGAATCCTTACGAAGAATTGCGATTTTACTGCAGCCATTCCTAACACGTACACCGAATTCCATCTTTACGCAGTTGGGTATTCAGGATGAGAGCCTTAAAACATGGGAAAGCCTCACTGATTTTGGTGTCATACCAAGCGGAACAAAGGTAGAAAAGGATGCACCGATATTTCCAAGACTTGAAATTGCTGAGGAAGTAGAATTTATTAAGACGAAAATGCAGGGTTCTGCTCCAGCAGTTGAAGAAGAGAAGGAAGTAAAGCCAGAAGAAAAACCTGAGGAAATCGACGAAATTGCGATTGACGATTTTATGAAAATTGATTTGAGGGTAGCCGAAGTTGTTCAAGCAGAGCCTATTAAAAAGGCGGATAAATTGCTTAAGCTTCAGCTTGATTTAGGGTATGAAAAGCGTCAGGTCGTTTCTGGAATTGCTCAATATTATAAGCCGGAAGAATTAGTTGGTCGAAAGGTCATTTGTATTACCAACCTAAAACCAGTTAAACTTCGTGGTGAACTTTCACAGGGAATGATCCTAGCAGGTTCAAAAGATGGTCAACTTTCGCTTGCAACCGTCGATCAAACATTACCGAATGGTTCCAAGGTGAAATAAACGTTAATAACTTTACAAGAAAAGCGCCTGCACAAGGCGCTTTTCAATGTTACACGTGGAACATTTTTCGAGACATTTCTTTTTATTACTTGGTTATTGTTGAATATTGGCATTTCTAACGCGAATAAGAAAATGTTAGCGAAAAATAAAATTCTTTTTGAAAAAAATGGTGAAGGAGCAAAACTATGCTATTTGATACCCATGTACATTTAAATGATGACCAATATAACGAAGATTTAGAAGAAGTAATCTCTAGGGCTCAAAGTGAGGGAGTCACTAATATGGTTGTGGTCGGGTTTGACCGCAAGACCATTCTAAAGGCGATGGAATTAGCTGATAGCTATGATTTTATCTTTGCCTGCATTGGGTGGCATCCCGTTGATGCGATCGACATGACCGAGGCGGATTTAAGATGGATAGAGGAATTAACTGCCCATCCAAAGGTAGTAGCCATCGGTGAAATGGGCTTGGATTATCATTGGGACAAATCTCCAAAGGATATTCAGAAGGAAGTTTTTCGAAAACAAATCAGACTTGCTAAAAAGGTTAATCTTCCAATCGTGATTCATAATCGCGAAGCAACAGCTGATATTGTGGAAATTTTAAAGGAAGAAGGAGCGGAAGAAGTAGGCGGGATTATGCATTGCTTTAGCGGCAGCCCTGAAGTAGCGAAGGAATGCGTGAAAATGAACTTTTATATTTCTCTTGGAGGCCCTGTAACTTTCAAAAATGCCAAAAAGCCGAAAGAAGTAGCTGCTGAAATTCCACTCGATAAACTATTAATAGAAACAGATTGCCCATATTTGGCTCCCCATCCCTACCGAGGGAAAAGAAATGAGCCTAGTTATGTAAAATTAGTAGCTGAACAAATTGCCGAAATAAAAGGATTGACAATCGAAGAAGTGGCGGAAGCAACGACACGAAATGCTAAAAAATTATTCGCCATAAAATGATAGGGGATTTTGTCGAAGCTGGTGGAAGCTTGTCTTATATTTTAGCGATAACAAAAAGTTCTACATGTCTCCTTTTCTACATAGGATAACCGTGTCGATAAGTTTATCTTTGCAATTTTCTCAACTTTGTGCATAATTAGAAATACCTTCGCACAGTATGCAAAGATTAACAGCCGACAGCATGGTTCATTAATCTCTCTAAGAAAAGGAGGCGTTTTTCATCGTATTCAAAAACATGAAAAACCTGTTTTCCAAGTCTTTGAGCCGGAAGACATTGACCATTGCTTTTGCTAGTTTCGTAGTTTTGCTAACAACTCTTGGTATTCTTTTTTACGAAGGATCAAAGAAAACTGTTGCCATCACTCTTAACGATCAGCAAAAGGTCGTGAAAACACATGCAGATACCATCAAAGAATTATTAGATGAAATGGATGTATCCACCCGCTCACAAGACTATTTGCAACCTAAGGCGAATGCAAAGGTGAAGGACCACCTGAAAGTCGTATGGAAGCAAGCTAACCAGGTTCACATTGTCAAGGACAACGAGAAAAAAACGATCTGGACGACAGCTGATACAGTGGCTGAACTCCTAAAAGAGCAGAAAATTGTTTTGAGCAAACATGACCAAATCTCACCAAGACCGCAAGCGGCAATACAAGATAAGATGAAGATTGGAATAAAAGAAGCATTTCATCTTACATATGTTGACGGCGGTAAAAAGCAACAAGTTTGGGCCACTTCGGCTACGGTCGCTGACTTTTTATCACAACAGGGAATTCAGTTAAACACACTAGACCGAGTTGAACCGTCATTAACAGAAACCATCTCAGATAATGGTGTTGTTAACGTCATTCGAGTAGAAAAAGTCACCGATGTAGTGGAAGAACCTGTTCAATTTGCTGTAGTAACCAAAAAGGATGAAAGTTTAGAAAAAGGCAAAGAAAAGACGATTACCGAAGGCAAGCACGGTCGCGTTTCTAAACAATATGAAGTCCTGGTTGAAAATGGCAAAGAAGTAACTAGAAAATTAATTAGTGAGCAGAAGATTGCAGAAAAGCAAGATAAAGTTGTGGCTGTCGGAACGAAGGATTTATCGTTACAAGTTTCACGTGGTGCAGATGAGTCGGGACAGGAGTTCTACGTTACTGCAACTGCTTATACAGCGTATTGTAATGGCTGTTCAGGTAGAACAGCAACGGGACTTAATCTCCGTGCTAACCCGAACATGAAGGTAATTGCCGTTGACCCAAGGGTTATTCCGCTGGGGACAAAGGTGTATGTTGAAGGCTACGGCTATGCTGTAGCAGCTGACACAGGAGGGGCAATTAAAGGATATATCATTGATTTATTCATGCCATCTAATCAGGATTGCTACCGCTGGGGACGCAAAAAAGTAAAGATTAAAATTTTAAATTAGTTTACAATTTGCAGAGGGTCCTATCCTCTGCATTTTGCTTTTTTCATAAATTTCTTTATACTAACATCGAATACATATTGATAAAATGCTTCATCTTTATTTTACTTTATTGTATGAATGGATTCAATAATATAGACGATGTATATTACAAAAATGTTTCAAGTTTTTTTCATTTTTTATTTTTTTTATTACGGAGGCTCACACTTTTAAAATGAAGATTAAAGAAATTATAGTTGTGGAAGGTAAAGACGATACTACAGCGATTAAACGGGCAATCAATGCAGATACAATTGAAACAAATGGTTCAGCTGTAAATGAAACCACCATTGAAAAAGTAAGGCGTGCTCAACAGTCCCGAGGAGTAATTATTTTTACGGATCCTGATTTTCCTGGTGAAAAAATTAGAAAGACGATCGCTGAGGCTGTTCCTGGTTGTAAACACGCATTTTTAACGAAGGAAGCAGCTATGGGAAAAGCAGGGGAAAGCCTCGGTGTGGAACATGCCAGTCCTGAAGCCATCCAAGAGGCGCTTAAGGATGCCCAGACCATGCATGAAACGTTTACAGAGGAAATAACGCAAGAGGACCTACTTACAGCTGGCCTTATCGGTGGTGAAGGGGCTAAAGAAAGAAGAATCATGTTGGGGAAAATTTTAAAAATTGGTTATACCAATGGAAAACAGCTTCATAAGCGCTTAAATGTATTCCAAATCAGTAAGCAGGAATTCTCTGAAGCACTAAGGGTTGTAAGTCAGGAGGAACTACATGAATAAAGATATAGCTACACCGGTAAGGACAAAAGATATTCTTAAAAAATACGGATTTTCATTTAAAAAGAGCCTTGGTCAAAACTTTTTAATTGATACAAATATCTTGAAAAAGATTGTTAGCTTTGCGAATTTAACAGAAGATTCTGGTGCGATTGAAATCGGACCAGGAATTGGTGCGCTTACTGAGCAGTTGGCCCGCACAAGTAAAAAGGTCGTCGCTTTCGAGATCGATCAACGTTTATTACCAATCTTAAATGATACCCTATCACCCTATCCCAATGTAAAAATTATACATAACGATGTATTAGAGGCAGATGTGGCTGAAGTCATTAGAGAAGAATTTAATGATATGGACGATATCATGGTGGTTGCTAATTTACCTTATTATGTTACAACGCCGATTATCATGAAGCTTCTTGAAGAACATTTGCCTATTCGCGGGATCGTGTGTATGCTCCAAAAAGAGGTGGCAGACCGGATTTCTGCACGGCCAGGGACGAAGGACTATGGCTCTCTTTCAATCGCTGTTCAGTATTATACAGAGGCAGAAACAGTGATGATCGTTCCAAAAACGGTTTTTGTGCCGCAGCCGAATGTGGATTCTGCCGTCATCAGGTTAACCAGGAGGGAACATCCCGCTGTTACGGTTACAGATGAAACATTCTTTTTTCAAGTGACCAGGGCCAGCTTTGCACAACGAAGAAAAACCCTGCTTAATAACTTAACAAGCCAGCTGCCCGAGGGAAAGCAAAAGAAAGAAGACATCCTCTACGCCTTAAGTGCAAGCGGAATCGATCCTGCTAGAAGAGGGGAGACCCTTTCCTTAGAGGAATTTGGCCGCTTAAGCGAAGAATTATATCCGTTTTTCCACTAGACCCTTTTTAAAGGGTCTATTTTTTTCACAATAAAGCAAAGGTTTGCATAGCCTATGAGAGAAACTTTATTTAAAGGCCCTTTTGCTGGTCTTATTGGAGTGACGGCAGTGGATATAAAATTAATGGATATTGTCGGCAGGCGTTCGTATAATTGTGACATTCTATTTCGCGTGATAGATGTTCGAAAAATAAACGACCAGAAATTTGCAGTACTATATGGAGAAGACTTTCGCCTTGTGGCAGACGCACCATACGAAGATTTGGTCGTCATCGACGATAATCAAAGAGTCAGATTGAAGAATGAATACCGGACGCTAGAGGAACAGTCTTTTAAGCTGTTTAAACAGGATGTTGAATTAATCAAGAACCGTCAGGAATATGAAGCGACCGGAGGATATGTAAAACCAAGTAATTATTTTCAAATGCCTGGGAAGGTTCTCCATCTGGATGGTGATCCATCCTATTTGAAGAAATGTATGACACTGTATGAAAAAGTGGGAATCCCTGTTTTAGGTATACACTGTAATGAAAAAGAGATGCCAGAAAAAATAGGTGAATTGATTGATTTATATCGCCCAGATATTCTTGTTATTACAGGACATGACGCGTATTCAAAGGCAAAAGGAAAAATGACGGATATTAATGCATATCGCCATTCCAAACATTTTGTCCAAACGGTCAAGGAAGCACGAAAAAAGATTCCCCACTTAGATCAGTTGGTTATTTTTGCAGGAGCATGTCAATCGCACTTTGAATCATTGATTCATGCTGGGGCAAATTATGCCAGTTCGCCCTCAAGAATTAACATCCACGCCCTCGACCCAGTCTATATTGTCGCCAAAATCAGTTTTACACCTTTTATGGAAAGAATTAATGTCTGGGACGTGTTAAAGAACACATTAACAGGTGAAAAGGGACTTGGAGGAATTGAAACAAGAGGAGTGTTACGAACGGGAATGCCTTATCGGCCAATCCAAGAAGAGAATGAATAAGCCTTTGCTGTCCGATAAGGCTTATTTTTTTTATTTCTGAGCCGATACATATTCCCATGCAAATAAGGTAACGATAAAAATGTTGAAATTTAGAAGAAAAAGTAGAATAAAAAATATTGACAATCTTTTTGTTTGACTGATATAATTTATGTTTTTGTTTGACATGACTATGTCAGTGTGTTATACTTTACACAGTGAGGTGGACCGAATGCCAAAAACCTTAGCCGATATTAAAAAGGCTCTTGACACAAATTTAGGGAAAAGATTACTGCTTAAAGCCAACGGAGGACGCAGAAAGACGATTGAACGTTCCGGTGTTTTAGCTGAAACTTATCCATCTGTTTTTGTTATTGAATTAGATCAGGATGAAAACTCATTTGAACGTGTTTCTTACAGCTATGCAGATGTATTAACAGAAACAGTTCAAATTACTTTCTACGAAGATGCATCAGGACATTTAGCCTTAAATTAGAATATAAGCAATACACAGCAGTAAACATTTGTTTACTGCTTTTTGCTATTTTAAAACAGTTTCATGAAAACTCTATATCTATCCCATACTAACAATGCTGTAGTATGAAGGGGGTTGTTTAGATGGGCAGAAGAAGAGGGATTATGTCCAGTCGCTTTAAAGAGGAGCTTGCGAAAGAGCTTGGCTTTTATGATGTCGTTCAAAAAGAAGGATGGGGCGGTATCAAGGCAAAGGATGCAGGGAATATGGTTAAGCGTGCCGTTGAACTTGCACAAGAACATTTGGCTAATCAGGGTCCTAGAGTTTAACTTATAAATAAGTCACTTCCGCTTTTGATATTAATCAATCACATACTTCAGCGAGACCAGAGGACAATCTCCTCTGGCTTTCTTTTTCTCCAATTTTTGACCCTTTTCTTATAAATCTAATAATAAAATATGAAATTTGATAGGATTTATCATATCTCACGTCTTAGTTTTATCATTTTGTGGTAAAATAGGACAAAATGTGGATTTCCGGACTAAGAAAAGTGGAAGCGCCCGTTTAGCGCTGGAACTGGACAATAAAGAAGTAGGTGGACGTAGTGAAGCTTTTAGTAAAAGCCCCGGCCAAAATAAATTTAGCATTAGATGTTTTACACAAACGATCAGACGGTTTTCATGAGGTGGAGATGATTATGACCACAATTGATTTGGCTGACCGGGTTGAATTATCGTTATTAAACGATGATAAAATACATATTCATTCTCACAATCGCTATGTCCCTGATGACCAGCGTAACTTAGCCTTTCAAGCTGCACAGCTCTTGAAGGATCGATTTAATGTAAAAAAAGGTGTGCTGATTTCGATTGAAAAAACGATTCCCGTTGCGGCTGGACTTGCGGGGGGAAGCAGTGATGCTGCTGCCACTTTAAGAGGTTTAAATAAACTCTGGAATCTCGGTTTAACAATGGATGAATTGGCCGAACTAGGAAGCGAAATTGGATCAGATGTTTCATTTTGTGTCTATGGAGGTACTGCCTTGGCAAAGGGCAGAGGGGAAATGATTACCGAATTACCTGCCTCGCCGACATGTTGGGTGATCCTTGCGAAGCCCTTTATTGGGGTTTCAACAGCTGAAGTATACCGAAGACTAGATACCAATAAAATGGCCCATCCAAACATTCGGGGAATGATTGAAGCGATAAATGAACATGATTACCAAAAGGTATGTACAAACGTGGGGAATGTTTTAGAAGATGTTACCTTAAACCTTCACCCTGAAGTTGCATTAATAAAAGAACAAATGAAGCGTTTTGGTGCAGATGCCGTATTAATGAGCGGCAGCGGTCCAACTGTTTTTGGAATTGTTCAGCATGATTCAAGAATGCATCGAATTTATAATGGATTAAGAGGATTCTGTGACCAAGTATTTGCGGTCCGCATGTTAGGGGAACGGCACTCACTTGATTAAAAACGTACGAAAATGGTATTCTATAATTAGAATATTCGTGTTTTTGGGGGCATGTTATGAAATTTCGCCGCAGTGAACGTTTGATTGATATGACAAATTATTTACTAGATCATCCTCGGCAACTAGTTCCGCTAACTTTTTTTGCAGATCGTTATTCATCTGCGAAATCATCGATTAGTGAAGATTTGGGTATTATCAAAGAGACGTTTGAAAAAAGAGGAATTGGGACCATACAAACAGTGCCAGGGGCTTCAGGCGGGGTAAAGTTCTTTGTAAAAGTAAGTCAAGAAGCAGCAGCACCTTTTATCAATGAATTGTGTGAATTAATTGCTAAACCTGACAGGCTCTTACCTGGTGGATATTTATATTTAACTGATATATTAGGGAATCCTCAAGTAGTGCAAAACGCGGGCCGCATTATTGCCTCTGCCTATACAGATGCAAAAATTGACGTGGTCATGACCGTTGCTACAAAAGGAATTCCTCTTGCCTATGCTGTAGCAAGTCAGTTGAATGTTCCAGTTGTCATCGTCCGAAGAGATAGTAAAGTAACGGAGGGACCGACAGTAAGTATTAATTATGTGTCCGGTTCAACCAAAAGAATCCAAACCATGGTCCTTTCAAAACGGAGCATGAAACAGGATTCACGGGTCCTTATTGTCGATGATTTTATGAAGGCTGGCGGAACTGTCATGGGAATGATCAGCATGCTTGAAGAATTTAATGGGCATCTGGCTGGAATTGCAGTTTTAGTAGAGGCAGAAAAAATTCAGGAGCGTTTAGTCGATGAATATATTTCCCTCGTCCAGTTATCTGATGTAAATGTGAAAGAAAAAAAAATTAATGTTCAAGCTGGAAATTACTTTAATAAATGGCTGTGTTAGTAATTATTGTTGATTTTCTAACCCTGTTGATTGGAGCAGAAGGCACGAGACTCCTGTGGGACTAGCAGGTCAGGGTGAGACCCCACAGGCGCGAATGCGCCGAGGAGGCTCACCGACCGCCCGCGGAAAGCGAAGTGCCTGGAGCGGAAATCAACAGGCAAGTTTAACACAGCCTAATAAATAGATGGAGGGAATTAGGATGAAAACAGTTCAAACAAATCAAGCACCGGCGGCTATTGGCCCATACTCGCAAGGAATTACCGTAAATAATATGTTCTATAGCTCAGGGCAAATTCCATTAACAGCTGATGGAGACTTGGTAACAGGCGATATTAAAGAACAAGCTCACCAAGTTTTTCAAAATTTACAGGCAGTTTTAACAGCTGCTGGTGCGTCTTTTGAAACAGTCGTTAAGACAACTGTATTTATTAAAAATATGGATGATTTCGCTTCACTAAACGAGGTATATGGTGAATATTTCTCGATCCATAAACCCGCTCGTTCGTGTGTCGAGGTTGCCCGCTTACCAAAAGATGTTTTAGTTGAAATTGAAGTTGTCGCACTGGTTAAATAATTTAGTTAATTTCTGTTAATTTACTCCTGTGTTTACAATTGTTCACTAATTTGCCCTAAATTTTCTAAAATATTTTGAATATAAAGAAGGATTTCTGAAAAAGTTGTTGAATTTAATTACTTAGCTTTTTAAATCAGAAAAGGGTGTGAGCACATGGAAGTAACTGACGTAAGATTACGCCGAGTTAATACGGATGGACGCATGAGAGCGATTGCATCAATCACTTTGGACAATGAGTTTGTTGTTCATGACATTCGTGTTATTGACGGGAACAACGGTTTATTTGTAGCTATGCCAAGCAAACGTACTCCAGATGGAGAATTTCGTGACATTGCGCATCCAATTAATTCAGGAACGCGCGGTAAAATCCAAGAAGCTGTTTTGGCTGAGTACCACCGTCTAGGTGAATTAGAAGTAGAATTTGAAGAAGCCGGAGCTTCCTAAGGATTTTTACAACTAGGGCCTTTCTTCTATGAAGGCTCTTTTTATTGTTTCTAGATAATCCCCTCCCCTTTATTCCCTCCATTCTTATTTACTCATAAATTAACTCATTATTACAAAATTAGACTATTCCCTCACATACCTTGAAAAGAGCGCCCATTTACGTTAATATTTTTAATGGATAAAAAGGTTAATTGGAGGACTTGAACATGCATAATCGTTATGCTGTGATTTTGGCTGCAGGGCAAGGAACGCGGATGAAGTCAAAGCTTTATAAAGTATTACACCCGGTATGCGGAAAACCAATGGTACAACACGTGGTTGACCAAGTAATGAAGCTTAATATACAAGAAGTTGTCACAATTATTGGTCATGGGGCAGAAATGGTGCAAGCACAGCTGGGCGATAGCAGTCGGTATGCTCTACAAGATCAGCAGTTAGGTACTGCCCATGCTGTTAGTCAGGCACAGAGCCTGCTCGAAGGGAAAGCAGGAGTGACGATTGTTGTTTGTGGGGATACTCCTCTAATCAAGGCTGAAACGATGGAGTCTCTGTTTAAACATCATGAAGAGTTAGCTGCAAAAGCTACCATCCTCACAGCGAGAATTGAAGACCCAACAGGATACGGCCGAATCATTCGTAATAAAAAAGGATTAGTTGAAAAAATTGTTGAGCATAAAGACGCCTCTGAAGAGGAAAGAAAGATTAATGAAATCAATACTGGTACTTATTGCTTCGATAATCTTGCATTATTTGAAGCCTTAAAGAACGTTTCAAATGAAAATGTTCAAGGGGAATATTATTTACCAGATGTGATAGAAATTCTAAAAAATCAAGGGGAAGTTGTCACAGCTTTCCAAACAGATGAATTTGAAGAAACATTAGGTGTGAATGATCGCGTGGCGTTAGCGGAAGCAGAACGAATTATGCGTGGCCGTACGAATGCAGCACATATGCGGAATGGGGTAACGATTATTGATCCGGCGAACACCTATATAGAAACAGAGGTTGAAATAGGGCAGGATACAGTTATCTATCCAGGAACGATGATCAAAGGCAAAACAGTGATTGGAGCAGAATGTCAGATTGGACCAAACTCTGAAATCGTTTCGTGTGAAATTGGCGCTGAAACGGTAATCCGTCAATCAGTTGCCCATAATAGCTCGATCGGTGCTCAAGTCAACATTGGGCCATTTGCCCATATTCGTCCAGAATCAGCGATTCAGGATGAAGTGAAGATTGGCAATTTTGTCGAAATTAAAAAGGCTGTCTTTGGAAAAGGAAGCAAAGCCTCCCATCTAAGTTATATTGGTGATGCTGAAGTAGGTTCCAATGTAAACATTGGCTGTGGCTCGATTACAGTGAATTATGACGGTAAAAATAAATTCTTAACAAAAATAGAAGATGGAGTCTTTATTGGCTGCAATTCAAATCTAGTTGCTCCTGTTACGATTAAGAAGGGTGCATATGTGGCCGCTGGTTCAACGATTACAAAAGATGTACCAAGTGAGGCCTTATCGATTGCCCGGGCAAAGCAAGTGAATAAGGAAAATTACGTTCAAAAGCTTAATCTAAAGAAATAGGCTAAGAAATTTAGGAGGCTATTATGTCGAATCAATATTTAGACCCAAATCTTAAGGTATTTAGTTTAAATTCCAATCGTCCTCTTGCAAGAGAAATTGCTAAAGTCATCGGTGTAGAATTAGGTAAATGTTCTGTCACAAGATTTAGTGATGGAGAAATCCAAATTAATATTGAAGAAAGTATTCGTGGTGGTGACGTTTATGTCATCCAGTCGACTAGCCAACCTGTTAATGAAAATATTATGGAATTATTAATCATGATTGATGCATTAAAAAGGGCCTCTGCTAAAACGATTAATATTGTGATGCCATACTATGGCTATGCACGTCAGGATCGTAAGGCACGTGCCCGTGAGCCGATTACAGCTAAATTAGTGGCAACCCTGCTTGAAACGGCAGGAGCCACTCGTGTGATCTGTCTTGATCTGCACGCACCACAAATTCAAGGATTCTTTGATATTCCTACGGATCATTTAATGGGTGTACCTATTTTAGCTGACTATTTTAAAACTAGAGAATTCAATGGCGATATTGTCATCGTTTCTCCAGATCATGGCGGCGTAACTAGAGCTCGGAAATTAGCGGAACGGATGAAAGCTCCAATTGCGATTATCGATAAACGCCGCCCAAGACCAAATGTGGCTGAAGTGATGAATATCGTAGGTAACATTGAAGGGAAAACGGCGATTTTAATTGATGATATTATCGATACAGCTGGAACCATCACACTTGCCGCGAACGCTTTAATTGAAAACGGCGCATCAGAAGTTTATGCTTGCTGTACCCATCCGGTCTTATCGGGTCCTGCAATCGAAAGAATTCAAAATTCAAAAATTAAAGAATTAGTGATCACTAATTCCATTGCACTTCCAGAAGAGAAAAAGATTGATAAGATTATTAACTTATCTGTAGCACCACTGCTTGGTGAAGCGATTATTCGTGTTCATGAGGAGCAATCTGTAAGTACTTTGTTTGATTGATGATAAGAATGAAGGGTCTGGCCTCTTTGGTCAGATCCTACTTTTGCTTATGTATAGTTACCTATTTTGGAACAAACAGTCCAAAAAAATGTTTAGACCGCCCTCTTTTGGGGCATTTTTATATAGACAGTTTTTGATAAAATAGGAGGGTAACTAAACATGAGTACTGTACTACAAGCAAAAGAACGGAAGGAATTCCGTCATTCCGCACTAAAGAAAATTAGAACCAGTGGAAATATACCTGCTATTATTTATGGTAACAAGGTGGACAATAAGCCGGTTTTTGTTAGTTCAGCTGACTTAACAAAAACAATCCGCCAAGTGGGGAGAAATGGAATTATTTCACTAGATGTGGAAGGCAGCAAACAAGACGTTATCTTAACTGAATATCAAGAGGATTCGTTTAAAAAAGAGATACTTCACGTTGATTTCTTAGCAGTCGATAAATCCTCAAAGATTAATGTAGATGTAAGACTTGTTCTAGTAGGTGAGGCTGCAGGTGTAAAAGATGGCGGTGTCTTACAGCAGCCAATTCACCAAATATCGATTACTTCGACTCCAGATAATATTCCGCAGCAAATTGAAGTGGATATTGCTAACCTGCAAGTTGGCGAAACCGTAACTATGGGTGATATTCCTTCAGCAGGTGCATTTACGATCAACCATGAGGACGATGAAGTTGTCGCATCTATTCTTCCACCAAAGCAAGAAGAGGAAATTAATGCAGGTGAACAACAAGCACCGGGACATCCTGATAATGAAGAAGGAAGAGAGACCACTCCGGAATAGAAAAGCAATCGCGCTTGGGCTAGACAATGTTCCAAGCACAATGTAAATTAAGAGTTGGAAGGCGTAATCTTCTTCAGGTTACGTCTTTTATCGCATTAAATATTTATGGGAGAAAAATCTATGTTTCGTAAAATATTTAAAAGGTTGGCTAAGCCAGAAGAGGTGGGACCCCAGATGAAGTTAATCGTTGGTTTAGGTAACCCAGGAAAACAATATGACCAGACGAGGCACAATATTGGTTTTGAAGTCATTGATGCTCTATCGAGTAAATTTGCGATCCCACTTAACCAGTCCAAATTTAAAGGACTATATGGGATTGGTTTTTATAGTGGTGAAAAAGTAATTTTATTAAAACCGCTTACTTATATGAATTTATCTGGAGAATCAATCAGAGCTGTGATGGATTATTATGATATTGACATAGAAGATCTGCTTGTAATTTATGATGATCTTGATTTGCCGGTCGGAAAGATTAGACTTCGACAAAAAGGGAGCCCTGGCGGACATAATGGGATTAAGTCCACAGTAGCCCATCTTGGAACACAGCAGTTCAACAGAATAAGGATTGGAATTGACCGCCCTCAGCCTGGCATGAGTGTGCCTGATTATGTTCTGGGACGTTTTCATCCGGACGAAAAGGCTCCAATTGAGGATGCAGTGAAGAAAAGTGCAGAAGCCTGCTCGGCATGGCTGGAAAAGCCCTTCTTACAGGTCATGAATGAATATAATCAGTAAATTGTTCATGACACAAGCCATTGTTTCATACAATAAAGCATTAAAACGAAATGGAAGGATCATCATACGAGCGGTTAATCTAATGAATAAGTTCCTCCTAGTAGGTTAATACTAATAAGGAATCCTAGATTAGGGAGGGACAGGCGTGGCTATCCATTACCATTGTCGTCATTGTGGTACCAAACTTGGTTCAATTGATAAAGCATCGATACACAGCGAAAGCCTCGGTCTTCATAAATTAACAGATCAAGAAAGACTGGAAATGGTTGCGTATGACTCGTCCGGCGATATTCACATCACAGCCATTTGTGAAGACTGTCAGGAAGCTTTAGAGCGGAATCCAGATTACCATCAATACGATTTCCTTATTCATTAACCAGCTTTGGAGTACCGTCCAAAGCGTTTTTCTATTTATAATTTACTAACATAAGAACGTGTTAATATGAATTTTGTTGAGGAGGGAGGAGAAACCTTGAAAGCTTTAAAATCGTTATTTCTAAAGCAGGAAGATGTCCATTCCGTGATCGCGGGAGTGGAAGAGGGATTAAAGGAACAGTTGATTGCAGGGTTATCGGGTTCGTCAAGAACAGTTCTAACCGCTTCTATCTACGAACAAACGCAAAGGCCGATCATGCTCGTCACCCACAATCTATTACAAGCACAAAAACTCTATGATGATATTGTCAATCTATTAAGTGAGAAAGATGTTTTTCTTTTTCCAGCCAATGAGTTAATTGCTGCTGAGATGAGCATTGCCAGTCCGGAATTAAAAGCCCAAAGAATTGAAGCTTTAAACTACTGGAGCAAGCATAATAAAGGAATATTAATTGTCCCAATTGCAGGGTTAAAGAAGATCGTACCTCCTAAGTCTTTATGGAAAGAATACCAGCTCTCGTTAAAATTAGGGGAAGATATAACAATCGAGAAAACCTTAAATACTTTTGTAAAAATGGGTTATATCCGAGCGGAAATGGTCACAACTCCAGGGGAATTTAGTGTAAGAGGCGGGATCATTGATATTTATCCGCTTACCGAAGCAAATCCGCTGCGAATTGAATTATTCGATACTGAAATTGACTCGATTCGTTATTTCTCGCTTGATGATCAACGTTCAAAAGAGAAGGTTTCAGAGGTTCATATTGGACCAGCAACAGAAGTAGTGTTAGAGGCAGACAATTATAGCCGCATTATTGATCATCTTGAAGCCGGATTAGGTAAAAGTCTTCGAAAACTAAAAGATGATAAAGCAAAAATGCAGCTATCACAAAATATAAGTTTTGAATTGGAGCAGTTAAAAAACGGTCAAAAGCCTGACCAAGTCTTTAAATACCTTTCACTAGCCTACGATAGAGCTGCTAGTTTACTAGACTATCTGCCAAGCAATGGCCTTGTGTTTATTGACGAAATAAGCCGAGTTCAAGAGATGAATGATTCCTTAGTAAAAGAAGAGGCAGAATGGTATACAAGCTTACTTGGCACAGGCCAGATTATCCATGATTTACATATTTCCCATGACCTTTCAATTCTGCTGCAAAAAAGAGAATTACCGATTGTTTATATGTCCTTGTTTCTGCGTCATGTCGCCAATACAAGTCCGCAAAATATTATTAATGTCTCCTGTAAGCAAATGCAAAACTTTCATGGGCAAATGCATTTATTGAAGGCAGAGATCGACAGGTGGAAGAAAAGCAATTATTCTATTTTATTTCTAGGACCGGATGAAGAGCGGGTAAAAAAATTAGAGCGTGTACTAGAGGACTATGAAATTACTGCAAGTTTGACGAAGGGTGAACAGCAGCTGTTACCTGGCCGGGTTCAGATTATGAAAGGAAACCTGCAAACGGGCTTTGAACTGTCGATCCAGAAAATAGCTGTGATTACCGAAGAAGAATTATTTAATAAACGGGTCAAAAAATCTACTAACCGTCAAAAACTATCAAATGCTGAAAGAATTAAGAGTTACTCAGAGCTTAAAATCGGTGATTATGTTGTTCACGTGAACCATGGAATCGGTAAGTATTTAGGAATTGAAACGCTGGTCATTAATGGAATTCATAAGGATTATCTCCATCTCCGTTATCAGGGGACAGATAAACTTTATGTTCCAGTTGAACAAATTGACCTGGTTATGAAGTATGTCGGTTCAGAAGGAAAAGAGCCAAAAATTTATAAACTGGGCGGAACGGACTGGAAAAAGGTTAAGAAGAAGGTTCAATCCTCTGTTCAAGATATTGCCGACGATTTAATCAAATTATATGCGGAGCGGGAAGCTGCTGTGGGTTATGCCTATTCGCCTGATGGCGATATGCAAAGAGATTTTGAAACATCGTTTGCTTACCAAGAAACAGATGATCAGTTGCGCTCGATTCATGAGATTAAGAAGGACATGGAAAGACCACGTCCGATGGACCGCCTTCTTTGCGGCGATGTAGGTTATGGAAAAACAGAGGTAGCTATTCGCGCGGCCTTCAAGGCCATCGCAGATGGGAAGCAAGTCGCTTTTCTTGTGCCCACAACCATTTTGGCTCAGCAGCATCATGAAACATTAAGGGAGAGATTTCAAGATTATCCGATTAATATTGGCCTATTAAGCCGTTTCCGCTCGAAAAAACAGCAGACGGATACCATTAAAGGTTTAAAAGCAGGTACGATTGATATTGTCGTAGGAACACACCGCCTGCTTTCAAAAGATATTGTTTATCGTGATTTAGGGTTGCTGATTATTGATGAAGAGCAGCGGTTTGGAGTTACCCATAAGGAAAAAATTAAGAAATTAAAAACGAATGTCGATGTGTTAACTTTGACAGCAACGCCAATCCCTAGAACTCTTCACATGTCGATGCTCGGAGTCCGAGATTTATCGGTTATCGAAACACCGCCTGAAAATCGTTTTCCTGTCCAAACCTATGTGATGGAATATAATGGATCTTTGGTGCGGGAAGCGATTGAAAGGGAACTAGCCCGCGACGGACAAGTCTACTTTTTATATAACCGAGTGGAAGACATTGAACGCAAAGCTGAGGAAATATCGATGCTTGTCCCAGATGCGCGGGTGGCCTTTGCCCATGGTCAGATGACAGAAAATGAATTAGAAGCGGTGATGATTGGCTTTTTAGCAGGCGAATTTGATGTTCTTGTTAGTACGACCATTATTGAAACAGGTGTGGATATTCCGAATGTTAATACATTAATAGTCTTTGATGCGGATCGCATGGGGCTCTCTCAGCTGTATCAGCTCCGTGGCCGTGTGGGAAGGTCCAATCGTGTTGCCTACGCCTATTTCACCTATCGAAAAGATAAAGTATTAACTGAAGTCGCTGAAAAACGCCTTCAAGCGATCAAGGAATTTACTGAATTAGGTTCAGGATTTAAAATTGCGATGCGCGATTTATCGATAAGAGGGGCAGGAAATTTACTAGGGGCCCAGCAGCATGGATTTATAGACTCCGTCGGTTTTGATCTTTATTCGCAAATGTTGAAAGAAGCGATTGAAGAGCGAAAGGTTAACATCGGCGTGCCTGGAGCAGCTGTAAAAAAATCAGTAGAAATTGACCTTGAAATTGATGCCTACATTCCGGATACATATATTAAGGATGGGCATCAAAAAATAGAGATGTACAAACGTTTTAGAGGGGCCGAGACTCTTGCAGATATTGAAGAGCTTGAAGCGGAAATGTTGGACCGGTTTGGTGAATATCCGGATGAGGTTTCCTGCCTATTCCAAATCGCTGAAATGAAGGTTTATGCCCTTTTAAATGGGGTGGAACAAATTAAGCAGCTAAAACAGGAAATAACCATTTTAGTGAATGAACAGGTTACCAACACGATTGATGGAAGTAAGATTTTTCATATTGGAAGCCAATTTGGCCGAAATGTTACCCCTGGAATGGAAGGTCCTAGGCTGAAAATTGTGATCAAGGTCAAGGATTATAAAACCTCACAATGGCTGAATATTGCCTTTGAAATGGTTAAGGGACTGTCCCAAGCAAAAAAGGGTCATGAAAATCCAGTAAATTAACTGGATTCCTCTAAACATTGGTAGAAAGTGGCCCGCTTGTTGGTTTGCCCAAGCAATTCACTGGAATCCTGCTTTATCCAATTTCGGATAATTGTTATATATTTGAAAAATTATAACGTTTATGTATAGAACTTTCCAGATGAAAGATACTAAGTTCAAAGTTGGTGATGATTACAATAAAAGGAATAAACCGTCATCGCCAAGTTGAATAATCATCAGATGAAAGTGAGGCAACATTGGATGAAAGCAACTGGAATAGTTCGTCGAATCGATGATTTGGGTCGTGTTGTCATTCCTAAAGAAATACGCAGAACTTTACGTATCCGCGAAGGGGATCCGTTAGAGATTTTCGTTGATCGAGACGGAGAAGTCATCTTAAAAAAGTATTCACCTATAAGTGAATTAGGTGATTTTGCCAAAGAATATGCGGAAGCACTTTTCGATAGCCTCGGGAACCCTGTGTTAATTTGTGATAGAGATACCGTTATTGCAATGGCAGGCGGTTCTAAGAAAGAGTACTTAAATAAAAATATTAGTGATGTAGTTGAAAAAACAATGGAAGAACGAAATTCATTGCTGTTCACTCAAAAGGGTGATATCGCCTTAGTGGATGGAAATGAAGAAGCAATAACTTCATATACGATCGGCCCTATTATTGCAAATGGTGATCCAATCGGGGCAGTTATCATTTTTTCTAAAGAAGGAACTCTTGGCGAAGTGGAGCAGAAGGCTGTTGAAACAGCAGCTGGTTTCTTAGCTCGACAAATGGAGTCATAAAAGAACTAATCCTATTTAACAAATTTTAAAAAGACAGCCATTGCTGTCTTTTTTATTTAGTTTAAAAGGGAACTCCCCATGATATAATTACCTTCGAGTTTGTATTTTCAGTCTAGCTCCAGCGCTAAACGGGCGCTTGCGCTTTTCTTAGTAGGTGAATGAATGAAGTCTGTGAATCAATCAAAGGCTCTGTATAGAGGAGCCTTTATTCTAATGCTTGCGGCCCTTATTACAAAAATTTTAAGTGCCTTTTATCGAATTCCTTTTCAAAACATTGTCGGAGATAATGGCTTTTACATATATCAGCAAGTATATCCGTTTTATGGGATGGCCATTGTCCTTTCGACGACAGGCTTCCCAGTCGTCATTTCAAAGCTCTATGCGGAGCAGAAACAAAAAGGTGATGACGAAAAATCTCGCCTGCTTCTTTTTGTTTCCTTTATTTATTTGCAATTATTTGGTTTTATCTGTTTCCTTATTCTTTACTTTGGTGCAAAAGCAATCGCTGTTTGGATGAATGACCCCCATCTCTCGATTCTATTAAGGGTAGTCTCGATTGTGTTTCTGTTGTTTCCAATGATGTCGATTCTGAGAGGCTATTACCAAGGGATTGGGGACATGGTCCCAACGGCACTATCACAGGTGGGGGAACAAACCACACGAGTATTGACGATTCTCTTTTTGGCCTCTCTTTTTATAGAAAAGGGTTATTCCCTCTATCTTGTCGGCGGTGGGGCCATGTTTGGTTCGATTACCGGCAGTATGATCTCAGGAATTATCTTGTTTATGTTTCTATGGATACGTAAAGAATGGAAGGTAGTAGCACCAAGGCAAGGAATGTTTCAAAGATATGCAAACGATGCAAAAAAGATCTTTAAGGCCCTTGTCTATCAGGGTCTCACGATTTGTATTAGCGGAATGCTCATGATATTTATCCAATTAGCCGATGCTTTGAATCTCTACTCCCTGCTGGTTGGAAGCGGGATTGATAGAGACGTGGCTAAAAGCCTTAAGGGGATATTTGACCGTGGACAGCCATTAATCCAGTTAGGAACCATTGCTGCCACCTCCATGTCTTTAACCCTTGTTCCCTTAATCACTAGAGAGCGGTTGGCTGACAAACCTGAATTTTTACAACACAAAATTCAAGTAGCTCTTAAAGTGAGTATCATTTTCGGTTTAGGTGCCTCTTCAGGTCTATGGGCAATCATTAAACCGACTAACACGATGCTGTTTGAAAATGAAGCTGGTTCAGCGGTGTTAGGGGTATTGAGTTTTGTGATCTTGTTTACGTCGCTAACCGCAACGATTATCGCCATTATGCAGGGCATGGGTGTGCTGCTATTTCCCGCCATCGCAGTTGCATGTATATTTCCGTTAAAATATATCCTAAATGTTTATTTGGTACCCTTATATGGAACAATGGGTGCAGCCATTTCATCACTTATTTCGCTGGGTATGGTCACAGCACTGCTATTCATTCAATTTAATAAAGTTGTTCGGATCTCGCTATTCTCCCTTCACTTTTGGAGAACGATCATAATGGCCACCGCATCGATGGTCCTCTTTTTAAAGGTTTATTTATATATGTTCGGCTCGGATGATTATGGTCGAATTGAAGCTGTCTTTCAATCGTTAAGCGCGGTAATCGTTGGTGGTTTCCTCTTTTTATTGATTATTATAAGAGGCAAAGTCTTTCGTGAGGAAGAATTGGCGCTATTTCCATTTGGAAGTACATTAATAAAATTATTGGCCCGAAAGGATAGGAATTAACAATGGTAAGAAGGATTGAAATTCTAGGTTTAGGTGCAGGAGATTTGGAACAACTTCCTGTTGGTGTATATAAGAAGTTACTTAAATCAAACTCGTTATTTTTGCGGACGAAGGAACATCCGGTGGTCTCTGAGTTGGAGAAAGAAGGATTAAGGTATACTTCATTTGATTCAATCTATGAAAAACACGATCAATTCGAGGAAGTATATGAAGAAATTGTCGAGACGCTGTTGCAAAAGGCAGAAAGCGAGACGATTGTTTATGCCGTCCCAGGACATCCACTAGTAGCTGAGCGGGCTGTGCAGCTTCTTTTGGCATATGGTCCAACAAGGGATATTGAAATAAGCATTGGCGGCGGACAAAGTTTTATTGATGCCTTATTTACCTCGTTAAAGATTGACCCGATTGAAGGGTTTCAGTTACTTGATGGGACATCACTCAACGCAGCACAACTGCAAATTGACCAACATATGATTGTGAGCCAAGTATATGACCAATTTGTTTCCTCTAACGTTAAATTAACCTTAATGGAAAAATTACCAGATGATTATCAGGTTTATATCGTTACAGCGGCAGGGAGCAGTCAAGAAATAATCGAAAAAGTTCCATTGTTTGAATTGGACCGAAATGTATCGATTAACAATCTGACGTCCGTTTATATTCCGCCAGTGAAAGAGGAACAAATCCTATTGAAGAATTTTTCAAAATTAAGGGAAATTATTGCTGAACTTAGGAGTCCAACTGGCTGCCCATGGGATAGAGAGCAAACCCATGAATCCTTAAAAAAATATTTAATAGAAGAAACCTACGAAGTAATTGACGCAATTAACCATGAAGATATTGACCATCTAATCGAAGAACTGGGCGATGTACTGCTGCAGGTCATGCTCCATGCCCAAATCGGTGAAGATGATGGTTATTTTTCGATTGATGACATTATTGAAGGTCTATCAGCGAAAATGATTCGCCGCCATCCCCATGTGTTTGGAAATGGTCAGGCGGATAATGCCGAGGAAGTAGTAAGAAACTGGCAAGAAATTAAGAAGTTAGAAAAGGGTGAAGTACCTGCTTCGTTACTTGAAGGAGTGTCAATGGCCCTGCCGAATTTGTTAAGAGCGTATGAATTGCAAAAGAAAGCGGCAAAGGTTGGCTTTGATTGGCAGGAAATCACACCAGCGTTAGAGAAAGTGAAAGAAGAACTTGAAGAATTTGTGAATGAATTAGACGGAACAGACGAGGGCATGGCACGGGCTAAGGGGGAATTTGGCGATTTGCTATTTGCGTTTGTCAATGTTGCCAGGTTCTTAAAGATCCATCCAGAAGAAGCATTGTTCGAAACGAATGAAAAGTTTACACGCCGTTTTCAATTTGTCGAGGAAAAAGTAAAGGGCAGTGGCAGGACTTTTGAAGAACATACACTGGAACAACTCGACCTATACTGGGACGAAGCAAAATTATTAGGACTTTAGAAAAAGGGGAGTTTACGCATGCGTCTAGATAAATTTTTGAAAGTATCGCGATTAATCAAAAGAAGGACTTTAGCAAAAGAGGTGTCTGATCAAGGGAGAATCGAAATTAATGGGAAAGAGGCCAAGGCTTCTTCAACGGTTAAAGTCGGGGATGAATTAACAATCCGACTGGGGCAAAGAAAAGTTACCGCAAGGATTGACCGGATCCAGGATACCACCCGCAAAGAGGAAGCAGCAGAGATGTATACGATTATCAATGAAGAAAGAATTGGCTCCACAGAATTCCCAATGTAGTAACCGAGTTCTAATTTTCAAATCCTTCACATAAATTGTATCAAAAAGGTTGTACAAATGATTGTGAGGGATGTTAATGAGCCAGTATTATGATAATAATCCAACAAAGAGCAGTGTTCCAGACCATGACGTCATCATGAGAGGCAGAAAACTACTTGAGATTACCGGTGTCAAGCAAGTGGAGAGTTTTGATAATGAAGAGTTTTTATTAGAAACATCGATGGGATTTTTAGCAATCAAAGGACAAAATTTGCAAATGAAAAATCTCGATGTAGAAAAGGGGATTGTTTCGATTAAGGGGAAAATTTTTGATTT
This sequence comes from Bacillus sp. ISL-7, assembly GCF_018613065.1. Next base: position 19,548 of record NZ_JAGGQW010000032.1, on the reverse strand, counting down.
AGTTTACCTTGACGAACAGCACGGGGAGAAAGCTAAAGGGTTCTTTAGTAAGTTATTCCGATGACCCTCTCGACTCAATTTATTACGTTGCTTTCAATGATTGGAATGGGGTCGTTATTCGGCGCCATGTTCGATACCTATCAGCGGTTTTTAAATCGGCCGAAAAGAAAGCAGTGGATTGTATTCTTTAATGATTTATTATTTTGGATGATCCAAGCTGTGATCATATTTTACACGTTATTTTTAGTGAATAATGGGGAATTAAGATTTTATATCTTCCTCGCGCTTGTTTGTGGATTTGCCGCCTACCAGAGTTTATTTAAAGGAATTTACCTTCACTTGCTTGAGGTATCGATTAAAACAACGATAGCTGTCATCCGCTTTATAAAAAAAGCTTTCCATCTCCTGATTTATAAACCAATCTTGGGTCTTATTCAGCTAATTATTATCATTATCATTTCAATTGGCAGGGGGCTTTTAACCCTTGTTAGATTTATGGGTAAAGTTTTACTATTTATCCTAAAGATTATTTTTGTACCGTTCCAAAAAATTATGTTAATTTTTTGGAAACTTTTGCCGAAAGGTATTAAAAAATCCGTCGAGAAGTTATATAATAAAACGGCAGGAAATTTCCACAAAATCAGGAATTATATAAGTAAGATGATAAATAGATGGAAAAAACCAAAAGAGTAAGGCGGTGAGGGAAATGGGAGAAGAACAAAAGAAAAGTGTGTCAAAGATCCAGACAACGTATGTTAAGCAGCAGGAGTATGCAGAAATTGCATCAGCTAGGAAAAAGAAATTATTAGCACGGCGGCTGTCGATGTTTTTGGTTTTGGCCAGTATTCTCTCTTATTTAATGATTTCCAGCACCATTTCCCAAACTGCTAAACTCAAGGAAAAGATTGCTCAAAAGAAGGAACTTAATCACCAATTAACTGACTTAAAGAATCAGCAGGATATTCTCAATGAAAATATTATTAAATTAAATGATGATGATTATATTGCAAAGTTAGCTAGAAAAGAATATTTCTTCTCTGAGAAAAATGAAATTATTTTTACGATCCCTGATGAAAAAAAGGGGAAATGAACCAATTTGTAGCCATATTGACACTGATTTTTTTCTTTTTGTATAATATAGAGTAAGATTGATTTTTTATACTTTTAAGGAGGAACATTCTTTTTATGTCAATTGAAGTAGGCAGCAAGTTACAGGGGAAGGTAACAGGAATTACTAATTTTGGAGCGTTTGTGGAGCTGCCGGGTGGCTCAACAGGACTCGTACACATCAGCGAGGTTGCGGACAACTATGTGAAAGATATTAATGATCATTTAAAGGTTGGCGACCAAGTTGAGGTAAAAGTCCTCAATGTTGAGAAGGATGGGAAAATTGGACTGTCGATTAAGAAGGCGAAGGATCGACCAGAGACGCAGCAAAGGTCCCATTCAAACTCACAATCACAACGTCCTCGTCAGGGTAGAAACAACGATCGCAATACTGCTAAGCCGGAAAATTTTGAAACCAAAATGGCAAAATTTTTAAAAGATAGTGAGGATCGTTTATCTTCCTTAAAACGGCACACGGAGTCCAAGCGTGGAGGAAGAGGAGCTAAGCGGGGGTAAACTTGCTGTTAACTTTTATCAGAATAAGAGTGGCCTTACTCAATATCTATAAATCTAAGACAGGACTAAATGGCCTGTCTTTTTTTGTTTTCCAATAAAAAAGTGTCAGGCACCATGTGAATTCTTCACATGGTGCCTGACACCCAATGATGACACCCAACGACACTAATTACTATTATTTGAATGATAATAGTGAAAACAGTCGAACGATTCTTTTTGCTTGTTCACTAATTTGACAAACTTTTCTGACTATTAATTTTATAATTATCTGAACGATGAAAGAATAGGGAGTGTGATTTATGGAAAAGACAAATGCTAGTTTCATAGAACCAGTCAGAGAAGTTAATCTTCATCCATCGAAATGGGCTTTGCAGAGTGGAATGAAAAAAGTTCAACTAATGCTAGAGTCCTTTTTCATAAAAAAGGGGTACCTGTTATTAATGGTGGGTTTTTTGCTGGGACGGGCCTTGATTTTGGCAAAGTTGACTCCGTTTTGCCTTCCCTTTTTTGCCTCTGTTTATTTAATTAAACGAGATCGGGCACCGCTTGCCTTGATCGGATTGATTATCGGTGCAGTGACCATTTCGCTAACAAATGCGGCTTTTACCTTCGTAGTTACGCTCAGCTACATGGTAGTTTTCCGAATATGTAAGAAATGGTTAAGGAATGAAATGAAATCGACACCTTTTATAGTCGGTATTGTGCTTGGGCTGGGGAAACTGGCTGAAGCGTTTATACTTTCACAGCAATTGACACTATATGATTTAATGATGGTCGGAGTTCAAACAAGTCTTGCTTTTATTTTGACGTTAATTTTTTTACAAAGTATCCCATTGCTAACCTTTAATAAAAGGAGACAATTGTTAAAAACGGAAGAAATCGTTTGTCTAATCATTATGCTCGCTTCGATTATGACGGGGACAATTGGCTGGAAGGTTTATGACCTATCGGTTGAGCATATTATGTCGAGATACCTAGTATTAGTGTTTTCTTTTATAGCTGGTGCAACAGTCGGTTCGACAGTGGGGGTCGTCACTGGGTTAATTTTTAGTCTTGCTAGCGTATCTAGTTTTTACCATATGAGTTTACTTGCTTTTTCAGGTGTCTTGGGGGGCTTGATGAAGGAAGGTAAAAAAATAGGTGTTTCAATTGGATTATTTATCGCTACGCTCCTAATTGGCATGTATGGGGAAGGCGGAGGGTCCATCCTGCTTACTGTATTGGAGTCAGCTGCGGCCATCTTCTTATTCCTCTTAACACCTCAGGTATTAACTTCTCGATTAGCAAAGTATATCCCTGGTACACCGGAGTACACAGCAGAGCAGCAAAAGTATATGCGTAAGATGCGCGATGTTACGGCACAGCGGGTTTCACAATTCTCTAATGTCTTCCATGCCTTGTCCAAAAGCTTTTCACAAATGGAAATCCAACCAAAAGAAGAGCAAAATGAACGTGAAATGGATTACTTTATGAGTAACGTAACCGAAAAAACTTGCCAAACATGCTTTAAGAAGGATCAATGCTGGGCGAACAATTTTAATACAACCTATGCCTATATGGAAGAAATTATTCATGAAATGGATCAAAACGACGGGAATATTTCTACTAAACTATCGCGAGAATGGGAAAAGATTTGTACACGATCAAAAAGAGTGTACGAATCGATTGGGCAAGAATTAACGTTTTTTCAAGCCAATCAAAAGTTGAAAAAGCAGGTTCAGGAAAGCCGCAGACTTGTTGCGGATCAATTGTTAGGTGTGTCTGAAGTGATGGATAATTTCGCGAAAGAGATCCAACGGGAAAGAGAAAACCACCACAAGCAGGAAGAACAAATTATGGAGGCCATGCAATCGTTCGGAATCCATATTGAACAAGTGGAAATCTATAGCCTTGAGCAAGGAAATGTCGATATTGAGATGTCTTTGCCATTTTGCGATGGCCATGGTGAATGTGACAAATTAATAGCACCGATGTTATCAGATATTCTCGGGGAAACCATTGTCGTTAATAAGGAAGAATGTGCAACCGTACCGAATGACCTTTGCCGTGTGACATTTAGATCATCAAAGGCGTTTACTGTAGAAACAGGAGTCGCCCATGCTGCCAAGGATGGGGGCCTTGTATCGGGAGACAGCTATTCGACCATTGAACTCGGATTAGGAAAATATGCGATTGCCATTAGTGATGGAATGGGAAATGGCGAGAGAGCCCATTACGAGAGTAAAGAAACACTGCTCCTATTACAAAAAATCCTCCAATCAGGAATCGAGGAGAAGGTAGCGATTAAATCTGTTAACTCGATCCTCTCGCTCCGGACGCAGGATGAAATTTTTTCTACATTAGATTTAGCGATGATTGATCTGCAAAATGCTTCAGCCAAGTTCCTTAAGATTGGATCTACACCAAGCTTTATTAAAAGAGGGAGTAAGATTATTAAAATTCAGGCAAGCAATCTGCCAATAGGAATGATTCAAGAATTTGAAGTGGATGTGGTCAGTGAACAACTAAAAGCTGGAGATTTACTAATTATGATGAGCGATGGGGTGTTTGAAGGTCCCTTGCATGTAGAAAATTATGATTTATGGATGAAAAGAAAATTACAAGGATTAGAGACAGATAATCCGCAGGAGATAGCTGATTTAATTCTCGAGGAAGTCATTCGATCGAGATCTGAAATCATCCATGATGATATGACTGTGACCGTAGCGAAAATAAAACATAATACACCGAAATGGGCCTCCATTCCTGTTCCCAAATTGAAACGGCAGGCCTAATAGAGTATTTTACACCGTCTCTCATTAAAATATGTATAAATCATTTAGATCCCGTCGAAAATGGTACCAATACATGTTGTGAAGGGAGAAGGTTATGTATACAGGCAAAATTCGCCAAATTTTACTAATTACCGATGGATGTTCCAATCAAGGGGACGATCCAATTGCCATGGCTGCACTAGCGAAAGAACAAGGAATCACTGTTAATGTCATCGGTGTGATGGAGCAGGATACCATTGATGAAAAAGGAATGACTGAAATTGATGGGATCGCGATGTCAGGCGGGGGAGTCAGTCAGATTGTCTATGCCCAGCAGCTCTCACAAACAGTGCAAATGGTAACCCGTAAGGCGATGAACCAAACGATTCAGGGTGTGGTTAACCGTGAATTGCAACAAATTTTGGGACGTTTACAAACAATGGAAGACCTCCCGCCTGAAAAACGCGGGGAAGTGATGGAGGTTGTCGATGAATTAGGAGAAACTGTCGAATTAGAAGTGTTGATTCTTGTCGATACAAGCGCAAGTATGAAACACAAACTTCCGACAGTTAAAGAAGCCCTGCTTGACCTCTCGCTAAGCTTGAACGCTCGAACAGGAGATAATCAATTTTCGGTTTATGTATTTCCCGGGAAAAAGAAAGATGTCGAAAAATTGCTGGATTGGACCCCTAAACTGCAAACTCTGACAAGTGTATTCTCCCAGTTGTCCACTGGAGGAATAACACCGACAGGACCAGCGTTACGGACAGCGCTATCCTCTTTCGAAGAAAAACAATCTCTAAGGAGCCTGCTTTCACGTGATGATGAATCATACTTTGAAGAGTCAATGTAAGGTAAGCCAAGGGACAATCATTTCAGGGAAATGGCATTTAAAAAAGTATAAAATTATTAAGGAACTTGGATTTGGAGCAAACGGGGTGGTCTACCTTGCTGAGCATAATAGCACTCAAGTCGCTTTAAAAATGAGTGATAATGGTATGTCAATCACTTCTGAGGTAAATGTTTTAAAATCCTTAGCAAAGGTCCAGGGACCCCCAACCCTTGGACCTTCTTTGCTTGATGTCGATGATTGGCAGAGTAATAACGGACGCATTTCCTTTTATGTGATGGAATATATCCAAGGACCAGACTTTTTAACTTTTTTACAACAAAAGGGGAAATCCTGGACAAGTGTTTTATTTTTGCAGCTTTTAAATGATTTAGACAAGCTTCATGAAAATGGCTGGGTATTCGGGGACCTAAAGCCAGAAAACTTAATCGTCACAGGTCCTCCTCCAAAAATAAGATGCATTGATGTTGGCGGCACGACCATTCAAGGAAGAGCGATTAAGGAATTCACGGAGTTCTATGACCGCGGTTATTGGGGACTGGGGTCTAGGAAAGCTGAGCCTTCCTATGACCTGTTTGCAGTGGCAATGATTATGATTAATACCGCCTATCCCAAAAGATTAACGAAAACCAGTGGAGGAATATCGCAATTAAGAGATGCGATCCGACAGAAGCCGGAACTGCTAGCGTGGGAAAAGGTCATCCTAAGAGCACTTCAAGGCCATTATAGCGGCGCTAAACAAATGAGAGCAGACTTATTAGATCTTATGGTCGATAAAAAAATGCCCGATCCGCTATTAAAGCCCATTGGTCCGACCAAACCTTCCCAAAAACAGCCGCCCCGGCCAGATTTAAAAGGGAACCAGCCTGTAACAAGGCAGCACTATCGGAAAAGGAAAAAAAAGAGTGGCTGGATGGAATTTTGGTTAATAGCGATCGTGTTAGGTCTTTTATATGGATGGTACACATTTAATAAATTGCTGTAATTGTTGAAACTATTCTCAAGGTCATTCGTATAAGAAGAAAGGTTATTTAATACGTAGTTCTTTAAGAGGATAAATAGGAAAAATTTCTAAGGATTTTGTAATGCCAATGCTTTGATAGTTTATTCGTAAAAGTGGTAGACTAATGTTATTCTAAACGTTTTAATGCTTTAAACTTTGTTTTAAGAAAGAGTGCAATCATATGTTGGAATCTAAGGTCAAGGCCTTTCTTAGTCACCAGGGATTCAGATTAGAATCCAAAAAGATTGTCATTGGTGTTTCGGGAGGCCCGGATTCGCTAGCGCTGCTTTACTTTTTGCTCGCGGAAAAAGAGAAACAAAACCTTTCCCTGGTTGTAGCCCATGTAGACCATATGTTTCGTGGTCAGGAGTCCTATGAGGATGCGCTGTTCGTCAAAGCATTTTGTGAACAGAATAATCTTCCGTTTGAGATGACTCGCGTCAATGTCCCAGAAATTATGGAAAGCACAGGAAAAAGTTCGCAAATCGCCGCAAGAGATGTAAGGTATGAGTTTTTTTCGAAGATTATGGAAAAGTATCAGTATCGATTTTTAGCCCTTGCACATCATGGTGATGATCAAATCGAAACCATGCTAATGAGATTAACAAGAGGCAGTGCGGGACTGGCTCGAGCGGGTATTCCTTTTTCGAGGCCATTTGAACAGGGAACCATTTTTCGTCCATTTTTAGGATTGGAAAGGGCTGATATTCAGGAATATTGCCTAAATCATAACCTAAGCCCGCGAATAGATCCGAGTAACGAGAAAGGGATCTATAGTAGAAATCGCTTTCGAAAAGAAGTTGTCCCTTTTTTAAAAAAGGAAAATCCACATGTGCATGAACATTTTCAACGGTTTAGCGAGGAATTAAAAAGTGATGAAACCTTTCTTCTGGAGTTAACTGTCCAACGAATGAATACAGTTATGACAAAAAAGGAAGAAAGTGAAATTAGCATTGACATTAAACGCTTTCTTGAAGTGCCTATACCTTTACAAAGGCGAGGGATTCAACTAATATTAAACTATCTTTACAAAGAAATACCAGCTTCATTATCTGCCGTACATATCGATCAAGTATTTTTCATAATTAATCATCCTCACCCATCAGGTCAACTTGATTTGCCCAATGGTTTAAAAGTTTCCCGTTCCTATCATTCCCTTTCCTTCCAACTTCAACTAACCGAGGTTGAGTCATATCATTTTGAAATGACAGAGCCTGGAACGATTTTATTGCCAAATGGCGGGGAAATTAGCAGCAAATATATGGAGGGGGGCATTCCAACGGCAAGTCCATACACTGCCGTGTTTCATACAAGCAGTATTCAGTGGCCGATTATCATTCGTTCAAGGAAAATGGGTGATCGGATGACAATTAAGGGAATGCAAGGATCGAAAAAGTTAAAAGCCATATTTATTGATCAGAAAATACCAGTTCATGATCGAAATATGTGGCCTGTACTCACCGACAAAGAAGGTTCTATTATCTGGCTTCCAGGTTTAAAAAAATCTTCTCTTGAAGGCATAGATTACTCAGCTAAACAATATATACTATTCAAATATCAAAAGTAACGATCTTCTAGGGGGCACATTTAGAATGAAACAGGATATTGAAAAGGTCTTAGTAACAGAAGAAGAGATTCAAATTAAAATCCGGGAGTTAGCTGGACAGTTAACGGAAGAGTATCAGGATCGATTCCCGCTTGCCATAGGTGTTCTAAAAGGTGCAATGCCGTTTATGGCTGATTTATTAAAACGGATGGATTGCTACCTTGAAATGGACTTTATGGATGTTTCCAGTTACGGAACTGGGCTTGTTTCTTCCGGAGAAGTAAAAATCCTCAAGGACCTAGATACATCTGTAGAAGGCAGAGACATTCTAATTATCGAGGATATAATCGATAGCGGTCTCACACTTAGTTATTTGGTTGACCTATTTAAATATCGGAAAGCAAAATCGATCAAGATTGTAACATTGCTTGATAAACCAACTGGTAGAAAAAGTGCAATTAAAGCTGATTATGTTTGTTTTATTGTGCCAGATGAATTTGTTGTTGGATATGGCTTGGATTATATTGAAAAATATCGAAACCTTCCATATATCGGTGTCTTAAAACCTGAAGTATACAGCAATAATCTTTAAGATACTTATTAGCTCATTCCTAAAGCAATATATAAAGCTTTAAGCATGAGAGTAATTCCTTGAATTAGTAATATTTTCTATGATACCATTTAGTATAGTTTGCCTATCGTGGGAGGAGGTAAGAGATGAATCGGATTTTCCGTAATACCATCTTTTATTTATTGATATTTTTAGTCATTATTGGTGTGGTGAGTTTCTTTAATGGAAGCAATGAACAAACAGATCATATTTCATATGATAAGTTTGTAACGCAATTAGAAAATGGCGAAGTGAAATCATTTTCAATGCAGCCTGAACGAGGCGTTTATGAAGTTCGTGGTGAGTTAGAAGCGAAAAGTAAAAAATTCATAACCTATATTCCAAACAGCGAAAAGATTCTTGACCGAATTGATAAAGCGGATTCTAAAGTGGAAGTAATGCCTGCCAAGGAAACAAGCGGATGGGTGACTTTCTTTACATCGATTATTCCGTTTGTGATTATCTTTATTTTATTTTTCTTCTTACTAAACCAAGCCCAAGGCGGCGGCAGCCGTGTGATGAACTTTGGTAAATCTAAGGCGAAGCTTTATAATGATGATAAGAAAAAGGTTCGTTTTAGAGATGTAGCTGGTGCGGATGAAGAAAAAGCAGAATTAGTTGAAGTGGTAGAATTCTTAAAGGATCCGCGGAAATATGCCGAACTGGGTGCACGTATTCCAAAAGGAGTGCTTCTAGTAGGCCCTCCAGGTACTGGTAAAACATTGCTTGCTAGAGCCACTGCAGGAGAAGCTGGCGTTCCGTTTTTCTCGATAAGCGGTTCAGATTTCGTTGAAATGTTTGTCGGGGTCGGAGCTTCCCGTGTTCGTGATCTATTTGAAAATGCCAAGAAAAATGCACCTTGTATTATTTTTATTGATGAAATTGATGCAGTTGGACGTCAACGTGGCGCTGGACTAGGCGGCGGACATGATGAACGTGAACAAACCTTGAACCAATTGCTTGTTGAGATGGATGGTTTTGGGGCAAATGAAGGAATTATCATTATTGCTGCTACAAACCGTGCCGATATTTTGGATCCAGCCCTTTTACGTCCTGGTCGTTTCGACCGACAAATTACCGTGGACCGTCCGGATGTGATCGGACGTGAAGCAGTACTTAAAGTACATGCACGTAATAAACCGTTAGATGAATCTGTAAACTTAAAGAATATTGCGATGCGTACACCAGGCTTTTCAGGTGCTGACTTAGAGAACTTATTGAATGAGGCGGCATTAGTTGCAGCACGAAGCAGTAAGAAGAAAATCGATATGGAAGATATTGATGAAGCGACCGACCGGGTAATTGCAGGGCCAGCTAAAAAGAGCAGGGTTATTTCTCAAAAGGAACGTAATATCGTTGCATTCCATGAGGGCGGCCATACGGTAATTGGTTTGGTGCTAGATGAAGCCGACATGGTCCACAAAGTTACTATCGTACCTCGTGGTCAGGCAGGCGGATATGCTGTCATGCTGCCTAGAGAAGACCGTTACTTTATGACGAAGCCTGAGTTGCTTGATAAAATTGTTGGTTTACTCGGTGGGCGTGTGGCGGAAGAGATTGTCTTTGGTGAAGTAAGTACTGGAGCCCACAACGATTTCCAACGCGCTACGGGAATTGCTCGTAAGATGGTAACTGAATATGGTATGAGTGAAAAGCTTGGGCCGCTTCAGTTTGGTCAAGGTTCAGGCGGTCAGGTATTCTTAGGCCGTGACATTCATAATGAGCAAAATTATTCCGATGCGATTGCTTATGAAATTGACTTGGAAGTGCAAAGAATTATCAAGGAATGTTACGCTCGAGCTAAAGTCATTCTCACTGAAAATCGTGACAAGCTTGATCTCATTGCGAAGACACTTCTTGAAGTTGAAACCCTTGTTGCTGAACAAATTAAATATTTAGTTGACCATGGTCATATGCCAGCGCCTAATGTCGCTTTAGAAGCCGTTAAAATCGGTCCGAAAAAAGTAGAAGACGTGAAGGTTAATATCAATACGAAAAAGGAAGAGGTTGAGCCGCTTAGCCCTCCTGATGAAACAGATAATAAATAAATAGTCGAAAGAGTGCTTCATTGAAGCGCTCTTTTTTTTTTATCAAAAAACATATTTATGTTATTATGTTTTCAGTATAGAAGAGAATAATCTGAAAAGTGAGTGATAGATGTGATTTTCGTATTTGATGTAGGGAATACCAATATTGTTCTGGGTGTTTATGATCGTGAGGAACTTAAATATCATTGGCGTGTAGAAACAAATAGAAATCGTACGGAAGATGAGTTTGGAATGAACATTAAAGCATTGTTTGATCATGTTGGCCTCTCTTTTTCAGATATTGATGGCATTATTATTTCCTCTGTCGTTCCACCAATTATGTTTGCGCTGGAAAGAATGTGTCAAAAGTATTTTCATGTGAAGCCGTTCGTTGTTGGACCAGGGATTAAAACGGGTTTAAATATTAAATATGAAAATCCAAGAGAAGTTGGGGCGGACAGAATTGTTAATGCTGTTGCCGCTATCCACGAATATGGCAGTCCCTTGATTATTGTCGATTTTGGAACCGCAACAACTTATTGTTATGTGAATGAGGAACGCCAATATATGGGTGGTGCGATTGCCGCGGGAGTGGGTATTTCAACAGAGGCCCTTTATTCGAGAGCGTCAAAATTGCCGAGAATTGAAATAGCCCGCCCTGAAGGGGTAATCGGCAAAAATACCGTGGCGGCGATGCAGGCTGGTATTGTCTACGGGTATGTAGGACAGGTAGAGGGCATCGTAAAGAGGATGATGGAGCAAAGCGAGAAGAAGCCAACGGTGATTGCGACAGGCGGACTAGCTAATTTAATTGCCCAAGAATCAACCATTATTGATATTGTTGATCCATTTTTAACTTTAAAAGGTTTACAGCTTATCTATAAGAGAAACGTGGATATCCTAAAGAATAACAGCTAGAAGGGGGTTTATAAATGAAGGATTATCTAGTAAAAGCACTTGCCTATGATGGAAATATTCGAGCCTATGCCGTTCGTACAACAGAAACGGTAAGTGAGGCGCAAAGGCGCCATCAAACCTGGCGGACGGCATCAGCTGCACTCGGCCGCACGATGACCGCAGGGGTAATGATGGGGGCTATGCTAAAGGGTGAGGATAAATTAACAATTAAAATCAACGGTGGCGGCCCGATTGGCCCAATTGTTGTTGATAGCAATGCTAAAGGGGAAGTCCGCGGGTATGTAACCAACCCAGAAGTTGATTTTGAATCAACTGAAAATGGCAAGCTTGATGTCCGCCGCGCGGTCGGTATTGAAGGGACACTTGCGGTTGTCAAGGATGTGGGTCTGCGTGACTTTTTCTCTGGACAGGTTCCGTTAGAATCAGGTGAATTAGGAGAAGACTTTACGTATTACTTTGCGACCTCTGAGCAAACTCCTTCTTCGGTGGGTGTCGGTGTTTTAGTAAATCCCGATGATAGCATTTTGGCAGCAGGCGGGTTTATTTTTCAATTAATGCCTGGGACACCGGAACGCATCATTTCAAATCTGGAAGAAAGATTAAAAACCATTGAGCCCATTTCCAAATTAATTGAACGAGGTTTAACACCAGAACAAATCCTCGAAGAGCTTTTTGGAAAAGAGCATGTAAAGGTCTTAGAAACGATGCCAGTGGGCTTTGAATGTAATTGCTCTAAAGAACGCTTTGCTAATGCGATTGTTAGCTTAGGGGCAGCAGAGATCCATGCCATGATTGAAGAAGATGGACAGGCTGAGGCTCATTGTCACTTTTGCAATGAAAAGTACCTCTTTTCGAGCGATGAATTAGAAGAACTGAAAAAGGATGCAAAGTAAGGTGCTTACGCTTTTCTGATTGGGGGAGAGACGTTGGGGAGGAAGCAACTTTGGATGGTTATTGCGGCCCTGATCATGGTTAATTGCCTAACAATCGCCTTTTTTTTATCAAAGGCAAATCTGGCAGGCGGAGCAGTAATGAATGAAGAGGCAGTTGCAACCGTCGGGAAAAAAACAATCCTAAGACAAGAATGGCTGAATGAACTAGAAGCTAGATATGGAAAAGATGTTTTAAAAGAAATGGTCGATCAAAAGGTCATAGAGGAAATGGCAGCGAAATATAAAATTAAAATAACCAATCAAGATGTTGAACGTGAATATAGAATGCTGCAAGCCACCTATAATTCTTTGAGTAAACAGAGCGTAAAGAATGAAGAGAAGTGGAAGGAACAAATCCGAAGCAACCTCCTTTTAGAGGAACTTTTAACAAAAGATGTCGAGGTCTCAAACGATGAATTAAGTAACTATTATAAAAAAAATAAAGAGCTTTTTCATGTGCTGCCTGCCTTTCATTTATCACATATTGTTGTGAGTACAGAGGAAGAAGCAGACCAGGCCTTACAGGAATTAGCACAAGGTTCGGACTTTTCGACATTAGCGATGGAACGTTCGATTGAGGAGTTTTCTGCTAATGAAGGCGGAGATATAGGATACCTTAGTGAGGAAGATGAACGCTACCCGGTCCAATATATCCAAATAGCTAAGGAATTAAAGAAAGGCGCCTACAGTATGCCAATCAAGGTAGACCAAGGCTATGCGATCATTAAGCTAGAAGGAAAAATAAATGGAAAGAAATATTCCTTTGAAGATGTAAAAGAGCAAATTCGGCGCCAAATTGCTCTAGAACAAATGAAAACCCCAGCTGCTGCTTCTACTTTTTGGAATGATGCTCAGGTGGATTGGTTTTACGGTAAAGAAGGAAACTAAAAACACAATGTTATTACTGTGTTTTTTCTTTCTAAAATTTGAAATATTGTAAAAATAGCCAAACAAAACGATTGACAAACTAAGTATAAAACTGGTAAATTAAATTATATAAATCCAATCAAATTACTCGGAATAGGGGTGCTCTATATGGTTCGTGTTGCAAATTCAGTTGCCGATTTAGTCGGTCAAACGCCTATCGTTAAATTAAACAGATTAGTAGATGAAAATAGTGCAGAGGTTTATTTAAAACTTGAATATTTTAATCCTGGAAGCAGTGTAAAGGATCGTATCGCTTTAGCTATGATTGAAGCAGCAGAAGAACAAGGTTTAATTAAACCTGGTGTTGATACCATTATTGAGCCTACAAGTGGAAATACTGGAATTGGACTTGCTATGATTGCTGCAGCAAAAGGTTACAAGGCCGTTTTTGTTATGCCTGAAACGATGAGTTTGGAAAGAAGGAATCTACTTCGTGCTTACGGTGCGGAACTTGTGTTAACACCTGGTCCAGCTGGTATGAAGGGTGCTATTGCTAAGGCAGAAGAATTAGTACAGGAACATGGTTATTTCTTACCGCAGCAATTTAAGAACCAAGCGAATCCTGAAGTTCATAGGAGAACAACAGGTAAAGAAATCGTTGAACAAATGGATCAATTAGATGCATTTGTTTCAGGAATCGGAACTGGAGGAACGATCTCTGGAGCAGGAAGTGTTCTTCGTGAAAAATTCCCTGAAATAAAAATCGTTGCTATTGAACCAACAGATTCACCTGTTCTTTCTGGCGGATCACCTGGCCCGCATAAGCTCCAAGGTCTTGGAGCAGGATTTATTCCAGAAACCTTAAATACTGATATTTATGATGAAGTGATTCAAGTTGGAACGGAAGATGCTTTTGCTGCAGCAAGACGTGCAGCTAAAGAAGAAGGAATTCTTGGTGGTATTTCTTCAGGAGCAGCAATCCATGCTGCATTAGAAGTTGCGAAGAAACTTGGAAAAGGTAAAAAGGTTCTAGCAATTATTCCTGATAACGGTGAACGTTATTTAAGTACAGTGCTTTACCAGTATGATGCTGAATAAATAGTAAAGTGGAAACGCCGCTGGGCGTTGAAATTAGACAATTAAAGAGAGGCGTCGGCTTACCGATGCTTCTTTTTTTTGTAAACTAATTAAGATTTCATGTATGATAAAAAGAGTGAAAAAAGCCTGTATAGGAGGATTAGGTATGAGAGCAACTCAAGAACAAATCAAATGTGGACCATATACCTTGGATAGTAGTAAAAAGACCATTATTATGGGCATTTTAAATGCAACTCCAGATTCCTTTTCAGATGGCGGCAAATTTAATCATGTTGACATGGCTGTGGAACGAGCAAAAGAAATGGTCACAAATGGGGCTGATATCATTGATATCGGCGGTGAATCGACACGGCCTGGCTTTGCAGCGGTTCCCCTCGAGGAAGAACTCAAACGGGTAATCCCGGTAATTGAGGCTATCGCTAAGCATGTCGATGTACCAATCTCGATTGATACGTATAAGGCAGAAGTGGCAAAGCGGTCAATTGAAGCAGGCGCCCATATAATCAATGATGTATGGGGGGCAAAAGCCGATGAAAAAATGGGTCAAGTTGCTGCAGACTACGGTGTTCCAATCGTGCTTATGCATAATCGTCATGACCGAAACTATAAGGTTTTCATGAGAGATGTCATTAATGATCTTTATGAAAGTATAACGATTGTCAAAAATGCAGGTGTAACGGATGAAAATATTATTCTCGACCCTGGTATCGGTTTTGCGAGAGATTACCAAGAAAATCTGCTAACTATGCAGAATTTAGATACATTTGTTAAACTGGGCTATCCAGTATTATTAGGGACATCCAGAAAAACAATGATTGGACAGGCGTTAGATCTTCCAGTTCACGAAAGAATGGAAGGTACAGGAGCAACGATTTGTTATGGAATCCAAAAGGGCTGCCACATAATACGTGTTCACGATGTCAAGGAAATGAGCAGGATGGCAAAAATGATGGATGCCCTAATGGGAAAGGGTGAACTGATTGGATAAAATTTATGTCAATCGAATGGAGTTTTACGGCTACCATGGTGTTTTCCCGGAAGAGACTCGGCTGGGACAGCGATTTGAGGTTGATTTATCCGTTTCCCTTGATTTAAAAAAAGCAGGCGAAACAGATGAACTGGAGCACTCAGTAAATTATGCTGAGTTATACCAAGTATGTAAGGAAATAATCGAGGGGCAGCCGTATAAGTTAGTCGAAGCTGTTGCAGAAAGCATTGCTTCAAACGTCCTGATGGGGTTTCCACTTGTATCCGAGGTTACAGTAACCGTGATTAAGCCAAATCCGCCGATTTCGGGCCATTACAGGTCTGTTGCAGTAGAAATTACAAGGAGAAGATAAAAGTGGAAAACACAGCATTTATTGCCCTTGGATCGAATCTAGGAAACCGATATGATAATTTAACGGGTGCAATCAAAAAATTAACAAGCTATTCTGATCTTCACTTGGTAAATTACTCCTCTATTTACGAAACAGATCCGGTTGGCTATGAAGACCAAGACTTATTTTTGAATATGATAATTGAGATTCAGACGGCATTAAGTCCAATGGAATTGCTGGATTTATGCTTAAAAATCGAATTGGAACTTGGGAGAAAAAGGGAAATAAAGTGGGGTCCGCGAACAATAGACCTTGACATTCTTACCTTTAACCAAGAAAATATTGAAAGCGAGAGGCTCATAGTTCCACATCCGAGGATGTTAGAACGGGCTTTTGTAATTATTCCACTTTTAGAGATCATTCACGACAGTCCATTTTTAAAGATAAATAAATTGCTTGAATCATCGTTAGAAGAATTACCTGATAAAGAAGGAGTCCGAATATGGAAGCGGAAAAATGGGGAAGACGGATTCGTGCCTATCGGAAGCTAAAGGGCTTTACACAAGAAGGCTTTTCGAAGGAACTAGGTGTATCTGTATCGATCTTAGGAGAGATTGAAAGAGGAAATCGCCTGCCTGCAGTTGACCTGCTTGAGAGAATTGCGCATTCATTAAAAATAAGTATAGATGATTTAACTCCTAAGGAATAAGTTCATCAAAGAATAGGAGGTAGTTTCATGTTGAAAATTGGCGAAATTGAAATGAAGAATCCAGTAGTTTTAGCTCCAATGGCTGGGGTATGTAACTCTGCATTCCGTCTAACGGTGAAAGAGTTCGGTGCTGGTTTAGTTTGTGCAGAGATGGTAAGCGATAAAGGTATCGTTTATAAAAACGAAAAAACAATGAATATGCTCTACATCGATGAGCGTGAAAAACCGCTTAGTTTGCAAATTTTTGGCGGCAAAAGGGAAACGCTTGTCGAAGCAGCCAAATTTGTTGATAAGAATACCAATGCTGATATTATCGATATTAATATGGGCTGCCCTGTTCCAAAAATCACTAAATGTGATGCGGGAGCGAAATGGCTTCTTGATCCAAATAAAATCTACGAGATGGTTTCTGCGGTAGTTGCGGAAGTGGAAAAGCCTGTTACAGTGAAAATGCGGATGGGCTGGGATGAACAGCATATTTTTGCTGTTAAAAATGCCCAAGCAGTCGAACGCGCAGGAGGAAAGGCTGTGTCGCTTCATGGTCGAACGCGTGTTCAAATGTATGAAGGAAAAGCTAACTGGGATATCATCCGTGAAGTAAAGCAAAACCTTAACATTCCGTTAATTGGGAATGGGGACGTCCAGACACCGCAGGATGCCAAACGAATGCTCGAGGAAACTGGTGTGGACGGAGTCATGATTGGAAGAGCTGCATTAGGAGATCCATGGATGATTTATCGTACCGTACAATATTTAGAATCTGGGATATTAATGCCTCAACCAACTGTTAGAGAAAAGATTGATGTATGTATTCTTCATCTTGACCGATTAATCGCTCTAAAAAATGAAAATATTGCGGTTCGCGAAATGCGCAAGCATACTGCTTGGTATTTAAAAGGGGTCCGCGGCAACGCTAAAGTTCGTAATGCTATTAATGAGTGTGAAACAAGAGGTCACTTAGTGACATTATTAAACGACTTAGTGTTAGAAGTTGAAGAAAAAGAACAAAGTCAGTTGATTGTAGGGTAAATTTGTCACTTAAAGTGTCTTTTTCTATACTAATTGGATGCTGCCAGTGAAATAACTGGCAGTTTTTATTTTATTAAGATCTTTTTTGATGTCTGAAACTATAAGTTTGTGTAAAATAATAAAGTATGTAGAAAAATGGATGGATTAATAAAAGCATTTTACATAATAAATGATTATTGGAGTGGATTTTATGAGTCAGGAAGATTTAAATGACCAATTAAGGGTCAGACGTGAAAAAATGAACACCATGCGCGAAAATGGTCTTGATCCATTTGGTAAGCGTTTTGACCGTTCACACAATACAAATGAATTGATTGAGCAATATGGAGAATTAGAAAAAGAAGACATCGAAGCAAAAAACATGTCTGTTTCTTTAGCAGGCCGAATTATGACGAAGCGTGGAAAAGGTAAAGCAGGTTTTGCACATGTTCAAGATTTAACGGGTCAAATTCAAGTATATGTTCGTCAGGATGCTATTGGTGAAGAGAATTACAAACTATTTGATACCGCTGATCTAGGGGATATTATTGGGGTAACTGGAACATTATTTAAAACAAAAGTGGGAGAGCTATCCGTAAAGGTAGAAAACTTTGTGTTCTTAACAAAGGCATTGCGTCCGCTGCCTGATAAGTTCCATGGACTTAAAGATGTAGAACAGCGCTACCGTCAGCGTTATTTGGATTTAATTATGAGCCAAGAAAGTAAGGCGACATTTATTGCGAGAAGCCGTATTATTCAATCGATGCGTCGTTATTTAGATGACCATGGTTATTTAGAAGTTGAAACACCTATGATGCATTCTATCGCTGGGGGTGCGTCCGCACGTCCGTTCATTACGCATCATAATGCTCTCGATATGCCGTTGTTTATGAGGATTGCCATCGAGCTTCACTTAAAGCGGTTAATTGTCGGCGGTCTAGAAAAGGTTTATGAAATTGGCCGTGTATTCCGGAATGAAGGGGTCTCTACCCGTCATAACCCAGAATTCACAATGATTGAACTTTACGAAGCCTACGCAGATTATCGCGATATCATGAGTCTTACTGAGAATTTAATCGCCCACATTGCTAAAGAAGTAGTTGGTTCCACTACAATTCAATATGGGGATTATGAAGTAGACCTTAAACCGGAATGGAAAAGACTTCACATGGTTGATGCCATCAAGGAATACACGGGTGCAGATTTCTGGAAAGAGATGAGTGTGGAAGAGGCTCGTGAACTTGCTAAAGAACATGGTGTCGAAATTAATAACAACATGCTTTATGGTCACATTGTAAATGAATTCTTTGAGCAAAAAGTAGAGGAAATGTTAATCCAGCCTACGTTTATTTACGGCCATCCAGTAGAAATTTCGCCGCTTGCGAAGAAAAATGATGAGGATCCGCGATTTACAGATCGTTTTGAATTATTTATTGTAGCGCGTGAACATGCAAACGCGTTTACAGAGCTTAATGATCCGATTGATCAAAGAGAACGTTTCGAAGCGCAATTAAAGGAACGAGAACAAGGGAATGACGAAGCCCATATGATGGATGATGACTTCGTTGAAGCTCTGGAGTATGGTATGCCGCCTACTGGAGGATTAGGAATCGGAATAGACCGCATAGTTATGCTGCTGACTAATTCACCATCTATCCGTGACGTACTGTTATTCCCGTTAATGCGTCATAAGTAATATCTTTAGAAAGTGCCGGTGCCACTGGCACTTTTTTTATTGCTTGTAGCCTTGAAGAGTTAGAATATTTTTACTTCGTAATTTTATATAAAAAAATAATAAATACTATTGCACTAGGTCTTTAATGGTGGTATATTAATATCTGTTGCTGCGAGGCAGTGATGACAAGATAAAAGAAATAAAAAAAGTTATTGACTTTACATTGATAACTTGGTAAGATTATAAAGTCGCTTTTAGGCGATAGAGAAAATTGTTCTTTGAAAACTAAACAAACAAAATCGTGCAAACAAACAAAATTTTTAGTTTCAATTAAGAAACTAAGCCAACGTAACAAAATGAGCTAATCAACTTTCTTGGAGAGTTTGATCCTGGCTCAGGACGAACGCTGGCGGCGTGCCTAATACATGCAAGTCGAGCGAATCAATAGGAGCTTGCTCCTGTTGGTTAGCGGCGGACGGGTGAGTAACACGTGGGCAACCTGCCTGTAAGACTGGGATAACACCGGGAAACCGGTGCTAATACCGGATAATCCTTTTCCTCTCATGAGGAAAAGCTGAAAGTCGGTTTCGGCTGACACTTACAGATGGGC
>NZ_JAGGQW010000031.1 GCF_018613065.1 Bacillus sp. ISL-7 | reverse complement strand
ATTGAATGAATCTTGAAAGGAAATCATTTGTATACCACCTAAAATGTTTTATTACCACAATTATAAAATAAAAAGCAGTTGAAGAGTTGATAAAATCAACCTACAACTGCTATAAAACAAGGGACTTTTTCAGTGCCCTCCGCGAATGCGCCGAGGAGGCTCACCGACCGCCCGCGGAAAGCGAAGTGCCTGGAACGGAAATCAACAGGCAAGTTTAACAAAGCCATTTTAATAGTAAGGAAAATGCTCATTATTATTACCACTAACAGTTAAGGTCGTCATAAAGCCGACACATATGATCGTAAGAAGGGAATAAAAAAAATTTTCTAAACCGACTATTTGAATGCCGCTCGTTATGACTAGACCATCAATTAAGAATATAATGATACCTACATTTATTGAAGTAAATTTGGTTAGAATCTGAGCCAGTAAATCAGTCCCACCCGTACTTGTTTCATAACGAAGCATAAGACCGATGCCAATGCCGACAAGTAATCCACCAATTATTGTACTTGGTAATATACCCAATTGTATTTTACCGTTCATAAATGAAAGAAAATCAATACAAAACGAAGAAATGATCAGTCCGTGGAGGCTATAGTAGAAGTAGCGTCGCTCAAAAAACCAGGCTAAGACATATAAAGGTAGACTTAAAAGGATAATACTTAGACCAGTCGGCCATCCGTAAAAATAATGAATGAGTAGCCCTATGCCGATTACCCCTCCGTCTAGTAAGTGATAGGGAACTAAAAATCCATTTACCCCAAGACTCAATAGCAAACTCCCAAGCAGCATAGCTGCAATTTTTTCCTTCACAATCTCACCTCAAAACTTGTCCTCTAACATAAAAATATGAAAATTCGAGGCATTTAGAAGTGATATCACCAAAAAAATGACTATTATAAAGGATTAAAAAAAATAACCAGGAGAAAAAATTCCTGGTTGTTTTTTTAAAAGAAGATATTCAGAATAAAATAAATTATACCTGCTAACAAGGAAGTTATTGGTAATGTAATGACCCAGGTAATTAACATCCGCTGAGCAGTACCCCATTTTACTCCTTTAAGACGATGCGAAGCACCTACACCAAGTATCCCTGAAGAGATGACGTGTGTAGTACTGACAGGTAAGTGGATGTAGGTGGCCCCGAAAATGATCGCTGCACCCGTTAAATCCGCTGCAACACCATTAATCGGACGGATCTTCATAATTTTCCCGCCTACTGTTTTAATGATCTTCCATCCGCCTATCGAGGTACCAAGTCCCATTGCAATCGCACAAGAGAGCTGTACCCAAAAAGGAACCTCATCAGTATGCAGATAACCATTAGCTAACAGAGCCATGGTGATAATCCCCATGGATTTTTGTGCATCATTTGTTCCGTGTGAATAGGACTGTAATGCCGCAGTAGCAATCTGTATAAAACGAAAGTTTCGGTTTGTCTTTGTTAAATTGAAGTTCTTAAACACGACTTTAAAAATGCTGTAAACAATATAACCAACTGTGAAAGCTAAGATCGGTGATAGGACTAATGCTTCAAGGATTTTTATAAAACCTTCTGCTTTTATTACGTCAAATCCTTTGGCAGCAATAGCCGCACCAGCAATAGAACCAATAATTGCATGGGAAGAGCTGCTTGGAATACCGTAATACCATGTGAGTAAGTTCCAAATAATAGCCGATAGCAGCGCCGCAAAAATAACAATTGATCCGGTATGACCACCAGTTAGTGAGAATGGATCAACAATATCCTTAGATATGGTTTTGGCTACACCTGTGAATGTCAAAGCACCAACAAAATTCATAACGGCTGCCAGCAAAATTGCTTGGCGTGGCTTTAGGGCTTTTGTTGATACAGAGGTAGCGATTGCATTTGCAGTATCATGGAATCCATTTATAAAGTCAAATGCAAGGGCACCAATTACAATTAAAATCGTTAGAATTAATACAACACTCATATTTTTGCTCCTTAAGCATTTTTCATGATAATGGTTTCAAGTGTATTAGCAACGGTTTGGCAATAGTCTGCGATATCTTCAAGATTTTCGTAGATTTCTTTATATTGAATGATACGGATTGGATCTTTTTCAACCGTAAATAAATTTTTAATCGACTGGCGTAAGATATTATCACAGTTGGATTCATAATCTTTTATTTTAATCGCATGTTCTCTTATTTGTTGTAACTTTTTATTTGAAAGCAGTTCAACCGCTTTGTCAATTTCATGAACACTGGCTTGAATAGCATCGACAAATTTCTTCATATAGTCATCTGCATTCGTAATCGAGTACATTTCAAATAATGCCGAACATCCTTCAAGTCCATCCAGTACATCATCCATACTCATCGCTAGATGAAGAATATCTTCACGTTCAATTGGAGTGATGAAGGCATCATTCAATTCTTTGATTACTTCATGTACGAATGAATCTCCTTTGGTTTCAAGTTCCTTCATTTTCTCTGAGAAAATTTTCAAATCACTCACATTTTTTAATTTATAATCTGTGAAGAAATTTGCACTTTCTTTAAGGTTCGTAGAAATATTACTAAGTAATGCCATAAATTTATCAGTTTTTTTAAATGCCATGTAATTACCCCCATTTTAATTTAAAACGTCTTGTAGACCAACTTAGATATTTTATCTGAAAAATGTCGAAGAAAGAAACAAATTCTATGTAACTTTACAAAAACTTAACATTAGAATTTTTTGAATAGTTCATTTTTAAGATGGAGACCTTTTTACTTTTACCTAAATTCATTGATTTATGTATTAAAGGAAGGTTGTAAGATTTTTTCTTTTCTGAGTATAAAAATGAAAATAGGGTACTTTATAAGTACAGGTAGCATGAAAATTAAGTTGCTTTTCCAATACTGCCTGAGACAAATAATTGAATACTAAAAAGGAGTGTTCTAAATGAGTTTCATTTGGGCATTAATTATTGGTGGGATTATTGGATGGTTAGCAGGCCTCATCGTTGGAAGAGATATACCGGGCGGCATCATTGGTAACATCATAGCTGGATTTGTTGGGGCGTGGCTTGGGACAGCGATTTTAGGTAACTGGGGGCCGCATGTGGCTGATTTTGCAATAGTACCTGCAATCATTGGTTCTGCAGTACTGGTATTGCTGCTAAGCTTCATTTTGAGAGCCTTTAGAAGAACAGATAAATAACCATTGAAAAAGCCTCCTAAATCAGGAGGCTTTTTCAATGGTTTGTGGTTCAATAACCTAAATTGAATATATGTCAATATCTTTAAAAATAGCAGGTTGATCTAAAAATGGAGCATGACATACAATTTTATCCTGAGTAAATGGGTGAATCAACTCAAGCTTTGCTGCATGTAGTGCTTGTCTTTTAATAATTGCTTTCCCGCCATACAAAGTATCTCCAACTAAAGGATGTCCGAGATGACTTAAGTGAACTCTGATTTGATGGGTTCTCCCAGTATCGAGCCAACATTTAACATAGGATTGTTGTTTGTCTTTGTCTGCCTTTAAGACCATGTAATGGGTAAGTGCCTCTTGACCTGTTGGAGAAACTCTTCTTTTGGTTGCATGATGGCGGTCACGGCCGATTGGATCCTTAATTGTTCCGCTTCTATGTTTAACTATCCCATGAACCAAAGCAATGTAGGTTCTTTTAATCTCCCGTTTTTCGAGCATATTGTCCAAAATAGCACCAGCTAAAGCATGTTTAGCAAAAAGGATGGCACCTGATGTATCGCGATCTAATCGATGAACCTGCCGAATGTTTCTTATTTCCCCATTTGATTGCAGATAAAATTGCACCGCATTAACAAGGGTATATAGATCGGCGTTTGGGTCATTCGGATGGGTATTCATAAATGGCGGTTTGTTAAGAACCAATACATGGTCATCTTCATAAAGGATGTCGACATCTATATAGTTTGGTGTGATTAGTAATTCTTCTTCCTCAAAAAGTTTAACTTGCAGCTTCGAACCATGACTAAGAGGGATATTCCAGTTAGCCTGATCCCCATTTAGTAAAACCTTATTTTCCATTCTAAAAGAATGAGTTAATTTTTTGGGGGCTCCCCATACGTTTCGAAAAATATCAGCAATGGTATTTCCATTCCATTCCAAAGGAATCGTTAGTTGAAACCATTCACCCATTCGCATTGTTTTTAGCATTTAATTCTCCTTCAGGTTATAATTACCACCGTAAATACAGTCTTTGTTATGTTATTCTTATGATATACAATCAGACAGAAATAAGCGATGGCAAAGGTGGGTTAAAAGTGAAAATTGTTTTTGCCTCCACACCAAGTCAGGAAGAAGAAATTAATGAACTGGTGAGGTACATCTATTCGGATATTTTTCCTCTTTACTATACCGATGAGGAAATTAATCAATTTGAACAGTTAAAGGTTTTGCATACATCTGAAGATTTTAATACATTAAAAGATGCCTTTCAGGTAATGACAAGTATTCAAACATTAATCTCTATTCTTGAGGCCTCTCAACTTGATGTTCAGTATACATTATTATTTAATAAGAATGTTGAGACCTTAGAGGAATTTGGATTATTTTTTCCATTTAAATATGAACATTTTGAAGAGGCAAAATGTATCAGAGCAAACATGCTAAGTATTTATTCTAATGCTGATAATGAGTTGCTAGTATAATAAACAAAAAAGTCTGCAAAATTGCAGGCTTTTATTTTTTTTCTATTAGTAATGAGTAATTTTAAGGTAATATAGTAAAAGGAAAGAAATTAACAATTATATATTACTGCGAAAATTGTCGGCTAATTTCAGTAGATTTTTAAAGGAGTAACAAACATGAAATTAGAAACAATATAGAGTAGACAGAAACTGGAGGGGACACCTATGGATTGGAAGAAGAAAGCAAAAAGTTGGATAGAATTTGAAGGATTAGATGCTGAATTAAGAAATCAATTAACAGAAATAGTGAAGAATGAAGGGCAGCTAGAAGAGGTTTTTTATAAGAATTTAGAATTTGGAACTGGTGGTATGAGAGGCGAAATCGGAGTTGGTACTAACCGAATGAATCTTTATACTGTGCGCAAAGCCTCAGCTGGTTTAGCGGGATACATAGAAAACCAAGGTATAGAAGCGAAACAACGCGGTGTTGTGATTGCTTTTGATTCCCGTCATAAGTCACCAGAATTTGCAATGGAGGCCGCTAAAACGTTAGCCTCAAAAGGAATCCAAACATATGTATTTGAAGAATTAAGGCCTACCCCTGAATTATCATTTGCGCTAAGATATTTAAATGCCTTTTCAGGAATTGTCATCACTGCAAGCCATAATCCGCCTGAATATAACGGATTTAAGGTATATGGTTCAGATGGCGGCCAACTTCCTCCAGATGGAGCAGATAAGGTTATTGCCAAGGTAAATGAGATCGAGAATGAATTACTAATTGAGGTTGATAGTGAAGCAAACTTAAGAGCTGCCGGATTAATTAAAACGATCGGTGCTGAAATTGATAATGCTTATATTGAGAAATTAAGAACTATTTCAGAGAATCCAAACCTTGCTGAAGAAACTGATATTAAAATCGTCTTTACCCCTTTACATGGAACTGCTAATAAGCCTGTCCGTGCGGCTTTATCTGCATTGGGCTATAAAAATGTAACAATCGTTAAAGAACAAGAACTTCCAGATCCGGAATTCTCGACTGTAAAAAGTCCTAACCCTGAAGAACATGCAGCCTTTGAATTGGCCATTCGTGATGGAAAAGAAGTAGGAGCGGATCTTCTCATTGCTACAGATCCCGATGCCGATCGATTAGGTATTGCTGTGCGCAATCCTGAAGGAGAATATGTTGTTCTTACAGGAAACCAAACAGGTGCTTTGTTACTTGATTACATTATCACACAGAAAAAGGAAAAAGGAACACTCCCGGAAAATGGAGTTGTTTTAAAAACTATTGTTACATCAGAAATTGGCAGGAAAATTGCTACAGCTTTTGATTTAGAAACAGTTGATGTCTTAACCGGATTTAAATTTATCGCTGAAAAGATCAATGAATATGAGGCATCAGGTGATCGGAAATTCCTATTTGGATATGAAGAATCCTATGGCTATTTAATTGGGGACTTTGCTAGGGATAAGGATGCAGTCCAAGCGGCTCTACTAGCAACCGAAGTGTGTGCTTTTTATAAGAAACAAGGAAAAACCCTCTATCAAGGAATGATGGAAGTATTTGAAAAGTATGGTTATTACCAAGAAGGCCTACGTTCCTTAACCTTAAAAGGAAAGGAAGGGGCGGAGACAATCCAACAATTATTGGCTTCTTTCCGATCAGAGCCAATTACGAGTCTTGGAAACTTGACTACCTTCACGACGGAGGATTACTTAACAAGCATCCGTGTAAAGAATAATGGAGAAGAAGAAATTGATTTACCAAAATCGAATGTTTTAAAATATACTTTCGAGGATGGTTCATGGGTTTGTTTAAGACCATCAGGAACAGAGCCGAAGGTGAAATTCTATTTTGGAGTCAATAGTAAAAGTTTAGAAGAAAGCAAGATAAAACTAAAATCGATTGAAAATGATTTTATGGCTTTAGTTGACGATAAAATGAAAATGGTTCAAGAAATTTAATCCCATTTTAATAAGATCTAAGAACATCATCATGAAAAGAATAAATTAAAACACGGCTTCCATTTCAGGAAGCCGTGTTTTTTTGGTGGAATTCTTCGGTCCGGTTGTAAAAAGTTTCTCAGGCAGAAATTGTATTCACTTATCATTTTAGGAAAGACTATACATCGGTATCTCATTAGGGTCAGGCTCTACGGTTTCATTCGCATGGTCAATGTAGCGAAGAAGGTTATATAGTTTGGTTTCAATTACACTGTAATCACGTTCGAAATTGTAGGCATGCAGGAATTGTTCAATTCTTTTCGATAAAAATTGGTCTTTTGTTCGTACCATTAAAATCAGCAAATTATCCCACTCAGATCGATGTGTATAATATAAAGCTCGATCATAATCCATTTTATTCATTTTTTTTATCTCCTCCTTATTAGGAGTTGAGATTATTGTATGATATTTAGACGATAACTTTCACAGCAAATGTTGGACACCCATTGTTTACGCGTTTTTCAACATTTACCTGTATATATTCTTGTCATTATGAACAAGGCGGAGGCGCTATGGTTAAAATTATAATTTGTGTCATGCTCTTTTTATCCCTACAACTGGAAAATGTCGCAAGCGCTAAAATTGTCAAAGCTGATAAACCGTATACTTATGAAATGTTAGAAAATGACCTTTCAATAATTAACGAAAAGTATCAAGAGAAAATAAAAATCAAATCGATCGGAACGTCTCACTTTGGGCGGGATATTTGGGCAATCAAGCTCGGAAAGGGCAAGAAAAATGTGGTTTTGATTGGCTCGCATCATGGGCGGGAGTGGCTGACAAGCTTAATGTTAATGAAAATGCTTGAGTCTTATGCAGCTTCCTATGAGGAGAAGGGCCTTTTCGGATTTAAATCCAATCATATTCTTAATGAAGTATCATTATGGTTTGTGCCAATGTTAAATCCAGATGGAGTGGCCATTCAACAGAATGATCTTAAAAGTTTTCCATCTACACATCAGAAACTTTTGGTGAAAATAAATGAAGGATCAGATAACTTTAACCGATGGAAAGCAAACGGCATGGGCATAGATTTAAATAGGCAATATCCAGCTGGGTGGGAAAATCTTAATCCTGATCCTGTTTCACCCTCCTATAAACTTTATAAAGGAAAACAACCATTAGAATCAAAAGAAGTACTCTCCTTAACGAAATTTATTAAGGAAATTAACCCTTCAATTGCAGTTGCTTATCATACAGCGGGAAGAGAAATTTATTGGAATTATAAAAATGGCAAGCATCTTACACGTGATAAACTTGTTGCTAAAAAAATTTCGAAATTAACTGGCTATAAATTAGCCAAACCTGAAAAAAACGCAGTGGGAGGCGGTTTCACGGATTGGTTTATCACTACTTATCACAGACCGGCCATGACCATTGAAATTAGTTATTTAGTTGGCGAAACAAATCCCCCCATCTCAATTTTTAAACAGGAATGGAAACGGAATCGACATGTTGGCTTGAAGCTTGCAGTGGAAGCCAAAAAAATCTCTGATTAAAGCAATACTAGCCTATTGTTTTTTCTATCTTGTTTCATCATTCCCCTTTTTCCTTCATACATTGTGGTAAGAGGAAAAGGGGGAATGGCAAAATGGATGTGGAAGGTCGTAATTCACTCGAATATGCGATCAGTGAAATCACTGAAATAGCAACCGGGTTTGGTTTGGATTTTTATCCAATGCGTTATGAAATCTGTCCTGCCGAAATTATTTATACATTTGGGGCTTATGGTATGCCAACCCGATTTTCACATTGGAGCTTCGGCAAGCAATTCCACAAAATGAAACTTCATTATGATTTAGGGCTGAGTAAAATTTATGAATTAGTTATCAATTCAAATCCATGCTATGCTTTTTTGCTTGATTCCAATACACTTATTCAAAATAAACTAATTGTTGCCCATGTTTTAGCACACTGTGACTTCTTTAAAAATAATGTTCGTTTTCAAAATACAAAACGTGATATGGTCGAAAGTATGGCTGCCACAGCAGAAAGAATTCATCAATATGAAGTTCAATATGGTAAAAAAGAGGTGGAAACCTTTTTAGATGCGGTATTGGCTATTGATGAACATATAGACCCATCGCTTATGAGGCCTAAGTTATCTTGGTCCATTGGAGACGACGAGGAAGATGATGACCTAGAGCTTCAAGTAGCAACGCCATACGATGATCTATGGAGATTGGATGAAAAAGATAAAAAGGAGACCAATCAACCGCGGAAAAAGAAATTTCCTCCAAGGCCAGAAAAGGATCTGTTGCTATTTATTGAAACATATAGCAGAGAGTTAGAGGATTGGCAGCGGGATATCTTAACTATGATGCGGGAGGAAATGCTCTACTTCTGGCCGCAGCTTGAAACGAAAATTATGAACGAAGGCTGGGCTTCCTATTGGCATCAACGAATTTTACGGGAAATGGATTTAACGAGCGGTGAGGCAATCGAGTTTGCTAAATTGAATGCGGGAGTTGTACAGCCATCAAAAACGGGCATTAATCCTTATTACCTTGGAATAAAGATTTTTGAGGATATTGAAGAACGCTATAACAATCCAACCGAAGAGATGAAGCGAAGAGGCGTGGTTCCAGGATCAGGGCGGGAAAAAATGTTTGAGGTCCGTGAAGTAGAATCCGATATATCTTTTCTTCGCAATTACTTAAATAAGGACCTTGTCATGCGAGAAGATATGTATCTTTTCCAAAAACAAGGAAGAGACTACAAAATTGTTGATAAACAATGGGAACAGATTCGTGATCAACTTGTAAATATGCGCGTAAATGGAGGTTTCCCTTACATCACTGTCAATGATGGCGATTATTTAAAAAATGGGGAACTATATCTAAAACACTGGTATGAAGGGGTGGAACTCGACGTTAAATATCTAGAAAAAGTTCTTCCGTATATCCAACAGCTTTGGGGCAGACCTGTTCATATCGAATCGATGATTGAAGATAGAAAAATGTTATTTTCTTATGATGGTAAAGGAGTCCATCGTAAATATTTGTAATTTCTTGAGGCTATCTTGTACTATCAAGATAGCCTATTTTTATTTATGCGTAATAGGAGAGAGGAAATCATTTCATGAATGTATTTGTTAATGTTGTTAAAACTATTCTTAAAAAGGGGATAAATAAATGAAACAAGCTCTTAACTCTAAAGTTCTTTCAGTTTTAGAAGACAAGATTCAATTAATAAAAACAGAAAAAGGTGCGATATATTTAGTAGGACCGATCCGGCTTCCCGTTAATTTATACGGAGAAACAGTTGTCTTCAAATGGTATTGTTGGCTAAATTGTGATGAGGTAACAGAGGATTTTGAAAGAATTATTGATAAGTTATCTTCTGCAAATTTAGCAGAGTTTCAACAATCAAGCGTTTTAGTATATGGTGACTTTGAATATGAAGATGATGTCATTATTAGAATGCATTCCATCTGCCATACGGGAGATATATTTGGAAGCAAGCGATGTGATTGTGGATTCCAATTAAAACAATCAATGAAAATGATCTCCGAACATGGAACAGGGGCATTATTTTATCTAGCTAACCACGAAGGAAGAGGAATTGGCTTATTCAGTAAGGCAATGGCATATGTTCTTCAAGAAAACGGCTATGACACGGTTGAAGCAAATGAAGGCCTTGGTTTTGTCGATGATTCTAGAAACTATGGGGATGCTATTCAAGTCCTTAAAGCATTACGCTCTAAACCAGTCACACTTATGACTAACAATCCAAAAAAATTGGAAGCATTAAAAAGTGCTGGTTTAGTGGTAGCAGGCAGAAAGCCTTTGTGGGGAGATGTATCAGAGTATAACGAAAAATACCTGCAGACAAAAGTAAATAAGTCAGGTCATATAGGAGATAAGGGGACTTGTCCAAATGACTAACCATGAGTTCTATATGGAGTTAGCTCTTAAAAATGCTAGTGCAATGAAAGGCCAAACAGACCCAAATCCACTAGTAGGGGCTGTGATTGTGAATGATAACCGAGTAGTGGGAATCGGAGCCCATTTAAAAGCTGGCGAGCCTCATGCTGAGATTCACGCTCTCCGTATGGCTGGCGAAGCAGCAAAAGGCGGAACCATTTATGTTACATTAGAACCATGTTCCCACTATGGCAGGACAGGCCCATGTGCTGTTGCAATAGTAGAAGCCGGTATTAAAACAGTCGTAATTGCCACACTTGATCCAAATCCTGTTGTGTCAGGGAATGGAGTAAAAATTCTAAAAGACGCAGGAATTGAAGTAATAATCGGGGTTCATCAAGAGGAATCCCAAAAGATGAATGAAGTATTCAATAAATTCATTGTGGAGAAAAAACCATTTGTCACCTTAAAATCAGGGATTACTTTAGATGGTAAAATAGCCAGTTATGCATCAAACAGTAAATGGATAACTTCGGAACAATCCAGACATGATGTCCATCTTCTGAGAAATGAAAATATGGCTATTCTTGTAGGGGTTAATACAGTAATAAAAGACAACCCAGAATTGACAGCGCGAATTCCAAATGGAAGAAATCCAATTCGTGTTATTTTGGATTCTACTTTAAAGATCCCTATAGATTCAAAAGTTGTAACAGATAACCTTGCTGAAACTTGGATATTTACGTGTCAGAAATATGATCAGGATAAGGAAAAAACATTAAAGTCCTTAGGAATGAAAGTCTTTCCTACCAATGGGGTGGAAAAAGTAGATCCTAAAGATGTCATGGAAATATTAGGTGAGCACCTTATCTCATCCGTATTAATTGAAGGAGGGGGCACCATAAATGCTTCTTTTCTTGAAAATAAATGTATTGATAAAGTAATTCTTTATTTTGCACCCAAATTAATTGGTGGAAAGGATGCACCTACTTTCTTAGAGGGGGCAGGAATAGAGAAAATGTCTGATGCAGTGGATTTAGTGGATACATCGATCATTAAAATTGGAAAAGACTTTAAATTTATTGGCTATCCGATTTATTCAAAAGAGGGAATTATGTGATGAGATTTGGTTTTGATATCGATGATACATTAATAAATCTACGCGAGCATGCCTTTAACATTTACAATCAAAGGTTGAATCAGAATGTTCCGATCGAAGTTTTTCAAAGCTTAAAAAGAGTAGAGATACATGAACCCTTTGGATTAACAGATGAACAAGGGCAAGAAATGTGGCGTAATTCTTTAGAAGAAATTTATTATACGTCATGTCCTGCTTTTCCAGATGCTGTCGAAACTTTACAAGAACTAGAGAAGAAGGGGCATGAAATCTTTTATATTACGGCTAGGCCCAAAGAACATGGGGAAAGAACGAAAGAATGGTTAAAAGAAAACGGTTTTCCTGTTCATGAGGAGAGGTTTTTTTATGGAATGCAGGATCATGAAAAGGTAGAAATCATTAAAAAATTAAAACTCGATTATTATTTTGATGATAAACCAGAGGTTTTAAATACATTATTAAACGAATCAATTAAAATTTTTCTCAGGGATCAATCCTATAATCGGCATTTAAATTTACCGAGAATTATAAATTGGAGTGACCTTGAGGAAACAATTAAAGATAAAGCGAAATAAAAGTCGAGTTTTATTGTGTGTTAAAGCTATCTTGTAAAGACAAGATGGCTTTTTAATATATATAGGTTAAAAATGTGACTATTTAGTTAAATATAATAAAACAAGTTGACACTGATAATCATTCTCTTTATAATCAGAGTTGTGAATGATAATCATTATCAAATATAAAAATTATACAAACCGGGGGAAAATCACAATGTCAATCAAATTTAAACTTCTAGCAGCAATGGCAGCCCTTTCATTAGTTCTTGGAGCTTGTGGGAAAGCGGAAGAAACCGCTAGTAAACCAAAGGTAGAGAACAAGGAAAAAGTATCAGAGAAGAAAGAAGCAGAAGCAGAAGAAAAAGAAAAAGTAGAGTATGCTGATGTATTTAAAGAAGCTATTACGGAACTTGAAAAAGCAAAAGAAGGTAAAGATGTTGATTTTGACAAAGTGACAGATTTATATAATTCGAATTTAAAAGAGTTAGTTCAAAAGAGAGACGCGGAATTTGAAGATACAATTGATGAAAAAATCACTGCAGCTCTATCAGCAGGTAAAGACGGTTCAATGGACAAAGTAGTCGTTAAACAAATCTTTGATAAATTAATGCAAAAGGTATTTTATACATCTATTAAACACGATTTTACAGAAGTAACTGAAAAATGGGGTAAAACTGAAGAAGTCAATGCAGAATTAGAAGAAGCAAAAGGATATTATGCCATTCTAAAATCAACTGTAGAAAAGCGTGATGCTGCCTATGGAACAAACCTTGTCAGTGTAATTGATGGTGGATTTAGCGAAATAGAAACAGCAATTAAAAACAATGATCAACTAAGCTTTAACTTAGGTAAGCAAGTGGTTGACAAAACGTTAATGAAGACCTTCTATCTTGCAACGGGTGCACTTCCAAATGGATATGCAACAAAGGCTGCAGCTGAAGCGGGGAAAGATGCTGCTTTAGCCAAAGTAGAACAGGCAGAAGGCTGGGCATTCTTCCAATCTTTATATAGCTATTTGAACAAACATGCAGCTGATGAAACTGCATTAATTGAAAAACAATTCAATCTTGAATCTGATGTAAAAGCAGTTGATCCAGCTGCTGTTAATAAAGCTTTTGTTCGTGGTTTTGCAAAAATTGCCATTTCTGAGTATGGTGAGAGTAAAGAATTATTAGGTGAAGATAAAGCTGTTATCACTGGTTTAGAGGGTGCGTTATTCATCGATATCATCGGCGAAGATATCAAGCCCCTTCTTGGAGAAGATGGTTATAAGACATTAACTGAAAAAGCACAGAAATATGTTGAAACAGCAAAAGCCAAAGATAAAGCTGCTGGTGAAGCACAATTGAACGAGTTAATTTCCACTCTGAATACTATCGTAGAAAAAGCGAAATAATGCAGAGGAAAAACCTTGTTAACTTACGCAAGGTTTTTCCTTTTTTCTCTGATATGAGAGAATAATGTACATAATAAGTCGTGATGACCAACTAGGTATAGAGGTGTTATACATTGAAAGTAATTGTTACTGGCGGAGCAGGATTTATTGGCTCCCATCTTACAAGGAAATTGTTAACGGAAGGCCATGAGGTTTTAATCATCGATGAACTGCATCCTTACTATTCTGTTGCTAGGAAAAAACGACAGCTAGAATTTGCACGTGGAGCAGGAGAGTTCGCTTTCTTTCAAAAAAGTCTTCTAAATGACGAAGCGGAAGTAAAGGAAATCTTTCGTTCCTACAAGCCAGAAATGGTAATACACCTAGCGGCCATTCCTGGAGTATCACATTCAATAGCGGCCCCGAATGAGTATGTTGACTACGATATTAAAGCCACCATTAATGCACTGCGATTTGCGGGTCAATCAAACGTAAAACATTTTATTTTTGCTTCTTCCTCATCGGTTTACGGAGAACAAAAGAACGTTCCGCTTCAAGAAGAGATGGCGATGGGAAAGGTGGTATCTCCTTATGCAGCAGCTAAATTTGGGGCTGAATCCTTTTGCCATGCTTATTCTTCATTATTTGACTATAAAATTTCTATCCTTCGCTTTTTTACCGTTTATGGACCCTGGGGTAGGCCAGATATGGCCATTACAGGGTTTATTAAAAATTTGCTGAATAAACAGGAAATTACATTGTTTGGAAATAGAACGGCTAGGGACTATACATATATAGATGATTGTATAACAGGGATCATTAGTGCTTTTAACCAAACTGAAAGGGTCGGTACCTATAATATAGGGTCTGGTAAACCGATTTTTATTGAGGAATTAGTTGAGTATTTAAAACAACATTTTCCTGATATAACTGTAAAACAAGGTGGTTTTCGCCAAGGGGATGTCAATTCCACATGGGCGGATATTTCGAAGGCACATCAACAGCTAGGATTTTCCCCATCTATATCTTTTTCAGAGGGACTTGCTAAAACGATAGAATGGGCCAAAAAGCATGTTTCGGAAATCAGTTAAACGTTTGGTTAAAGTGATGGGATTCATTTTGGCAGGAATTTTTATCCTGTTGTCCTTGCGATATTTTCATGCTGAAAACTTTTTAAATGGGTCCAAAAAATTTTTCTTGGGGAATCCTTTGATTATCATAGTTGTTACCGTGGGTTACCTATCCTCATTTATCCTCAGAGCAGAGGCGTGGAGATTATATCTAGGAAAGAAAGCCAAGTTTATAAGCTGCTTACAAGGCATTCTCTTAAGTCTTTTCGTAAATCATATCACTCCAATAAAGGTTGGGGATGCGGTAAGGGTCGGGGTGTTGTCCTGGAAAGAAAAAAACATAAGTCCTGATATTTCAGCACATTCTGTAGTTGTGCTCAGATCGCTTGATATGTTGTTCCTAATGTTATTTTCCATAATAGGACTTGTTGCTTTTTCCAAAGCGTTTATCTTCCACTTGTCATTAGGAGTATTGCTTATTTTAGGTTTAAGCATTCTAATAGGAGGATTTATAATCTTTAAATACTGTCCACTCTTTGTGGAAAAGCATATCTCATTATTAAGAACAAGCTTTAAGGGCTGGAATTTTGTTTATATTTTTTTCTTGATTGGATTAAGCTGGGCAATGGAATGCGCTGTTTTGTGGGGAGTAACAGCTTCGTTAGGTGATGGTCTTTCTATTTATAAGTCAATTTGGGTCAATTCTATTACTGTCGGTGGGCAGGTATTTCAAATTACACCTGGGGGAATATCTACATACGAATCAGTCATGACTGCGGCTTTAACAAGTTTTGGGTTTCCGACAAAGGATGGATATATGGTTGCTCTTATTAGCCATAGTTATAAGTTTATTTTCTCCTATTTCGTTGGTTTCTTGCTAGTGATTCATTCACCTGCATCAAATTTTAAACAAATAAAAGTGTTTCTAAGAATGAGAGGAAGACAAAAATGAAAAAAGCATCTTCTTTTGAAAAAGTGGCGGCAAGGTGTTGGAACCTTCTGAATGAAGGGAAGCCGTTTACTCCAATATTTACAATCGGTACCATGTTGATTTATTCCCTGTCTAAGTTGGGATCCCCTTCTTACAGTTTAGATCT
This sequence comes from Bacillus sp. ISL-7, assembly GCF_018613065.1. The sequence continues at coordinate 324,658 of NZ_JAGGQW010000031.1, read as the reverse complement.
ATTCTTAGGGTTATTAGCCATCTTACCTCTATTAATTATTTACTACCTGTACGATTATCCATTATTTCTTAGAAACTATTTATGGATCCCATTTACGGCCTTTCTTATCATTTGGGATCATGTAAATCTTAGTTTGCTTTTTACTGGCATTGGTTTATATTTCTTCTTTACAGTCTTTTTTTGGGGCACATTTTATTATCATTTGCGCATCGGTACCTCATGGCTGAATTTTACCCGGTTCTGGAAACTCGTTTTAAAAAATAGTGATTCAACAAGTGGGAATGCCCAAGAACAACTGCCAAAGTTTCTTTTGTTATTATCACTTTGGAATTTGACTATTGAGAAGCAAACCTGGTCGGGAAGTGAAATTGGAGTCATCGTATTCTTCTATTTAGGAATTCTATTGTTTTCTTGGATTCTTCATAAAAATCTGTTCGATTGGAAGCCGAAGATTATCCCTACCTTTACTTCTAATGTGGAGGAGCGGACAGATGCCATTAATAAGAAAGTTATTGTTATGGTCATTGACGGAATGAGGAAAGAGCGTTTTGAAGAAGCGAACACTCCCTTTCTCGACTATTTGAGAAAAAATGGAACAGACTATACTAGAATGGAAACCGTATATCCAGCAAGAACTGTCGTTTGTTTTTCATCGATGTTTTCAGGGACTTACCCATTTGAACATGGAATCAAGTCGAATATGGTTTGGAAGCAGGGTATTAAAGTAGAGAGCGTATTTGACACATTAAGAAAAGTAGGGAAAAAGGGTTCATTATTAGCGGTAGCCCATCTCGTTGATTCCTTTGGAAAGGATGTAGAGACATTCACAGCCGTAATGCACAATAATGTTGTCGATCGTAAAATTATTGATCGGGCGAAAAATATCATGGAAGAACAGGATCCCGATTTGCAAATTGTGCAATTAATAAGTACTGACCAAACTGGACATAGCCGAGGAGTATTATATAACGAATATATTCAAAAAATCGAAGAGGCTGACGCCTTAGTTAAAGAATATTTTGAGTGGTTAAAAGATAAAGGTAAGCTTGAAAATTATACGTTTATTGTTTGTGCTGACCATGGTCAAGCTGATGGGATTGGAGGACATGGCCACCTCGATGAAGGTGAAAGATTCGTACCGTTCTTTATGTATGGTCCGTCTATTGAAACAGGAAAAAGTGTGGAGGAAAAGCATAGTTTGGTTTCCCTCGCTTCAACGATTTCCTATTTGTTGGGGGCACCATATCCTAGTCACAGCCGTGGACCAGTATTAATAGAGGCAGTAAGGAAGGATGTTTAATCAATGGAGCAGCAAAAAGTAATTGTCTTTCTTCCAGCTTTCAATGAGGAAGAGTCGATTGCCCAAGTCATTCAAAAAATACCAAGAGATTTCGATCCAAAGGTGAAGGTAGAGGTTTTAGTGATAAATGATGGCTCTAATGATCGAACGGTTGAGCAGTCCTGGAAAGCAGGGGCAGATTATGTCCATACCTTTGCTAAAAACCTTGGATTAGGTGCTGCTGTTCGTAAAGGGCTGGAGCTTTGTGTTTTAAATGGAGCAGATATTGGTGTCATGATTGATGCTGATAATGAATACCCTGCTGATCAGATTCCTGATATTGTCAAACCCATCTTAATGGGAACAGCTGATTATGTAATGGGTTCCCGTTTCCTTGGAACTATTGAAGGAATGCGGTGGAACAGGAGAATCGGGAATTATTGTTTTACATTTCTACAAGCGCTTATACTAAGAAAATGGATTTATGATGGACAGTCTGGGATGAGAGCTTTTTCTAGACAAGCTATGGAAGAAGCTGAAATTGTTCATGATTACAATTATGCACAAGTTGTTACGCTGAATCTCATTAGAAAAGGCTTTCGGATGAAAGAAGTCCCAATTCGATATCAGGTCCGTAAAGCAGGGGAATCATTTATCAAGTTTCGTAGTTATATGACATCGGTCTTACCCGCCATTTTAAAAGAAATGAGAAGGCCAGTGAAAAAGGTGATCCATAATAGGACAACATCTGGTGCAAGAGACAGGGAATTACACCTTTTGAAAGCAAGGGAGATTAATAAGTAAGATAAATATGATAAATATGTGACATTCTAAATCCTTGCATTGACAGCGAGGATGATAATCATTATCATTATTCATGTAGGAGGGAAATTCTTAATGAAGAAATTTTTTGGATTATTTTTTACTTTCGCATTAATTTTTTACAGCATTCCTTTAAGTAGTGCTTTTGCCTATTCCTATGGTGATCCGAATGAGGAGAAGGTAGCTGAGGTGTACAAAGAAATGGTAGTGAAGCTTGATGAGAATCCTCCCAATTACAATTCTGCCAAAAAAAACTTTGAAACTGTTAAAGAAGAGATTGATATGCATATGGGCCAAGAGCCTGCTAAGCTAATTCTGAGTAACCTTAAAGATAAGGACAAGGAAGCCACCATTAACAATATGGAAAAACTACTGGTTTTAAATATTGCGAGGCGTTTAGAGAGTATTGAAAAGGACTTTGCTGAATATGACACAACGAAAAGACTCCTAGCTAAAGCCTTTGCTACATACGATGCGTTGTCTCCTAAAGTGGAAACTGAAAAACCTGAGAATGATAAGAAAATCAGAACCGATTTTGATCAGGCCCTTGAAGCATTAGGGAATCCTGGATTGTTTGGTGTCGGGAAAAAAGAAGCGAATTTAGACGCATTTAAGGAAAATAAAGACGAGATTTTAAACTCATTAAAAACTGAATTCAACATAAAAAGTCTTGAAGTCGGGCATTTTTCTGAAAGTGCTACAGAATCTGGGACTGTAAAAAAAGACTGGACGGATATTTCGAATATCCGAAACTGGGTACCGCTTGTATTAATCGCAGGTATAATAATAGCGGTAATCATAGTTGTTATCCGCAGAAGAAGAAAATAGAAATTAGGAAACATCACCATTGGGGAGGGACTCGGCTGTGGAAATTCAAGCTCTATTAATCACATTCCGTGAAGTGTTAGAAGCGTTATTGATTGTTGGTATAATAACTACCTATCTAAAAAGAGTGGACCATAAGCAGTACAATAAATATGTTTGGTTAGGAGCAGGTCTTGCCATACTAGCAAGTGTTGGGGTTGCCCTCCTATTCCAAATTGTTTTTACAGGATTCGCTGCAATGGGAAGCGAAATGTATTTGAAAATAGGAATTATGCTCGTTTCGACCGTATTATTAACCCAAATGGTTTTCTGGATGGCAAGCCACAGCCGTGATTTAAAAGGAAATATGGAAGGGAAAATGAATAAATTCATCTCCACAGGTAACGTTGTTGGAATGGTAATCCATTCTTTTCTAGTCGTCCTTCGTGAAGGAGTAGAAACCGTATTCTTTTTTGCTGCAATTACAGGTGGAAACATCGGCGCAGCCATGCAGGGATGGGGCGCGATTACTGGTGTGGTGATAGCAATTATTGTCTCTTATTTGTTCTTTAAAGGAACGATGAGGATTCCTTTGAGCACTTTCTTCAAGTTAACCGGTGCTTTTATTATTCTTATATCTGCTGGACTACTAGTACAAGCGATTTCCATGATGCAGGACCTTAATATCATTGGCAGTGTACTTCCACATGTGTATGATCTTACATGGTTCCTGCCAGAGCATCCGATTGATTACACACATTACCTTCGTGATACTGGTTCGGCTCCGATATTATCCGGGGATATTGGAATATTTCTAAAAGCTCTGTTTGGCTATTCTTCTATGCCTTCTATTGAAGAAATATTGGCTTATATCGGATACTTTGTCGCAATTTTATTGCTTACCTCTTCCAAACCTGCAGGAAGCAAGCAAACAAATAAAACGAATGCAAAGACAACTAAAATTCTTGAGACACAAGTGAAATGAATTTTTGAACATAAAAAGTACAAGGCCGATGCCTTGTACTTTTTCTCTAGATTAGGTGGTGGATATTTATTGTTCAAAAGTGGTTTAAAAGGGCCCTTTTTATTAGTGATAAGTGTTGCAGCTATAATTATTGTTTTTATATCCCAACTGTATTTTATTAATCCATATACCTCCTCATGGGATCAGGTAGATTTTGCACTGGCCGTGAAGCGCTATGATTTAATGGCTATGCAGCCGCACTTCCCTGGATATCCCTTTTTTATTTTAGGAGGGAAATTCATTCATCTGTTTGTAATGGACCCATCAAAAGCATTAACGATTTTTAATGTCTTTTGTTATGCTAGTTCTGTTTTTCCCATGTATAAGTTGTCCAGGAGATTCATACAAAGATCATTTGCTAGTTTATCTACAGCACTTATTTATTCAGCAAGCTACAGTGTTATAATCGTTAATCAGCCAATGTCAGAAGGCGCGGCACTGGCAGCATTTTGGTGGTATTTATGGAGCCTTCTATTGGCTTTAAACAAAAAAGATTCAAGAGCAATCTTAATACCATTAGGTTTTTTGAGTCTTATGCTAGGAATTCGCCTTTCATACTTACCCTTTGCAATCGGTATAATCTTTCTGTTTTATTGGAAAGTAAAAAAAGATGGATTAAAAATGAAATTGATCATATTTTACTTGATCTCTGGAGTCATCTTTCAAGCAATATGGGTAATTGGTCTTGTCATTTCAGAGGGGAGTATAATCGGTTTTATTAAGCTTTCTTTAGCGTTTACCAGCGGTCATTTCAATGATTGGGGAGGAACGGTAGAGGCAGCTGATATTGGCTTTTTTGATAGATTTATCATTTTTTCCTCAAAGAACATCCTATGGACAGGTATTGCAACTGAATCAGTGCTTAGTGCTGTCATTTATACTTTCCTTCTCATTTATATATTTATTAGGGCGTTCAAAAAAACAAAAAAAAGATGGCCATTTATGAACCTTCTTTATATATTGTTTAGCAGTTATTTTGGTTGGGCACTATTGGCTCAAAATGTAGAAAAAGCAAGGCATGCGCTCCCGCTTGCGGTCTTATTGATATTTTTCCTGTGTATTCGTCTTTTTTCAGAAAGAATCCCTTTTTTAGTCGTGGGACTCAGCATTTTCGTCCTTGGCCATCAGGTAAATCAAAATGTAACCCTATTAGCGACGGAAGCTAAAGAACCTCCAGCTGTTTATAAAATGAATGCATTTATTGAGAAAATGAATGAACCTGTTATACTCTACACATGGGAAGAAACGAGGGTGTTACAGTATTTAGAGGTTCCATATACACACAAAAGGATAGAAACTTATCAATATTTCCGGTATGATGCGAAATATTTCCAAGGCAGGACCGTACTACTTACAGATAAAGTGATTCAAGGATTTAGATCACAAGGTATTTCAATAGATGGGAAAATTAAAAAGGTAGCAGCTTTTCATTCCAACGGGCTTTTTGATCCAGTTTATCATGAAATAATTTTATATAAATGGATGGAGAAATGAACTGAGTAATAATTAATAAGAAATACTCAAAATGGAAAGGAAAATCTTCATTGAAAAAAATAGCCATTGCTGGAACAGGATACGTTGGATTAGTTACAGGGGTTTGTTTAGCAGACATCGGCCATGATGTGATTTGCGTAGACCAGGACCATCATAAAATAAGCACATTAAACAATGGGTATCCTCCAATTTATGAACCAGGATTAAATGAACTGATGTTGAAAAATATGGAAGAGGGGCGGTTACGGTTTACAACTAGCCCATCTATTGGTTTTAAATCGGCTGAAATCATTATGATAACAGTAGGAACTCCTCAAAATGAAAATGGCTCCCTTGATTTACAATATATTGAACAGATTTCTAAAGAAATTGGCAGGTCAATAAAGCGAAATAACGTCATTGTCGTTACAAAAAGTACGGTACCAGTGGGAACAAATGCAAAAATTAAAAATTGGATTCAATCAGAATTGCAAACAAGTCTTAAATTTCAAATCGTTTCCAATCCTGAATTTATCAGCCAAGGGTCGGCAATTTATGATACTTTTCACGGAGATCGGATCATTATTGGATCTGATAGTAAGGAAGCCCTCCATTCGTTGGAAGAATTATATCAGTCGTTTGGTATTCCCATTTTTAAAACGGATACGAATAGTGCTGAATTAATAAAAGTAGCATCAAATTCATTCTTAGCTTTAAAAATTAGTTACGTAAATGCACTCGCAAGTATTTGTGAACATGTTGGCGGAAATATTGAAGACGTATCATTTGGAATGGGGATGGATTCAAGGATCGGATCATCATTTCTTAAGGCTGGAGTAGGTTTTGGCGGCTCATGCCTGCCGAAAGATACCCACGCACTAGTTCAAATGGGTAATGATGCGGGAGAAGCTTTTAACCTCATTGAGGAGGTTATTGAAGTTAATAAAAGACAGGAACTTAAACTAGTGGAAAAGGCCCTGAACCGATTTCAAAGTTTACGTGGAAAAAAAGTCGCATTACTGGGGCTTTCATTTAAACCTAATACAGACGATATCAGGGAAGCAGTTTCGATTAAGTTAGCCAAGCATCTAGTTCAAGAAGGGGCGATAGTAATTGCCTATGATCCCGTCTCAATTCCAAATGTGAAAAAGGTTTTAGGAAAGCTAATTTCTTATGCAGATACGGTCGAGCAAGCTCTCATGAATGCTGACCTTACGTTTATTGTAACTGAGTGGGATGAAATTAAAAATGTTCCATTAAATCTCTTCCATGAGTTAATGAAAGAACCCGTTATCTTTGACGGGAGAAATTGCTTTCAATTAGAATCTATAAAAAAATATCCAGTTGAATATTATTCAATTGGCAGACCTAATGTAATTGGAGAGATAAACACGGTGCTACAAAACAAAGGCAGCTAGTAAGAATAGCTGCCTTTGTTATTAAAATCATATATTACTTTGTACATTCTTTGCAGGTTTGAATAGGTCATTATAGTTGTCATACACTCGGGGGACTCTTTTCCCAATTAAACAAACAACCTCATAATTGATGGTGCCCATTAAATGGGCAATTTCGTCCACGGACTGAAATGAGGAGCAGTTTTCTCCAAAGATGGTGACTACATCTCCAACAGAACAATTTTGTATATTTGTAATATCGATCATCGTTTGATCCATGCACACCCTTCCTGCAATAGCGGATTTTTGCCCATGGATTAAAACCTTCCCACGGTTTGATAGGAGACGGGAAAGTCCGTCAGCGTATCCAAGCGGAAGGGTAGCGATAAGACTTACTCTTTCCGGCTTCCAAGTCCACCCGTAGCTGATTGCTTGTAAAGCTGCTACTTTTTTTATGGCTGCAATTTTCGTTTTGAAGGTCATGGCCTGCTTTAGCTGGATGGAGTGGTTTTTTAACGAAGCATCTGGATATAACCCATACAAGGAAACTCCAATTCGAACCATGTCCAGATGCATTTCTGGAAATTTCATTGTTGCAGCACTGTTGCAGCAATGTTTTATGGGTATATAAATACAGTTGTTTTCCAAATATTCTACTATTGATTGAAATTTATTAAACTGTGCATATGTAAGGTCGCAGTTTTCACTATCTGCATTAGCAAAATGAGTAAATACCCCTTCAAGACAAACATTTTTTGCTTTTATGGCCTTCTTAGCAAGAATTAGTGCATCATCACTGGAAGTAACGCCAATCCTGGACATACCAGTATCAATTTTCAAATGAATAGAAGCAGTTTTGCTTAAGCTATCAGCTTGGACAATGACTTCATCCAATACTTCATGGTTAAAGACTGTTAGCGTGATATTTTCTAAAATGGCAGCCCTAATCGAACGTGTCGGAGTATACCCGAGTACGAGAATGGGTTGTGTGATCCCACACAGTCTAAGTTTGATGGCCTCATCTACAAGAGCAACTGCTAAATAATCTGCACCAGCTTCAATCGCTGTTTTTGCAATTTCAATGGCCCCGTGTCCGTATCCATCAGCTTTAATCACTGCCATGATTTTTGCATGTGGGTGAACAAACTGCCTAAACTGTAGATAATTATTTTTAATATGGTCTAGTGAAATTTCAGCCCATGTATCGCGGTAACTCAATTGATTCATGTAAACCATCCCCTTTAATCAAAAATCCCCTCAAGAGTTTCTTGAGGGGAATAACTACAATCAAATCGTAGCTAGTTCTTTTTCTAATGCCTTTTCGACTGTTACATAATCAAACCCTAGATCTTTTGCTACTGCTTCATAAGTGATTTCTCCGTTGGCAACGTTAAGGCCAAGATATAATGCAGCATTTTCAGAAATGGCTTTGAAAACCCCTTTATTTGCGATTTGCAATGCATATGGAACAGTAACATTGGTTAGTGCTATTGTTGAAGTTCTTGGAACGGCGCCAGGCATATTTGCAACAGAGTAGTGTACAACTCCATGTTTGATAAAGGTTGGATTGTCATGTGTTGTCACATGGTCGATTGTTTCAACAATTCCACCTTGGTCAATCGCAACATCGACAATCACTGAACCAGGCTTCATCGATTTAACCATTTCTTCTGTAACCAGCTTAGGAGCCTTTGCACCTGGGATTAGTACTGCTCCGATTAGAAGGTCAGCTTCTGCCACTGCTTCAGCAATATTGAGAGGATTAGACATTAATGTTTTGATTTGATTTCCAAAAATGTCGTCTAACTGACGAAGACGGTCAGCACTTAGATCAATAATTGTTACGTCAGCACCTAAACCGATGGCCATTTTAGCTGCATTGGTTCCAACAATCCCACCACCAACAATGGTAACTTTTCCACGGTTAACTCCTGGGACACCAGCAAGGAGAATTCCAAGACCACCATTATTTTTTTGTAAGAACTGTGCGCCAATTTGAGCAGCCATGCGTCCAGCTACTTCACTCATTGGTGTAAGCAGTGGAAGAGTCCTGTTTACAGAAACTGTTTCATAAGCAACTGCGATAACACCTTTTTCTTTAAGAGCTTTTGCTAACTCTGGCTCAGCTGCAAGGTGTAAGTAAGTAAATAAAATTAAACCTTGGCGGAAGTACTTATATTCACTTGAAAGAGGCTCTTTCACTTTCATAATCATATTTGCTTTTGTCCATACCTGTTCAGCGCTATCTATAATCTCAGCACCAGCTTTAGCATAATCATCGTTAGTGAAACCGCTTCCAATTCCAGCGTCCTTTTCCATTAACACAGTGTGGCCGGCATTTAGGAATGAAACAACACCTGCTGGAGTTAGTGCTACACGATTTTCATTATTTTTAATTTCTTTAGGTACACCTATAAACATAATCTTATTTCCTCCTCTAGTTACATTAAAGTGTTTTGCTATGGCTAAAGTATAGAATGTTTGCCAGAGAATTTCTTTGTTTAGAAAAGAGAAAGATTTTCATTCTTTTTGGGGATTTTCACAAAAAGTTCAAATCCCCTGATATTTTTCCAGTTTTAAATCTAGGTAGAGGATCATTTTTTGGTTAGGATCCTTGAAATTTACATCACCAATTTCCGTGATTCTCTTAAGTCGATAATTTAATGTGTTAGCATGGACATTTAATTCCTTGGCTGCATCATTAATGTTGTTATCTTTATTTAAGAAAACCTCTAATGTTTCAATTAAATTGCTGTTGTGTTTTTGGTCATATTCATGAAGCAGTTTTAAGGAATAATTTTCATATTCTTCGGTTTGTCTTTTTTCTAAAATAAGATCAAAAATTTGATATATTCCTAGTTTTTGATAATTATAAATGTCCTTTGTTTCAATTGGGAATTTTTCTTTAATTGATAAAACCGCCAATGTTTCCTTATATGCTTTGTTTGTTTTTTGATAATCCTCTTTAATACTGCTATATCCTGGTTTGATCTCCTTAATTCCATATCTTTCACTCATTTGCAGGACAAAGAATTTCGCAAATTGATCAAGTTCATTGAAAGGGTTTTCAAAATTGGTAACTGATACCAATAGAATTAATTGATTGCAGTCTATTGTATAAAGAGTAATTTTTATCCGTTGATTTGTTTTCAAAAGATATGAGATGGATTGCTCTACTTTGTTCGTGATATTTTCATGGAACTGAAAAACAAGAACCGCATAAGAGGTCGGCGGTGTAAGTTGTAATGAATGGAAATGTTCGAAAATTTCCTCTTTTGCTTTCAGATGACCTGTTAATAGCTTCCAAAAGAATTCTTGTGAACGTTCTTCCTTTTTGTTCTTTCTCGTCTGAAGCTGTAATAGTTTATTTTTTGCGGAATCTGCTGCTTTTTTTAAAAGGATGAAATCATCAGCCGTTAATGTTTTATCAATTTCTATTGCCCAAATAAATCCGATCACTTCATCATGCTTCCATATAGAGATAGCGACTCTATGGTTAAGCCCTATATCATTCATGTTTTTCACACGAATAGGCTCTTGGGTCTTTAGTAAAGCAGGAATCGTTCCTTCTTTCCATAATTGATTAATGACTTTTTCTGGAACTCTCCGGCCTATGATGGTAGAAATTCTTGCTGGATCTGTACGTTCATCATGTGTACTATAGGCAAGTAGGCGGTGGTTTGCATCCTCAATTGTAATAGGGCACATTAGTACCTGACTAATAAGGTCGGCAAATTCATCTAAGCTATCAAAGGCAGTCTTAAATGGGTCATGTAGTCTAGTATTCAAAATGATTACCCCCGGATTAATATATAATGACATATGGTAGTCTTGTTCAGTTCATAAAATGCCTTTGTTTAATTTTACAAAAAATATAAAATAATTTCATTTATTTTAACAAAATAAATAATATGCTATAATGTTAAAATGATTTAGAGTAATCTCAAAAGAGTAAATATTTTTATAATTGCTCTTTTGAAAGCGTTATCATTAGGAAAAAAGGAGGAATTAGTGATAAAAAGCTTAAAAGTGAAGCCTAATATTGCTATATTAATAAAGAGAAGAAATTATTTCATTGGGATGAGAGAATTTTGAAGTTTATTCATAAAGGGGGATTTATATGAGTAAAAACACTCATGGGAAAGAGCTACATCGTGGTTTAGAAGAAAGGCATATTACCTTGATGTCCTTAGGGGCAGCCATCGGGGTAGGACTATTTCTTGGTTCTGCAACAGCCATTAAGATGGCGGGACCAGGTATTTTGTTTGGATATGCTGCTGCTGGATTAATTATGTTTTTTATTATGCGTGCACTGGGAGAAATGGCGATTCAAAAACCGGTTGCAGGTTCTTTTAGTAAATATGCGCGTGATTATTTAGGACCACTTGCTGGATACATAACAGGTTGGAATTACTGGTTTTTATGGGTCGTTACCTGTATGGCAGAGATTACAGCTGTAGGAATTTACATGGAGTATTGGTATCCGGATGTTCCACGGTGGATTTGGGCACTCACCGCACTGGTGGTCATGGCGACTGTCAATTTCCTTGCGGTAAAAGCGTATGGTGAATTAGAATTTTGGTTTGCGCTAATTAAAATTGTTACGATTATTGCGATGATTGCCATCGGAATTGGAATGATTTTCTTTGGTATTGGCAACGGTGGTATTGCTACTGGAATTAAGAATTTATGGGATCATGGCGGGTTATTCCCTAATGGGATTAAAGGCGTATTATTATCTTTACAAATGGTTATGTTTGCCTATTTAGGGATTGAAATGATTGGGGTAACTGCAGGTGAGGTTAAAAATCCTGAGAAATCTCTTGCAAGAGCAATCGATTCTGTTTTCTGGCGTATTCTAATTTTTTACGTGGGTGCTTTATTTGTCATTATGTCTATCTATCCATGGGAGGAAATTGGTACAAAAGGAAGCCCATTTGTACTGACCTTTGAACAAATTGGGATACCGGGAGCAGCAGGTATTATTAACTTCGTCGTATTAACAGCAGCACTTTCGTCCTGTAACAGTGGGATTTTTAGTACGGCACGGATGTTATTTAACCTTGCTCAGCATGGTGAGGCACCACAGAATTTCGCGAAGGTCACAAAAAGTGGTGTTCCAGGGATTGCAGTAGTTGCTTCTGCTGGTGCGTTATTGATTGGCGTGGTCTTAAATTATATTGTTCCTGCAAAAGTTTTTACATGGGTTACTAGTATTGCGACCTTTGGTGCGATCTGGACGTGGGGAGTCATTCTTTTATCACAAATTCGCTATCGTAAAACCTTAAAGTTGACTGAGACGAAAGCTTTAAAATATAAGATGCCACTTTTCCCTTTTACTTCATATATTTCATTAGCCTTCTTAGCTTTTGTCATTGGGTTAATGGCTTATAATCCGGATACGAGGATTGCATTAGTAATTGGACCGTTATTCCTAGTATTCTTGGTTGCAGTTTATTATGCAAAAGGATTTCATAAACGAGATGCAATCAAGGATAAAGTAGAAGAACGAGTTAGTTAATTTTCTATATGAATAAACATACATGAAAAACGCAGTGGGTAAAAATCCACTGCGTTTATTATATGATTAACTTAAATTTGCTGCATTTCTCTCAACAATTCCGAATCGATGATTGGAATTTTTCCTATTTCACATACTAACATTAAAAAATAAATGAGGGATTTATGTTGGTATTGAATAAAATTATTACCCTGATAGCAGCAACATATTTAATTATATTCCTAACTAGTGTTCATGCAAATGCAGAAACAGCTGAAAATTTGTCTGAACAAAATACGATGTCGGTACTTTGGTTTCAAAGCGCCGGGGAAGCAAAAGGGTTATATTATCAAGGCTATAACATTGGAAGGATGAGATTGGACGAAATCATGAAAAAAGAAAGGGGAAAAAGTAGCTTAAAGCCGGCAATTGTCCTTGATATCGATGAGACCATTTTAAATAACAGCCCTCATCAAGCCTGGTATGTAATGGCAGGAAGAAAAATCCCGTTTAATTGGAATGAATGGTTCAAGCGGTCAGAAGCAAAACCGCTTCCGGGAGCAATTGAATTTTTGCAGTACGCAAATTCATTAGGAGTGGAGATTTATTACATTTCTAACCGTTATCAATCACAAAAAGATGCAGCTATTAAAAATTTACAGAGTGTAGGGGCACCACAAGCTGATACAGACCATGTATTATTACGGCAGCCTGGTGAAATAGGGAAAGAAACGCGCCGCAGGCAAGTAGGGAGAACACATGAAATACTTCTATTATTTGGCGATAACCTTGGAGATTTCAGTGGTTTTGATTTGTTATCCGTTTCAGAAAGAAATCAAGCAGTGGACAGGTATAGGGAGGAATTCGGTAAAAAGCTGATTCTGTTTCCAAACCCAATGTATGGTGATTGGGAAGGCGCCATTTATAATTATGATTACAAGAAATCTGATGAAGAAAAAGCCAAACTAAGAAAGAAATTCTTGGAAACATACCGTTAGAATAAAAAAGACGCCAGAGAAGGCGTCTTTTGTCTGGACGAAATAAAATAAATACTATCATAGACAACAAGAGCAACTCAATTCCTTACATTTTTAAGGATATTGATTGCAAAGACAATGATACCTAATACCATCAGGGTCCCACCTGTAGCTACTGCAGGCGCGGCACTTTCCGTTCCGGTTACTAAAAAAGCGAGTCCAATCATCATAATGGGAAGAGAAATATTATGAAGCCAAAAGTGAACCTTTGCCAGTGTTGTTTCCGCAGCACCTGGAAAACCAATATAGATGAGACCAGCGACAGCCATAGTCAGCCAACCTAATAAATTAATATGGGCATGAACCGGTGTGAAGTCGAAACTTTCCGTCATTGACATATACATACCCATGCAAACCCCAATGACAAAATACACAACAGAGATTTTAATCAACCGAATTGCCATTTTTCCGCCTCCTCTTTTAATCCTAAAAGATATGACTACAGTACTAATTATGTTGAAATACTCTGAAAAATAACTTTGATTTCAAGAGGACAAAGCAAGAATTTCATGGACGAAAAAAAGCCACCAATAAATGGTAGCTTTTTGCTAAGCATTAAAAAAGTGCTTTAATTCCTACTAAAACAATTCCTATTAAAAATCCACATACTGCACCATTGACACGGATCCATTGAAGGTCTTTTCCAACGTTAGTTTCAACCATATCGATAAGTGTTTTATCATCTAGTTTTTCTAAATTTTCTTTAACAAGCATTCCTATTTTTGAATGATTTTTATCAACAAAACTAAAAATATGATTTTTAATCCAAGCTTCAATAAGGTTCACTTTTTCTGGATTTAATTCGATACCTTCTAAACCCTTTTTAATTAAAGGGAGGAGATAATCATCATAAAAGGCAGGTTTTTCGACAAAGTCATAAGCTTTTTGCTGGATCTGACTTAATAAATCAGTAATTTGTTCTTGCAACTCCCATTTATCTACTAGCTGGGATTTAAAGTTATTAAGTTCTTCATAAATCTTTTCATCACTTTTTATTGATTGCAGCTTTTTATTCAAATGAATCAATAAGGTATGTCTATTTTGATTTAAGGGGTCACTATAGCTGGCTACACCTTTTAGAATAAGACTTTGGATAATGTTCCCTAGCTTTTCTTCATTAACAAGGTTGCTAAATGACTTTAAGGCAAATTGCATAAAACCATCTGCCTTAATATTTTCCACCGCATCTACAGCCAAGCCACCAAGTTTGTATTTCGTACTTTCTTTCCTGGCCCATTCATCAATTTCTTTTAGGATATAATCTAGTACTTTTTCATCATATTTTCTAATACTAATCTGGTCGATAAGCAAGGGGAGATAATTCTTGCTATCCAAATCGTTGATTCGTAATTTTAGTTCTTTTTCTAGAAGCGGAGCAAATTTTTTTATATCAAATATTTTTATCAAATGTTTAGAAATCATTAGGAAAGACTTTTGAACGGCTTTTGATGGTAATTCATTATAGATGATCTCAAATAGTTTTTTAGTAAAATTTATGGTGTCTATTTTTTTTCGAATACTCTCTTTTGTTAGCCAATCATTTTCTAACATTGAAATTATTCCAGCAATAATTCTGTTACGATTTTTGGGAAGAAGAGCAGTATGTGGAATAGGAATTCCTAGTGGATGACGGAATAATGCGGTTACCGCAAACCAGTCAGCCAGTCCTCCTACCAGACCGGCTTCAAATCCCCCTTGTAGGATGCTCCCCCAGATTGAATTCTGTATCGGAATAGTAGCTAAAAAGCCGATTCCCATCACAGCAAGAAAAATTGTCGCTAAATGCCGTGTTTTATTCTTACGATTTAACATCATGAAACCCCTCGTTTTTTGAGTATATTATTGTCTAATGCTATTATCTCAATTTTACAGAAAAAAAAGCAAAAAAAAATACTTAATAATGGCTTATTTGCTAAATACTTGTCGGATTAGGAAAAAAATAACATAAATATTTCTTAAAATGCAGATTTAAAGGCTTATGTCGCAAAGGTAACAAAGCGTCCTTTACCCAAGGTGAAGAAAAACTTGGAAAAGTATTTGAAAGTGAAAAGTTACTAGCATCAAGCATAGATAAACAAGTAAACTAATGAAACTAAAAAAACAAGCCAGATGTACTATGCTGGCTTGTTTTTTTAGTTTCATTAAAGAATCACTTCAGAGGATTGAAGATTCACACAATAGAGAAATACAGCATATCAACCGGCGTCTTGATTCCTATTAAGTAAACGCTTATATTTTACTGAATAATGATTTGACACCTTGGTAAAGCAAAACAAAAGAAAATACTAAAATAGCAAGTGCCCCTACTAAATGGAAAAATGATGACAGCCCAGCTAAAAATGAAATTGTTGGCATATTAACTAAGGCAAAACCGGCTAAGATACAAGCTAAAAATAAATTTGCTAAACGATCCATTCTAAAATCCCTCCTTTGTGATTAGAATATGCTTTAAGAAGATCGTTGACTGGTCAAGAGTCCTATAATCATTTATTTTTCTCAATAAAAAAAACCAGACCGGAAACCGATCTGGGTTAAGAACTTCTTTAAGATAGCACTTCTGAATTGGATATTGAAACTTGTTGGCTAACCGCCTCTCCATTATTGGCAATTTTGGAGACCTCGATATATTTAATATGGTGCTCTTCCATATCGAGAATTTTAAAGGAATAGCTTTCATGAAGTAGGATGTCTCCTTCTTTTGCTTCGTAATTCTCGGTTAGAATCCAACCGCCAATCGTATCGACATCTTCATCGTCAATCTCCACTCCCAATAAATCATTGACCTCACTAACTAATACTTTAGAATCGATAATATAATGGTTTTCTTTAATTTTGCGAATCTCTGGAATTTCATCCATATCGAATTCGTCACGAATTTCCCCAACAATTTCTTCTAAGATATCCTCAACAGTAACCAGCCCGGAAGTACCGCCATATTCGTCCATTAAAATCGCCATATGGACACGGTCTTTTTGCATTTTTACTAATAAGTCATGGATAGGAATCGTTTCTATTACTCTAATTATTGGTCGTGTATAGTTTTCTAGAGTACGTTCAGCTAGTTTTTCATTACCAATTAAATCAGTCATAACTTCTTTTATATTAATAAGCCCAATTATATGATCCTTATCACCATCAATGATGGGATACCGTGTAAATTTTTCTTCACGTAAAACCTGAAGAAAAGTCTCTAATGTATCATCCTTAGATAAGGAAACGATTTCCGTTCTAGGGACCATAACTTCTTTGGCAATACGGTTATCAAATTCAAAAATTTTATTTACATACTTAAACTCTGATTGGTTAATTTCACCACTTTTGTAGCTTTCAGATAGAATAATTCGAAGCTCTTCTTCTGTATGGGCGATTTCGTTTTCAGAAACAGGCTTAAGCCCAAAAAAACGTGTTGTAATTCGTGCAGAACCATTAAGCAGCCAAATTACAGGATACATCACCTTATAAAAAAGGATGAGCGGACGTGACATCATCAGGGTAATCCATTCTGCTTTCTGGATCGCCAATGTTTTAGGTGCAAGTTCACCAATTACTACATGTAAAAATGTAATCGCTGCAAATGCAAAGCCCACAGATAATATTTGGTTAAAACTTTCGGGAATATGCAGGCCTTTAAAAATAGGGTGCAGGATCTTTTCAAATGTCGATTCACCAAGCCAACCTAATCCAAGGGCAGTAATGGTAATTCCTAACTGACAGGCAGAAAGGTATTCATCTAGGTTCGAAATCACTCGTTTAGCTGTCACAGCACTCGAATTTCCGTCTTCGATTAACTGATCAATTCTTGAGCTTCTTACTCTGATAATAGCAAATTCTGAAGCTACAAAAAAAGCAGTTAAAGCAATTAAAATGGCTATAATAACCAAGTTAAATATGTCCAAATAAGTTCCCTTATCCCGTTTTTAGACAGGTAAGGAGTCACCTCCCAGTTTAATAAAAAAAATTAACTCGTATCAAAATAAACTCATTTCTAGTTTTCTGCTAATCTCGTCTAATGGTCATTATACCACCTCGACAATTTTGTAAATTAACAATAATTATAAAGAATTTGAACCGTACAGTCAAACGTTCTGGTTAGTATATTGGTTGATAACTATATTTTATGGGAAAACATAGTGAATATGAACAGTAAAGACGAAATATTACAAAAATTATCTAAAATAATACTGGCTCCTATTCAGGAGCCACTTCCACTTTTTTTTGTTCTGTTTTTGCTTTATATACTTCAATATATAAGATATGGTGACCTTCTATCTCATTAATTTCGAATACAAATCCGTCGTTTTCGATGGAATCACCTTTATGTACATCAAACTTTTGTGTTAAAAACCAACCCCCAATCGTGTCTACATCTTGCTCATCAAGTGATGTGCCCAGTAGATCGTTTACTTCGCTTATTAGTACTTTTCCATCCAAAATAAAATGCCCATCTGCTTTTTTCTGAACCAGTGGGAGTTCATCTAAGTCAAATTCATCCCGTATTTCACCAACAATTTCTTCAAGAATATCTTCGACCGTGACAATTCCTGCTGTCCCTCCATATTCATCAGATAAAACGGCCATGTGTGAACGGTTTTTTTGCAGTTTGACTAGTAGTTCCTGAATGGGAATTGTTTCAATGACATGAATGACTGGCTTAAGATAAGGGATAAGCGGCCTTTCGCCGGTACATTTTTGCTGAATACAATCGGTTAAGACCTCTTTAATATTAACAACACCTAAAATATTATCTTTGTCACCATCAATAAGGGGATATCTAGTGTATTTTTCTTCCTTGACTATTTCAATAATTTCTTCCATTGAGGCATCCCTGGATAGAGTTACAAGCTCAGTTCTCGGAACCATAATTTCTTTTGCAATCCGGTTATCAAATTCAAAAATTCGGTTCATATAACGGTATTCAGATTGATTTATTTCCCCACTCTCATAGCTTTGTGAAAGGATTAACCGTAGTTCTTCTTCCGAAAGGACGATATCATGCTCAGAGGCTGGTTGTATTCCGAAAAGCCCAGTAACAAATCTGGCGGAACGATTAAGAATCCAAATAAAGGGATACATCAGCTTATAAAATATGATTAACGGTCGTGCAAAAAACAAGAGGATTTCTTCTGCTTTTTGAATCGCTATCGTTTTTGGTGATAATTCCCCAATTACAACATGGAAATAGGTTATAGCAATAAAAGCAATGATAAACGAGATAATGTGTTTTAAAGATAAGGGTAATTGAATCCATTCAAAAACGGGATCTAGCAGCTTTCGAATAGTGGGCTCACCCAGCCATCCTAATATTAGGGAGATGATTGTAATTCCAACCTGAGTAGCTGATAAATATCCATCCAAATTAGAAATGACTTTCTTTGCTGCTTCCGCTTTGGGGTTTCCTTCTGACAGTAATTGATCAATTCTTGTTGTTCGAACCTTTACCATCGCAAATTCAGAAGCGACAAAAAGTGCGGTAAAGGCTATTAGGATAACAATAATAATTACATTCATCCAAATCATCTATCACCTTACAAAAGGTAAGGTATGCCACCTCACTTACGTTGTACTGTATACATTATTTCAAAAAAAAATTCTATTAGCAAATCGGCCTATAAAAAATGCTGCCAATAGGCAGCATGAACGATTTGTAATTAGACATTTTTTAATAGGCAATTCTTTTATTCCAGTCGCGGGCAAGCATGCTATAAACAAAAAGATCATGATATTGTCCATACAATTGTTCGCCGTCTCTAATGATCCCTTCCTTTACAAAACCGAATCTCTCAGGAATCGCACGGCTTTTTTTGTTTTTTATACCACAGCGAATTTCAACACGGTTTAAGCCTAATGTGAAAAAGGCATAGTTTATAAGGGATTGGACGGAACGAGTCATGATCCCATGACCTTCTGCATTTTTGGAAAGATAATAGCCGATACTTGTCATACGGTTATGCCAATCAATTTGATGTAATCCAATTGAACCAACTAGTTCACCTTTATAGAGTATCCCTACGTTTAATCCGCTATTTTCTGAGAACTGGGACAGCCATACGGGAATAATCGACTCAAATTGATAAGGGGAGTTCATGCTATCCACCCAGGGCATCCATTCACGTAAATGTTCACGATTCTCCTCAACTAGCTGATACAGCCTTAAGGCGTGATGCTGCTGGAACAACTGGAGCTCAATTTCATTATCAACCTTTAATGTAAACATTGGCCTAATCTCCTGATAAAAAATTTTAGTTCATCATATGCAACAGGAGTTTATAATGGAAGATATATTGAAGAGAAAAAAAAGAATCCCTGCTTTAATGAAAGTGGGATTGGATAATAGGACTATGAATGACCTTGTTCATTGCCACTAGGGATGGCTGTGACTGGTAAGCTAATCGAAAATGTTGTTTTATCAGGAGTGGAATCACAAACTAAATTCCCTTTATGTTTTTCAATAATTTCTTTACATACAAACAATCCAAGACCTGTACCCAGTTTTTTCGTCGTGAAAAATGGTTCGAAAATGGATTTTCTAAGTTCAGCTGGGATCACTGGGCCATTATTGGAAATATTGATTTTGATGGACTGATTTTCGAGACTGCTATTGATCTCAATTGTTGGAGTGGGATTCTCATCATGATTCAATACATCTATCGCATTAAATATGATATTAATTAATACCTGCCTAATTTCATCCGCATACCCATTAAGAGTAATATCTTCACTTAATTCTTTTCTTATTTTTACTTTTCCATCGAGAATGCTTGGATATAGAAAGTTTAATACTTCATCAATTAATTTATTTAAATTGAAGTCATCCTTTTCCTTTCCAATTAACTCCTTTTTTGATAAAAGTAAGAATTGCGAAATACGAAAATTAAGTTGATCCAATTCACTTGAAATGATATCTAAATATTTCATATCCGGATAATCAGCTTTCAGTAATTGAATAAATCCTTGAACAGAAGTTAGTGGGTTCCTAAACTCATGAATAAAGCTTGATGTCATCTGGCCGAGTAGTGTTAATCGATCCTGATGGGTAGAATCGATGTGCATTGTTTTTTCTTCGATTATTTTGTTTTTTGCTTCAGAATAATGTGAAACAGCATAGTATAAAAATTTATCAAAGCAAAAATTTATCCTGTTTAACGCTTCTTGCATATCTGACCATGGGATCCCAGTGTTACCTAAAAAGCTGTATAAAACTGTTCTCCCAAGATTTACATTATAAACAAAATCTCCAAGGTTAATATCAGCCAATACTCTTTCTTCCGAAACTTCTATGGCTAGCTTTTCGATAATGTTTAAAAGCTCTTGCTTAGTCATTTTATGCATATTAAGCAAAGCTTCGAGTAAGGCGGCTCCGTTTTCATGAATCTTCAATTTAAAAGGGTCTGCTTTAGTGGTAACAATAGCATTTTCCCATTCTTGAATCAATTTCTGTTTATTTTGATTAAAATAATCAATTAAATCCGTTTCGCTTTCCGTGAACATGCCGTTTTCCCCCTATGCTATTGACAAAACTGCTTACAGTGTAAATTCGATGATTAAAGCAAAAATCCTTCTTTATTTTATCATAAAAAGTGTTACTTCCGATTTTAATCATAATACTAGAATCATATGGGAAAATAAGAATAAAATCTAGCATCACTCAGTTTATATTTTCTTTGTAAAAGCCACAAAAGATTTCGAACTTTTGACAAATTTATTATGATTATTACCTATAAATAAGTGTTAAAATGACGATATTGAAAGATAATCATTCTCAATTAACATAGATAGGGTGATATAAATGTTCGGATTGTTAAAAGCAGGGGGTAAAGGGAAAATCGTTAATCTTTCTCAAGTTGGTCTCCTGGTGCAAAGACGTTTACTTGACTTAGGGATCACAGAGGGCTCAGAAGTGTGTGTGAAGTGTGTGATGCCATTTGGCGGGCCAGTTATGATTGAATCATGTGGACAATGTGTCGGTATCCGCCGTAGGGAAGCAGTTCAGATTGTAGTGGAGAAAATATAATGGAAATCGCTCTAATTGGAAATCCCAATACTGGGAAAACTTCATTGTTTAATAATCTAACAGGATCCTATGAGTATGTTGGTAACTGGAGCGGCGTAACCGTTGAAAAGAAAGTTGGTATTTTTAAAAATAATATTGGCCATTTAATTGATTTACCAGGTGTGTATACACTTAATCCGCTGTCAAAGGATGAAGGAGTGGTTACATCCTTCTTTTTGAATGAATCCGTTGATCGCCTGCTAAATATATTAGATGCTTCACAATTAGAACGTAATTTACATTTGACCTTGCAATTGCTGGAGATTGAAAAGCCATCCCTTATTGGACTTAATATGATTGATGTGGCTAATAAGCGCGGGATTCAAATAGATGCAGGAAAGCTTTCAAAGTTTCTCGGGGTGCCAGTTGTTCCGGTGGTGGCAAGAAGCAGTAAAGGCTGTGATAAACTAGTAGATGTCATCTCAACAGAATCAATCCAGCCTGTCAAAAAGAACCTCGTTTACTACGGTAAAGAGGTCGAAGAAGTGATTGTGACATTGACCGGTATGTTAAATGGAAAAACCGAACTTTCTGCACGCTTTCTAGCGATCCAATATTTTGAAGGAAATGAATATGTTAGAGACTATTTAAATAGCATTGTAGATGTAACTAAGCTAACTTCTATTATGGCAAATCTTGATTCAATATTACAGAAACAATATGATGTAAAATCTTTAGCCAACTATATTTATCAAAAAAGAAAAGAAGTAATCGAGAAGATTTTCGCGGAAGTTGCTAGGAAAAGTAGTTCAGATATTCCTCTTTCTGAAAAAATTGACAGTATTGTTACGAATCGCTTTTTAGGAATGCCAATTTTCTTGTTGCTCATGTATTTTATGTTTATGTTGACTTTTGATTGGCTTGGAACCCCATTATCTGATCTTTTGGATGGATGTTTAACCGGACAGATTACGGCAGGATTTGAGAAGGTATTAACTACTATTCATGTTTCCGATTTTATTCATGCTTTAATTATTGAAGGCTTAGTTGCAGGGGTAGGCGGGGTTCTCGTCTTTGTACCGCAAATTTTTATCCTCTTCTTTTTTATATCTTTATTAGAAGATTCAGGGTACATGGCTCGAGTCGCATTAGTAATGGACCGGATTATGGAATCAGTTGGCTTAAATGGGAAGGCATTTATCCCAATGATGATTGGTTTTGGCTGCAATGTACCAGGAATAATGGCAGCAAGAACAATTGAAACACCAAGGGAGAGGTTGCTAACCATTTTACTAACCCCGTTAATGTCTTGCTCGGCACGATTACCGGTATATGCATTATTCGTTGGAGCGTTTTTTGCAGGAAATAAGGCATTGGTTGTCCTTAGCCTGTATGTATTTGGCATCATTGTTGCGTTAACCTTGGCAAAAGTCTTTTCTTCTACTGTACTTAAATTAGAAACTTCATTGTTTGTTATTGAACTGCCGCCCTACCGACTGCCCCAATTTCAATCACTTTGGAGAAGTACATGGGATAAAGGGAAAGGATTTGTAAGAAAGGCTGGAACATTTATTTTTGCTGGTTCTGTCTTTATCTGGCTGCTATCATATGCGGGTCCCAATGGTTTAAAGGTTGACATGGATGATAGTTATTTAGCGGCAATTGGGAATGTTATTGCGCCAATTTTTGATCCGATTGGTTTTGGAACATGGCAGGCATCCGCATCGTTAATTACTGGATTCTTGGCAAAAGAAGCAATTATTTCTACCATGAATATCATCTTTTTTGTTCCGAACGATGCAAGTCTGCAAGGATTATTGGCAGATTATTATACACCGCTTGCAGCTTATAGTTTTATGGTTTTTATATTGTTATATATTCCATGCTTAGCGACGGTTGCAACAATCTATAAAGAAACGAATTCAAAGAAATGGACAGCTTTTTCAATAATCTATGCATTTGCTATTGCGTATGTCCTCTCTTTGATTATCTATCAAGGCGGCAAACTGTTTGGACTTGTGTAATTCTTAAAAGAGGTGGAGCAAATGATTGCCAATATTTTGATAGGGGCAGCTATTTTTGGATACGCGAGCTGGGCCTTGGTCAGGTTTATTAATAAATCGAAAAAGGGAAAATGCGGCGCATGTGATTTGAATAATTCATGTTCTAGCAAGTGCGGCATCCCTCCTAAAATACAATAATTATTAAAAGACTGCTATCCATGAGGTAGCAGTTTTTTAATGTTAATATTTGAATGATACGACAATCTAGTGTAAAATTACACTAGTTGGAATTGAAGGAAGGGCTGAACGTGACCAGGGATGAAATTATGATGCAGGTTTCTGAAAAACTTCGTCTCATTCGAACCGAGGCAGGTTATACTCAGGATAAAATGGCAGAAATCATTGGTGTCTCAAAGAAAACACTTGTTCAAATTGAGAAAGGCAGAGTTCTTGCCAACTGGTCTACCGCTGTTTCTATTTGCGCTCTTTTTCGTGAAACGGAAACAGTCCAATTCTTATTTGGAAATGAACCGCTCGAAGTGTTAGAAACGGTTGCCCGTGAAGGAATAGATATTCGTAAATCAAAAACGTTTGGCGGCAGGATCTGGTGGAGAGTATTATCAAAGAAAAACGGTTATATTCTTCAACAAAATATTCTAAGTAAACATTTTCGCATCTTGGATGAAAGAAATTACCGCATCTTTAGCAGTATTGATGAAAAACTTTCGAGACAACGCTTTAAAGAATTGATAAAAAATGAATAATAGACATTGAAAAGATGGGAATTCTGCCCATCTTTTTTCTTTTTTGTGGAATACTAATCGTTGGAGTTATCTTTCATAGAAAACCATCATAAAATCAACCCCATACTCAAAAAAGTATACCTGTTAAGATTACAGTTAAAGGATGTTTTTCATTTGGTATTTAAAGATAAAGTTAGCGCCATTTTTATGAACTGGAAAAAGTGGCACTTACTACAAATATTAGTGCTATCAGTATTGGTTCTCGTCTTAAGTTTTTTCGGTCTTCTTTATTATTTTTCCAAGGATGCAGATATTTCTGGACTTAAAAACGAGCTGCCCCAAGCAACCGTGTTTTATGATGTAAACGAGAATGTAGCAAGTAAAGTGTCGGCCAATAAAAATGAAGGTGTCTCAATCAAGCAGGTGCCTGATTCATTGAAAACTGCCATCATTGCCATTGAGGATCATCGGTTTTATCAACATAATGGTGTCGATCTAATTGGAACCTCTAGGGCACTCATCCGTGACTTAAAAGCTGGAGGAATGGTCGAAGGCGGCAGTACCATTACTCAACAATTGACAAAGAATACTCTACTTACATCACAAAAAACTTTAAACAGGAAAATGGAGGAAGTTTTTTTAGCACTTCAGATTGAACGGGAGTATTCGAAACCCGAAATCCTCCAAATGTATTTAAATCAAATCTACTTTGGAAATGGTGCATGGGGAATAAAGACTGCTGCCAGCAAATATTTTGCCAAAGAGGTGAAAGACCTAACAATCAGTGAATCTGCCTTACTCGCAGGGTTAATTAAAGCGCCATCAGCCTTAAATCCGTATGAACATATGGAGAAAGCGACTGAAAGGCGAAATCTAGTATTAACACAAATGCGAAAACAAGGGTATATTTCGAGTCGGCAATATGAGAAGGCGAAGCATGAAAAAGTGGTTTTGAATTATAGGGGAGGGGACCCGTTCAGAGGTAAATTTCCATATTATGTTGATCAGGTATTAGATGAAGCAATCAACCAATACGGCTTATCACAGGATAAATTACTAACAGGCGGCTATCAAATTTATACAGAGTTAGAACCGACGATGCAAACAGCAATGGAAAAGACGTATCAAAATGATACATTATTTCCAAAAGGAAAGGATCGCCTTATACAGAGTGGTGGAGTATTAGTTGATCCAAAGACAGGCGGGATCAGGGCCATTGTTGGCGGTAGAGGGAAACACACCTTTAGGGGCTATAATCGTGCTTCACAATTAGAAGCACAGCCAGGATCCTCCTTTAAGCCATTAGCTGTTTATACACCTGCACTGGAAAATGGCTGGGGAATGACCGATATGTTAAAAGATGAACCGATGACTTTTGGCGATTATCAACCGAGTAATTACGATCATCAATATGCTGGAGAAGTGCCGATGTATGAAGCCGTTAAAGAATCAAAAAATGTTTCAGCAGTATGGTTATTAAATGAGCTAGGGATCGAAGAAGGATTAGATTCTATCAAACGGTTTGGAATTTCATTGGACAAAAATGACCGCAATTTATCACTTGCCCTGGGAGGCTTGCATAAAGGAGTCTCTCCCCTCAACATGGCTGAAGCCTTTGCTGTTTTTCCGAATCATGGTGTAAGAGTGACGACCCATGCAATCAAGAAAATTGTGGATGCAGACGGAAATGTAATCGCTGAGTGGAAAACAAAAAAGGAGCGAGTCACTACAAAAGCTGTTACCGATAATATGACGACAATGCTCCTTGGTGTAGTTGAACAAGGAACAGGAAGTGCTGCACAAATACCGGGCCGAGAAACGGCAGGGAAAACAGGTTCAACTCAGGTTCCAATCAAGGGCATCAATGGTGTAAAGGACCAATGGTTTGTTGGTTATACACCACAGCTGGTTGGAGCTATTTGGGTAGGCTATGATAAAACAGATGCTAATCATTACGTAACTCCAATAAGTAATAAAGGTTCGGCGGTTGTTTTTCGTGAAGTGATGACGGAGGCACTAAAGAATGCACCATCGGAAAGCTTTAATGTCTCACATATTACTTCATTTATAGAGAAGAAAAGGCTGGAAGAAGAGGCGAAGAAACGAGGTAATATTCAAGAGAACTTTAATAATGAGGTTCAGAAATGGGAAGAGAAGTGGAATAAGCAAAAGGAAAAGTGGAAGAAGAAGTGGAAGAATAGAGGGAATGGTGAGGGTCACTAATATTTTTATCCGAAAGACAATAGATAAAACAATTCTGAAAAATGGGAATTGACTTTTAAATAAACTGGTGATAATCTAACAAAAGAAGAAAAAAAAGGAAAGGGAGGGTTACAATAATGATTAAATTCAATCCAGCTTTTTTACCATTTGAATATTTGAATGTAACCTGTCCTGAAGAATTTTCCTGTTAATTTTAGACGCGAAAATTAATAAATGACAAAAACACAGGTTGCGTTTTATTTGATACGTAACGTGTGTTTTTTTGTCCCTTTTTTTAAAAGGAGGCATACTGCACTACTGCGGTATGTCTTTTTTTATAAATAAAAATGCTTTAAGGAGGTAAATTTGATGGGAAATTTAGAATTAGTCAGGATTGGAAATACAACGGAGGCGCTAGAAGGCGGATAGTAAAACATAAGGGGGCAGTCAGTTATGTTTGCGGTATTAAAAAAATTAAGTTGGTTCTTTAGAGAAAATTGGCAGCGATATATGATTGCCATTACGCTATTAATTTTAGTTGGTATTTTGGATGTGATGCCGCCAAAATTAATTGGAATGGCGATTGATGATATTCATATCGGTATTATAAGTAAACAGAAAATTCTCAGGTACCTCGGTATTCTTTTATTAATTACGGTGTCATCCTACGCGATCACCTATATATGGATGTATCGTTTATTTGGAGGGGCCTTCCTCGTTGAAAGGAAACTCAGGTCTCGATTTGTCAAGCACTTAATAAAAATGACCCCGGGATTTTATGAAAAAAATCGAACAGGGGACTTAATGGCACGTGCTACAAATGATTTAAAAGCCATCTCTATTACAGCAGGCTTTGGGATCCTAACCCTAGTGGATTCTAGCGTTTGGATGTTAACCTTGCTGTTGACAATGGGACTTTTCATTAGCTGGAAGTTAACATTAGCGGCTATTATCCCGCTGCCATTAATGGCCATTTTAATGAAAATTTATGGGAAAAGGATTCATACTCGCTTTATGGAAGCGCAGGATGCCTTCGGTGAACTGAATGACAGGGTGCTTGAATCTGTCGCAGGAGTAAGGGTCATCCGTGCTTTTGTTCAAGAAGCGGCTGATTGTAATCGGTTTCATCAACTCACGGAGGATGTTTATCATAAGAATATTAGGGTTGCAAAAATTGATGCCTTATTTGATCCCACGATAAAGGTGCTTGTAGGAATAAGCTATTTAATTGGTCTCGGGTATGGTGCTTATTTAGTTTTTCATCAAACGATTACATTAGGCAATCTGGTTTCCTTTAATGTGTATTTAGGGATGCTGATATGGCCAATGTTTGCTATTGGTGAGTTAATCAATGTGATGCAAAGAGGGAATGCCTCTCTAGACCGTGTGAATGAGATACTTAATTATAAGGTAGAAGTCGGCAATCCACTCGAACCTGTTGCAATCGCTACAGCGGATCGTATTGATTATCAAAAGGCAACCTTCAGGTATCCATCTTCTAAAAATGACAATCTAAAAAATGTGGATGTTAAACTTCTTCAGGGGCAAACATTAGGAATTGTAGGTAAAACGGGCTCAGGAAAGACCACCTTTATTAAGCAGTTATTAAGGCAATATCCACTTGGGACCGGTAAGGTATCTATTTCAGAGGTATCATTAGAGGAACAAACCTTGAATCAAGTCCGTAACTGGATTGGTTATGTGCCCCAAGATCATGTCCTGTTTTCTCGAAGTGTGAAAGACAATATTCTTTTCGGCAGGACAGATGCCAGCGACGAAGAGTTAGAAACAGCCATAGATTTAGCGGCGTTCCGTAAGGATCTTGAAATGCTTCCGGAAGGATTAGCTACGATGGTAGGAGAAAAGGGTGTGGCCTTATCAGGAGGGCAAAAACAACGTATTTCGATTGCCCGCGCGCTTATCAAAAATCCAGAAATCCTTATTCTTGATGATTCCTTATCAGCCGTTGATGCGAAAACAGAAAAACAAATTATTGATAATATCCGCTTGGTAAGAACAGATAAAACAACGATTATTACTACTCACCGAATGTCTGCTATCGAGCATGCAGACCATATTATCGTTCTAGATGAAGGCAGAATTGTTGAAGAGGGAACACATGAACAACTGATTGAACACAATGGGTGGTATAAGGAACAATTTATCCGCCAACAGATTGCAGGTAAGGTCGATGAGGGGGTATCAGCATGACAACTGGGAAGCGATTAACTAAGTACGCTTTTACTTATAAAAAAATTATTATAGCGGCATTGTTCATGCTGACCATTTCTGTCGGAACCGACCTTGCAGGACCGTTTATTGCTAAAAATATTATAGATCAGCATATAT
The DNA here is from genome assembly GCF_018613065.1 of Bacillus sp. ISL-7. The sequence continues at coordinate 296,035 of NZ_JAGGQW010000031.1, read as the reverse complement.
TAGGGATTGAATCTGTTTGGTATGAAACCGCAAGTGGCAATCGGGCAGTGAATTATGACGGGAAATTTTACACAAGAGAAAAGTATTTATCTATATCAGAACAAAAGGGAAAACAAATTCAAATTTTGCAAGTCGGTTCCAAGTTCGTTTTCATTGACCAAAGACTTGAATTTGATGGGAAGAGAAGCTTAAAAGCAGGAATTTTGGAGATTAAAAAAGGTGGACGAAAGGCAGAGTATCAGGCGAAAACCCTAAAGGGGTCTGAAATATTATCCTTTTACCAGCCAGAGATTCCAGCTATCTTTCAACTATTGGCCATCTATTTTGGACTCTTGGTTGTATCAGCCGTTTTTCAATACGGAGAACGTTTTTTATTACAAAAATCAGCCAACCGTATCATTCAAAAAATGCGAGAAGATGTCTATGGTCAGATACAACGGTTGCCGATTAATTATTTTGATAATTTGCCTGCAGGTAAAGTGGTAGCAAGAATCACGAATGATACAGAAGCAATCCGGGAGTTATATGTTACTGTTCTTGCTACCTTTTTTACTAGTGCCATATATATTACAGGAATATATGTTGCCTTGTTTATTTTGAATGGAAAGCTTGCAGCGATTTGTTTGTTATTATTGCCAATTCTATATGCATGGATGCTAATATACCGGAAGTATGCTTCTAAATATAACCGTGTCATCCGGTCTAGGAATAGCGATATAAATGCAACCATCAATGAGTCCATCCAAGGGATGAGTATTATTCAGGCGTTCAGTCGCGAAAAAGAAACAAAAGCAGATTTTGAAAAACTAAACCATGAGCATTTTACGTACCAGAATAAGCTATTAAGTTTAAATGCATTAACCTCTCATAATCTGGTTGGGATATTAAGAAATCTCATTTTTGTGGCATTTATTTGGTATTTCGGGGGCCAGGCGCTGAATACTTCAACTATCCTATCACTTGGGATGCTATATGCCTTTGTTGATTACATCAACCGCCTTTTCCAACCTGTTCAGGGGATTGTCAATCAATTGGCTAATTTAGAGCAGGCACTTGTGGCCGGTGAACGAGTATTCAAGTTGATGGATGAGCCAGGGGAAAATGTTAGTGGTGAGCGGATTGCTCGTTTTAAAGGGAATGTAAGATTTGATCATGTTTCGTTTGGATACAAAGAAGGAGAATTCGTGCTAAAGAATATTGATTTTGAAGCGAAGCAAGGTGAAACAATTGCCCTCGTGGGTCATTCAGGTTCTGGAAAAAGTTCAATCATGAATTTACTTTTCCGCTTTTATGATTGTCAAAAGGGGAAAATTACGATTGATGGAAGGGATATTGAATCCATCCCACGTCAAACGATCCGAAACCATATGGGCATCGTTTTACAGGATCCCTATCTATTTACAGGAACGATTGCTTCCAATGTAAGTCTTAATGATCCTTCGATGACAAAAGAAAAAATCGAGAAAGCATTAAAGGATGTTGGAGCAGAAAAGGTATTCAAAAATTTAGAAAATGGGTATGATGAACCTGTTCTTGAGAAAGGAAGCACCCTTTCGAGCGGGCAGCGGCAGATAATTTCTTTTGCCCGTGCGCTTAGCTTTAATCCTGCGATTCTAATTCTTGACGAAGCCACTTCTAGTATTGATACAGAGACAGAAGCAGTGATCCAAGAGGCTATGGATGTCCTGAAAAAAGGGAGAACAACCTTTATCATTGCCCACCGGTTATCAACGATTCGAAATGCCGATCAAATAATTGTATTGGATCGAGGGACGATCGTTGAAAAGGGATCACATGATGAATTGATGGGGAATAAGGGGAAATATTATCAGATGTACCAACTTCAGCAGGGCAGCACAGATCTGGCAGGATAGAAAAATGGCCCCTTAACGAAATTTGTTAAGGGGTCTTTTTTCAATAAGTAAGTCCCACTCGCGAGCCGATAAATTGTTTGTTAATAAGCTGCTTAAATACGAAATCAGCTGTATCGTAAATCGAGATGGAAGAAGGATGATCAGGTAAAAAGTCTTTTTCGTACCTGTAATATCCTTTTCTTTCGCCTATAGGTAAGTAGGTAGGACATACAACCGTCCAATCAAGTCCAGAATCTTTTAGCATTAAATAGGCTTTTAAGTGTTCCTCCGCATCACGAGTGCTTTTCCGTTTCGACTCAGAGGATTGAAATCGATATAAATGTGGGGCAGAACGAGCTTGCAGAATTCCTGCTGTACCAATTGTAATAATTCGGCTTATTTCCTGCTCTTTCATATGTTTAATGATTAATGGCATCGATCCAGACAGAGTAGTGGTGCCATCTGTATTTAATGCACTAATGACCACATCTGAACCTGTTAAGCTATTAGCAATATCTGTCTCATTTAGTACATTACCTGTCTTAACCTCAAGACCTGCACCATTACTATTTAGCTTTTTCATATCTCTCACTAGTGTAGTTATAGAATGTTGCTGGGACAAAGCATTTTCTAAAATGATCGAGCCTACCCTGCCCGTTGCACCAAATAGGCAAATGTTCACAAAAAGTTCACCTCTTAGTCAATAATGTGTAATAATCATCACTTGTCAAACCCGCCGCTTGTGATATTTTAAAAATGTTTAAGTATTTAATAAGATCGGGGTGGGATGTATATGTCAGAGTATTCAGTAGTACTATTGATCGGTAGTTTTTTAATCCTTTCTTATTATATCGGATATTCAATCATTAAACATTAAATTATTAACTGCAGACAAGTGTCTGCAGTTTTTTTATATAAGTAAATTGTAAATAGTTTAATAAAATGGATAGGAATGGGTATATATATTGAAGTATACGAATTTGTGAGGTGTGGATGACACGTGGAGAATTATCGAATCGAAAAAGATACGCTAGGTGAGGTTCGTGTGCCAGCAGATAAATATTGGGGTGCGCAAACACAACGAAGTAAGGAAAATTTTAAAATTGGCTCCGAAAAAATGCCATTGGAATTAATTTATGGCCTGGTTTTTATAAAAAAAGCTGCAGCAATCGTCAATTTTCAATTAGGAAAACTCAGCGAGAGGAAAATGAAGGCAATCATAAAAGTATGTGATTCTATTCATAACGGAGAGATGGATGAACATTTTCCATTGGTAGTTTGGCAAACAGGCAGTGGTACTCAATCCAATATGAACGTAAATGAAGTCATTGCCAATCGGGCGAATGAATATTTAAAAGAGCAAGAAGCCAATCTTGAAAAAATCCATCCGAATGATGATGTCAATTTGTCGCAAAGTTCCAATGACACCTTTCCGACAGCAATGCATATTGCTGCCTATACAAAAATAGTAGAGGATCTCCTGCCTGCTGTATCAGAATTAAAAAACACGCTGCTTGTAAAAGAGAAGGATTTTTCAAAAATAATCAAAATAGGTAGAACTCATTTGCAGGATGCAACACCACTAACGCTGGGACAAGAGATTAGCGGATGGCGGGTAATGCTTGAAAAATGTGAAAGGATGATAACAGAGGCAAACCAGTATCTGCTTGATTTGGCGATAGGAGGGACAGCTGTTGGTACAGGAATCAATGCTCCCTCACAGTTTGGTGACAAGGCTGCCGAGCAGCTTTCGATGCTCACAGGTTATCCATTCCGTTCCTCTGGGAATAAATTCCACGCATTAACAAGTCACGACGAAATTGTTCATGTTCATGGGGCGTTAAAGGCTTTGGCAGCTGATTTAATGAAAATGGCTAATGATGTCCGCTGGCTTGCTAGTGGGCCGCGCAGTGGAATCGGTGAACTTAGCATTCCCGCAAACGAGCCAGGAAGCTCCATTATGCCGGGGAAGGTTAATCCTACTCAGAGTGAAGCGTTGACGATGATTGCGTGCCAGGTTTTTGGGAATGACGCCGCCATTGGATTTGCGGCAAGCCAAGGGAATTTTGAGTTAAATGTGTTTAAACCAGTAATAATTAATAATTTTATCCAATCAATCAGGCTCCTTTCGGATGGAATTAATTCTTTTAATAAAAATTGTGCCTTAGGTCTCCATGCCAATGAAGAAATTATCAAAGAGCATGTAAACCGATCTTTGATGTTGGTTACAGCGTTAAATCCACATATTGGCTATGAAAAGGCCGCAGAAATTGCCAAACTTGCATTTAAAGATAATTGCTCATTAAGGGAGGCAGCCATAAAAATAGGCTATGTTTCAGAAGAACAATTTTCAAAATGGGTTAGACCTGAAAATATGATTTAAACAATGAAAGCCCCCTTCCAAAAGAAGGGGGCTTAGCCATAATATTTATTTGTATTTACTGGTTTTTCTAAAAATTAGCGTTGGAATCCGCCAAGTTGAGATTCAGCCATTGCTACAAGACGCTTTGTAATTTCTCCTCCAACAGAACCGTTGGCACGTGAAGTAGTATCGGCACCAAGATTTACACCAAATTCAGATGCAATTTCATACTTCATTTGACTAAGAGCTTGCTCGACACCTGGTACTAGAAGTTGATTAGAGTTGTTGTTAGCTGCCATAGTTGAATAACACTCCTCTTAATAAGTTTGGGGTCAGTATGGAGTTGAACCATAATGGAGATTAAACCATTGCCGCCTTGGCCTAACCCATGTTATCAATGTTACCTTTGATAAGCTTCTACAAATTGGAGATTCATTCATTGTCTTTTGTTTGGTTGGATGAGTCGGACTTGCACCGGCTATTACCCTTTTTGGTTTCATCCATCGTTGTAAGTAGGTGTTGCTTGCTTTGTAATACTTATTATGATTAAAACGGAAAGACTTATTCGAGAATTTAATTGGTAATTAATTCCATCACATATGGTTTGCAAGTTAACACAAACTAAGATTATCAACTAAAAAAAGGGTGAATAGGATGTCAGTATGCCCAGTATGTAATGGTTTTCGGGAAGCTTACTTATTATGTACAAGTTGCGGTGAGCCTATGATGGAGAATGGACGTCTTATGGATTTTTATGATGATTATAGTCCATACATGGAAATAGATCTAATGAAGATGGAGGATGGGTATCCAGATACAAATTCAGGTCAAAAGTGTCCCCATGTGTATCGATGTCCTTCCTGTAATAAAGAGGAAGTATTTTTTATAAAAGAATAAGCCCCGTTTCGTGAACGGGGCTTATCGGTTATTATTATGGGCGGATTCGTGATTCTGTTTCAACATCAAAGAAATGTGCTTTGTTCATATCAAATGCTAGTTCTAAAGTATCGCCAGGATGAATATCTCCACGGGAGTCAACGCGGGCTACGAAATCTTGGCCGCCAATACTTGAATAGATCATTAATTCTGCACCAGTTAACTCTGCAACATCAACGTTAGCATTAATTTTTGTACCTGCAGACGCATCAATGAAAACTGGCTCATCATGAATATCTTCAGGGCGAGTTCCAAGAATGATTGATTTTCCAACATAGCCTTGTTCACGAAGATATTTCATTTTTCCTTCAGGAACAGAAATAGATGTTTTTCCAATCACAAATTTTCCATCCTCTAGTTTTCCGTTAAAGAAGTTCATTGCTGGAGAGCCGATAAAGCCACCGACAAAGACATTCTCAGGCTTTTCATACACTTCTTTAGGTGAACCAACTTGTTGAATGACACCATCCTTCATAACAACTAGTCGAGTAGCCATTGTCATTGCTTCAGTTTGATCGTGCGTAACATAGATAGTAGTTGTATCTAAGCGGCGGTGAAGTTTTGCAATTTCAGCACGCATTTGAACACGAAGCTTTGCGTCTAGATTTGATAAAGGTTCATCCATTAAGAATACCTTTGCATCACGGACAATGGCTCTTCCTAATGCTACACGTTGACGCTGTCCACCAGATAGTGCTTTAGGTTTACGGGTTAAGTAAGCCTCTAAACCAAGAATTTTTGCAGCATCTTGTACACGACGATCAATTTCATCTTTAGGGAACTTGCGCAGTTTTAAACCGAATGCCATATTATCATATACCGTCATGTGTGGATAAAGAGCGTAGTTTTGGAAAACCATGGCGATATCACGATCTTTCGGTGCTACGTCGTTCACTCTTTTACCATCAATGTAAAAATCACCTTTTGAAATATCTTCAAGACCAGCAATCATTCGTAGTGTAGTAGATTTTCCGCACCCAGATGGGCCAACAAACACGATAAATTCCTTATCCTCAATATGTAAATTGAAGTCTTGAACAGCTGTTACTTTATTATCATAAATTTTATAAATGTGATCTAATTTTAACTCTGCCATTTGTAATTCCTCCCTTTATCTTGTTAACAATATTGTACAATTAGAGGTAAAAAATCAGTATGGACAGAGTGCACAAAGATTGAAAGCGCTTTTTTGGGCAGATTGTTACTTTTCTTTACTCTGCTCATATAGTAGACATGCTAAAAACACTGTAAAAGCACCGTAAAAATCCTTTAATTGGATTCCAGTTTTATCGATGAATTTATCGATCCGGTATTGAAGTGTATTTCTATGAATATACAACTTTTTTGCCGTTAAGCTGGCATTTAAATTATTTTCGAGAAAGACTTTTATAGTTGAATACATCTCTGTTTCTTCATTAAAGACTCCAAAGATTAATTGATTGACCCTTTGTTTTAAATCAGCCGGCAAGTGATAAGCTAAATAGGATGGGAAGACGCGCTCAAATGTAAAGATATTCAGGTGGGTCACAAGATTCGCAATCCCAAAAGAGAAGAATTCTTTCTCTTGAAGATATTTTGAGCGAAGTTGATCGGAAAAAGGATGGAACTTTCCGATAAAAAAAGAAATTTTTATATAAAAATCACTTTCTAATGTTTCAGTCATTGAAATCAAATCTTCCTCTGTAAGAGCAATCGCGTTGCCCTCTTCAATGACAATACCTCGACTGTGGTTTTCCCATATAATCATAATTTCTTCTGTAAAAAAACCTTTTAAGGCAGACTCAATTTCGCTTTGATTCGTATCATCGCTGTTAAATTGAAACTGAATGAAACGAAGATATGTCTCAGGTTTACAAGTAGGGAGAGGACCATCCAATAGTAAATAGGTATCCCATCCCTTTGCAGCGGAATTGCTCGAAGGATTTTTATATTCAACTAATTGGTAAATTGTTTTAAGAAGGGCTAATTCCTTTTCAGTTACCACACCTTTAGGAATGGCGATCCATTCGTTTTCAAACTCATTAAAGAAGATATAAAATTGTTCAGAGGGATTCACTGGCTTAACTGGAAACAAAATGGAATTCTCATAAATAGACAATAATTTTTTTAACATGGTTGATTTCCCCATTTTTTAATATTTACTTGATTCATTTATTATACCAGTAGTTGATAAAAGCAAGAAAATAATAAAGGCTAGCCTTTGTTAATGCGGGCTAGCCTCTCATATATGGTGGTTATAAAGATTAATCACATTCATAGGGTGGTTGTTCTTCAATGAACTCATGGGCTTCTTCGATATTAGTTGTATCATGGCGTGAATGGACAGAACCACCAGACATGCCTTCGTTAATCATCCGGTCCACATCCATGAACACCTTATCTCTGCCTTCATAAGCAGAACCTAAATCCGTTACCTTGTCTTTTCCTTTATCCATAACCATCATCCCTTTCCGTAAACTATTTCTAGTTTGTGGAAAAGGTGAGTTTTCATACACTTTAAAGATCCCGGCATTACATTATTCATAAACATGGTAAAGCATCAGCTCATGGATTTGGCTTGATAATGCCTCGATCTCATCTCGTTCAGGTACATTTGTTGTCCATTCTATATTCCCTGTTTGATGATAAATTCCTGTGACTCTTTGCTTTTTATGATAAAAGGAAAAATTCCATCCCGGAATATTTTTATTTTCAAATAATGGCTTGAATTGAAAGTGCATTAACATCGTGAAATCCCCCTTTTAATTTACTTACTATTAGCTTAACTTGTTTGGGAGATTTTTTAAATAGAATTTTCTGTCAATCTTTTCATCAGTTCTGATAATTTGATAGTTGGAGGAATAACCGGCAAAGTTGCTCAATTTTCTTTTCTTCTATTTCGTGTTCGTCAAAGCTCATGGGTTTGGAATTTACCTCGTAAATATAGTACTGACCCGTTTTACTTACCCCAGCGTCGATGGAAAATTCACCAAAATAGCCAAATCGTTCAGATAATGCCCTTCCAATATAAGGGATAATTGTTTCAATAAATTGATCATGCTTTTCAGAATGCAAAAGTTCATAGGGCAAGAGCCTCCCACCAGAGGGTATATGAGTAGTAATTCCTTGTTCTTGTGATTGCCTAATCCCAATCCCAGTTAAAATGTACTTACCATCATCTGCGTGGGCAAGAATACGAAAGTCAAAACGATTACCTTCGTATTCAGCTGATGTTATTTCCTCTTGGGCTAGGTAGTTTTTCTCAAGTAGCTCCTTGCCCCAGTTCTCCCAAAAATGATTAAAGGATTTATAAATTTCCTGAAGATAGATTCCTTCTAATTGAAGCTTGGAAGAACCCATCAACTTTAAGCGGAAAATCCCTTTTCCTTTTGATGATTGCGCAGGTTTTAAATATATGCTTATTTGCTTCTGCAGAAAAGTGATCAAGTCCTTTTTTTGCTGGATGAGGATTGTTTGCGGCAAAAAGGTTTGCAAATACGGATGGGTTTTAAGTAATTCATATAACTCAAATTTATCGATAAAACATGGATTGAAAAAAGGGATATTTTTCTCCTTTAAAATCGAAAAAAAACGTTGGTATTGCTCATTTTGTTCTGACTTTCGGAAAGGCACCCGATTATAAACCAGGTTTGGATAGGGGAATATTTCCTTAACCCAGTGATTTTTATCAGGTATATAGGTATAGCCAGTAATAAGATCTGTATCTACATCTTCGGGAGTAAAGACAAAGCTTATTCCATCAAGTGAAATAAGCTTCTTTTGTAATGCTATAAATAGCGGGCCATTACCCGCAATAGAACCATTTGATTTTCTCGCTGACATAATGCCAATCAGTGGCCCTGCTTGATTGGCTTTCATGTGAATAACTCCTCTGGGTGTAATAATGATTGCTCGGTAAGAAAGACAGCAAACGCAATGGACAATTTACGTGTTAGCAAATCAAAATCTTTCAATTCGGGATGAGCAAAGATTGTTCTTCCAGGTTTTGAATTTGCTTCAAAGAGCCAAACATCTCCATTTCGGTCGATACCTAAATCAAAACCAATCTCACCAATAATGCCTTCTACATTCCTATCCAAAGAACTGCTTAAAAGAAGGGCGGCATGAGAGAGTCTTTCTTTATACAAAGTACGTTCATCCCCTGAGAATATTTCTTCGAGCGTTTTAACATTACCACCGCTTCTTGTATGAGTGGTCACGCTGCCAGGGCCTGCGATTTTCGCTGCAATGGCTGATACATGCCAATTTCCCAGATCATCTTTATTCGTGTGGACGCGAAAATCAATTGGTCTTGATTCGCTTCTAAGTAAATTAATGCCCTGCTGTACCAACATTTTTTCAAGTGATTGATTGGCGAATACGATACCCATCAATCGTTCTAAACTTGAAAATCTTCGCAAACGGTTTACACCACTTTCATCTTGGTAGCGGCAAAAATAATCATCGGTGTGCTTGTCATATATTATTTGGTGAACACCTAAACCAAGACTGCCATTTTTAGGTTTAATAAAAACATGGCCATGGGTAGAAAGCATAGTCTCGATTGAGGAGAAGGATGTAAATGGAAGTGTTTCTGGTAGGAAGCTTGCAACTATGTCATCATGAATAAGCCTTTCATGAATATCAAGCTTGTTAAAAAATCCAGGATTATACCAAGGAATAAGGTATTCCTTTTGCAAGCGGTCACGCACCTTAATTAATTTTGGGTTATTTTCACTTCTCCGATTGGGCAGCCGATCATAAATAACATTAGGAAAAGGCACTTCAACCGTCTCCCATGCATTATTTTGAAAAATGTACCCTTCTATGATTCCTTGGTCCCAATCAATATGCTGTTCTCCAAATACAAAAGGTAAAGCACCCACCATTTTATTAACGGATAGAAGTTTTGAAAAGAACAATGTTCTTTCACCAATAGGTTCCAAAGGTAGAGAGGTAAATCCCGCTGTGAAAATACCTACAAGTGGACCGATAATAAGACTATGGTTTTTGAAAAAGACATGAAGTGGAGTGTTGAAATTAGGTAAATGGAGTGCTTTTTGAATTTCTCTGCTTATCGAAACCCGGTCATTCTTATCAGGATGAGGGATAAAATCAACTTCTATGGATCTCGAACCAAAGGCAATCCTTGTGATCTCTTTATCTTTAAGAAATGATGGAGGACAGAAAACAACTAATTGATCATTTTGAGCAACTTCAATGAGATAATGTTTTCTCATAATAGCTCTTCCTTTCTTTTGAATCAATCAGGGTTAAGTGTTTCCCGTAAAGCAAAGGCGCTAGGTTCAGAGAATCTTTAAGGTCTGGTTGAGTTTGCAAGAGCACTTTTCGCCCTGGTTTCGAATTTACATCCAAAATCCAGATTGAACCATTTTTCGCTATGCCAATATCTACTCCGAGTTCAAATAATGGTAAAAATGCATTTTCAAGAAGAGGAGGAAGATTGGTGAGAATGTATGTTAGTTCTTGATTAATATATTCCCTAGTAGCAGGTGGGAGAGAAGGTGACCAATCGGCAAAGGGGAGGACGGTCCCGCCAGCACTTAAATTTGATAAAATACCCCCAGTATTTCCTCTACGAATCCCTCTTCCTAATTCGTTCCATTTCCCATCCATATTTTTTTGCAGTAGGACGCGAATATCGAATGGCTGCAGTTGATTATTTGATAATTCAAGATAAGGTTGCAGTAAGTATTGACGATTACAAATGAGTGATTGTAACCACTGGGTTAGCTTCGTTTCATTTGGGAAAATCCGTGAAATAATCTTCTTTTGTTTTTCAGTTTTAACATGAAAGGATTTTTCGTTTTTTTTCAAATAGTAAATGCCATGCCCTTGAGATCCGTTAATGGGCTTTAAAATAATCCTTTTCTTTGTTGTTAATTCATTTAATACGATGTTAGTATCGGAAACAGATTGAGTTACAGGTAAGTAAGCCGATAAAACTGTTTTTCTTAATTCTTCATAGAGTTCCAGTTTATTTGGCAGCCCATACCCTAAAAAGGTTATGTCAGTTCTGGTCTTTAGCCAAGATACAATCGGAATGCATTGTTTGGAATGCTCATCATCACCGTAAAAACAACGGTCATAAATAATCGTTGGAATGTGAAATTCACTGTCGACCCAGGATTTTGTAGTTAAATTAAACTTTTCCCCTTTTACTTGAAGTGTCAGCGGATCTATTTTTGAAGGGATGAAACGGTAGCATTCCATCCCACAGGATTCTGCAAGGTTCGCGATTTCGTTTATATAGGACTGTTCACTTTCCATGCTAACTGTCATTATTCCAAATGCAATCAATTTAATGATCCTCCTTTATAATTGTAGATTCAAATGCAAGCAACGTACAAAATTGGATGAGCGCCTTAGCAGACGGCCTAATTTTTCCTAACCCATCCTCAAAGTTTTTAGAAGGTTTAGAGTTTACTTCTATTATCCACAGCTGTCCCTCTTGATCGACCCCGATGTCGATCCCTAATTCTCCGGTTATCCCTGTTGAAGAACCACTAATAGTCGAAGCTGTTTCAAGCGCTAATTCCTTCATATGTGCAAGCACTTCTATCGATTTTTTATGGCCGAGACAAGTGTGTAGAACATTTAAGGGTCTGAGAATTCTTCCTCCCCTAGCAATGTTGGAAACGAACTCACTTTCCGATGCGACCCTTGCCACAATCGAGGTAACTTGCCAATGGTTGTTTAGATTTTTGTGGCACAAGACTCTAAAGTCCATGGCACAGGATTCAAAAGTAACTAACTCAATCCCCTGTTGAACAATATAAAAGCGATTATGGAGTATTTGCTTTATAAGTTGGTGGACTTCATCTAAGAGATATTTATTTCTAGATCTATCATTAAGAGCAGCGATAGAGGTTTGTAAAGAGAATTGGCTATCCTCTTCCTTTTTCAATTTCATAATATTTCTGCCTTGACTGCCATGAACTGGCTTGATAAATACCGTTTCAAATTCTTGAGTAAGTTCATATAAGTGTTCTTTTGTATAAATTTTTGTTTTTGGTAAAAACGGAAAGAGATGTTTCTCGTGAAATATTTGATTATACACTTCCCATTTTGAAAGAAAGCGTTCATTAAAAAGTGGAATCAGTAAGGTTTCAAGTCTTTTACGAAAATGTTTGAATGGCTCAGAGAGTTCAAGTTTGCGGGAATGGATTCGGTTGTAAATAACATCTGGTAAAGGATGTTCGAAGGGACTCCATTTCCCATTAATAAGGTAATACCCACGATTTAAAAATTGATCATATGAAAAAACATAAAAAAAGCCGCCAGTCTCGGTAATTCCATGATGAAGCTCTTCGCAAAAAGCATGAATAGAACGAAAATGGGGTTCCCCTTCCTCATTTGAAGGGAAATCAGTTAAAAGTCCAATCACAGGCCCAAGCTCAAGTGTGAGTAAATCAGGCTGATAGATGGCCTGAAATTTATAGTCCTGAATGGGGAGACAAAAATCTTTTAAGATATTTTCGGGTATATGCATCATATTTGGGTCCATTTCAATCGTTTTGACTTTTGTATTTATCGTCTTGTGTCCTAATTTGATATTTAAGTCAAGGTTATGATTCACTAGTAAATTTGTAAACAATTGGTTGGACATTTGCACAAAGCAGTCATTTTTATTTTTTTGTTTCCTTGGTTTAATCGTAATTGGAGTTATTGGAAAAAACATAAGCATTCCTCAATTTCTACCTAGAGCTTATAGGCATTAGTTGATATAGTAATGTATGTAACATTAATCTAGATGGTGATATTAACATTCTCGCATTTAAGTGAATAGTTTGTTATAGTTGATTCGGAATAAAAAAGCGGAAGCGCCCGTTTAGCGGCGCTGGAGCTAGACATCATTAAAAAGGGGTGACACAAGTGGCAGTAAATTTATATGATTCCGCCTATGCGTTAGAAACAGCCATTCGTCAAAGTGCAGAATATACCCAACTACAGCAAGCTTATAAAGAGGTAAATGCTGATCCAGCAGCAAAACAGATGTTTGATAAGTTCCGTCAAATTCAAATGGACCTGCAACAGAAACAAATGATGGGGCAGGATATATCAGAACAAGAGGTACAACAAGCACAATCAACCGTTGGACTCGTTCAGCAAAATGAAAAAATTGCTCGGCTTATGCAAGCGGAACAACGGATGAGCATGGTTATTGGGGAATTAAACAAAGTGATCATGAAGCCATTAGAAGATTTATATGGAAAAATGTAATAACTTAATAAATTGGCCTTCGGAAAAGTAAACCGAAGGCTTTTTTCTATTCAATTCACCCGAACTTAGCAAAATCGTGCCTTCCCATTTGCATTGCAAAGGAAGCTTCCGCTTTTCTGTTCTATAAATGCCTAAAAAATCATAAAAGTGATATAAAGGCTAATTCACCAAGAACAGGGGGCAACGTAATGATTTATCGCTTGCTTGCTTTAAATATTGATGGCACACTTCTTCAAACAAATGGAAAAATTCATAAATCAACAAAAGAAGCAATCGAATATGTTCAACAAAAAGGGATCTATGTCACACTCGTTACATCAAGGAGTTTTCCTTCTACAAGGAAAGTAGCGAAGGCGTTAAAAATAAAATCACCATTAATCACTCATCAAGGCGCTTTTATTGCCAGTTCAGAGGACAAACCAATTTATGTGAAAAGGATAAATGAAGATATAACCTACGATACAGTAAGCTTCTTAGAGGCCCTGCCCTGTCAAATTCGTCTAGTCCACGAACAATTTTCATTAGCAAATAAATTAAAGCTAAATAATAATTTGTTGGCTAAAACCGTTTTTACCTCAGGAGATCCAGTCTTCTATTCGCAGCAATTTGTTTCATCACTATCGGAATATTTACATGACCAACCAGTGAGCCCGCCTAAGATTGAAGTATATTTTGAAGAAGAGAGTGACCTTCAAGATGCCAAAAAGGCGCTTAGAAAAATGTTTACAGAGATTGAATTGATTGAGCTTGACTCGTTACGGTTAGATATTGTACCCGTGGGTGTTTCAAAGTTATCAGGTTTATCCTACCTAGCGAGCCAACTTGGAATCGATCGAAAAGAAATGGTCTATATCGGTGATGGTCTAGATGATATTCCATTGCTTGAAGCCGTAGGTCTAGGAGTATCAATGTGGAATGCCGATTTCGAAGTAAAGAGAGCATCCGATTGGGTTACCCGGTCAGAGAATGAACATGGTGTTGCATATATGGTCAAAGAACATTTTAGAAAGCAGCAGCCAATTGCGTTTTTAAGAAGGATGAACATTATTAAAAAATGACCCTTGCAAAGATATCAGTGGCAGAGCCGTTGATATCTTTTTTGGTTTTGAACTATTATCTAAATAATTTTCACTGTATTGATTTAATTTTCAGTGGGTATTCCTTTGCCTTTTTGACTGTGATAAGAAAAAGATTAAATTATAGAAAATTCACTATATTTTAAAAACTCTTATTTATTTATCCCATCAATTCCCTATATAATGGAATTGATGAAAGAGGATGGGAGGGTTTGGCATGTCGATAAATTTTATTACCGATAAGGTGCATGTGAAGATTGCTGGCCGTGTTGCAACATTAGAAATGAATAGACCCGAAGCTTTAAACGCAATGGATCCAGATATGATTAGGGGGCTTGTCTGTAAGCTTAAAGAAATCAGTGAATCCGATGAAATTGATATTGTTGTAATAACCGGAAAAGGTAGAGCCTTTTCAGCCGGCGGTGATATTAAAACAATGATTTCTAGCATGAATGAAAATGAATTTTATCCAGTCATGGATAGCATTAGCGAGCTTATTATTACTCTTTATAGTATGCCAAAATTAACGATTAGCGCTGTTTCAGGGGCAGCAGCAGGCTTGGGATTCAGCCTAGCATTAGCTACAGACCATATCATTGCCGAAAAGACTAGTAAGTTTGCAATGAATTTTATCGGAATTGGTTTGATTCCTGATGGAGGTGCCCATTTCTTTTTAGAGAAAAAATTAGGAGAAGCAAAAGCGAAACACGTAATCTGGGACGGTAAAATGATGAATGCTGCTGAGGCATTGGAGTTGGGGTTAATTGAAGAGGTAGCCACTGGAACGCTTCAGGAGACATTAGATGCTAGAATCGCAGATTGGTTAAGCAAACCGGTTCAAGCAATGATAAAAACAAAAAAAATATTGGCAGACATGAATCGTCCATATTTACTAAAAATATTAGAATTAGAAAAACTCTCCCAACAAAAAATGCGTGAAACGATTGACCACCAAGAAGGAATTCGAGCCTTTATTGAAAAAAGGCCACCTAGATTTATAGGAAAGTAAACAAAGAAGCCAGCCGGCTTCTTTGTTTTTTAGCCTTTTAAGAATGAAAGAGTAATAACTTTCCACTTGGCGAGGTGCAGCGATGTGTACGTTCTAATAAGTTTTTTTCAGTTAACATCTTTTCGGCTAATTCTTTTGCAGCCTCATCATGTTCAGCCTGAATAGATTCGTCTAAAATCTTTTCTCCATTGGTTTCAAATGCTGTTAATTTATAAGTCTTCATTCCACCAACCCCTTAATAACTAGTGTTACTTAATATTTTCACATAATTAAAAAAAAAGCGCAAAAAGAAAGTGAAACCATTTTGTGTAATATTCGTAATTAAATGGAGAGGAGTGTGTGAAATGGGTCTGATACTTGAACATGTCACGAAAAGGTTTGGAGATTTTGCTGCTGTTGACGATTTATCTTTAGAAATACCCGAGAAAGAAATGTTTGGCTTTTTAGGGGCAAATGGAGCAGGAAAAACAACGACATTCCGTATGATCTTAGGTCTACTCGATTCGAGCGGTGGAAAGATTACATGGGACGGGAAGCCAATTAATTATTCTTCGAGTCACTTAGTCGGTTATCTTCCGGAGGAGCGAGGGTTGTATCCAAAACTAAAAGTCCGTGACCAAATTGTCTATTTAGCAAGATTAAGAGGGATGCAAAAGACGGAGGCACTTACAGAATTAAGGTCATGGCTTGAGCGATTTAAAATTCAAGAGTATGAGAATAAAAAAGTCGAAGAACTTTCCAAGGGGAACCAACAGAAAATTCAATTCATTGCGGCTGTCGTACATAAACCGAAATTATTAATTCTTGATGAGCCATTTAGCGGGCTTGACCCAGTAAATGTGGAAATGCTGAAGGAATCAGTTTTATCCTTAAAAGAAAGTGGAACAACCATTGTGTTTTCGAGTCATCGGATGGAACATGTAGAAGAAATGTGCGAGCATCTTTGCATTTTACACAAAGGAAGTCCAGTGGTCCATGGTTCATTAAAAGAAATAAAGCGGTCGTTTGGTAAAAAGAACTTGGTTATTCATGCTGACTTTTCGTTAGATTCCTTAAAAAGTTATCCTGGTGTTGTTAAGTCAAAACCTACTATGGAAGGAATTCATCTACAAATTGAAGGAGAGTACATAGCGGAAAAAATTCTTAAGGAGATAGTAAATCAAGGGTTTATTCGGAAATTTGCTCTTGAAGAGCCTTCTTTAAATGATATTTTTATTGAGAAAGTAGGTGACTCTTATGAATAGTTTTTGGATTATCTTGTTCCATACTTATATAAACAAATTAAAAACAAAATCTTTTATCATCACAACCCTTTTAACGGTTGTAATCGTCTTAGTCTTAACTAACTTATCAAATATCATTGATATATTTGATAAAAATGATGGGAAAGAAATGGTTGTTGTTTTAGATGAAACAGGACAATTATACAAACCATTGGAAAAACAAGTTAGATCAATTAATAAAAATATTAAACTGTCTCTTTACGAGGGCAGTGAAGCTGAAGCTGAAAAAGCGGTAGAAAAGGGAGATTATCAAGGAATTATTCTGCTCAGTTTCAATGATGAAAAACTGCCAGAAGCACAATTTAAAGCAATGAGTATTGCTGATTCAGCCTTGTTTACAGATCTTCAAACGAGTCTCCAGCAATTAAAAACAATGCTCGCAGCTTCTCATATCCATCTGACACCCGTCCAGCTTCAAAAGCTTTATGAACCCGTTTCTTTTGAGAAAATTGCCCTTGAGAAGAACGCAAAAACAGAGGAGGAATTAAATCAAGCAAGGGGTCTTGTCTACGTCCTGCTATTTATCATTTATTTTTCAGTAATTATGTATGCAAATATGATTGCGATGGAAGTTGCGACAGAAAAATCTTCAAGGGTAATGGAAATCTTAATATCAAGTGTCTCACCGATTAAGCAAATGTTTGCAAAGATAATCGGAATAGGTCTTTTAAGCCTGACACAACTTGCTGTATTCCTGTCTGTAGGCTATTTCTCGTTTAAACAAAATATGGAATCCTTAAAAGAAGGTTTTTTTGGTGTATATGGTTTTGGTGATATCCCTGGAGATACGATCGTGTACGCGGTCATTTTCTTTATTCTAGGCTATTTTCTTTATGCAACACTTGCAGCCTTTCTCGGGTCACTTGTCAGCAGAATTGAAGATGTTCAGCAAATGATTACGCCAATGACCATGCTCGTTGTTGCTGGATTTATGATTGCTATGTTTGGCTTGGGAAAGCCTGATGCACCGTTTATCACGATAACATCTTATATACCGTTCTTTACACCAATGATCATGTTTCTGCGTGTTGGAATGTTGACAATTCCGGTCTGGGAGGCTCTATTAGGAATAGCTATCCTTGTAACAACTATTATTTTCTTAGCGATATTTGGGGCCCGCGTATATCGTGGCGGCGTCTTAATGTATGGACAGTCAAACTCCTTTAAAGATATTAAAAAAGCATTACAGTTAACTAAGAAAGAATAAAGGTGAACTTGAGCTTTTACCCCTGGTAGAAGCTCTTTATTTTTTCATCCTACTATTAACAAGAACGTGCATTCGTATTTCAGAGGTGCTACAATGGAGAAAAGATGAGGAAAGGAATTTTTTATGAAAAAGATAACGTTTATTCATGCAGCTGATCTGCATTTGGACAGCCCGATGGTTGGATTAAAGTATTTGCCTCATAATATCTTTTTACGAGTGAAAGAAAGTACGTTTACAGCCTTAAAAAAGGTTACGGCAGCTGCGATTTACCATCAGGTGGACTTCGTTATATTAGCGGGCGATTTGTTCGATGGTGAGGACCGCAGCTTGCGGGCACAATCCCGGTTTCGGACCGAGATGCTTAAGCTTGCAGAAAAAGAAATTCCTGTTTTTATCGTCCATGGTAATCATGATCATTTAAACGGGTCCTGGGTTCACCTCGACATGCCACCAAATGTACATGTTTTTACTAATGAGGTAGGAACCAAAGTTTTACATACAAAGAGCGGAGAAATCATCCATCTATATGGCTTTAGTTATCCTACGAGACATGTCTATGATAGAAGAATAGATGATTATATAAAGAAAGAAGGAGCCGACTTCCATATCGGAATTCTTCATGGAAATGAGAGTTCTGGGGTTGAGCATGATAACTATGCTCCATTTACAGTTAGTGATTTGCTTCGAAAAGATTTTGATTATTGGGCATTGGGCCATATCCATAAAAGAACGATCCTATCTGATAAACCGCCGATCATTTATCCAGGCAATATCCAAGGTAGAAATAAGAAAGAAACAGGGGTAAAAGGAATTTATCATGTATCGTTAACCGAACTTGATCTGAAAATGACCTTTTTAGAAACAGCTGATATTATTTGGGAAGAAGCAGTGGTTGATGGATCTTCAGCCAGAAGTTTTCAGGAGCTGTTACAATTATGCCAGACTCAAATCAATAGTGTACGGAAGGAACAGAAGGGGACGCTATTATCTCTTGTTTTGAAAAATATTCAATTAGACGATGAACGGGAAAAAAGAAGCGTCGATGCCGAACTTTTAGAGCTTCTCTTAGAGGATGAAAAAGATGAGGAATCATTTGTTTGGGTTGTCGACTTAACCATCACAGTTAGTCAGCAAATAGATAAAGAACAAATGAAAAGGGACGCTAATTTTTATGCAGAGCTCTTTGAAACCATTGACCATTATGACGATGTGGAGCATGCTTTGGCTCCATTGTACGAACACCATTTAGGGAGAAAATATTTAGCTCAGTTTACGGCTGCAGAGCAAAAAGAACTAGTCGGAAAAGCAGAGAAGTTGCTTATACAATTACTTTATCAAGTTTAGGGAAGGTGTGAGGAAGATTTGAAAATCCTCGAACTACACATATACGGGTATGGCCAATTAGAGAATGTCCAAATTACCAACCTTCACGATTTTCAAGTTTTCTATGGAGAAAATGAAGCTGGTAAGTCCACAATTATGGCCTTTATCCATGGCATTCTATTCGGTTTTCCTACAAAACAACAATCATTAGTGCCCCGATATGAGCCAAAACATAGTACCAAATACGGCGGAAAAATTAGAATTTATCATGAAAGTCACGGCGGGGCTGTGATTGAACGTGTTAAAGGAAAAGCTGCCGGCGATGTCAAGGTCGTTTTGGACAATGGTAGGATGGGCGGCGAGGAACTACTTAAAGAATTAACTGGAAACTTTGATAAAAGCTTATTTCAAGCTATTTTTTCTTTTAATTTGCATGGTTTGCAAAATATCCACCAAATGAAAAGTGAAGAGATAGGGAAATTCCTATTTTCCGCTGGAACATTAGGAACTGAAAGGTTGTCAAAAACAGAAGGTTTCCTGCAAAAAGAGTTAGACGCGCGCTTTAAGCCTTCAGGAAAGAAACCTTTATTAAATGAAAAGTTACAAGCACTTCATGAAATCAATGAAGAATTGAAAATAGCAGAAGCCAAAAATAAAAATTATTCTAATTTAGTAGAAAAGAAAGAGATGCTCCAGGAAGAACTAACCGGAATAAACGGGTCTATACAGGAGCTTGGGGCAATGATTGAAAAGCTAAATGAATGGAAAAGGATCGAATCCACTGTCAAGGATGAAAAGTGGACATCGAAGGAGCTAAAGGAACTAGGAGAGATTGGGTTTCCGGCACGTGGTATTGAACGGGCCGAAAACATAAATCAACTCATCCATCCTTATCGTGCGGAGATTAACAGTATGACCGAAAGAATTGGAATTTTGAAAAAAGAAATAGCGATGATTCAGCCAGACCATTCTTTTCTAAAAAATGAGCCGGCTCTTCTTTCTTTGCTTGACCAAGTCCCGCTCTATGAGCAATTAAAGCAGGAGAAGCTGAAATGCGAAACGAAACTTTTAGCTATTGAAGAAGAGCTTTCTATAACTAAAGAAAAGCTTCATTTAAATTTAAATGAGGAAAATATCCTTTCTATTAATACAAATATTTATATGAAAAACCAAGTTGATGTAGTTTCTCGGAAAGTTCAAAGGCTAGAAGAAGTAAAGGAAGAATTAGAAAATCAATATCAAGAAGAAAAAGGCAATTTAGAAGAAATAGAAAAAGAGGTCCGACTAGCAGAGAGACATGTTCTAACTGTACAGGAACGATTGCGGCTTGAAGAGAAGTTAACTTCGGGAAATGATAAGAAGAGCATAGAAGGAGAATTAAGGGCCTTACAAGACAAAATAGAATTCTATCAACAGATAAATGAACGAGATAAAGCTACTTCAGCAAAGCAAGATAAGCAGAAGAAACTTCAGTTTTATCTTTTTGAGTTTATTCTAGCTGCAGTAACATTTTATGGCTTGCTATCAAAGCAATGGTTTTTAGTTACTTTAGGTTTACTAGGGTGTAGTTTAATAGCCATTTTTATGACTAAAACGAAGAAGCAATCGAAGGAAGTAGACTTAAATCAAACATTAAACGGTTTACGAGAAAAGGAAAAAGAGTTAACGAAAATACTCCACTCAGCTGAATATATCGAAATAACAAATCTTGAGGAGCAGTTAGAGCTTGATAACCAGAGGAAAGAAGAACTGCAAATAGTAAAAATGAAGTTAAAGCAGCAGCAAGCTCAATATGAAAAGGTCATTGCAAAATTTGAACAATGGGAATTGGAGTCAGCTCAAAATAAAGAAAAGCTGTTATCCATTAGCAATGAATTAAGGATTCCTGAATATATTGCTAATTCCTTTCTACTAGAAGCATTTGAACTAATTGAACACTATAAGTTGATTTATAGAGAGAAAAAACAATTACACCCAAGAATTGAGCAAATAAATCAGCAGCAGGAAAAAATAATAAAGAGTCTCCATCATTTTGAGAAGCTTTATTTAAATGAAAAAGGTTTAGATTTGTATAATGCTGCCTATGTATTGCGAAACAAGTTGAAAGAAGAACATGGCAAGCTAATAACGAGTCAAGAGAGACTAGGTAAGCTTACGGACCTTGAAGCTGATTTAAGGCAAAAGTCTCAGGAATTGACTCATCTGCAATCAGAATATAAAAAACTTATTTCTTCTGCACAGGTGGAAACAGAGCAACAATTTTATGAACTTGGAGCAAAGGCAGAAAAGAAAGTAAAGCTGACTGAAAGATTAGAATCACTGCAGAGCCAACTACAATATTCGATTCTCTCTGAACAGGAACGGGAAAACTTCCTCCAAATGCGACCTAGTGATGAATTACTGACTGAATGTAATGAGGAGGTCCAATTACTACAAGCAAAATTAAAAAAAGTTCTGGAAGAACAAGCTTCCATTAGGTATGAAATTCAAGTCCTAGAAGAGGGAGGCATTTATTCAGATATTCTCCATCACTACAAGCAGAAAAAATTTGAATTGGAAGAGGCAGCGAAAGAGTGGTCCGTCTATTGTTTAGCACAAGAGATCCTCTCAGATACGATTGAAAAGTATAAAAATATTCATTTACCAATGATGCTCTCCAAAGCAGAGGAATATTTATTGTTTCTCACTGATGGCAACTATCATAGGATTCACTTACAGGACACAGGATCGGGTTTTTTAGTTGAGCGCAAGGATCGAACTATATTTGAAGCAAATGAACTAAGCCAAGCTACAACCGAACAATTATACGTAGCCATAAGACTTGCTTTTGCAGTTACGTTATATGAGAAACATCTGCTCCCAATTATAATTGATGATAGTTTTGTAAATTTTGATGCAAATAGAACAGAAAAAGTGATAGAACTACTAAAAGGGCTGGAGCGAAATCAACTATTATTTTTCACTTGTCATAAACATTTGCTTACACATTTCCCAAGGGAAAATGTTCTTTTTTTAGAAAAAGGTGCTGTTCAGATAATTTCATAGAGTGATAATTGGATATGTTATACTCTTACTAGTAGAAAGGACGTGAAATTATGGGTAAAGGAATATTAAAGCATGAAGTAGGGGAACAGGTGGAACTTTTTTTATTAATAAAAAGTTCTACTAAAGGAATTGCAAGTAATGGCAAACCTTTTTTAACACTAATTCTCCAAGACAAAAGCGGGGAAATAGAAGCAAAGCTATGGGATGTTAATGAAGAGGATGGAAAGAGTTATGCACCACAAAGTATTGTAAAAATACAAGGTGATGTGCATAGTTATCGAGGGAAAAGTCAACTTAAAATCCGCCAAATTCGCCGTACTGGGCCGTCAGATGGCGTAAAATTGGATGACTTCTTAGAGACCGCTCCACTAAGCCAAGAAGAAATGTCAGGCAAACTTACGCAGTATATTTTTGAAATGAAAAATCCTAATATCCAAAGAATTACTCGGCATTTAATTAAGAAGCATCAGGAGGCTTTTTTAGAGTTTCCAGCAGCAACTAAAAATCATCATGAGTTTGTGTCAGGACTTGCATATCATGTTGTCAGTATGCTTGATCTGGCCAAATCAATTGCCATGCTTTATCCAAGCCTTGACAAGGATTTACTCTATGCAGGGGTTATTTTACATGATATGGGTAAAGTATTGGAACTTTCCGGTCCCATTTCGACGGTCTACACAATTGAAGGGAATCTGCTTGGGCATATTACGATTATGATTAATGAAATAGGCAAAGCAGCTGAAGAACTGGGTATTTCTGGGGAAGAAGTCCTTATTCTCCAACATCTTGTTCTAAGTCATCATGGAAAAGCAGAATGGGGCAGTCCAAAACCTCCAATGATTAAAGAAGCTGAGATTTTACATTATATCGATAATCTTGATGCAAAAATGAATATGCTTGACCGTGCATTAGAAAGAGTGAAGCCAGGTGAATTTACCGAGCGAATTTTCGCCTTAGATAATCGTTCCTTTTATAAGCCAGTTTTTCATAAATAAAATAACCCTCTTTTGGGTTATTTTTTTTGCTTTAAAAGGTAATATGAATAATTTCATTTTAAGGGAATATCATTTAGTAAAGGTGGACAACCACTAAGAAAGGAGCAAGAAAAATTGACTATTCCTATTTGGGTATATGCTGTCGTGGTTGGTATTGTAGTGAGTGCACTAATGGCACTGAAAACAGGAAGAGAAGAGCGACTAATGGAAATGGAAAACATTGAGCAGGAAGGCGAAATCTATATGAAACGCCTAGAGAGAGAAAAGGAATTGAAGGAAGAACTTAAAGAAGAATTTAAAGAAGAACTTAAGGCAACTGGTGAATAAGAAAAGCGGAAGCGCCCATAGGAGGCGTTCCGCTTTTTTCATTTCTTATTGTGCAGCAGTTGCTGCTCCTGCTTGTGGTTTAAGTGCATCTTTTAAGTCTTTATCACTAACCTTTACATCTGCAGCTTTAAGTTCACGTTCCATAGCTTTATTAATTTCTTCAGTGGTTAATTTAGAAGATTTTACTTGTGTTTCAATTTCGTCCTTCATTTCTGCGTATGGTTTTTTCTCTTTTTTGTCAGTTAATTGGATAATATGATAACCAAATTGTGATTTTACTGGAGCACTAATTTCATTGACTTTTAAAGCATATGCAGCTTTTTCGAAGTCAGGATCCATCTTTCCAGTTCCAAACCAGCCTAAGTCCCCGCCGTTTGCTTTAGAACCTTCATCTGTTGAATACTGTTTTGCCATATCTTCAAATTTTGCTCCACCATCAAGTTTTTTCTTCACTTCATTTGCTGTTTTTTCATCAGCAACAAGGATATGACGAGCCTTTATTTCAGGTTGATAAGTAGCGTAGTAATCCTTTAATTCCTTTTCAGTTACCTTAACGCCTTTCATCGCAGCTTTTTCCTGCATCATGCCGAGCTTCATCGTTTTCTTCAAGTCATCTTCGCTTTTATAACCATATTGTGCAAGCGTAGATTCAAAATTTGCACCAAGATCTGTTTTTAATTGGTCGATTTTCGCATTTAATTCCTTATCAGTAACCTTGTATTTCTTAGATAGAACTTTTTCATATACAAGCTGCTGAAGGGCTTGGTCCCCGTATTTATCCTTCATTGTATTGTAAAGTTCTTCTTGCGTAACATTACCAACTTTGCTCTCTGCCACTGTATCAGATCCGCTTTGATTACATGCAGTTAATGCAAGTACTCCACCAGCCAATGAAAGGGCTAATAACCATTTTTTCATGATGAAATCTCTCCTAAACAGTAAATTCTTGTCCACAAACTCTACTATAACATAAATGGGAACTACTGCAAAAATTATAACGATGTTTATTTTTTGAAATTTATAAAAAAGGCAACCTAAAAATCATTTCAAAAAAAGTGGGAAGTGCCTAAACGAAATGAATACGGTTTGAATAGTATATCGTAGTAAATGAAAAAGGAGGTATTACGATGAGCCATGGATATGGAGCTGGATTTGCTTTAATTGTAGTACTTTTCATACTATTAATTATTGTCGGGGCTTCTTGGATTTGGTAAGACCAAATTAACATTTATGAATGGAGGTAAATATATGTCTGGTGGAGCAGGTTACGGTGGAGGATTTGCCTTAGTGGTTGTCCTATTCATTTTATTAATTATCATTGGAGCTTCTTGGGTTTATTAATAAACGTACCAAACTAAAAGCGATGAGAAATGCTCTCATCGCTTCTATTTTTAATGAATACAAATCCCTTCGTTCGCTAAAGCGTTCTAATTGGATTATGTATATAAAATTTCCAAATATGAAGAGATCAGAAGAATCGTAATTAGGATATTAATGGTACGGAATACCTTATGTTGGTTTTCTTCAGGAATTTCTTTTTGGATACAGAGTGAATTGGTCATTTTATTTACATAAAACAAGATAAAAATAGCGAAGACAATAAAAATGGAGATCATCAATGATTCCCTCCCTGATGTACGTGATATGATTAATACAATATCAAAAATCACCTGAAAAAGATAGTCAAAAAGAATGGAAGAATGTTAGGCTCTTAATGGATGCATTAACCATTTATGTTCTGTCGGGAACTACTAATTAAAAATATTACCCGATATTATTAAAAATGGTTTACCCAATGTTTTAAAAGGTTAATAATAAACATATAAAAATGTTAAAGTTCTGAAAAGAGGGCAATAGGATGAATGAACATGAATTACTGGAAAGAATAAACTTGCTTGAATTTCATCAAAAGCTATTATTAAAATTGCTTAATGATCCAAAGCTTGAATTATATAAACTAATAATTGAAAATGGGATTACCGAACAGGAAATAGAGAAGTTTTATTCTTTATGTGACAAAATGAACCTAAAAATGGAAGAACAAAAAGCGGAGGGGTATGTGTACTTCCATCCGCTTTTTCATGAATTATCTGTATCATTACCGTCTACACTAAATATAAGAGAAGTAATTAACGCGTGTTTAACGCAAAAGCTTTACTTACCCCTTTTTCAAGAGATGGTAAAGTACTTATAATCCAATATTAAACGAGTTCTTGTTCAGTATTTTTTGATTTTTTTAGCTTCCCATCTTCTTCAACGAACCTACTTTCAATATTATGAAATGAACGCTCAAAGATTTCCATGAAATCTTCCCCATAAATGTTACGGACGATCGCCATCATTTCAACAATCTCTGGAAACTTGCCGTATAAGTCACGAAGCGGCAAAGCACCAGAAAATACAGCATTGCCATTTGGCTCATAGGTTTCCATTAGTTGAAGTAAAATCTCTTCACCCTTTTCAGTAAGCTGGATATAAGTATTACGTTTGTCATTTTCCTTTTTTGAAAATTGAAGCAAACCTCGTTCTTCTAACTTTTTCGAAAAGTTAAATGCTGTTGAAACATGCATAACCCCGAACTTGGCCACATCCGATATAGAAGCCCCATTTAAATGGTAAGCAATCCATAGAATATGATGTTCATTAATATTTAAATCAAAAGGCTTTATCCATTGCTGCCAATCTTTCTCAATCGATTTCCACAAGGCTTTACTTAATTGTGCAACTCTCTGAGTAAAAATCATCGCTTCCTTCATTGAATATTGTTTTTCAGTCATCCCCATTTTCACCCACTTTATATTTCTCTATTTTCATTATGCCAATAAAGTAAAAATTAATAAAGTATAAATTCACAAAATTTTTAAAAAATAGAATAATATCCTATTGAATTATAAAAAAATATGCTTTTTCTTGAAAAAGAATCATATTTGACAAGATCCACGGAAAAGTAGCAACATTTAGAAAATTCACTCTAAAATTTTATTTTAAAGAAAAGTTTCCATTCATCCCTTTTTTTAACTTATAGACCTTGTTCATAGGAAGGGACGCCTAAACATATAAATAGTTACAAAATGGTCGAATTTTTGAAACTAAATAGGGGGATAAGATAGATGAAGCTTGCTGCAACCCTTTTTTTTATTTTTGGTGCGATCCTTTTATTGGGAGCAATTAAATATTTTTTAAGATTAACAAGCCCCGGTGTATATCCACCTAAACAAATATTAAAGAAAAGAACATTTGCATTAGCTGGAGGTGGGGGGATTTGTTTGGTAATTGCTGTAATGATCACCTATTTTTTATAGAAAGTATATTAAGAAAAGAACCCCTCTGGGTTCTTTTCTTAAAAAGGATCCCGTTCATTATTTTTGAATGACGGAAGGTGTTGTTAATTTAGTTCGCTTAACAATTGATTGAGCTACTGGATACAAAATAACCATTGTAACGGTATTGAGTGCAATGGCCGGCAAAACACCTGCTGCAAATAGTGCGGTGAAAGACATAGGTAAGCCTACAAGATAGAATGCGGATGTTAAAAAGATTGTCCCTGAAACAGCAGTTCCAACCGCAGTTAAGACGGCAACACTTACAATAGAGTTTCGGTATTTTTTTAAGGATAAAAATAAACCGAGGAAGACCAAAGCAGTGATGGGCTTATCAATGATATTAGGAATTTGTCCACCTGGAAATCCAGTCGTTAATGCAGACAATACTCCGGTTACAATGGACAAGAGCAAGACACTCTTTATCTCAGGAATAAGGATTATTCCTAAAAACATCATAGCAAGCATCATGTCAGGTTTAATTCCAAGAAAACTTGGCATTACCGTATGCAAGACCACCCCAATCCCCGCTAATAGTGCTAAAATTACAATGTTCTTCGTATTCATTTCTCTTCTCTCCTCTGCTATACTAATCTATTTGTTCCTCCTGCAGTGCGCTAGTTGCCTGCAGCGAAAAACCTGCTTTCATTATAACATAATTATATAATAATAATAAAGATATAATTTTCAGATAATTAAAAATACCTTAGTTTTACACTTGATTATTAATATTTGCAGCCATTTCATCTAACATTTGGAATGTGTATTCACTTTGATTACTTTTCCATACGGCTCCAAATCCGTCCCCTTTTCCATAACGCGGAAGTAAATGCATATGATAATGAAATACGGATTGACCGGCATGTTCACCATTATTATTCAGCGTATTTAATCCAATCGGTTCAAATTCTTTTTTTAAGGCATTGGCAATGGCAGGGACCACTTCAAAAAGGTTTCTGGCAATTTCTGGAGTTAATTCAAATAAGTTTTCCTTATGTATTTTCGGAATAACCAATGTATGTCCTTTTGTTACCTGTGTAATATCCAAGAAGGCTAATACATGCTCATTTTCAAAAACTTTTGCAGATGGAATTTCTCCATTAACAATTTTACAAAAAATACAATCGCTCATTACATACACGATCCTTTCTAATTGGTTTGTATTATTTTACCATACAAACTCCAAAAAGAAAAAGGCAGGATCCGCATGGAATCCTGCCCTCTCGAAGGGGAATTGCTTCAAAAGATACGTTCAATAGGAGTGTTCTTTGATAAACACCTCATTTTTCATAGAGTGTTTTTTATAAAGAGACATTATTGTTCAAGCTGACCATCCCCTATGTTGTTTTTATATGTTTTCTCAACTTATAAAAACAGGTAGCGATCTGCGGTAAACACCTCATTTAATGTTTATTTTTTTAAGATAAACAGTTACTTGGTGTTACTAGAACTCAAAATGGTTCCTATGCACTTTGTACAAAACAACCATCCCCTTATCTGAAACGAATTGGAAGCTCACTTATTTGAAATGTAAATTGTCTTTGACAGACACCTCATCTCAAGTTTTGATGAATCGCTTCATCGAAGTAAGTTATTTCCCCTTCGAATATTATGATGTCCGATGTGAAAAGAAATATACAAAAAAAAGATAAAAAATTGAATTTCTATTTTTATCAAGGACAATTTGTTAAAATAATAAAATAATCGTGCTTAGGAAGGACGTTGCAAATGTCTTTATTAATGATCGAAAATCTTGTCGGGGGATATACCCGAAACCCTGTCTTAAAAGATGTTTCCTTTGAAGTAAAGGAAAAAGAAATCGTCGGCCTTATTGGATTAAATGGCGCGGGCAAAAGTACAACCATAAAACACATTATTGGATTAATGGAACCACACCGTGGTGCAGTAAAAATAAATGGACAAACCTTTACAGAAAATAAAGAAGCTTATCGTAAATTGTTTACGTTTGTTCCAGAAACCCCGGTTTTATATGAAGAATTGACCCTTGAGGAGCATTTGAAACTTACGGCAATGGCGTACGGTCTTGATGAGGCCACTTATAAAGAGCGCATTACATCATTGCTGACAGAATTTCGTATGGAAAAGCGTTTAAAGTGGTTTCCTGCCCATTTTTCTAAAGGCATGAAACAAAAGGTAATGATTATGTGTGCATTTTTAATTCAGCCGTCTCTATATATTGTTGATGAACCTTTTGTCGGGCTTGACCCGCTGGGTATTCAATCCCTACTTGATTTGATGAAAAAAATGAAAGATAACGGTGCAGGTATTTTAATGTCCACTCATATTTTGGCCACTGCGGAAAAGTATTGTAATCGATTTGTGATCTTGCATGAAGGAAAAATACGTGCAAAAGGGACGCTTGAGGAGTTGAGGGAGCAATTTTCCATGCCAGCTGCTTCTTTAGATGATTTGTATATTCAATTAACAAAGGAAGAAAATTATGTTTGATGAAAAAAAGCTTTGGAAAGACCGAGCTAGCAGTCGTATTAAAGATTTAGGCAGGTATTTACGCTATATTTTCAATGGGCATCTGGTCGTTGTTTTATTGTTTTTAATTGGAACGGCCTCATTTTATTATCAAAAGTGGATTGAAACCCTTTCAGATGGTTTTCCTGCAGAAATAATTATCGCTGTATTGATTAGTATCTTGTTAACCTATAGTCCTGTTTACAATTTCCTGCTTGAAGCCGATCAGGTGTTTATACTCCCGCTTGAGGATAAATTAAAAGGATATTTTCTTCGTTCAGGAGGAGCGAGTCTTGTTTTTCAAGGGTATCTTCTCCTTATGGTGTTGGCAGTATTGATGCCAATGTATGCCCAAATAAGTAGTAATGGCTTCCGTTCATTTATCCCCTTTCTAGTTATACTTTTGGCCTTAAAGGCTTGGAATTTAGCAACTAGCTGGCGAATCGACTTTTTCGTTCAATCTTCTATCCATAGATGGGACATCTTTGTTCGCTATTTATTAAATGCAACTTTTACATATTTGTTATTTAAACAAGCGAGTATTTTTATCCTATTGCTAATTGTGGTAGTTTGTATTTTTTATTACTTTTACTTTTATGTTCAAACTAAGAAAATGGGCCTTAAATGGGATTTATTAATTAATCAAGAAGAGAAAAGGATGGCGTCCTTCTACCGACTGGCAAATATGTTTACAGACGTGCCAAAATTAAGGGATACGGTAAAAAGAAGAAAATGGTTAGATTTATTCATTAACCGAATTGCCTTTTCCCGAGATAAGACCTATCAATATTTGTTTTCGAGAGCCTTTTTACGGTCATCTGATTATCTAGGACTCTTTATGCGCTTAACAGTAATTGGTGCACTTGCGATTTATTTTATTTCTTTTGGGATAGGTCAAATTTTACTTGGAATTTTATTCTTATATTTAACGGGTTTTCAACTTCTTCCACTTTGGAATCATCATCAAAATAAACTATGGGTAGACTTATATCCTGTGGAACAAAAATATAAAACAGGAGCATTTTACTCTTTATTAATGACCATTTTAGCGATCCAAGCAGTCATCTTTTCATTATTTATATTGTTTAAAGGTGATTTGTTCATATCGTTGCTATCTGTAGGTGCTGAACTTGTTTTTAGCTATGTTTTTGTTTATTTTTACGCTAGTAAACGTTTGAAATCATAATCGGAAATCCCCTTTTAGATCATAGAAGGGGATTTTTTTGAAACTATTGGGCGGAGGACTTCGTATGTATGCATATAATTATTGGGGGGGGGTTGCCAATGAACGAGTATGAATTAAAGGTTTTTGAGGAAGTCGAAGAGTGGAAACGAAAATTAACGAGGCGTTCAGGGATGATGAACCGATTATCGAAAAAAGCTCAAGGGAAAATAAATGAATTAATTCCTGAAAAGGTTCATGAGGTAATGACAGAAAGTATCAAAGCAATGGTAAAAGCAACGTTATTCGGCTCGCAGGTGACAACAAATAAGGATCAGGCATGTGGGTTAACGCTTGCTGAAAGAGATGAATTGGCAGCTAAAAAAATCACTGCCTTTCAAAAGACAGCGATGATTGAAGGTGCGGGGACTGGGGCTGGTGGTATTTTGCTTGGACTTGCTGACTTTCCGTTACTGCTTTCCATTAAGATGAAATTTCTATTTGAAGCAGCATCCATCTATGGGTTTAATACAAAGGAATATGCAGAAAGGCTTTTTATTCTTCATGTTTTTCAGCTTGCATTTTCAAGTGAGGACATACGTAAGAGTACACTAGATGAAATTGAAAACTGGGAGAATCGAAAACGGGTTCTTGTGGAAATGGATTGGCGGAAGTTTCAGCAGGAGTATCGGGATTATATCGACTTAGCTAAAATGCTCCAACTAGTCCCGGGCATTGGAGCTTTTGTCGGTGCTTATGCCAATCACAATCTCCTTAAGCATTTAGGAGAAACAGCTATGAATGCCTATCGATTAAGACTACTGCAAAAAACCCCTGACCCAATTTGAGTTCAGGGGATTTTCCTTAATCATTACCATGAATACTTATTGCGGCCACACCCAATGTTTTCGCTGCAATTAACATTGCCTTTTCATCAATATCAAATTTGGGGTGATGATGAGGGTATCCTGTTTCGTTACCTACCGGCTTTGCTCCGGTGAAGAAGAATGTACCTGGCACGTTTTGCAAATAATAGGCGAAATCTTCACCGCCCATTTGCGGCTCGCTTTCTTCGATAGTGGTTACTTCTGCGACCTTCTGAGCACAGGAAGTCAAATAAGCCGTTTCTTTCTCATGATTGACCACCGCAGGGTATCCCCGATCAAACCTAAATTCATATGAACTGCCTGACATTGAGCATGTACCAGCAATAATTCTTTCCATTTCATCCTCGATAAATTGACGGACGTTATCATTAAAAGTCCGCACAGTGCCAATGAGGTGCGCTTTGTCAGCTATAACGTTGAAGGCATTCTGTGCCGTGAAAGAGCCAATGGTGACAACAGCGGAATCAATCGGATTAATCCTGCGACTGACAATTTGCTGTAGATTTAAAACAAGCTGTGAAGCAATTACGATGGCATCTACCGTTTTATGTGGCTGGGCACCATGACCGCCTTTCCCCTGGATGTCAATTTCAAAGCGGTCAGCCGCCGCCATGATTGGTCCGGTTCGATATTGGATGGTTCCCGTCGTTTCACTTGCCCATAAATGAGTACCAAAAATCACATCAACACCATCTAAACATCCATCTTCAATCATTGAAATCGCACCACCAGGAGCGTACTCCTCAGCGTGTTGATGGATAAAAACATATGTGCCTTCCAATTCCTCTTTTAAATCGTTGATTGTTTTTGCAAGGACGAGGAGAGTAGCCGTATGACCATCATGTCCACAAGCATGCATCACTCCTGGAACTAAGGATTTGTATGGAACTTCCTTTTCATCCTGAATGGGTAATGCATCAAAATCAGCGCGTAATGCAACCGTTTTACCAGGTTTCTTTCCATAAACCTTAGCAACTACACCATTACCACCCACGTTAACTCTTACTTCAATTTGGAGCTTCTCATAAAAGGAATGAATGAATTTTGCTGTATTATATTCCTGAAAAGATAACTCTGGATGCTGGTGCATATAACGGCGTAAGGCAACCATTTCTTCATATGACTCTTCTAAGGCAGCAAACAGCTTGTTTAACAAATCGATTCCCCCAAACGTATCAGAAATAAAGAATGTATTTTCAAACTATTTTATCACTTTTATCCTATAAAGTAGATTTTTATATTCATTTTCACTATACTTTTATTAGAATTTCTACTAGATAGATGCAGGAAAGGGTTTGGGGAATGGGGAAAAATCAAAATAAGTGGAATCCTTCTTTTATTTTTATATTTATTGCTGTATTATTTGCCTTTTTTACTACAATCAAAGTCGGTATCCACAGCCAATTTTGGATTGATGAAAAAATAGCAGGGCTATTCTCACATGTACCGGAGACAATCATTCCATTCTTTATTCAACTAACAGAAATGGGGGATAAAAAAGGGATTGGGGTTGTAGCCTTGCTTGCGTTAGCCTGGTTGCTACTAAAAAAAAGGAACTATGTTGGTGCTGCCGTCCTGGCCTTATCAATAGCCTTAGGTAATGAAATTAGTAAGCTTTTAAAAGATCTTTTTGAGCGCCCAAGGCCAGACCTTGAACATCTTGTCAATGTGAAAAGCTATAGTTTTCCGAGCGGTCATGCCATGGTAGGGATGATTGTTTATTTTATGATTGCGTATCTTTTAATTGAGGGAACAAAATCAAAGGCAGGAAAAATAACCATTGCTGCAATTACATCTATCTTACTATTATTAATAGGTGCTAGCCGAATTATATTACATGTTCATTATCCTTCAGATGTCCTTGGAGGCTATGCTTTAGGTTATCTTTGGGTAGTGATTTGGATTCAAATATATACCTATTTTAAAAAACGTATAAAATAAGTAAAGAGGCTGATCACTGGATCAGCCTCTTTACTTGGATTAAATGAGAAACATTGCTGCAATCGTTGTCACAACGAGACCGATCACAACTGGTAGGAGGTTTCGTCTGGCTAGTTCAAATGGATCGACATTACAGATAGCGGCAGCGGGGATTAACGCCCAAGGTACAAGTGTTCCGCCGCCTACCCATATAGCAGCGATTTGCCCGAGTGCAGTCAATGTGGCAGCACCTTTACCTATAGCCACAGCAAATAGGCTGGCAACGGATCCGGCAAGCGATATACCTGAAAAGCCTGAACCATCCAGACCAGTGATGGCACCTACAGTAGTTAGGGTAATCGCCCCAACTTCTTTGCTTAACGGAACGATATTTGCGAGAGCAACGCCTAAATCATTGACAATCCCTTGGGAAGCCTTCGGTAAAAAGTCACCAATGATTTTCCCAAATCCGGCGTCACCCAAATAGAAGAACGCAGCAATTGGAATAACAGGACCAAAAACTTTAAAACCAAATTGGAATCCTTCTATTAAATATTGTGTTGTTTTTTCTAAGCCTTTATTTTTATGGCTCGTTAAAGTGATTAACAGAAGAATAAGAATGGAGGTACCGCCAATTAATGCTGTGGCATCACCACCTGCTAAATCAAGGATTGACATGGCGGCAACATCTGCAGCAAATAATAATGGTACTAATATAGCAAAGAAGCGTTTTTGAGTAAGTGATAAAAGCGCAGGATGGTCAGTGCTGCTCGAAGGCGAATCCGCGCTGACAGAAGTTGTAGTGGTTAGAACACCACGTTTCATATCCCTTCGTAAGAAGTAGAATGCCGTTAAGGTTGTTACAAGACCCATAATAAATACTAATGGAATGCTGGCATTGATGACATCTTGAATTGGAATACCTGCTGCATCAGAGGTAAGCTTAGGGGCAGCCTGAATCACAAAGTCACCCGATAAAGCGATTCCATGACCAAACAAGTTCATTGCCATCGCAACCCTTAGCGCCAACAAAGGAGTTTATTTTTTAGAGGAATTTTACTTCGGATATTAATACGGACGGAGTCTTACCCGGAGCCCGATAATAGCTGCTTGGAACATCCACAGTGATTGATTCAAAAAGATCATTAATAAAACTTTTCTTTTCGAAATCATTTGCAGTATCCCACAAATGTGGAATATTATCGAGCATATTTATAATAGCGTCCCGGTCATACCGCACTTCCTGTGGAGTAATCGCGGCCAGCTGCTCTTTAATCATTTCTTCTTTTTTAGTATCATCGGCTGTCATGGATTTATATTCATCTTGTGACATAATGCCGTTGCCTAATGCTAGGAGCCAATTCCTTTTCCTGTTCTTTATTGCTGATAGTTCTTTTTCAAACTCCTTAATTAAGTGTGTTTGGTCAGATTGTTCATGTTCAATATTAAAATCTTTGGATAGCTGTAAGAATTGCTGTGGATCATCAGCCGACAATTCATCCAAAAATGTTTTAGCAAGTGCTGTTTCTGTAAACTGTGGAAGGTCACAAGTACCTTTATTCTTTTTATTTACACATAAGTAATGTTTGGTGCCTTTTGCTTTTCTAAACCATCCAGAAAGAGGCCCACCACATCGTGCACATCGAAGTACACCGGAAAAATGATAAGGAGAGGTTGCTTTTTTTCCTTCCATTGTTCGTTTATTCCGAAGTAACTGTACCTTTTCAAAAGTCTCCTCATCGATAATAGCGGCGTGAGAGGTATCGTCATAAATAATTGTATCCATTTTAGATCGGTTTCCCCATCTAAGCTTTCCTGCATAAACGGGATTTTCAAGCCATCTCGAAATTGTTCGGATGTCTTTTTTTAAGCCAAATTGCTGCATGTACAAAACAATGGACCTAATGCCTTTACCGGATATATATAGCCGAAACATTTCTTGAATGATTTTAGCTTCTTTTTCATCTATCACTAGGCTTCCGTCTTTTAATCTGTAACCAAAAGGTGCACGGCCTCCGTTTCTTTCTCCTAATTCGGCCTTTTTGGTCATGCCCATATAGACACGCTCTGCTAGTTGCTCACGCTCGAATTGAGCTAGAGAAGCAAATATATTAATCAATAACTTTCCTTGTGCTGTGGTCGTGTCATAAGGTTCTGTGGCACTTTTAAAGGATACTTCATTATCTTCGAACGTTTGTAGTAGCTTATTAATGTCTGCAACACTTCTGGAAAGACGATCTAATTTATAAACAAGAACAACATCATATGAATTCAAATCCTTCAGCAACTGCTTTAATTGTGGTCGGTTTATATCTTTTGCTGATTGACCTTCTTCGCGAAAAATCTTGGTAACTTCCCATCCTTGTGAAAAACAAAAGGCTTCTAATTTATCCTTTTGAGCGTCAAGGGAGTATCCTTCTTTACTTTGTTCCTCAGTTGAAACTCTTATATAGAGAGCTGCATGCATTGTTTTTCCTCCTTTCCATCCTTAATGATATATAAATCCATTTGGAAATTATCCTGTTAATTAGTTCCAAAATTCTATACTTCATATTTATGACGGCTTTCAGCGATATATTTGAAGCATCGATTATGTATTTGCTCCAAGCGTTCTTCACACAATTTCGGAGTCACTTTGAAAAGGCTAGCCATTTGATCAATGACATACGGATCCTCGAAATCCACAAATTTAAGCATGTGATGCGGAATGGCCGCATATCGTGTAAAATGCCTGGCATCTCGCTCTTGTAATTCACGCAATGCTGCTAACATCATACTTTGCCTACCTGTATGTCTCATGATGTGACAAAGCTCATGAAAGAACATCTCGCGCTGTACTGTGAATGATACACGGCTATCAATGGTAATGCCCCTGTATCTACCCATGACCTCATAGTAGGATGGCATAGGCTTTTTATGAATGAATATTTCGTTAACTTTTGCTATGTTCTCAATTTTAATTTGTCGAGGGTGTAGAATTCTAAGACGTGTATAAAAGTTTGTTACCCAATCTTCCAGTGCGGTTGTATAGTAGTTTTTTAACATTTGTAAAATCCCTCCATCGAAATTATACAAACATTTGTTCTGTTTTTCAATAAAAAGAAAATGTCCATATTTTGGACATGAATTAATTGAAAATTATTCCTTAAACTATCATACAAGAAAACGGCTTACTTTCCCTCCGCTACAAGTTGGTAAATTTTCCATCCTTTTTAAATTTTATAGGTAAGGGAATAAAAAAGTATAAACTTTGAAATTATAGTATATAATTTTCTGAAAAACAATAAAAATGTTGAAAAACATCAATTTTAGGATATAATGAAGATAAATAAAGAAGATGAGCTTGTTCTTTTCGAAGGCTTACGTGCCACGTAAGCTACTTAGTAGGAAAGTGGGGGCTCATCTTTTGTTTTTTGGATTATATTGTTCATTCATTTTTTTTTCTGTAGGAGTAAACTTCCAATGTCTATAAGAATGATTCCAAAGATTTGTATTATCACTGGATCGTCCTGTACTTTCACCAACGTTAAAACCTGGGTAAGTTTCTCTTATCCTTTTATTAATATGTTTATACAATTTTTCTTTAGCCCTCGTTCTTTTACCTCTTCTTTTTTTTCCTTCTGGTATTATCAAGTGTTTTTCATTAAGTCTAAATTCCATTGCACCAAGGACAATATCTAAACATTGTAGAATAACATGTTTATGTGAAACAGCTTCAGCTATATCATCTTTTTTATTGAAAAATAAACGAGCTTCTTCAAAAACATCTTGATATTGTAACTCGTAAATAAAATCAATAAATCGTTGATTTTTTGTTTGGGTATCCGGAAGTTGATCGAAGAAAATATATAACGAAATACGATTTTTTTGTGGATTTGAATAACGCAATCCAAAGGCATGCTTGAAGAATTGATAATATAAGAGAAAATATTCATTATCCCTTTGTTCTTTTGTCAAACCAGTTGGTATGAATCTATTATGAGTGAACATAATCCTAATTTTCACTTTGTCGTCTTGAATAAAATCAAAAAAAGTATCAACGAGTGCAATATATTTTTCAAGGTAATGCTCAGTAACCTTTTGCCACTTTACTTCGCCATTAAAACCTAATTCTAATTTCTTTTTCTCAAGCGTTTCTTTCACTTCATGGAAATGAACTGACTTAACTAATGCACCCCCATAAAAATTGCCAAAGTATTTTCCATTTTTCTCAGATTCATCACAATAGATAATATATTGCATCAAATTACCCCTCTATTAAACAATTCTTCACTTTATATTTGACAATCATATTAATAAAGAAACACCCAGAACTAATCGTTAGTTCCAGGTGTTTTATTTTTTATCCTCGTTTCGTTCTTTAGCTTTCTGTGCTACCCATTCGAAATGCCTTCTTATTTCATCTACATCGTCTGGAGAAAGATTTTTCCATTTCTCAATATCAAAAAATCCCATGTCCTCAATACCGAATTCTTTTACCATCTTGTTGATCTCGGCAAGCGAGTTGTAAGTTTCGTCATGTTTACTTATTTTTGATTGGTTTTCTTCCTCGATGTAACCTGCTGCTTGCATTAACTCTTCATACGATACCTTTAAGGGTTTGCAAAGTTTTTTCAATACATCTGGTGATGGAATACCCCTTGATCCTGTTTCAATTTGTGACAAATAAGCTGAAGATACATCGGAATACAATGCAAGTTGTCTTATCGAAAGATTATTTTCCTTCCTTAACTTTTTTAAATACTCATTGAATTCCATAAAACATTCTCCTTGTGATTACAACTGATAACACAATGATAACAAAAGTGATTATGTTTAATTAATTAATTTTAAGTTTTTTAATAAAAAGTGTTTACAACTGCGTACATCGGGTGATAATATGTTCACATAAGCAAACGATAGTGAAAAGAGGTGAACAAATGAGTATAAAAGTGAATATTGAAGCTTTTATAAATGCTCGGATTATTAATGGGTTTTCTCAGCGTGAGTTAGCAAAAAGAGCTGAACTTAGCAGCGCTCTAATTAGCCAAATTGAAAATAATGAAAGAAATCCAAGCCCAAGTTCTGCAAAGAAAATATGCGAAGTTTTAAACGTGAAATTTGATGAAATTTTTTTTACTGAAAGTGTTTGCAATTGCAAGCATATCACAGCTTAAAAGGAGCAAGCTTTATGAATGTTTACGAATACACACTTCCAGTACTTGCTGGTCTTAAAGGACAAGTTAAATCAGTGGTAAAAGCAAATAACCATTCTATCCCTTGCCGTGTAATTGCAACAATCAAATTTATGAGATATGGAAAGTACCCGGTTCAGTATAAGTTTGATTTCCTTATTGAAGAAGGACCCGGACAAATGGGTATGGTTGCTCAAGAACTTGATCACTGGATGGAAGAGTTAGAAGCAACCACACGAGACTTGTTAAAAGATATTCCAACAAACGAATTAGCTGAAATCTTAGCTGAACGATTAAAAGTCACATCTTAGTTTCCCCATAGGTTGTCAAAACATAGCAGACAATCAGCGTCTCATACACATTAATAAGGAGGCGATCAAATGATTAAAGTGCCAGCAGAAAAATTAGCGCGTGCGGTAGAAAAACATTTATTGCCGGGATTACTTAGACATTTAGCAGAACAACAAAGAACCCAACAAGTCAATGAAAAAAGGAGCTCTTGAGGAGGAATTGATTTTTTAAAAAACAACTAGAACAAGTTAAAAAAGATAATGCGTAATATGAAGAATTTGTAAAAGCCATTAGGCTTTCTCTTTTTAGTCATATTGCAGAAATTGTCTATCGATTTAATGAATAACTTAAGGAGGCTAAACATATGGGATACATCGCAACAGGCGTGATACTTTTCGTCGGGGTGTTTGGAGGGTACTTCTTATTTTGGGCATTTGGATTAATGCCTAAAGGAGGTGAACAAATGGGACATGGTACAAAAAGTGCTGAAGGAAGATCTAGAAGATGGTCTTCGGTTCGATAAACAAGGTCGTATGCTCTATCATCCGGATTTTCATTTTAACAATGGAAAACGTTACTCCGAAGAAGAACTTGAATACTTGTGTAGGTTCTTTGATTTTGACGATATTCGGACCATTTCTTTTGCTCTAGGAAGGCCAGAAACTAGCTTAGCAACTCAAGTATCTCTGTTAAAAAAACAAGGCAAATTCGGTTACTACAAAAGGCTGAATAAGCATTGCATTTCAAGGAGGTGAGGATAGTGGACCGTAAAACATTGGAGTATATGGAAGAACGAGCAAAGAAAGCTCGCAAAGTCGTTTCTAGGATTAATCTACTTCAAGAAAGAATTGAAAAAGTCAAAAATGCAGAAAAAGTTCTTTTTATAGGATATACCAGCAATGGCGTCAATTTTGAGGAAAAAGAAAATGAGATTTTCGAAGAGTTAGTTGCAACTTACATTGGAGTAGCAGAAGAAGAAATTCAACGGCTAGAAATAGAACTAGCTGAATTATAGGGAGGGAACAACGTGATTATTAGTTTTAAAACTTTATCTCTACAAAACTATAAAAGTCACCAGGATCTCAAGGTTAACTTTGGCGAGGTAACAAAGATCACTGGTGACAATGCGAAAGGGAAATCCAGTATTCCGGAATCCATTTCATGGCTATTATACAACACGGATACATTCGGCTCAAAGCTTGACCCTACACCATTAACTTATGCAGCTGAAGAAACTTTAGTACAACTACTTTTAACGCATGACGGAAAAGAGCTATTGCTCGGCCGCGGGCTTAAAAAAGGCAAAGCAAGCTATTACATTAATGAAGTGCCTTCGAAAGCCACAGAATTTACCGAGATCGTTGAACAGCTATTTGATAAAGACTTGTTCATGTCTCAGTATAACCCTTCTTATTTCTTTACGTTGAAATGGGATAAACAAAGGGAAATTCTACTAAAATATGTATCCGCTCCAGCTAACAAAGAAGTATTAAAGAAACTACCGGACTTGCAAGCTGAAAAGCTTGGAACCTTGCTAAAAAAACATAACTTAATTGATATTGACAAAATACATCGAGACAACAAAAACAAAAAAGACAAAGAATATATTGCCGCACAAAGTCGGACTAAGACTTTGCAAGAGCAGTTGGACCAATTACCTGGATTAAATGTCCCAATTGAATCTATAAAGGTTGAGTTATCTCAAATAGACAAACAGGTCCGGGACATTGAAACCCAACTGGATAACGCTTGGGAAAAGAATCAAGCATACAATAATCTCCAATCGAAGATCCGCAACCTTCAAGACCAAGTAGAAATGTCTAAGGAACGTTGGCCAACACTTAAAAATGAAGTGATTGAAGATACTTGTCGCACTTGTAAGCGACCACTTGATGAAAGCTCCGTGGAATCCGTTAAGGCTGACAAGGATAAAAGGGTTGAACAGTATAAGGCAAATCATAATGGACTGGTAAAACAGCGTGATGAACTTAAATTGCAACTAGCGGAGTTGGAATTCATTGATGTAACAGATTTAAGAGAGCAACTGAAAATTGATGAAAAAGGGAACCCATTGCGAATGGCACTCCAATCATATTCGCAGTTTGATAGATTGCAAGAAATGGTTAACGAAGCCAAGGAAAATGAAAACGAGATATTAAAGTCCTTAAACGATTCAATCTTTGTTCTGGATAGTATCAAAGCTTTTAATGCCAAATCAGCCGAACTGCAGGCAGAAAAAGTACAAGCCCTATTTACCACACTTTCTATCCGACTCTTTAAACAGAACAAGGGTGATGGCGAAATTAAGCCAGATTTCGAGATTGAAATGAATGAAAAGCCTTACAGGACACTATCCCTTTCTGAAGGTATTCGGGCCGGGCTAGAACTTCGAGACGTTCTTTCACAGCAAAGTGAATTGATTGCTCCTTGTTTTGTGGATAACGCTGAATCCATTACTAGTTTTAAACAGCCCAATGGGCAGTTGATTACATCCAGAGTTGTCGCTGGGCAAGAATTAAAAATTGAGGTGGGCGCATGAAAAATGGAAAGAGACCTACACGAAACCAAAAGAAAAAAGTTAAAGAAGCAGGATTTAATCCTGATATGGTTGATTGTTAAAAATCAAACTGACCAAATGATCCTTGTTCACCGGGAAACAGGCACTACAAAAACCATTTTAATTTAGGAGGAAAATACAAAATGTTAAATCCAATCAAATTTTTCAAAGATAAAATGCAAGCTTTCCGTGTTGCTCAACAATCAGCTGCTTATAAGGAATTAGCCTTTATGAAAAACAACGGTGAAACAAACACTTATGTCCCTGCGAAAGAACGTTCTCGGCGAAAGAAGCGGAAGCAGATTGCTAAGCAATCCCGCCGCCAAAATCGGAAATAGGAGGTTTTTAGATTGCCTGATTTAGAACATCCATCGATTACTCAAGTTAATAAAACAGGTTATGCCAATGTGGTTGCTCAACCAGATCATTTTGGAACAGATGTCATGGACCATGAAATTTTAAAGGGTGCCAGCTACATCGAGTTACCAAACGGGGATTTGTTACTTGAAAGCAATGTGGAGGATTACCAAATTGAAGTTCTTGGCTGGGTTTTTAAAACAGCAGATTAGGAGGGTAGGCAATGAGCGAAATTCTTTTGGAAGTATTAAAACTCAGAAAAGAAGTAGCGGAACTAAAATCGATTGTACAAGAAATTGCTGGTTCAAGGAACAAGTTGTCTTACCAGGATAATGAGATTGGAATCGAAGGAAAGATAACTGCATTTTTACACGATATAAAACTGCCAACAAAGTTGCTTGGCTATTCATACCTGAAAGTAGCAATCAAAGAAGTGTATGAAGACCCTGATTTAATTGGTACCTTTTCAACTGTTTTATATCCGAATATTGCTAATAAGTTCAAAACAACTCCTAGCCGAGTGGAAAGAGCCATTAGACACGGAATAGAAGCATCTTATAAGAAAAATCTGCTACACCCTTTTTATTCAGCGAATTTTAATTCGAGGCCTACTAATGCAGATTTTATAGCAATTATTGCAGATGAATTTTTGATGAAAGAAAAATATAAATCGGAGGTTATCTAAAATGTCAAAAAACCAATTAGCAACATTACCATTAACACCGCAGATCACAGAGGCATTTGCTCCTCAAGTATTAGAGGTCATTAGAACTTCAATCGCTCCAACAGCAACAGATACTGAGTTCTTATTGTTCGCTCACAAAGCTGCATCCTATGGGTTGGATCCATTCAAAAACGAGATTTTCTTTATCAAGTATGGCAACACTGCTCGAATTCAATTTGCAGCTGAGGCCTATTTAGCAAAAGCGAGGGCGATGGAAGGCTTTCAGCCGCCAGATACCCAAATGGTCCACGAGAATGATGAATTTAAAATCGCAATGAACAAGGAAACAAAGGAAATGGAAGTTGTTCTTCATGAAATCGGATTTCCAAGAGGAAAGATTATCGGAGCATACTCCATTGCCTATCGTGATGGTCACCGCCCTGTAACAGTGGTAATGGACATTGAAGAAGTGGCCCATATGTTCACTGGACAAAACAAAGACAACTGGAATAAATGGACATCGGATATGTTCGGGAAGCATGTGCAGCAACGTGCCCTAAAAAAACAGTATGGTCTTGAGTTTGATGATGAAACTATTTCTCACGGAGAACAGG
Source organism: Bacillus sp. ISL-7 (assembly GCF_018613065.1). The sequence continues at coordinate 252,963 of NZ_JAGGQW010000031.1, read as the reverse complement.
GAAACAGCATTCCTGAATATAAGCCGCAAACTAGAAAAGATATCACACCTAGCCAAGATGTAATTGATGCACCACCTAAGCAACAGCTACAGCAAGATGATGATGCTTCAAAGATTAAAGCGGTTCGTTCGGAAATTTCTAAGAAGTTTAAAAAAGCTGGGATTGAAAAAGAAAATCAAAAAGAATACATGGATACTCATGTGCCTAACTTTAAAGGGACCTTATCTGATTATGTTGGCTTAAGTCAATTACTGGACATGCACATCGAAATGCAGGAAGCACAATCCGCTTATGGCGATTTATTGGACTGAGGTGGAACAAATGAAACCTGGGAAGTTAAATCAATTCATGTATGCAGTCATGAAAGAAGCCAGGAGATATTCCCTCATGGAGCTTCTTGAAACGTGGGAAATCACTGAAGAAGAATATGAGGAAATCAAAGAATGGTTCTGGAAAGAACATAAGGTGAACTTATGAAAAACGAGTATGAAATTCGTGGTGAAGTTACGGCTATTTTCATTAAGTTTAATGGACAAATTATCGAAACGCTTATTGACTCAACAGACCTTCCAAAAGCAAGAGAATTTACCGGTACCTGGTATGGATGGAGATGCCCAAAGACGGGAGGGATTTATGTTTGTGGCCAAAAGACAATTAATGAACATCGCACCAGTTTCCGTCTTCACCGGTGGATCACTGGTGTCCATCCTTCTTTACAAGTTGATCATATCAATCATAATCCTTTAGACAATAGGCAATCTATGAATCTAAGGAAAGTGAATAATAGCCAAAACAACCAAAACAGAAAAGGTCCTCTAAAAAATAATAAAGCCGGCTGCTTAAATGTCTACTTCTGCATTGAAAGACAAAAGTGGTCAGTTGGAATTACATTAAACGACAGAAAAATTTTCTTTAAAAGGTGCAATTCAAAAGAAGAAGCGATTAGACTTGCAAAAATAAAAAGGGCTGAATTGCTCCCTTATAGCGAGGTGGTCGTATGAAAATAGACATCTTAGCTTCTGGGTCACAAGGAAATTGTATTGCTCTTCAGTCCTCAGAATCTACCATTCTAGTCGATATAGGGATAGCTAAAACGAAGGTTGAAAAACGGCTACTTGATGTAGGTATTCGTCCAGATTCGATTAGAGCAATGTTGATCACTCATGCTCATAGTGATCACGTGAAGGGTCTACCACTGGCTAACAAATATAAGATTCCAGTTTATGCAGCAGAAGGTGAATGGAAATCTATAAAGGGCTTGGATGTGGACTTACAGCGACCTATTAAAGCAGGATCTGATATCAACATTGATGATTGGTACATTGAGTCCTTCAAGACCCACCATGACGCTTACAGCCCGCTTGGATATGTAATCAGTGACTATGAAGGGCAGAAATGTTCAGTTTGCTTAGATACAGGTCACGTTGATCCTGAGATGCTTTCAGCGATGGAGTTCTCAAACATTTATATCATCGAGGCAAATCATGAACCTTCCATGGTCGAAGTGTCCGATTATCCTAACAGCGTGAAAGCTAGAATCATATCTCATATTGGTCACTTGAGCAATGAGCAGACTGCAGAAACCCTTTCTAAGCTGATTATGGGCTTGGGGGAGCAAATATACCTTACACATTTATCGAGCAAAAATAACATGCCTGCACTGGCTGAAATGACGGTTAAAAGAGCATTAGCTAGAAAAAGTTTTAAAGCTGGAACACATTATTTTTTGGAGGTGGTTTGAATGGAAACACAAGAAGAAACAGAGTGGAAATTCATTGAAGAATACTACCTTGCCAGGCTAAACAAAGAAAAGGAACAAAAGGAACTTGCCCATGGATTAGTTAAAAGCCTTACTGCAACAATTAATAAAAAGAATACGGAAATTGAAACGCTGAATTTTTGTATCAATACCCTAGCTAGTGCATTAAAAGCTTCGTGTGAAGCAGTTCATAAATTAAAAGAGTTGGAGAAAGCAAAATAGACAGGATGATTACTCATGGCAAACCCACAAACTAAAAATGGTTATACACAGGTTGCTAATGAGATTTTAGAAAACATCTCAAAAACCGATCTCAACGGCACACAGATGCGAATCGTCTTGGTGATATGGCGGTATACATATGGCTTCCGGAGGAAACAGCACGAATTATCACTAGCTTTTCTCTCTGAAGCGATAGACACCAGGAAAAGTCATGTCGACCGAGAGCTCACCGCTTTAATAGATCGTAAGATTGTTAGTGTCGTTGGGGTTGGTTCAAGGAGGGGAAGGGTTTTGAGCTTCAACAAGAACTACGAAGAATGGCAAGAACGTCCTACAAATGTAGTACATCAACCATCGTCCCACAATAGTAGTACTTTATCGTCCACTACCTGTAGTACGATATCGTCCCACAGTTGTGGTACCAAGAAAGAAAAGATTAAAGAAAATAATAAAAAAAATACTCGTCAACAAAAAACGTATGACGAGGACAGCTCTTATTTTAAAATGGCTCTTTACTTTTTTGACAAAGTTTCAGATGTAGCAGAAGAAGCTGGGGTGCAACATTTACTCAAGAAAGTAAAGCTCCAAAAATGGGCTGATGACTTTAGAAAGTTAGTTGAACTGGATGGAGTTACCGACAAAAAACAAATCCTTGCTGTCATGGATTGGGTAACGCAAGATGACTTTTGGAAAACAAATGTTTTATCAGCTAAAAAGTTTAGGGACAAGTTTGGCGAACTTGCAATTAAAATGAAAAACTCTCAAAAAACTAAAATATCAAAACCAATACAACCAATAGATACAAGAGATAAAGATATTGAGTTCCAAAAATGGTGTGCAAATGGTGGTGATCCAGGTGAATTCAAATGGACCTGACATAGAGGCCGAACAGTCTGTCCTTGGCGCTATATTCCTTGAAGCTTCAGTGTTGGATGACATTACTTTTCTCGAAGAACGTGATTTCTTGGTTCCACGTCATCAATCCATTTACAAGGTAATGCGGCACCTGGAAAACAAAGGTCAACCAGTCGATGTTATTACCGTCACTAATGCAATCGCTAAATTCGGAAACATAGATGATTTGGGCGGTGTTTCTTACCTATCGAAACTAGCAGCATCTTGTCCTACTACCGCCAATACTGAATATTACGCTCGAATCGTTCGCTCCAAAGCGATGGAAAGACGAACAAGAAATATGGGTGACATTATTTCAGGAATGTCTAGGGATGATTACGATTCTGATGAGGAGTTTTTCTCTAGCATTGAAAACTTAATCACTGAATTGAGACCAAGTGATAATGCCAAAATGCTCAACTTTTCCGAAACCAAAGATGAATACTACACCCATTTAAAAACACCAGCTGAATTTATTAAGACCGGATTTGATGAATACGATAAGTGGGCTCAAGGATTATGGAGAGGATGGCTTTTTATAAGTGCCGGCCGTCCTTCAGTAGGAAAAACAGCCTTAGCCTTGCAAAGGATTTATGGTGTAGCAAAACAAAGGCAAGGTGTGGTCCTTGTGTGGAGCCAAGAAATGAAAAGAAACGCACTCAAGGATCGAATGATGTCGGCACAAACTGGAATCGCCTATCAAAAAATTAAGATGAAAAACTTGAACGAAAAGGAACAAGCCTTAGTCAATTTTGCTTACGAAGAATATGAACATTTGCCAATTTACATGCAAGATTCTTCTGGAGTAACTATTGATGAAATTAAAGCTACAGCAAAGCAATTTAAAAAGAAATACGGAAAGATTGCCATGATTGTAGTGGATTACTTACAGATCATGAGTATTCCTCAAACAAAAGGTGATACTCGAGCATTGGCTATTGGACGTGTTACTGGACAAGCCAAACAAATTGCCATGGATATGGATTGCTGCTTTATGATGCTTTCCCAAATGACAAGGGAATCAGATAAAAGGGGTCGCCCGTTGCTGTCCGATCTAAAAGAATCCAGCTCTATTGAACAGGATGCTGATGTAGTTGAATTTTTATGGAGCGAAGGGGATAAGACATCCCAGGGGAAAGTAATCATCCAAACATTCGCTAAAGGAAGAGACGTTGGAGTAAATGAATTCAAACTTCTTTTCATGAACTGGAAACAAAAATTCACAGAAATTCCCGATGAAATTAAATAGTGAAAGCGAGGAAATGAAAATGGTGGACTGGCTAAATGGACCTTTAAAGATCGGAATGCAGAGAAGGAGGGGAAAGGATGCGCTTTGTAGGGATTGATCCTAGCACGAAAACCGGATTTGTAGCACTGGATGTAAACGGACAAGTTGATCGGGCAAAAGAACTCACTGGAGTAGGAGATGAGGATCCGCGAAGGATGATTACCCTTATCGATGAAATTATAGCCCATGTTAAGCCCGGTGACTTTATTTGTATAGAAGGTTTTCCTTATGATACTCAGCGCGCCATGTTTGCAGGAGGACTGCACCACGGCATAAGAAACGAGTTATTTAAGAGGAAACTACCTTATTTTGAGGTTGCACCAAACGCCGTAAAAAAGTTCGTAAATGTCACAGGTTGGACTGGCGAAAAAGGGAGTATGGTACGTCTTACTGGTCCTCAAAAGAAAAGAGTAGTTATGAAAGCAGTATTTGACCTTTACGGATATGAGCATAAGAGTGACAACGTGGTGGATGCTTACATTTTGTCTCAAATCGCACAAGAAATTTGGATGGAGCAAAATGCATTTCGGTTGTTGCCGAAGTTTCAAGCAGAAGTAATTCAACAAATACTTCATCCAGCACCAAAAGAGGCAAAGCCTAAAAAGAAAAAGGCTAAAGCATGAGAAGAAAAGATTTTCCTGTCACCATCCATCGACAAAGAAAACATGAGGCAGAACAAGCCATAAAGGACCTGGAAGAAAGAGGTTTCGTGTTGATCTATCCTTTAACGGAACTCAAAAGTGACGGAAAAACATTTACCAGGGATTCATTTAATCGAAAAATCTTTGTTGAAAATACAGAAAGCAGCTGCTGGGTTGCTAAGTTAAGAAAGGTGGAGAAAGGGTGAAGTTAGTGAGTTGTAGCAGATGTTTTAAATTAGAGCAACCTAAACAAACGGATACCATTGAAAAGAAAAGGGTTTGTCATGAATGTAAGAAAAAGGCGAAATTGAGGTGATATTTATGGCAAATAAAGTAAAACAGAAAAGAAGGCTTAGAAAGGCGATTGTTAGGCGGCAGAGAGCTATGGAAAAAGAAGTTTTAGCCGTTGCTTGGAGAAATATATTCGTCCGCAAAGGTATTTTGAAAGGGTGAGAATATGAGAGATTATCTAAATTCTGCCGAGAAAAATCAGTTTATGGTCATGAATTCCGTTTTGCAAATGGCGATAGGTATTAGAAATCAGGGTACGGACGGTCCGAAACTCAAGACCATGAGGGAAGAATGGTCGAAACGGGATAATATGACCAGAGATGAACACAAGAGCTTGAAAATGGCAGAGACATATATGAGTAAGTTTATTATGTCCGTCTATAACCGGCTAAGTCCGAAAGAACAGGAACAGATTAATAAGAAATTGCTGAAATATGATTTTAAATTGGTTGATGATTTTACATTGCAAAAGGTGAATCGAGATATAAAAGATAAAATGCAAAATGCAGTTGTACCTCGCCAGCAGTTTTATGACTGGTGTGTAGAAGTTATGGATGTGAAGTGCAATGGCTGTACAAAAGATTGGAATACTTGTGATCTGCATCAGGTATTTGATAACAACTTTGTTCCGGAAAGCGGCTTTGACTGTTCAAACTGCAAATATGCTTATCGGTAGATAAATAGTTGACAAATATTATGACATAAAAAATCCCCTCAAGTTTTTCTTGAAAGGAATCACGTTTGTTTTGCGTTTTCAAGTTTTGATTTAATTTGGTTATTTTGAGATATTATGACACTGCTAAAAATTATTGTTGCTACAAAGCCTAAAAGTGAAAAAAAGACAAAAACAGCCAAATTGGTATTATCACGCATAACAGAACCTCCCTTTAGTAATAAGTATAGTTTGTATAAAAAAACCATTTATTATTCGTAATGCATACTTCGAATAAATAGCGAAGGAGGTAAGCCATGAATCAGCCCTTCGATTATGAGCAATTTTTTATAACGAAGTCATTTATTACCTGGAACAAAAATGGAGTCGACCACTATCAGATCATGAAAAACATATAGCCATAGAATGTTACAAGTTTGGCCGATTAGTTGAATCGGAAAACGAAATCAAAATTCTTTCCGCCAAATAAAAAAGAAAGGAGAAGCAAATATGGAGAAACAGATAGTTGATGCCGATAGTATCCAGTATAAAAAACAATTAGCTGAGTTTATGCAGCAGATCAATCCAAAGCCGACTCTCGAGGATATTGAAAAGTTAAAACAACAGTATTTGGACAGGAGGAAGGAAACCAGTGTCAGCATTACAGAGGATGCAGGATATTAACCAGTTAATCAAAACCATTGAACAGCAAGAAAAAGAATGTCAAACGCTTTACAGTTCACTTGCTGAAGCAGATGCCATTATTGAGCAATACCAGCTGCAAGAAACTCTCCTCTTAGAACGACTTAAAAAACAAACATTACAAATCAAAGAAATGAAACAAAACAGCCGACTCATTAATTTTTATGCTATGTCTAAGGAAAATTTAAAACTAGCTGAAGAGAATGCCAGGTTAAAAGAATTGGTCAATTAATTTGCGAAAAAGGTGTGATGGTATGGGAATTTTGTTTGAACTTGCAATGGCTGACAAACGGAAAACTCTCATCAAGGAATTACGGGAATTAAACGTATCTACATCACAGAACGGGACGAGCCTTGAAAAATTGGATTTTGATGAATTAAATTACGAATTTGTTCAGGCATTGTTTAGAAAAATCGATGTCACGAAGGATGAAAACAAATGGTTTTAGATTACTCAAAAGCTACTAATCAGCAGCTACTAATTATTCTTTTAGAGGATTGTCCAATAAGCTTTAAATTCAAGGAAGCATTTGAATTACAAAATCGAAAAGAAAAATCTAAAAGTCAAAAAGTGTCATGTACTAAAAGAATGGCTGCTTATTCTGGAAAAACATATCGAATTAACTTGTAGAAAGGAGCAATTGAAATTGAATTTAAATAAATTGTTTGAAATACAAAAAGTCTTACGTGATCGAATCGGTTATAACGAACCAGATAGATTCAATAAGCTAATTTTGGCATTATTAGTCGAATTAGGCGAATGTGCAAATGAGTGGAGAGGATTTAAGTTCTGGAGTGTGAATCAATTGCCGCATACATCCGCCGTAAGGGTACCTTGCATGATGGAAGAGGATAAAGAGTTTTACAATCCATTGCTTGAAGAATATGTGGACAAACTTCATTTTATTCTAGAAATTGGATTGGAATTTAATTTCACTGACATTGATGTGTTGTCAGTCAAAGAAAAAGATATCACTATTCAATATATTGAATGCACTGGTAGAGCCTATAACCTTTACTTTCACAATAGGGTAACTGGTGAAGTTCCCAAAGTAATGTATGAACATTTATTTAGTGTTTTTATTGGACTTGGTGAAATGCTTGGCTTTACCTGGGAACAAATCGAACAAGCTTACCTAGAAAAAAATCGCGAGAATCATAGAAGGCAGGAGGTAGGCTATTAATGGGATATACCAAAGAAGAGCAAGAAACTACATTGGTTTTTGACTATTCAACAGGTCTCTGGAACGTTTACTCTACCGTTCCGAAACACATTAGAAAACTCTCTCTGTTGTGTGAGTTAATTACCTTAGAATTGGAGAATGACAGACCGATTGCAGTCAAGGGGATATTAACTGAAAAACAGGTAGCGATGAGGAATCCAAGAACTATGTCTGAAGAACAGAAACAAAAGAATGCTGAGAGGCTTTCTAAGGCTAGAAATCGCTTGTAGATAGACAAAAAAATAAAGCATTTGCGGTTAGCGATAGTATTAGTCTACTAACTCTCTATACGTCAGTATTGCTCGTTACGAGCTCGTAATTTAATTTTAAAATATAGGAGTGAATAAACATCATGCAAGTAACTGTAAAAGCGAATTTTAACAAACAAACTAAAGACAGCAAAAAGGAGCTCATTCAATTTTATGTAAAGGGCGATGATGAAAAAAAGCAAGAAATTAATCAAATGACTCGGGAAGTTGTTGAACTTGAAATTGAAGGTGTTGACCAAAAGCTAACTTGCGAATTCCATAAAACTACTAAAGACAGCAAAAAGACGGTTTTAGAATTCATAGTAAAAGGGGATACATCCTCAGATCAATCATTTGATTTTTATAGAAAAGCAGGGTCGGATGTGACTCTACACATTACTGAATCACAAATGAGTATTGATGAATTTTATGATGATATGCAGCACGAAGGTGTGGAATATAAGATCAATCCAGATGGAACCGCTGAAGTGAAGCCTGATCAATTATCTTTGGATGATATTGCAGATGACAACGAAGGAGAATCTGAAGCAATGCTGATTGGTTCACAGGACGATGAAGAAGACAGTGATTTATTAAACTAAGAAAAATGCTTTAGAAAACAAAAAAACCAGGACTTCTCCTGGCCATCGACAGATTAATTATAGCACAGGGAGGAGTCCAAGGTGGGTATAGATAAAGCGATGCAGAACAGTGAATTTTTTGAAAGTGTGTGTATAAATTGTCCGGGTAGCTTATGGGGAGAAAAAAGTATTTGCCGCATTCACGGTAAAAGCATCGGGGAAATCACATCTTGCGAGGAATGGACGAAACATACTCCTAACTTAAGTATTAAAAACGGACAGGTAGCATTTAGTGATCTTGAGCCAGCTCTTGAGATAGTACAGAAAACAGAAGAGGACTTAAGAAGCTACCACTGGATGATTAAAGAAATAGATCGGCTCCAAAAAGAATTAGATAAAGCGATTAAATATATAGGTTTTAACAGTCCGTTGGTGGCACAATACGGCGATGAAGCAGGAATGCCTAGGGCTCAAGGAACAAAGCCGTCTACGACTCTCACAATAAGTGAGGAGAAGTACGAAAGACAATTTAAAAGGCTACAAGGTTTAGAGATGAAATTAAGAAAAATCAATCAAGCTGTAGAACAGATCACAGATGAAAAAGAGAAAACTGTGATGGAATGCATCCTAGATGGTGAACGTATGAATATTATTGCCAGGCATGTAGGAGTATCTCGGACCCGATTAAATGAGATCAAAAGGACCATTGTTATTCATGCAGCAAAGGTTTTATATCCAGAGGAAATGCAAAGATGAATCTCGAAACAAATCTTACAGCATTAGAAAAGTTAGTAACTTGTAATAGTCTATTCTGTTTAACAGGGTAGGCTATTTTTATTAATAAAGGAAAACAATGACTATGTAGCGAACTTATTTTAAGTTAATATTCGTGTTAATGAAAGGAATGACTTTATGGAAGAGAAAGTTTTAACTTGTTTTCATTGCGGAAATAAAACCTCAATGAAGGAAGTTGCTAAACATAGGATTATTGATAAAGAAGAAATATGGAGTTATCCTCATGACCCATTTGGTCCGGCATATTTCGCTGAATTCGGGAAGGCCTGGTATCTCTTTCTTTGTCCAGTTTGTGTGGAAGTAACCTTGGATAAGCATTCATGGTGTAGTGAGGATGCCGAACCAGGTGGAAATACTATAATTTATGAAGAAATTCTTTATCCAGCCACTTCAATAAATGAACATTATTTGCCCAAAGGAGTAAAAGATGCGTTTGATGCAGCCTTAAAAGTGAGAAACCTAGATGGAGCTATTTGTGTATTAGCATTGCGAAGAGCCCTTGAAAAAATGTGTAAAGATAAAGGGGCTGTTGGAAGAGACTTGTTTAGCAAACTTAAAGATCTACAAGAAAAGAAAATTCTACCTGAGATAATTAACGATGTTTCCACAATCTTAAGAAAAGAAGGGAATTCAGCTGCACATGCTGATGATATTGAATTTGATGGTGAAACAGTGGGTCTAATGATTGAATTCACTAGAACAATTCTTGATTATGTTTATACGCTACCAGAAAAAATCAAGATAGCGCAGGAAAGAATCATGAAGCATGAAACTGAAATTGAGGAAGAACAAAAGGCATAATTGGTGGTATGAATCTCAAATCAGAGTATAGAAACAAAATTGTTTAGCATAAGTATTGGTTTACACTTCTAACAATATGGACATAAATTACGTTTTTTGTAACATATTACACTTTTGTTTTATACTTAGGGCAACCGAATATGAGTCAAGCAAGCGAGCGTCTTTCCAATTGGAGAGGCGTTTTTCTATATCCTGCTACTCTACACCTGGTTGTGCAGATTGCCAAATCTGCGCCGCTCATACCCTTAAAATATCACCTCCAGGGCAGACAGTGATCTCAGCTGTGCAAGGTGTGGATCGAGACGGTTTGCTACCAGCCGCAGTAAGTGGTAGCTGATATATAAAAGCAGTTGATGCCGCTTCAGAGGAATTGTGCTAAGGAGCAGAGTGAAACGGACCGTTAGCTCTAAAGCTTCTAAGTACCTTCAACTGTTTTTTTATGTTTGTCAACAATTGTCGATAAGTTGTGTTTGTCGAATCGCCTTTAATCGCTACAATAAAGCATGTAGAGGAAAGGAGGCGAAAAAATGAGTTACTATGAAAGCGAAATATTAAATGATTTAGAAATTGGAGAAATTTATACATCTAGAGACATAGCAAGTATTGTTTATTACAAACGAAATTCCATCATCTTATGTGAAGATACATCTAATTTTCGTTCTGAAGATACAGAAACTAAATTTAAAGTGATTGATAGAATGGAAACTTTCATTCATAAAAATGAACGCAGTAGCTACGTTATGAACAACACAAAACAACTTATTTATGTAGTTAAAAAAATTTAACCAATTTGCGGTGGCGGAATAGGTAGACGCTTAGGCATAAGGCAGATACGACTCGGTGAGCCCCGGGGAAAACCATAGGGCAGGAAGACACAGGGCTTCTCTTATTGGTGAGTAGAATCGGAATAAGGCCGTGGGAAACTTAAGTGGGGAAGTCAGGTAAGCTGCTACCCGTTGTGGGGAAATGCTGTTATGTAAGGTGCAAATCCTTACCCGCAATTAACACGAAAACTTGTTCGTCCCACAATTGTAGGACGATGTTTATCGTACCACACCTGTAGGACGTTATCGTACCACACCTGTAGGACGTTATCGTACCACACCTGTAGGACGATAAAAATTTTTCCTTCATTAGAGCGAAAACTCTAAAGAAAATATTAAAGAAAATATTAAAGAAATATACTTGCAACATCATTTGCAAGGAAGGATTGTCTTTTAAAACATCTGTAATAACAGGTGTTTTTTATTTTGTATAAGAAGGTGAGGCTATGAGAATTGGTGATCGTTTATCCAAAGAACAAAAGCAGCAGTTAAATAAAATGGTGTCTAATCCAAAGCCAAGGAAAGCTGAGGTTCGAAATAAACCTAAGCCAAAGAAACAGGAGAAAGTGGATTGGGCAGATATTATGGGGACTAAGAATAGAGGTCTAAGGCGTAAAAAAGGTGGAGCTTGGAGCAATTAAGGGAGGTAATTTGATTGGTTGTAACAATTAATAAAATAATTCCTGTTCGTGATCCTGTTTATTCAGATGATGGAAGATGGTCTAACAACATTAATTGTCTTGATGTGGAATACACGGTTGAACATAATAATTTATCAATAAACGGAATCATGAAGCTAACTGGAGATGTCGAGTATTCACGATTTACTATCGCTGAACTAAAAGAAAAAGTGATTCAACAAATAAGAGATATATAGGTTTAAATAGACCACACAAATAGGAGGTAGGTGCTGAATGTGAATTGGGATATTATCCGCAAAGAATATGAATCAACTGACATTACATTAAAGGCACTTGCCGAAAAATACGGAATCAAATTAGGGACATTAAAGAGCAGGAAAAGCCGAGAAGGATGGTCAAGAGATCCTACTAAAAAGGTTGCAACCTCGAAAAAGAAAAAGGTTGCAGATAAGAAAAAGGATGCATCCATTAAACCGGTGATACTGTCGGAAGAGTTAACTGATAAACAAAAGCTTTTTTGCTTGCATTATATCAAGTATTACAACGCAACCAAGGCTTATCAAAAGGCATATGGTTGTAGTTACGATGCAGCAAGAACAGAAGGCTCTAAACATCTTACAAAACCTAACATAAGAAAAGAAATAGAACGTCTTAAAGCCGAGCAACAGCAAGGACTATTCTTAGATAGTTTGGCTGTGCTCCAGAAATACATTGATATCGCCTTTGCTGATATTACCGATTTCGTTACCTTCTATCGCCGAGACGTTAAGACAGAACAGATGGAAGTGTTATTAAATCCAGATGGTACCGTGAAGGAGATTGTACCTAAGCTCGAAACTACTAATGAAATGTTTTTTAAAGACATGGAAGAAGTGGACGGAACGATTATCAGCGAAGTAAAGAAGAGTAAAGATGGTATTACCGTGAAGCTGCATGACAAGATGAAAGCTTTAGAGAAGCTGGAGAAATACACTGACCTGTTAAATGATCAGCAAAAGCATCGTTTAGCTGAAGAACAAATGAAGTTAAATCAAATGAAGTACGAGTTAGATAAGAGAGTCCTCGAACTAAGAGAAGAAGAAGCGAAAACAAAAGGTTGGTAGGTTATGGCTAAGTATGCGGTATTAAAATCATTCTATGCCTCAGAGAAATGGATTAACTTTCGCCTTGGATTAATCAATGAGCGAGGTACTAAGTGTTCTAGGTGTGGTGAAAGGATTGCTAAATCCAGAGACCTCATTGGTCATCATAAGATAGAGCTGACTCCTGAGAATGTCCATGACTACACTATCAGTTTAAATCCCGACCAAGTGGATCTAGTCTGTTTCGATTGCCATAACAAAGATCATAATCGTTTTGGGTATAAAGCAACTAAGCAAGTCTATCTGGTGTATGGACCACCGATGTCCGGAAAGATAAGTTATGTCCGAGATAACATAAGTCGTGGGGACATTGTCGTGGATATGGACAGACTCTATGAAGCTATTACCATGCTACCAAGCTACGACAAGCCAGACCAGTTGTTTAGTAATGTCATAGGAATCCACAATCAATTGATTGATAACATTAAGACCAGATATGGTAAGTGGACTAATGCCTGGGTAATTGGTGGCTATGCGGATAAGTATAAGCGCGAGAAGTTGGCCAATGACTTAGGAGCTGAGATCATCTTCTGTGATGTAAGCAAAGAGGAATGTCTAAGGCGATTGAACATGGACCAGGACAGGATCTATAGGCAGGATGAATGGGAAGGTTATATCAATAAATGGTTTGAACAATATACAGTATAGGAGTGTTTAATATGTCAAAGAAAACAATAGCAGATGAACCAATCAATACTACAGAACAAGTAACTGAAGAGCAGACAGTAGTTGTATCACCAATCATAACAAAAGAAAATGTAAAAGATAGACTGGAACTCATCCACAAAATAGTTAAGGAAGAGCATCCGGTTATTGCCAGTGTCAAGGCACACATCGAGCAGGACTTATTAGTTAGAGATGTTCTTGAAGGTATTGCTAAGGGTGCTGAGGATCCAGTAGGCTTAGCAGAAGCAGCGTTAGAGGTGTTCAAGAGTGAATTCACAAGGTCGTTTAGTTAAACGCAAAAAATTTAGCCCCCCCATCTTAAAAAGGTTACAAATTTATCAGGGACCGAGGAGGGGACTCATTTTCTGCATAAACCGAAAAATTTGAAAATCGCTGGAGGTTTTTTGAACTGTGTCAAAAAGCGAAGTTTATCGACAAGAACTGGCGAAATTGACCGAAATATTCGCGGATGTTGATGTTTCAAAGCGAAAGCTGGTTGAAGGGCTTATCGAAGATGCTGCCTTTTTAAAAGCTGAAAATGACGTTTTAAAACAGGTTATTTCAAAAACAGGGATGGTCAAGGTACATCCAGAGCATCCCGAGCTACAGAAACCTACCGAAGCAGGAAAGCAGTATCTTAAGAATATTAATAGCTATTCCGTTGTCATTAAGACGCTGAATGGGGTATTAAGTAAAAACATGATTGAAGAAGAAGACGATCTGAGTGATTTTGAATGACGCAAAATGTTTTACCGCATTCTTACCTGCTGCAGTACATCAATAAGTGCAAGTCAGGTGAAATAATTATCGGCCAGGAACTCATGCAGATGCTGGATGTTTTGCTCACGCATTTCGATAATCCTGAAATCAAAGTAGACTTTGAGTTTGCAAATAAAAGAATTAACTTTATTGAGACCAAATGCAAACACTTTGAAGCGCCTTTTGCTGGCAAGCCATTTCTTTTAGAGCTATTCCAGAAGGCATTCATCGAAGCAACTTACATTTTCAAGATTTATGATGACGAAATTGGGCGCTGGGTAAGGTTATACCAGGACGTCCTTTTTTTAGTTGCCAGAAAAAACGGAAAAACTCCACTTATCTCAGCAGAATGTCTAGCTGAGTTTTTTTGTGGGGAGATGGGCACTCGGATTTTATGTGCCAGCAATGATTATGAGCAAGCTGACCTGATGTTTCAGGCCATTAACTCCATGCGCGAGGAAAGTAAATCCCTCGTAAATGTAACAAGAAGCAATATCAAAGGGATTTTCTTTGGTAACCCCAAAAAACCAAAACACACAGGTAAGTTTAGCTATAAAAATAAAGGACAAATCAAAAAAATCTCAGCGAAAACGGGCGCCAAAGAAGGAAAAAACATTAAGGTCGGCGCTGTAGATGAAGTACACGAGTTGAAAGATAACACATCTGTTATGCCGATTCGCCAGGCAGTGTCTACACAAGATGAACCACTATATATTGAGTTGACCACTGAGGGCGTAGTCAATGACGGGTATTTGGACGGCCGATTAAAAGAGGCACGACAAGTTTTGAGTGGTGAATTAGAAAGACCGCGTTGGCTGATATGGATGTACACGCAGGATAGTGAACAAGAAGTTTGGCAGGATGAAAACTCCTGGGCAAAATCTAATCCGGGTCTCGGTGTGATAAAAAAACGGAGCTTCCTTCGTAAAATGATTGACGAAGCAAAAACAAGTAAGGCTATGCGTGTCTTTGTTTTGTCAAAGGATTTTAATATTAAGCAAAATAACGCTACGGCCTGGTTGACGCCTGAAGACATCAAAAATGAAGAGACTCTAACCATCGATGAATTTCGAAATTCCTTTGCAATCGGTGCTGTGGATTTATCTAAATCAGGAGACTTGGCAAGCGCAAGAGTCATTATGATGAAACCAGGTAGTCAAAAAAAATACATGCTCCAGAAATACTTTATCCCAGAGTCAAAGTTGGACGACTTAAACAAAGAGGATAAGGCCATGTTTTTGGATTGGATTCGACAGGATCTCATTACTGTTTCACCTGGAAATGAAAACGATTTTTGTCTCGTAACAGCATGGTTCATTAAGCTGTTTAAGGAATATGGCATCCGGGTTTATAAAGTTGGCTACGATAAGTGGTCTGCAACCTATTGGGCCAAAGAAATGGAGAGTTACGGATTCGATTGCCAGAGGGTATCTCAGGAATGGGGCAGCATGTCGGAACCGATGAAGTTGGTTGAGGCTGATTTGAAAAGTAACCTCGTCAACTATGGCAATAACCCAATCGATAAATGGTGCTTGGAGAATACGGCGCTAAACTTGAATTCGAAGCAGGAGATTATGCCGGTTAAAGTCCAGGGCAAGGAAGATAAAAAAATAGATGGTGCGGTTACGATGATCATCGGATATAAGATTTATATTGATAATCGAACTGAGTTTCTTTCGCTGGTAGGGAGGTGATCACTTGGCATTAATGGACGGATTAAAGAATTTCTTTTCAAGCAAGAACAATAAAAGCATGCAATACGCAAAAATGCTAAACGGCTACGCTCCCGTTTTTAGCCAGTTTGGTAACGATGTTTACGCATCCGATGTTGTTCAGACCTGCATAGATATTATTGCGACAGAATGCAGTAAACTCATGCCTAAACATATTCGGACGGATATCAACGATATGCAAACAAACGTAAAGAGCAACATCAACCGGCTTTTTAAGTTTTCCCCGAATGAGTTGATGACAACAAAGGATTTTATTGAAAAAATAATTTGGCTCCTTTACATGAATTACAATTCTTTTATCTATCCGACTTATGACGTCATCATTGGGGCGGATGGGAAGACGCGAAAAGAGTACACTGGATTTTACCCGGTTAATCCGACTCAAGTTACATTTTTACAAGATGAGACAGGATCTCTTTTTGTGAAGCTTCAATTTTCTAGCGGATATGATTATACGCTTGCATACTCAGATATCATTCACTTGCGTAAAAAGTTTTCCGTAAGTGAAATCATGGGCGGTGGATTAAGCGGTCAACCAGACAACTCAGCTATCCTAAAAGTATTGGGTATCAATGATACCGTTTTACAAGGATTGGAAAAGGGGATAAAAACAAGCTTCTCAATTCGCGGAATTATAAAGATCAATACCATGCTTGATGATGCGAAACAGCAAGAGGAACGTAAACGTTTTGAAACATCTATGAGGAACAGTGAATCCGGAATACTGCCAATGGATTTGAAAAACGAATATCAAGATATCAAAGTGGACCCGAAAATAATCGACAAGGACACCTTGCAATTTTTGCAGGACAAAATATTAAACTATTACGGTGTTTCTGTCCCGATTCTAAGCGGCGATTTTAACGATGAACAGTATCAAGCGTTTTATGAAAAAACATTAGAGCCGATCATAATCAGTTTAGGGCAGGCATTTAGTAAAACTTTATTTTCTAATAGGGAACTAGATGTAGGTAATGAGATTGTCTTTTATCAAAAGGACATGATGTACCTAAGTACAAACGCTAAATTAAATTTACTTAAAACCGCTGGTGAGCAAGGGTTATTAACTGATAATCAAAAACTAGCAATCCTCGGGTATCCGCCGATTGAGGGCGGGGACAAAAGAACCATATCACTCAATTATATCGACGTGAACCTTGCTGCTAACTATCAATTGAAGCAGGCGGGGGCAACGGGAACGGGGGGAAAAGGGAATGGCGAAAAATAAATTATTACCACTAAAGGCTGAACCGGTCGTTCGCAGTTTTGGCATTCAAGATTTGAGAGCAATCGGGGATGAAAATGTTAATTCGATTGAAGGACATCCTGCTGTCTATGACCAGAAAACCGACATAGGCGGATGGTTTTATGAAATTATCGAACGAGGGGCTTTCGATTCTACCAACTTTGATGATGTTCTTTTTTGTGTCAATCACGACTTGAGAAAATTGCCACTGGCCAGAAGCCGAAGAAACAACGGCAATTCTACAATGCAGCTGAAAGTGGATGACAAGGGCTTGTCTATTAAAGCGACGCTAGACACTGAAAATAATTCAGAGGCAAAAAGCCTTTATAGTGCAGTAAGCAGAGGAGACATCGATGGGATGTCTTTTATGTTTTACGTAGAAGAAGAAAGATGGACTAATTTAGATACAGATATGCCAACCAGGTATATATCAAAGATTAAAACAGTAAGAGAAGTTTCCGCGGTCAATTTCCCTGCCTATGCTGGGACTGACATAAATGCACGTGATCAAGCCGTATTGGATAATGCGGCAAAGGCATTGGAAAATGCCCGATCGGAGTTGGATAACTCTAAAAGCGAGCTAGAAGTTTTGAAATTAAAAAACAAAAATAAAGAAAAAGGACTGATATAAACATGAACAAGAAAAAATTATTAGAACTACTCGGTAAGAAAGAAGCAAGAAAAGCAGAACTAGTAAAAAAATCTGACGCTTCAGAAGATGTTGGTGAATTACGCTCAATCGGTGCAGAGTTGGACACTCTAAATACTGAAATTGCTGACCTTCGTTCGATTACAGATTCATTACCTGATGATGCTCCTCCAGCTAATCCAGTTCCAGCACCAGGTGAGCAAAGAATGACTCCACAAGGTCAAATGAATCCGTTGGCTTCATATGGTGTAGGTGGAGGAACTCCGCAGCAACAACAACGTGCTGAAGAACCAGAAGACCGCTATGCTACACTAGAATACCGTAAAGCTTTTATGGAGTATTGCCGGACAGGTAATATCACTCCAGAGCTTCGTGCTAATGCTATGACAGGAACAGGCGATATCTCAGCGATTATCCCATCCACAATCCTCAACGAGGTTATCAAAAAGGTAACATCTTACGGACAGATTTTTAATCGCGTAAGAAAGCTAAACGTAAAGGGTGGTTTAACCATCCCTATCTTGTCACTTAAACCTGCAGCGACGTGGATTGGAGAAGCAGCATCATCGGACAAGCAGAAAGTCCAAGCAAACACTAATATTACGTTTAGTTATTACGGTTTGGAATGCAAAATCTCCACTTCTTTATTAGCCGATACAGTTTCTCTAGCTGGATTTGAAAACACGGTAACCGACCTTATCACAGAGGCAATGGTAAAAGCGTTAGACCAAGCTGTCCTCAATGGAACCGGCACAGGCAGACCACTTGGTATTACAAAGGATACTCGGGTACCTGCTGCACAAATCATTACACTAACTGCAGCTGATTTTGTAAAATGGGACGCTTGGAAGAAAAAAGTATTCGCTAAAATGCCACTTAGCTACAAAGCTGGAGCGGCATTTTTTATGGCATCAGGTACGTTTGAAGGTTACATCGATGGTATGGTAGATACAACAGGGCAACCAGTTGGACGTATAAACTACGGTATTGCAGATGGAGCCCAAGAACGATTTGGTGGCAAGGAAGTAGTTCTAGTTGAGGATGATATCATCGCACCATACGACGATGCTGTTGTCGGTGATGTTGTTGCAGTTTATGTTGACCTAAAGAACTATGGTTTCAACAGCAATATGCAAATGACGATGTACCGTTACTTTGATCATGATACAAACGAATGGGTCGACAAAGCTATCCTTATTGCCGATGGTAAAGTCATTGATCCAAACGGTGTTGTTATCGTAAAGAAAGGCGCATAGTTAAAAATTTAGAGGTGACTGGGTATTCCCACCACCTCTTTTTTGGGGTGATATGGTGAACACTATAGATTTATTAGATGAGTGCAAAATAGGATTAGGAATTTCTCTTAATAGCTCCGCGTTCGATGGATTGTTAAATCAGAAAATAAAAGCGGTGCAATCGTTCATGAAAAACGCAGGTGTATCTGATGCAAAAATGAATGACGACCTTGCTGTTGGTGTCATCGTTATGGGCGTAGCTGATTTATGGCAGACGAGTCCAGGTGAAGTTAGATTTTCCCCGGCCTTAAATACACTTATTAACCAACTCACCTACGATGGTGAGGTGACGTAATGAGACTAGACATCGTAATCGACTTGTTGGAATTAGAAGAATCGACCAACGATAATGGTTTTCCTCAACTCTCAATAAAAAGCAGGAAAACGGTCTTTGCTAAAAAAGGAAGTATTAGAAGCAGTGAATTTTATTTAGCCTCTCAAAGTGGATTTTCACTTGAGCTTATGTTTGAGGTTTTAACGCTTGAATATGAATCTCAAAAATATATTGAATATAAATCGAAAATGTATAAGGTTATCAGAACCTATGAAAAAGACAAAACGTATAAAGTCACCCGAACGTACGAAAAAGACAAAATGACTGAGCTGGTGTGCCAGGCCTATGACGAAATGCCATTAGGGACGTGATCCAATGAATGAAGTAACGTTTACCGGAATGGACGAGCTGCTACGACGCTTGGAACAGTTAGGCGAACAGGCAGAATCAGTAAAGAAAAAAGCGCTTGAAGAAGGCGCTGAAGTTATTCGGGCTGAGATTGAAAGCAGTACCAAACGTAGTAACATTAACCATGACCATATGGCGGATGGGATCATTACTAACTTAAAAGATGATGTAATTGTTATCGGCCCTGGTGTTGAATATTATTATGCGCACTTCTTGGAATTCGGGACATCAAAAATGGCAGCTCAGCCGTTCATGGGACCATCCTTTGAGCGTAAAAAAGAAGCGGCAAAGGAAAAGATGGCAGAAGTGATTAGGCGGGAGTTGGGCTTATGAGTTTAAATAGTTTAATCATTACCGAATTAAAACCATTAGCCCCAACTTTCTACTTAACCTATTCAGGGTCTATATTTCCTCACATAACGTTTTTTGAATTCAATCAGCAATCAGCACTAAACGCAGACGATTCCGAAGAGATGACTTCATACTCTATTCAAGTTGATATTTGGTCATTAAATGACTATACAAGTCTTGTAGATCAAGTTAAAACTAGCTTGCAAGCTATAGGCTTTCGACGTACAAATGAAACGGAATTTTACGAGAATGATACAAAGATATATCACAAGGTTTTACGATTTAATTTTGTTCGATAGGGAGGCTTTATTATGCCGGTAATTGTTGGCTTAAAAGATTTATACTATGCAATTCAAACAAAAGATGATAGCACGGGGGTAGCGTATAGTGCACCGATTAAAATCGCGGGTCTTATCAACGCAAAAATTACTCCTTCTAGCGAATCGCTTACGGTTTATGCAGATGACGGTCCGAGTGAACAAATCAATCAACTTGGGACGATCGGTTTGGAACTGGAAACAAAGGATTTACCTCTAGATGTTCAAGCTGCCCTACTCGGGCATTCAATAGTTGGCGGGGTTCTTATTAAAAAGGATACAGATATTCCTCCTTATGTAGCGATCGGATATCGGTCTTCTAAGAGTAATGGGAAGTACCGTTATATGTGGCTACTAAAAGGTAAATTTGATTTGCCAGGACAAGAAGATAAAACGAAGGAGGATAAGCCCTCTGTTCAAACGCCTAAAATCGCTGGTACTTTTATGAAAAGGGATTATGACGGGCAATGGCAACGCGTCACAGACGAAGATCTTTCAAGTTATGTTCCAGCTACTGGGGCAAATTGGTTTACGTCCGTTGAACAAATTCTTGATACCACTCCGCCAACAGTAACAATTGTTCCTGCTAATAATGCTACAGCGGTTGCAGTAGGATCTAGCGTTGTTTGGACATTCAACGAACCAATCTTAGCAAGCACTGTAAACAAAGGAAATTTCTTGGTCCAAAAAGCGGACGGCTCAGCTCAAGTAGCAGGAACACTCGTATTAGATGCTACTCTAATGATCGTCACCTTTACACCAAGCACCAACTTGACAGCCGCTACTCAATACATGGCGATTGCTACTCAAGGGGTTCAAGATGTATCGGGTAATGCATTGGCATCACCTAGTGTAACTAAATTTACAACAGCTTAGATTTTTTCGGAGTAGCGGGAATTACTATTCCTCTACTCCTTTTTTATTTATTTAGGAGGGAAAAGATATGCAGTTTAAATTGTTTATGGAAGATAAAGAAAAAACCTTTTCAGTACCTTTTGTGAAGGGACGTCTTTTCAGAAAAGCCTTAAAAATGAACAAAGTGTTTAACGAAGGTGGAGAGATAACCGAAGAGGTAACAGATCAATTAGTCGATTTTGTTTGCGAAGTTTTTAATAGTCAATTTACTCCTGACGATGTGTGGGATGGGATGCCGTTAGACGGGATATTACCGGCTTTGCAGGGTGTATTTTTTGAGGTTATTGACCGTGGCACAAAAAGTATTCAAGACGGGGCAGACACATCAAAAAACGGATAACAGATCCTTATGAAGCGATAAAAGAAATGTATAAGGATCTTATGAAAATTGGATATAAACTTCATGAAATAGATGAGATGGACATTGAATTTTATTTTGAGTTAATGGCAAGCGTAGCGGAAGACAAAGTAGGATTTATTGACGACGTGTTTTAGGTGGTGAGATTTATATGGCCGAAGAAATTGGATCCTTGCATATTGATATGAGTTTGACCAACGCCGAATTTAAAAGTGGTATGAGGGACGTAAGTAACCGATTAAAAATTGCTCAATCGGAGTTTAAATTAGCGGGGGCGGGCTTAAAAGATTTTGGTAAAAGCATGGATGGCCTTAAGGCTAAATCAAAGTATTTAGAAGATACATTAAAAGCACAGCAAGAAAAAGTTGATTTTCTCAGGCGTCGATATGAGCAGTTAAGAACTACCCAGGGTGAAAATGCCGCGGCTACCCAACGAATGCTGGCTGCTTATAATAACGCTCAAGCGGGCATGCGAACAACAGAATCCAGATTAAGAGATGTGAATGAGCAAATCACTTTGCAGTCGAGTAGATGGCATCAATTAGGTGAGCAATTAAACGCCGCGGGAGACAGGTTTAAAGCGGTTGGCGGTAAGATGCAAGACATTGGAAAGAATTTATCCGCCTCTGTCACTTTGCCAATTGTAGGAATTGGAGCAGCATCCGTTAAAACAGCGATGGAATTTGAAGCCCAAATGGACAGAGTAGGAGCAATTGCAGGTGCTACATCGGAAGATATGGATAGTCTCTCTAAAACTGCTCTTGATTTAGGTGCGAACACGTCAAAATCAGCATCAGAAGTAGCTTTAGGTATGGAAAATATGGCTGCTATGGGCTTTACAGCGAATGAAGTCATTGGGGCAATGCCTGGTGTCATTGCTGCTGCCGAAGCATCCGGGTCAGATATGGCTCAAACTGCAGATGTAATGGCGTCCTCGCTCAATATCTTTAGTTTAAAAGCAACTGACGCCACTAAGGTAGCCGACATTTTAGCGAAAACAGCTAACATATCAGCTGCGAGTTTAACAGATATGCAGTACGCATTAAAGTATGCGGGTCCACCAGCTGCAGCTCTAGGTATGTCATTAGAAGAAACGTCAGCAGCCATTGGTATTATGACCAATGCCGGGATGGATGGTTCTTCAGCTGGCACGACCTTGAGAGGCGCACTTTTAGGACTCTTAGATCCATCTGAAGAAAACTCTAAGCGAATGGAAAAAATGGGAGTTGCAATAACTGATTCTAAAGGAAATTTCGTTGGACTTTCTAAGTTAATTCAGAATTTAACAGAATCAATGGACGGCCAAACTGAAACGCAAAAGGCGGCAACTATATCGGCTCTGGTCGGAAAAGAAGCAGTATCAGGGATGCTGTCACTCATGAAAGCTGGGCCCTCAACAATCGACAAAATGACCAAATCATTAGAGGATAGCGGAGGGGCATCTAAAGAAGCGGCGGCTAAAATGAAAGACAATTTAAAAGGTGCCATAGATGAATTAGGCGGAACGATTGAAACAGCGGCAATAACTATTGGTACTACACTTAAACCGGCTGTATTAAAAATGTCCTCCACTATTCAGGGTTTAGTTGACAAGTTCCAGAAACTAACGCCTGAAGGTCAGAAAACAATACTTACTATCGCGGGGATTGCGGCGGCGGTTGGTCCTGTATTAGTCATAACTGGCACTCTCGTTAGTTCAGTAGGAACAATTGTAACAGCTTTTGGGGCGGCATCTACAGCCATTGCGGGCGCAGGAGGGTTAGTTGGAGCACTTACAGCACTTGCTGGACCTGTTGGTCTAACCATTGCTGGTGTAGGTCTTGTTACAGGAGCAGTGTTAGCTTTTAAAAATGGTGCCAAGGAATCTACCAATGTAAATCTTGATCATACAAAATCACTCATCGATCAGCAACAATCTCTTGAAACATTAACCGGAAAATACCAGGAATTACGCGATAAAAACAACCTCTCAAACTATGAATTATTACGGTTTCGGGACATTCAAAGCGAATTAAAAACAGCGAAATCCGCAGAAGAAATAGGGAAATTAAAAGATGAAGCGGAACATCTAAGAGAAAAATCAGGATTGTCGAATGCGCAGTTATCTGAAATGCTTAATCTTAATGATAAATTGATAGAAAAAGCTCCAACGGTAGGGCAAGCTTTTTCCGATCAAGGGAATAAAATCCTCACGAATGCGGACGATCTCCACCAGGCAAATAATAAATTAAGAGAAAATATTCAGTTAGAATTAGAACTGCAAAAAACAAAAGCGGAAGCGAAATTAGATCAAAATATTCGCAATCAATCAAACGATATTGAAGAGCTGAATAAAAAGGTTATTGAATTAAATAACGCAAAAATAGAAGCAGCGGCTAAAGAATACCAACTAGAAGCATTGAAAAAACAACAACAGAATGCCTATGCGGCAGGTCAAAAAGAAATTGCAGACGGAATGAATTTTCAAATACAAAATCTCCAACAAGAAGTAAATATTCAAAATGGCAACGTGGATGCGGTAGCTTCGGAAGTACAAGAAAAACAAAAAGCGGTTGAAAAAACAACCGAACAAATTACCAAAACTCAAGCCCTTTTTGATGAAATGATTAATCTTCAGTTAGCACAAGCAGGAATTAACACAAAAGGTCAAGAAGGCATTAGCCAATTAGACCAGGCGATTAAGAAAACAGTGGACCGTAAAGCTGAGTTACTAAGAATCCAAAGTAAATATGGCGATTTGGATGGAGCACAAAAGAAAGAATTACAAAACCTTGACGGATCTCTTGATAAATACCGAACTGCTAAAAAGTCAATCCAAGAAATACAAAGTGAACAGAAAACAGTTAATAAAAAAATCGATGATGGAACGATTAAGGCTGGCGAAATGTCTGAGGTTCTTTCTGCGTCAGAAGTGAAAAATATTAAATTTACTGGCGACGGATATAGTGAAGCGAAAATTATCAGTAACGAAGCAAATGCAAATGCAAAAAAAGAAATAAATGCCACTGATTATGGAAAAACGCATGCTATCCACCAGGAGGCGGGTAAAGGTGCCAGCAAGACTATCAGTATTGGCGCATCCATTTCCAATTCTTTTAAAAGTGCAGTTAAAGCATTTGAAAAAATGTCAGGGATTAATATTCCGGGCTTTGCAAGGGGCACAAGAAACGCACCGGGAGGGCTTGCTTGGGTTGGGGAAAATGGTCCTGAATTAACGTACCTCCCAAGGGGCGCAAAGGTTATTCCTAATCGGCAATCGGAGCAACTATTACGAAGTTGGAACATTCCAATGCTGGCAAATGGTGGCGAGGCTCTTGCTTCAGGCATCGCTCTAGTTGGCGAACGGGGAAGAGAGCTTGTGGATATGCGCGGGGCAAGAACAACTTCATTACCTAAAACTGTTCAGGACAATAACGGTTTACAGCCATTAGTCAATGCGATTGAAAAATTAGCGAGCCGGGACGTTAGCGTGATAATAAATGGTCGAGAGTTTGTAAGAGCAACCATTGACGATATTAGTAACGCACTTGATATATTGAGAGTAAGGGAAAATCGAATGGGGGGAGTAACGTGAGAACAGCATCATTAGGTGGTTTTCAAATTAGTGATTATTTTCGCATTCAAAAAGTTCACCGAAGCATTCTCCCTCCCCGCGAAATATCTTTGCTTTCCATTCCTGCTCGGCACGGAGCGTATTTTACAGGCGCAAGATACGGATTTAGGCAAATAAGTATAGATCTCACTGTCATCGCGAAAACAGCAACGGAGTACATGGATACAATAAGATTTTTAGCATATTGCCTAGATATCGAAAAACCTACGGAACTAATTATTTCTGATGAACCTAACAAACTGAATTATGCTATCTTGTCCGGGAACACCGATATGATAAATAATCTTATGAGAGTCGGTACTGGCACTCTTAATTTTCTTTGCCCTGACCCGTTTGCCTATAGCACTGAAGTAAAAACAATTGAACCAAGTGCAAATATGTTTCTATTTCATAATAAAGGTACGACCAAGACGTTTCCTAAATTCAACGTTAATTTTCAAAACGATGCGACTTTTGTTTCGTTCACAAGTCCTGACGGAATTATCCTCATTGGAAATCCGAACGACCCAGACCAAATCGTGCTGCCAAAAACGCAATACATCTTAAACGATATGATGACGAGTACTAGTGGATGGGCAAATGCCGGTGCGGTGCTCGATAGCGGAAGATTAAATTCAGGATCGGTTATCTCCGTAAATGATGGCATACAAGCATCGAGTTACGGCACAGGTACAGCGGGAGCGAAGACGTGGCATGGTCCAGCGGTTCGAAAGGATTTATCCCAATTAGTCCAGGACTTTGAAGTAAAAGCCCGAATTGATTTTACATCCGAAGATGGGACATCGAAACTAGACGGTGACAGGACGGGACGACTCGAAATTTATCTCTTTAACCAGTCGGGCGGTAAAATTGGGAAAATGGTTATGCGTGATTCATATACCCAATACGAATTTAACATTCCTGAAATCTTCATTGGTAATACAACGTTTCTGGAGAGTGAACCGAAAGCCCCAGCGGGCAAAAAGGTCACGCAAAGAAAATATACCACGCATACGGTGAAAAAAGGTGAAACCTGGGCAAGTATCGCTAAACAGCATGATATGAGTCCGGAAATATTGGCGGCAAATAATCGAATGCGGATCACCGACTCATTAAAAGTGGGTAAAAAGTTAACCGTGTATGATGGCACAAAATCAAAAATGGTCTACCCTACGCACGTCGGCACTTATAACGATTTTTACGGCGAGTTTGTCCTTTCACGCATTGGTGATAAATGGTATGCAGAAGTTTCCCGTGTGGTTAATAATAAGAAAAAAAATAAGATTAAAAAGACGTTTTATGATAAAGACGGAACCTTTACTACGTCGGCTCTTTCGTATGTCGTTATTCATTACGCACAATACGACACAACTCCCGTTGTTCAAAGGATGAGGGTGACAGACTTAAAAGTTCTAAAGCATAATACAGACACTGTGATCGATGTCCCTTCCATTTTTCAATCTGGGGATGAGTTGGAAGTGGATTTAACAGATAGCAGCGTATGGCTAAATGGAGAATCTTTATTACAAGAAGTGGACGTTGCCAGTACCTTTTTCCCTATTTCTGAAGGTATCACGCAAGTGAAGGTTAATACTGATGATCCTGCTGCCACCTTTACAGCTGAATTTACGGAAAGGTATTTGTAGGAGGTGCGGACGTGATTTTTTACATGGATAGGCATGAGCGAGTACAAGCGATATTCACAAACAATGGAAGCCCTGACTCTTGTCCTTATTACGATGACCTTTTAAAAGAAGACTTGGATACCGGAACATCTTCGTATGAGTTTCGTATACCATCCAACCACCCTAACGCTAATGAAGTAGTAGAGGGTGGTTTTATTGTGCGCAAAAATTTAGACGATGCGCTCGTCATGTTTACGGTAATGCGAATCGAGGATGCGCACTCGTTTACGAGTGATAAATATATTTACGCTGAAAACGCGGGTCTCGAATTACTTAATGATATTTTTCGACCTGCTACACATATGTCCAAGAATGTGAATCAAATACTGGATATCGTGCTTGCAGATACGAGATGGGTACGCGGAGACACGGAATATTTCGGGGTAGATAATTTTTATTTCGAAGACTATCAAACCGTTTTATCCGCCTTGCAGTACGTATCCGATAGATTTAACGGTGAGTTAAGTTTTCGTGTAAAAATGCAAAACAGCGAAATTGTTGGACGATATGTCGACCTTGTGCCGAAAAGAGGAACGGATACTAAAAAGCGGTTTACTTATAACAAGGATATCAGCTCTATCCGTCGAAAAGTCGATATGTCTAATTTAGTTACAGCTCTGATCGGAGTGGGTAAGGCAGACGCAAAAGGTCTTATCACCACATTTAAGAGTATATCGAAGAGTACGCCTTATAAACCGTTGAACCAAGATTGGGTTGGAGATCCCATCGCACAGCAAAGATATGGTATCAAAGGGAAACATCTTTTTGGAGTGTTTCAATATGATACGACAGATCCTAATACACTCCTAGATAAAACGTGGTCCGCATTGCAACAACGGAAGACACCTAAGATTTCGTATGAACTCGATGTGGCTTTGTTAGAAAGGTTAACGGGTGCGGAACATGAAAAAACGCGACTCGGAGATACTTTGTATGCGATAGACGAGACATTTTCCCCTGCTCTGTATTTAGATGCTCGTGTAAGATATTTGGAAACAAGCTTTAGCGACCCGTCCCGTGACAAATGTACGCTTGGTAACTTTAAGATAGCGAAGAGCAACATTACGAAAGATATGAGAGCCTTGCAGTCGAAATTACTATATAAAGAAGCACAATGGGACGATGTGTACGAACAAATATTCAAAGGTCCTCAACCGCCAGAACTTGTTAACTCTACATGGGCGGATGAAGATTTAAACCAAACTTGGGAAAGTGAGGTGTAAGAATGGGAACACCAACACCTAATTTACTTTTAAAGCAATGGCAAGCAACCGACACGAAGTTGCAAACATGGACAGATTACAATGAAACTCTAAATATACTAGACACCGAGATTACTACGATAAAAGCATATGAACAAAACGTGTTGTGGACAGGTGCGAGCTACCCGTCGGGGGCCCCAGCAGCTCCGGTCGTACCTACAAAGAAACTTTCTGAGTGCCGGAATGGGTGGATTATTTGTTGGTCTGATTATAATCCCGGTGAAGGAAGTAATGATTATGATTTTGTTACTAATGTTATTCCGAAATGGTACGGGGCGGCCATGAACGGGAAATCACACCTATTTACGATTCCAATCGGCCTTTCGTCCACCGAATACACGATAACGAACAAACGATTATATATTTATGATGATAAAATAGTGGGCCATGACGATAACTCAGCAGCGACTATCATCGCAAATGATGCCGTAATCCGTGCAATCCTAGAATGGTAATGGCGGTGATGGAATGAGTACCTGGGAAGATGATTTATATACGAATGTCTTGTGGTTAGATATCTCCGATCCTGCCGGCAGTGTATTGAAAAAGTTTAACGCAACCTTAAACGAATGGGTCCCGACAAGTGGAGCGTATTCGATAGCTGTAACAGATGAAAAGCTCGCTGCTTTAGAAGCACGAATTGAGGCTTTAGAATCTCCGTAAAGAACCGCTCATTGAGAAGGTTCTTTTTTTATTTTTAGGAAAGACAGGTGGTAAAATTGGCAAAAGAAAAAATATATAATGTCTTGCTAGATACGATGGCTTCTGTCCAAAATCCATCTTTTTCGATTAATACGAATGATTTAAAAACCGTTAAACTCAGTATCTTAATTAATCAAGACGGTGATCCGCTCGACCTGACAGATGCTACGGTGAGATTAGCGGTCAAAAAGCCGGACAGAAAAACAGTGCTGCAGGATGTAACCATTGTGGATCCTGTCGCTGGTAGTTGTGAGATCGTATTAGATACTCAGGCTTATGTCGTGGACGGGAGTTATACTGCTGAGGTGATGGTTTACTATACTACAGACACGGTATCTGTGACCAGCGGCTTTACCTACACAGCTAAAAAAGGAATATTAAGCGATGACACGATTGAAAGCACAAACGAGTGGCAATCCATTACCCAGGCGATTGCAGACAATGAGGCAATCTTAGAGGATTTGCGAACAAACGGTACTGGAGTAGACGCCCAAGCTAGGGCAGACATTGCAACTCATACGACGCAGTTGGCCGAAATTCCGAACCAAGCATATATAACTGATAAAGCAACAAAGACCGAATTAAATGCAGTAGCAAGTGGTTCTCCTAAAGGTGTCTATACAACTGTTACGGATTTACAAAATGCCTTCCCTACTGGTAACACGAATATTTATCTTGTTTTGGGGAATGTGAAAGAAGTTGATACATTAAGCGTCACTGCTTCTCCCACATCGGCAGGTAATGTAACTGTGACGTTAAATGGGGTTGCTGCGAATGTCGCTGTAACTTCAGGTGTTGCAGAAGTATCGAGTTTAACCGTGTCAGCAGTACCAACTACAACAGGAAACGTAACAGTTACATTGAATGGTGTGGCTACAACCATTTCACTTGATCCTGCTACAGATACAACAACAGATGCTGTTGCAACAAAGATTCGTAATACTGCATTTACTGGATGGACTACTGGTGGAACAGGTTCGACTGTTACTTTCACTGCAACAAGTGTTGGAATAAAAACGGATGCGACCTATAGCGCAGGAACTACTGGTGCTACTGGCACAATGTCTACTACTACCCAAGGGGTGGATGCTGATTCTACTACATCTATTGCAACAAAAATCAGAGGCACTTCATTTAGCGGATGGACAACTGGTGGTACAGGAACAACGGTAACATTTACTGCTACATCTGCAGGCGTTAAAACTACTCCATCATATTCTGCTGGCTCAACAGGGGTAACAGGAACAATGTCTGTAACTACAGCAGGAGTTAATGCAGATGGTCAATGGTATTATTGGAACGGTTCAGCATGGACAGCTGGTGGGGTTTACCAAAGTACGGTATTAGCCGATGGTAGCGTAACTTTGGATAAAACTAATTTTGCTCCAACCGATTCACAAAACACTTTTAACCCGTATACAGTAACAAATGGATATAGGTTAGACGTCAATGGAAACCCGTATGCAGACGCTGCGTACAGCTTATCAGATTTTATCCCAATCGTTAACGGTAAAACTTATGTAGTACAAACTAAAGGAAATCTATTGAGTAGAATCTGCGGTTATAACTCCTCTAAGGGATTTTTAAAGGTCGTAGTTACACCGTCTACACTTTATTTGGAATTTACAGCGGATTTCGATGGATTCATTCGTGTTCCTTGTAGCACTACAGATATATTACTTGTGCAAGTAGTCGACAAATCAATTTACAATGGTTTTGTTCCATATCAGCGATTAATTCCCGATTATGTTAAGTCGATTCCAAAAGACAATAGTGTAACACTTACTAAAATACCTAATTCAACAATCACTGCTGAAAAAACAACTTTTTTCGTTAAGGGTAAGAACCTTTTTAATCCAGCGACAAGAAAATTAGGAGTATTCGTTCAAGAGGCGAATGGTTCAGAAGCAGCATCATCTCTTTATGATACTTCAGATTATATTCCTGTAAGTGCTGGTGTCGCATACTCGTCCACAAAATGTAGAAAATTAGTTTTATATAATTCGAACAAAACTTTTGTATCTGGGTATGATGTGTCAAGTACTACAAAAACGGTAACCCCTACTGTAGATGGATATATGAGAGTTTCATTCCCGGTTGGGGACGTTCCAACATCACAAGTGGAAGTGGGATCAACAAATACCGCTTATGAACAATTTGGACATACAAGTGATCCGTTAAAGGGTCTTAGTTTAGTTGATAATTCAACCCCAGGGTCTAAACTAAAAGATAATGATGTTGATGGAACTAAAATTAAGGATTCTGCAATTTCAACTTCAAAAGTTAATTTCTTAATCCCAGGTAAAAATCTTTTCAATAAAGACATCCGAACAGTTGGAAACTATGTATCAGAGGTTACTGGGACTCTTGTGGTAAGTGCGAATTATGACACATCGGATTATATTCCTGTCACAGCTGGAACAACATATGCGTTTACTGCTGTGCGTAAAATTGTTTTCTATGATGCAAATAGAGTCTTTGTTCAAGGGATTGACGTAAGTAATAACTCGCCTCAAACAGCGACTCCAGCCCAAAACGGCTATATGCGTGTATCATTCAGTGGGGTTAACGTTCCTACATCACAAGCTGAAGTAGGGACCACACAAACGTCTTACGAACCATTTGGATTAAAGCCGAATTATAACCTTTTACTAAATGATAAAATCATATTTAAAAGATATCTAGAACAATCCGTTCAAGATTCTTTGAACAATGCAGATGCTTTAGCCGCTAGTGGCGGTTTTCAAATTATAAATATGGCTAATGTCGATAGAATTGGTTTTATCGGGGATAGTTATACTGAAAGCATTTATTCTGTCAAAGGTAAATCGTACATTAATAAATTGAGCCTGTTCTCAGACTATAACTTTGAAAACTTCGCTCAAAGTGGCGACACATACAGGGGTAATTTAGACAGAATCCGAAAGAAATCACCAATATATCATACGACCCTTAGTTGGCAGGATTTTAAACCAAAGTACGCGTTTTTAACAAGTTATACCAATGATTTAAAGTATATGGATAATGCACAATACGCTAATGATTTAAGAGCGATTGTTGAAACTGTGAAATCACTTGGGGCATTACCAATTATTGCTACTGAATATCACAGTACCTTTGGTGGTGGCATTCAAACATTGATGAGACAAATAGCAAGGGAGTATGATGCAGAATTTGTCGATATTATTCCGAAGGTTACACAATTAAGAGGTACTGATTACACAGACTTTTGGGGTGGCAGTCATCCTGGTACACGAAGTAATTCATTAGAAAGTGATAACCATGAAAAATATCTTCGCCAGCTACCGAGACCGAGACAAAGTTTGAAAGTATTTAGATTAAGAACGGGTCAAACTGTTTCAACCCTTGACGATTTGGTTTTCTTTACAAACACCGAAAGAGCAAAGAAATTCAAGGAAGTCGCAGTAGGTCATAATGCGTTAACTGATCCAAAATATGTTGATAAGGTTAATTCAGGTGCTTACTCAAGGGTAACTAGTGAATATTTAATGCTTCAAAATGGTGAAAATGTATCGTTCACCGATTATGTGTTAATTTCTGCTGTATTGCCTTCTACTGGATTAAAACTAAAAACATTACGGCTTTTATTAAACGATACTACCGTAAACGTTTATGTTAAAAACATTCTAGCTAGCCCGTATCCTAGTCCAACTTATTACCAACGATTTGATTTCACGGGTACACCGACAATAAATGTAGGAGACACTTATACTTCAAGTGATCCAGCATTTAGCGGAACAACATTTACGGTTTCACAAGTAAACGGAAATTCTATTCTAATGAGTCCGTACAAGGGTGGTACGAGTCAAGCTGGTACTTTAACAAAAGTAAGCGGTTCGGGTTCTGCTTCCATTTCTTATGGTTATACGGCTCCTGGATTCGATTCAAACTATCCTGTTGGAAAACAAAATGTAGGCCATTGGCAGCAAGTTTCATTGAGTAATGGAAAGTTTGATGTTCCAGCAAGTTTAATAGCTGATTGTGTGGATTATGATAAGGTTCACTTCTTAATTCAAAAGGCTGGTGCTTTCAATTTAAATAACATCAGTGTTGAATGGTCAGGAAAAGAAGATAAAGTATATAAGGTGAAAGATTTGAAACTAGAAGAACCTACAGGGGCAGAAAAATTAACGCAACCATTCACCGGGAATAGCTCCCAGCTTAGTTCCTGGACTGTTGACGGAACAGTTACACCTTATGTTCCTGCTGACAATAACTTACCGAGTGGTGCGGTAGGGTGTGTCGATATTACAACCTCAAATAAAGTAAAACAGGCGTTTACTTATTCTAATTCAGTTGACGATGTGGAGTGTGAAATCAAGGTATGGGCGAGATATTTCCCTGCGGTATCAGATCCAGCCGGAAGTACTTTTACCATTACGGAAGACAGTTACGATTATGCAGAATTGGCGGTAGATTTAATTCAAGGGACACAAGTGTTTACCATGAAAGACAGAGTAAATCTTCATTGGAAAGAAGTAACGTTTAGAGCATATTTACCTGCTGGAACAACTACTCAAACTATTAGAGTTTACTCCAACGATAATACAATACAACTTACTAAAGTATCTGTTAAACAGGTTTAGGTAATACACATTCGGAGAAAAGTGCGTCTTAACTGAGGCTGGTTAAAGCTAGTCTTTTTTTGTTTGCAAAAAAGATGTAAAATTGAGGAAAAGAAAAAGAACCTACATAAGGGCTGCTACCCTGTAGGTTCTTGATATAATAGGTGATTTGCTTATCCCTATTATATCAAATTTTAATTTAATATAGTAGGAGGATATTATGTCAATTGAAGTTAGTTATGTAGTTTTTTCCTTAGATGCGTATAACAAGGTGGGCATTGATTCATTGTTAGGTTATGTTATAGAATCTCCTCAGCCGAACATAGCACCAGTCAATGTGCCAGGACCTTTCACTTTTATAGTCAACATTATGTTGATTGGCTTAGAGGAAAATGAAGGATGTAGTTTAAGATTTATCATTGGTAAAGAAAATGAATTAGTAATTGATACAGGTGAAATGGTAATTCCAGCGGGTCAAAATATAGAAGATAATCATATCCCAAAAGAGTTAAAACCTCGTTTTATTAACTTTAAATTATATGATGTTCCTTTTCAATCAGAGGGGGAACACACATATAATGTAATAATTAACGGAGATGTAAAAAAGATAGGTAAATTTGGCGTATTCCAGATACCAAGAGGTGATATAAATGGTCAATAGAGAAAATGTAGTATTATTGTCCAATTTAACTGGTTCTGGATCTGCTAATAGACCTACTCCGAGCACAAATAGAAATGTTGAAACAAATACTGACGAAAGGGTGTCAAGAATGAATGAGAATGAACAAGTCACCCAAAGGGATCTTAACCATTTAGAAGAAAAAACAAATTTGAAATTAGAAAACCTTAAAACCGAAATAAAGGGCGAGATTACTAATTTAAATACAAGCATTGATGGAAAGTTTAACACTCTCGAACAGAAAATGGAAAGAATGTTTCTTCAGCAAAAAATAGATATTTCTACTGAAAGAAAAGAAAATATTAAGTGGATAGTTGGAACTGGTTTAGCCATTGTAGGTACAATAGCTGCTATTTTGGCTTTGTTTCCAAGTTTCAGATGATGGACACGATTTCTTAGTAAGACCATCTAGAGGAGATCCGGAAGAAGCGCTCATGATTATGAGCGCTTTTGTCGTATTAAATTGAAAACTATACCCTACTATCGGAATAGAGACGCTCCAATTATAATAATAGCTATTATGAAAAACACAACGTTAGTAATTGAATTAGGATCTTTTTGTCGGTTTTTCATGGTTTTCACCTCCAATCTATTTGAACTAGTAATATTATATTAGGGAAATGTTAATTTGAATGGGACAAGAGTCGTGCCAATTGTGAAAAGTCTCAGTATTACAGTGAAAATTGTTCAATTACCCTCTCTTTAAATAAAAAAGAAAAAGCGTCTAA
This sequence comes from Bacillus sp. ISL-7, assembly GCF_018613065.1. The sequence continues at coordinate 218,054 of NZ_JAGGQW010000031.1, read as the reverse complement.
ATGACGCTTTAAGAAAGTGCTTGTGTAAATGAATAATATAATTTATTGAGGTACTGTATATTATGAAGGGTTGTCTTAGATAGCTATGGACAAACATGGAGTTATAGAAAAATATTTATGTCGTCTTTTTATCTACTCTTCTCTAAAAGTGGTTAGAAATGCTGATTTATCAACACTTTTGGATATATTGAACATGAGGAGAAAAAGACGCCGTAAATGAGAAATAAAAAAGGAGAGGGATATTTCATCCATCTCCTTACCTAATATGGAGGAAATTCTTAGGTGTATTTATAGTATGTGAAGTTATTGTAAATTTATGTAAATGATGAATAAAAATTAAAAAAGAGATTCCAGATTATTCTGAAGGCTCTTTTTTATATTCAATAATCTGATGGGACAAAGCAATCCATCAACAACTTTAGTTTATTCAAGCGTATCGGAATAACGAAAACAGCAAGCATTTAAAAGACATCATGTCATGTAGAGTCCTTTCCAGGGCTCTTTTTATTTTAAATCGAGAGGAAAGATGCTGAATGGATTTTCACTTACTTGCATTTCTGCCAAGAATCATTGTAACCATGCTACTTTTTTATTTTCTAGTGAAGGTGTTGGATTTCGTTTCCGGATTGTTAAAAACGTGGAAAGGGGTTGTAAAATACCAATCTCGTGTCATGCGCGATGGGATTATTCGTTGGATCGGAGAGTTAGTCGGAATAGTTTTTGTCCTGGCTATCGACTATGTATTAGGGCTCAACTACTACCTAACTGGCTTTACATTAGCTTTATTCATTTACAAAGAAGGTGGCAGCATCACCGAAAATTTGAAGGCAATTGAGGTTGATTTACCAAAGGAAGTAAGCGAGAAACTAAAAAGTTTTGATAAGGGAGAGGAAAAATAATGGTGTATGCTTTTGAAAAATTACCTCAGTTAGTGGACATGAGAGAAGGGCTCAAAGAAATTGGAGAATACAAAAATTATGGAGTGTCTACCAAAACTGTCCGGGTATGGCATCACTCTCTAACAAAAAAAGAGCTATCCGGTTCAACGGCTGAGGCTTTTGCTAATTATCATGTAAGCCTGGGCTGGCCGGGAGTAGGATATCATTTTATCATTGAGCCAAAGAATTTGGTCAGAGGTGCAGATGGAAAGGACCGAGCCAGAATCGTGTGGGCCCATGATCCCGGAGTCAGTTCCTATCATGTAGGAAACAGCAACAGGTTTTCACTGGGAATCTGTGTGGCGGGTGATTACAGATCAGAAAAGCTGGATGAGGCCACTTTGAAATCCATCTCTGAGCTTCATTTCGCTCTTGTTAAGGATGGCATAGGAAACGAGGACAAGTCTCACAGAGAAATGCCAGGATACAGCTGGAAAGAATGTTGTGTTTATGATTATCATGCTGCTACTGCCTACAAAGATCCTGCACCAGTGACAGCAAATCCGATTCCAGATCCACTGCCAGGAATGTACACCATCCAAGAGGGTGACACTTTCTGGAGCATTGCCGGCCGCGATGGGGCTCAGGGAGTGATAGTTGAGGATCTGATTACAGCAAATCCAGATGTGGATCCGACAAAACTTAAAGTGGGGCAAAAAATAAAATTAGGCAATGCGAAAAATGTATTTACTCGCAAACCAGAAGAACCTAAGAAGCCACAAGACCTTTACAGATTTCCAGTTCCTAATGGAAGCCTAAAGCCAGGAAGTAAAGGCAATGAAGTTAAACAGCTGCAAAGAGCATTAAATGCTGTTTATTTTAATTGTGGAAATGTAGACGGGATTTACGGTGATGGAACCGAGGACGCCATTAAACGTTTCCAAAAGGTTTACCTGCCATATGAAGTCGATGGAGTTTATGGACCAAATACTCGTAAAAAATTACAAGCAGTCCTTAAATCTAAAGGATATTAAAGTTTAAAAGCCCCCTAGCTCGATTGAGTAGGGGGCTTATTCCAATTTAAAAAGGCAAATTATCCTCGTTCATAACCTTCCGGATTATATCTCTTTCCAGATCCTTTACCAGTTGGGTGATGTCCTGGTCTCCATACACAATCACTTTTTCTAATTCTGCACGATGAGAGTTATCCTTCTGAATTTGCTTCCAAAACTCAATAGCAACTTGTTCAGGTTTTCTCCCTCTAAGAGGAAAGGATCCCGATTGTGTTATTCTATTTGAGCTCGATGTGTAATGTATTTCAATTAATATATTCATTTTCATCTTCCCACCCTCGTAATTAGGAATGGTTACTCACTTTCAACTCAGATAGCTGAGTATCTATTCTGTTTATTAACTGAGCAGTTTTATAATCCCGCTCATTTTTTTCTTTTAGTAGTTCGATAATCCTTGCAAATCCAATAAATAACAATCCAATTACGATTCCACCAAATAAAATCGACATAGCATAAGTAAATTGGACATTATAAATTTCTAGGGCAGCTTGGTAAGATGCCTGCGCCAATTCATTGTCCGGAATACTTTCGTATGCCTCTTTAGCGTTCTTATATGGCTCTTTATCAATTCCGAAATAGGATATGACTCCTAAAAGAAATCCTGCCACCATGAATATCCATCCTACAACATTTAGTATTTTATCAATTCGTTCTTTCATGATACTTCCCCCATTTATTTTGCTTTTTTTTGTATTACGATTATTTAGCGCAAAAGTTCCTCTTTATTTTTAATTGCCCAAATATCCTCTACTTTTAACCCCAATTCATTAGCAATTACTAAAGCGTAAGCTAATGTAGGCAATGATTCTCCCCTATATAAAGCGCTCAAGGTGGTTGCGCTCATTTTAAACTTTTTCACAAAATGACTTTGTTTAATTCCTCGCTCGTCTAAAATCTCTTTAAGTCGTGATTCTACTGCTATTTTCATTTATTTCACCTCGTGTATTAATTCTACATAAAAATAAATTTCCCTTTTTTATCAGCAGACAGGCAATTATATATCAGCATACACATAAGAATAGACTAACGAACAACGAAAGGGGGATACCGAATGGAACAACTTGGATTTAACGGTTTTGTTAAAGCGATATTTGATGGTTATCGCGAAGCAAAGAGTTATAATCACAATCCTTTCAACGACCTCGAAAAATCTCACCTACTATTTGATGTAGATGAATTAAATAATCTTTGTGACAAAGCAAAAAACAAAGAACAGCATGAAGTCATATTGGATCATATGTACCGTTTTGATGCAATTAGGGTCGATTATTACAAGAGAATTGAAAAGAAAATTATCGATTGTTACTGGGAGGGGTGAAATTGCAATCAATTAAATTCTTAGAGTACCTATTAACAGTAGCTACGCCAGCAGATGTGGAATGGATTGTTGCTCTTTTATTTGATTTAAGGAGGGATAACATTGAGTTTTTTTGATTCAATTATGTCTCACGAAGTTGCTAAACGGAAAGTGAAGGAAGAAGGATGGGACTCCTTTTTAAATAAGTTTCAACAAGAATATGAATCTTATAATCTCTATTCATGCTCAACTTATTGGTTTAATGCTGATGATCCGCATTACATTTGTAAGTTTAGGGGTACCGGGGGTGACATTGTGGTCGGATGGGAAGGAGTGCATGACAAATGAAAACTTGTAAAGATTGCGAAAAGGATCTAAATGATTATCATTTCACTAATAATGAGGATATTTGTGATTACTGTTGGGCAATGAGAGGTGGTATTTAGATGGAAATAAAGTTAACCATGTTTCCAGACTACGTCAATTGGGTTGAAGGATATGCAGATGGAACCTGGTTTCAAGCGAAGTTGTTTGATGAACCTTCACCATACGGAATTAACGAAGGAAGGGTAAGTAAGCTGCATATAGATGGTGGGATTAATTATGACCGCGGCTGGGACTCGGGTGAAGGTCATCCATTAGTTGGCCCTGTGGTTGATTTCTTGGAAACTACTCCTAACCGTTTTTACGGTCCTCAAGAAAGACTAACTATGACTGAAGCAATGAATCGCTATAAAAGAGAAAGGGGTTATTAAATGTTTAGTTTATTTTTCGGAGGTGTCGGCGTATTTATTGGGTATCAATTAGGCTGGGTTAAAGGTTATGACCAAAAGGATCAGGATGATAAAAGAATCGAGTATGAAATGAGTGATTTTTGGAAGGCAGTGAAAAAACATGGCATATGAAGTAATCCCTTTTAAAGTATTCATGGCGGGCCCCAGTGCAGCTGTCCTATCCGGTATAGATGGAGGCTTGATCTTCTTCTTAGGTCTAGGCTTGACTCTAATTATACTGATTGCTCTAGAAAAGCTTGGCGTGACCATTAATGAAACGCTTGTGCGGATGGTTAGTTACGGAGCTATGGGTATCGGGTTTGTGATGTTGTGCTGGAAGGTCATTCTGTTGGTGGGGTGATGTAAAGTATTTGCATCGGCATATGCTGATTTAAGTAAAATAAAGGTTTAATTCTTGTATAATGTCGTGCCGATTATTTGAAACTATTGGGTCCCTCCCCAATACTCCTTCGTCGTTTTTCGGGGCCCCTCCCAATTTTTGCCCAGCGGTAATTTTAAGGAGGTTAATTACAATGCTTGAATGGGCCATTGTTCCAGCTTTGATGGCAGGAGCTGCATTCATTCCTAAAGGTAAGCATAACGACCGGAAGAAAATTGAAATGATATTTAAGAATGTAGGTTATGGTATCCGAGATAAAAACGGTCAATTAAAAACCCCTCGTTACAAATCAAAAAAGCCCATATATGATGGAATAAAATTAATTGAATCTAAGTATGAAGGCAAATGCAAAGATTGTAATAACGAAGTAAAAATAGGGGTAGAGGTATATTGGGACCAAGGAGCCCAAACAGTCACACATAAAAAATGTTTTGATGCTTCAAAAGCAGTAAGACTTGGAACTGTTTATAAGTTTACTATATTACCAGGATTACCTGCTACCAACATGCAGAAAAAAGAAAAAGAAGCAAAAGTCTTTAGAGATGGCCTTCAAAAGCCTATAGAAATCGAGTTTAAACGAACCTTAAATATAAAAGTTTACGATGAGGAATTACCCACAATGTTCCCATATGCTAATGTCCCAAAAGATAAAAAGGGTTGGATCGTTCCAATTGGAAGAGCGGTTCATGGTATGGTGTGGCACAATTTAGACCACGTTCCACATATGACTGTGGCCGGAACTACTCGATTCGGTAAAACCGTTATGCTACGAATGCTGATGACGTATCTCATCGAAACCCATCCTGAGGACGTGGAATTTTACATTATTGATTTAAAAGGCGGGCTTGAATTTGGTCGATACGAATCAATAAAGCAGGTTAAAAAAGTAGCAGCTGATCCACTAGAAGCAGCATTATTATTAGATGAACTCGAAGAGCAATATCAAAAGGATTATGTATTTTTCCGTCAAAAGTTTTTCTCTAATATTGTAGATACAGGCATCAAAAAAAGAAGAATCATAATTGTCGATGAAGCTGCACAACTAGCACCTGAAAAGTGGATGCCAGAAAAGATGAAAAAACAACTTAATTATTGCCAGACTCAACTCGCAAAGATTGCTTATCTTACTGGGGCTTTAGGGTATCGTTTAATATTTGCAACCCAGTACCCAACAGCTGACACTTTACCACGCATGATTAAGCAGAATGCTGATGCAAAAGTCAGCTTTCGATTACCAAGCGGTTATGCTTCTGGAGTGGCCATAGATGATTACGGGGCTGAAGAATTGCCATCTGATGTAAAAGGAAGAGCCCTATTTAAAACCCATGAATTAAAAGAGTTACAGGTTCCATTTATCTCGCATGAGCAAATGTGGGGGATTTTGGAGAAGTACATGAAAGGGGTAAGTATTAATGAATCATCTAACTCAAGTGGAGAGGAAAAAGCTTCGTCAGGAACAGATATTATTAAGTTTGGAGGTAATGCGCTTCGCAACAAGGGAGCAAATACAAAAAAGACACAACCTAGGAAAAGACCGGAACACTCACAGGATCCTAAACGAAATGAAGGAGTATCTTCAAGTGAGAACTCACGAGGGCAGGAACATTTATTACCTAAGCGCAAAAGGAAGGGAGTTGGTCGGAAGCGACCAGGAGATGAAATGGAACCTACAGATAGACCATCATCTGATGAGAAATGACATGTATCTGTTTTATTACTCGCCTAAGGACTGGAGGGTTGAAGAACCTATTGAATTTAAATATAAGGACGGATTGACCTATGTGGATATCACCCTCATTCCAGATGCTACATTTACTCTAAAAGGAAATTACTATTTTTTAGAAGTTGACCGCACACAATCGATGGTTGAAAACAAAAAGAAAATTGAACTCTACTCTAAATTAAGCCCTCTAATCCAACAACAATTCGGACACTTACCCACACTCGTTTTCTATACTTTAACATCTCATCGTAAAGAAAAACTTAAGGAACTCTGTAAAGATTATGGTGTCACTTGTAGTGTATATACCAAAGAGGATATTAGATAAAAGGAGATGATTTTAATGTTTAAAGTGTTGATTGAAAAAGTGGAGTATAAACTATGCTCAAGGTGTGGAGTTCACAGAAAGCCGGAATCTTTTGTGGTAAAGAAACAGAAAAGAAAGTCTTGTAGCAGTTGTAGAGGGAATAAATAGTATAAAAAATAAACTCCTTTGATGTCATTCGCTACACCAAGGGCAGGAAGTCCTGCTCGAATCGCAACTGGAAGAAGGACGGCACCTAAAAGTGCAACAGCAGGGGAAGGCCAGAAGAACCAGGAAATAATCATCATTAGAATTCCTATTGTCCAATAGGCGAGAGTGGGGTTACGAATAAGTTTTCGAAAAGGTGAAATCATGACATCATTAATTCCGGTTACCGTTAATGTATTGCTCATCGCTACAATTATTGAAATAACAAGAATAGTAGATAATAATTCTGTAATGGCATAACTGAAACTGTTGAAAATACTACTTATCGAATGACTTAACGACCCGGTTGCTGTGATAGCAATTAGGAAAATACCGACGATACAAACAATGGATGTGTCCCTTCTCATTACCATAAACCCAATAATAAGAACAATAAAGGTCACATATATCCAATGAAGAGCAGTAAGCTCGACAATCATACAATTTCCTCCTTTCTTTCACCCAGGGGGGCTATAGCCCTGTTGGATGTAATACAGAATATGAATATTGCATCAAGTGGTGAGAGCTAAAAGTGAAAAAAATATTGGGAAGTCAGCCTGCAGATTTAACGAATTTTAAAACATAAAAACGACTTTTTTTTGACAGTTAATAGCGTTATCTATACACAAATAGGATTAATAGATATAGTAAATACAGTTTAGAAAGAATCAGTAAGTTTTAAATTCATGCTATATATATTAAAATGGACAACAGACATGTTTTCGAAAGGTGGACTACCCTAATGACAAGACCGATTAATGAAACATTTTTAAAAGCAGCCAGAGGTGAGAAAACTGACCATGTACCTGTATGGTATATGCGCCAAGCTGGTCGTTCACAACCAGAGTACAGAGAGATTAAAGAAAAGTATTCCTTATTTGAAATCACTCACCAGCCTGAGCTTTGTGCGTATGTAACGCGCTTGCCTGTTGAACAATATAACGTCGATGCAGCCATTTTATATAAAGATATAATGACACCCCTGCCAGCGATTGGCATGGAGGTAGAAATAAAAGGTGGGATTGGACCAGTTATTGACAATCCGATCCGTTCTTTAGCAGATGTTGAAAAACTTGGCGAAATTAATCCAGAAGAAGATGTTCCTTATGTATTGGACACCATTAAATTATTAACCCAAGAGCAATTATCCGTGCCATTAATCGGTTTTTCTGGTGCACCATTTACTTTGGCAAGTTATATGATCGAAGGCGGCCCTTCTAAAAACTATAATAAGACCAAAGCGTTTATGTACACCGAGCCAAAGGCATGGTTTGCACTTATGGAGAAACTTGCGGACATGATCATTACATATGTAAAGTCGCAAATTAAAGCTGGTGCAAGGGCCATCCAGATTTTTGATTCATGGGTGGGAGCACTCAATGTAGAGGATTATCGTTATTTCATTAAGCCAGTCATGAATCGTATCTTTACTTCATTAAAAGAGGAAAATGTTCCATTAATTATGTTCGGCGTTGGTGCTAGCCATCTTGCATTAGAATGGAATGACCTGCCACTTGATGTTGTAGGTTTAGATTGGCGTCTGCCAATTCACGAGGCAAGGGAAATGGGCATTCATAAAACCGTTCAAGGCAATCTTGACCCGGCTATTTTGTTAGCTCCATGGGAAGTAATCGAAGAAAGAGCGAAAGCAATATTAGACCAAGGAATGGCACAAGATGGTTACATCTTTAATTTGGGTCACGGTGTATTCCCTTCAGTTAACCCAGAAACGTTGAAAAAATTAACTTCCTTTGTCCATGAGTATTCAGCATCAAAACTCAGTCGTTAAGTTTCCATCTTAAGTCTTTAAATTGGTAAGCAGACCAATTTTTTGGCACAATAATATGGGCTGCTTGATAGTGGGTCATTTAGAGCACTCCAGCTTTTATTGGCCCCCAACCTAATCAGTCGTCCAACATTGAATACGGAAAAGCGAAGAGACTTGAAAATGAGGTGCGGACATGACAAGAAAGAAAATGGGTCTGCTGGTAATGGCATATGGTACCCCATATAACTTAGATGATTTAGAGGGGTACTATACACATATTCGCCACGGCCGGAAGCCAACTCCAGAAATGATTGAAGAGCTTCGCAGTCGGTATGAAGCCATTGGCGGGATCTCCCCTTTGGCAAAGATCACACTCGAGCAAGCAGAAAAACTCGAAGAACATCTAAACAAAATCCAACAAAATATAGAATTCAAAATGTATCTTGGTCTAAAACATATCCAGCCGTTTATTGAAGATGCTGTTCATCAAATGCATGCTGATGGAATCGAAGAGGCTGTAAGTATAGTTCTTGCTCCGCATTTTTCAACCTTTAGCATAAAATCCTATAATGGAAGAGCCCAAGAAGAAGCAGAAAAATTAGGCCGGCTAAAAATAAGAACAATTGAAAGCTGGTATCAGGAACCAAAGTTTATCGATTATTGGGCAGGAAAGATTAAAAAAATCTTTGACCAAATGCCTGAAGAAGAAAAGGCTGATGCTGTACTCATCATTTCAGCGCATAGTCTGCCAGAGAAGATTCTGCAGTTTGGGGATCCATATCCGAGTCAACTGAAAGAAACAGCTGACTTAATTGCTGAACAGGCAGGGGTAAAAAAATACGTTGTTGGGTGGCAAAGTGCTGGGCAAACTCCAGAGCCTTGGCTGGGTCCAGATGTTCAGGATTTAACAAGGGATTTATATAAAGAGCATCATTATAAGGCATTTGTCTTTGCACCTGTAGGGTTTGTATCTGAACACCTTGAAGTGCTTTATGATAATGATTTTGAATGTAGAAAAGTGACGGAAGAATTAGGTGTAAGCTATTATCGACCGGAAATGCCAAATGCAAAGGAAGAATTTATTGATGCATTGTCGACTGTTGTTCTTAAAATGACAGCTGAGTAAGATTCAGATTAGTGGAAGAAGGTGAGCGCCGTGGCGGAAGAAAAACAAAAGATTATCATCATTGGGGGAGGAATTGCTGGGCTCACATCAGCTTTTTATCTTCAAAAAGCAATTCAAGAACATAATCTCCCTTATGAAATTAAACTCATCGAAGCATCACACCGTCTCGGTGGCAAAATGCAAACCGTTGTCAGGGATGGATATACGATTGAGAGAGGTCCAGATTCATTTTTAGCACGAAAGACAAGTATGTCCAGGTTAGCTGCGGAAGTAGGGATGGATGATCAACTAGTCCATAATTCCACGGGAAAATCATTCGTTTTAGTTAACGAGAAACTTCACTCAATGCCCGGTGGTTCGATCATGGGAATTCCAACGGAAATAGGACCTTTTCTCACAACAGGTCTTTTTTCTATTCCTGGTAAACTAAGAGCTGCGGCAGATTTCATTTTACCTCGGTCCGAAAGCGGAAGAGACCAATCATTAGGAGAATTCTTCAGAAGAAGACTAGGCGATGAGGTTGTTGAAAATTTAATTGAACCATTATTATCTGGGATTTATGCCGGTGATATAGATCAATTAAGCCTCATGTCTACTTTCCCGCAATTCTATGAGGTAGAACAGAAATATAGAAGCCTGATCATTGGCATGAAAAAATCTACCCCTGCCCAACCCAGCAAACCTGAAAGTAAGGAAAAAGCTAAAGGAGCTTTCCTAACATTTAAAACGGGGCTTCAATCCTTTGCAGAAGGCATTGAAGCAAAATTGGATCCAATATCTATTTTAAAAGGACATCGTGTAGACAAAATCACCAAAGTTGAGAATAAGTATGAAGTTTATCTCAATAATGGGGAAACAATGGTGGCAGATAGCGTCATTGCAGCGACTCCTCATAAAATAACACAGGCGATGTTTGCAGAGTATAGTTTTTTTGATCCTTTGAAATCAGTCCCTTCTACATCAGTAGCAACAGTAGCTTTAGCATTTCCGGAAGAGGCAGTGAAAAATGACATCGATGGAACAGGTTTTGTTGTTTCAAGAAATAGTGATTATTCGATCACTGCATGTACTTGGACACATAAAAAATGGGATCATTCAACACCGAAAGGGAAAGTATTACTCCGCTGCTATGTTGGGAGGTCTGGAGATGAAACCATCGTAGACCTCTCTGATGACAGAATTATTAAGATTGTACTAGATGACTTGAAGAAAACGATGAACATCACAATGAATCCGGATTTTGCAATCATTTCACGGTGGAAAAATTCAATGCCCCAATATACAGTGGGACATAAACAACGTTTAGCTGACATTTTAAAGTATATGAAAACGGATCTACCTGGTGTATTTTTAGCAGGTTCTTCTTATGGTGGTGTTGGACTTCCGGATTGTATTGATCAAGGAGAGGCAGCTGTCAAAGACGTCCTGGAGTTTTTAACAGGAAAAGATTTTTCAACAGGAGCTGTTCATTGATAACAGCTTCTTTTTTCTGCTTGCAAACAGGCAGGAATCGTTGTATACTCTAAAAGTATTAAATGACCGAATTGTTCAAGTGGTCATAATTTAAGTAGGTTAATAGTCAATTTTAGGGTTGTCTATGGGATAGTCCTAATTTTTTAAACAAAAATGACTAAATGAACAAAATAGTCATAAATGAAAAAGGAGGGTCATAAGTGAAAAACATGCTATTTAAGGAGGAGCTCCTTGCTATTGTAAGAAATAAAAAAGTGTTAATCCCAATTATTGCTGTCATGTTTGTCCCCGTATTATATGCAGGAATGTTTTTATGGGCATTCTGGGATCCATACGCAAAACTTGATGAACTTCCAGTTGCCGTTGTCAACGAAGATGCGGGTGCAACACTCGATGGGACCCATTTGAAGCTTGGTGATGATTTAGTATCTAAGCTAAAGAAAAATAAACAATTTGGATTTGAGTTTGTCGATAAAAAAGAGGGCTACGATAACTTAAAAGAACAGAAATATTATATGGTTATCGAAATCCCGAAGGATTTTTCAAAAAATGCGACAACTTTATTGGATGAGCAACCGGAAAAGTTGGAATTGGTTTATACACCTAATGAAAGTTATAACTTCTTATCTGCGCAAATCGGCGGCACGGCCGCAGAAAAAATCAAAACAGCTGTTGCTGAAAAGGTAACTGAAACTTATGCTGAAACCATATTTGATAAAATCAGTGAGCTTGCCGATGGTGTTGTAAAGGCGAGCGATGGTGCAGTCCAGTTAAGTGATGGTTCTGTTGACCTTGAAAAAGGCTCAAAGGATTTAAATGAAGGACTTGCAACCCTTGCTGAAAAAACAAGTGAGTTTAACGGTGGAATGAAAGCAGCTGATGCCGGATCTGATAAGCTTGCAGTTGGTTCGAAGGATTTGTATAACGGACTTTCTACTTTAGCCAAAAAGTCGATTGAATTCGACTATGGTGTGAAAGCAGCAACTTCCGGCTCTAAACAAGTAGCCACAGGATCGAATGAGTTGAAAAAAGGGCTGGCAAAAGCTGATGCCAATCTTCCGTTGCTTATTGATGGAACGAAGGAGGTATCTACAGGTGCAGAACAATTAAAACGTGACCTTCCCGCAGGGATTGCTGCAGGAATTGAAAAAGAATTGACTGGAAGTGTTGGAGAACTTAATGCGGGTATTGATCAATTTCAATCACAGTTAACTAACACATTAGCATCCCAAATTGCGGATCAAACAATAACGCAACAAACAGAGAAAATGCAGAAACTAGCCCAAACCTTAATTGAGAACAAAGTGGATCCAGCACTTGTTCAAGGAATAATGGCTAATGAGAAAAATAATGCGCCAACGAAAGAACAGTTAGAGCAGCAAATTTTATCAGAACTTAACCCTAAAATGGAGGCTGGCTTTAACCAATTCAAAACAGGGGTAGATGAAAAATTAGCAGGTTCATCGAAGGGCTTAGAGGATAAAATTAAAGCACAAACAACTCCTTATTTTGATCAATTAATTGCCGGCATTGGCAAAGTCAATGGCGGTCAGCAGGAATTGCAAAAAGGGATCCATGATTTATATGCAGGTGCATCAAAATTAACAGATGGCACTAACAATCTTTCTGATGGGATGAGTCAATTGGCAGATGGTGCTGATAAAATTACCATGGGAACCGGACAATTAGCATCAGGTTCGGGAAATCTGAAAAAAGGGGCCGCGGATCTTACAAATGGTATGAATCAATTAACAGCGGGTGCGTCTGCCCTAACATCTGGAACGGGACAATTGGCAGATGGTTCCGGGAAGTTAAAAGACGGTACATCGAAACTTTCTAATGGGGCCAAGGAATTAGCAGATAAACTTTCAGAAGGTGGAAAAGAAGTTGCTAAGGTTCACTCAAATGAAAAGACTTATAATATGATGGCAGACCCGGTAAAGCTCGATAGTGAAAAAATTAATCATGTGCCAAACTATGGAACAGGATTTACACCATATTTCCTATCGTTAGGCTTGTTTGTGGGTGCACTTCTTCTCTCAATTGTCTTTCCACTTCGTGATACAGCGATTGCTCCGGCCAATGGATTTAACTGGTTTTCTAGTAAGTTTTCAATCATGGCTGGAATTGGAATTTTCCAAGCTATATTGGCAGATGTGATTCTTCTAGGAGGATTAGGTCTAGATGTACAAAGCTTACCAAAATTTATTCTTTTTTCAATAATAACCAGCTTAACGTTTATCGCGTTAATTCAGCTCCTTGTATCGGTATTTGCCGATGCTGGCCGCTTTATTGCGATTATTATCTTGATTTTACAATTAACTACCAGCGCCGGGACATTCCCGCTTGAGTTAATCCCGAACTTCTTACAGCATTTCAATGCCTATCTGCCGATGAGCTATTCGGTTCAAGGCTTTAAGGCCGTTATTTCAAGTGGCGATTACAGTTTCATGTGGCAAAATTTCATAATTCTAATAGGCTTTATGCTTACCTTCTCTATTGGGACCATCGCATACTTTACAATGAGATTTAATCACAAATATAAACACCAAATGAATAATTAATGAAAAACCAGCCGTTAAAAAAATGCGGCTGGTTTTTTGTACTATACTGAAAAGAAATCATTTTTTGAGTATATTAGGAATATAAACATTGAATTGGAGGAGTTTAATTTGAAACTTACGGTTATTGGTTTTTGGGGTGGATATCCGAAACAGAATGCGGCTAGTTCGGGTTATTTAATTGATCATGAGGGATTTCGGCTATTAATCGATTGTGGAAGCGGGGTGCTTTCTAAGCTCCAAAATATTATCCAGCCCGAAGAACTGGATGCTGTTTTACTTTCGCATTATCACCCAGATCACATTGCAGATATTGGTGTTTTGCAGCATGCAAGATTAATCCAAGGCTTTTTAGGAAAGAAGACCTCAACCCTACCTCTATATGGACATGATATGGATCCATATGAATTTAGCAAATTAACCTATAAAGAGATTACAAAAGGAGTAGCTTATAATCCTAGTGAGATTCTCACAGTTGGTCCATTTCAAGTTTCATTTCTAAAAACAGACCATCCAGTCCCTTGTTATGCAATGAGAATAGAGGCAGATGGAAAAGCAATCGTCTACACTGCTGACAGCTCCTTTAAGGATGAATTTATCGAGTTTAGTCGGAATGCGGATGTATTATTGTGTGAGTGCAACTTTTACGGGCATCAAAACGGTAAGTCGGCAGGACATATGAATAGTATCGACGCCGGAAAATTTGCGCAAAAAGCTGATGTTAAGCAATTAATTCTTACCCATTTGCCGCATTATGGCACAATATCTGATTTAATCACCGAGGCTGCCGGTGAATTTACTGGTATAATAATACTTGCAGAAGAATTTCAATCTATTTCACTATAAGAAGGGGAAGTAAACTATGTTATTCATCGATAATAAAGGGATCACCGATCCGCAGATAAATTTGGCAATCGAAGAATACGCACTGAAGAATCTTGATATTAATGAAACGTATTTATTATTTTACATAAATGAAGCTTCTATCATAATTGGAAAGAATCAAAATACAATTGAAGAAATTAATACGGAGTATGTGGAAGGTAATGGAATTAAAGTGGTCCGCAGGCTCTCAGGCGGTGGAGCGGTTTATCATGATCTTGGAAATTTAAACTTTAGTTTTATTACCAAGGATGACGGGGGAAGTTTTCATAACTTTCGTAAATTCACAGAGCCGGTCGTGGCAGCATTGAAAAAGTTAGGAGTAAATGCGGAATTAAGCGGCAGAAATGACTTGGAGGTTGGAGGTCGAAAAATCTCTGGTAATGCCCAATTTTCAACAAAGGGCAGAATGTTTAGCCATGGTACATTGATGCTTAATTCAGAAATCGAAAATGTGGTTTCAGCTTTAAAAGTAAAAAAAGATAAAATCGAATCAAAAGGAATTAAATCAGTCCGCAGCAGGGTTGCCAATATATCTGAGTTTCTTACTGAAAAGGTGGAAATTGATGAATTCCGGTCTTTATTGTTAAAGAATATTTTTGAAGGGCAAGATGAAATACCAGAATATGTTTTGACGGACGAGGATTGGGAAATGATTTACCAGCTATCAAAAGAACGCTATCGAAACTGGGAATGGAACTATGGGAAATCACCTAAGTTCAATCTACAGCACTCTCACCGCTTCCCAGTAGGTTCCATTGATGTCCGCCTTGAAGTTAATAAAGGTGTCATTGAAAATTGTAAAATCTACGGTGACTTTTTTGGTGTTGGTGAGGTAAGTGAAATTGAGGAGAAGTTAACAGGCACCCGCTATGGAAAAAATGAAATTGACAAGGCGCTTGCAGATATTGATACAACCCATTACTTTGGAAATGTTACGAAAGATGAGTTTTTAAACTTACTATACTAAGACCAGGGCACAGCGTTTATTACGCTGTGTTTTCCGTTTTGTGTGAATATTTAGTATTATACTTGAATAGATTACTTTCATTTAATATAATATATTTAGAAAATTGTAACAATTTTATGAATGAGCACTCATTCAACTTAGGGGGATAAATATGAATCTTTTATCACAGTTTGAAGAATCTGCGAAGAACTTTTCGACTAAACCGGCCTATTATTTTATGGACCAAGCATGTACTTATGCTGAATTGAATGGGGCCATTACGAAATTTGCATCGGGTCTTGAAAAATTAGGGGTGAAAAAGGGGGATCATATCGCATTATTGTTGGGTAACTCACCTCACTTTGTGATCAGCTTATATGGAGCTTTACGGTTAGGGGTAACTGTTATTCCCGTGAATCCCATTTATACTGCAGATGAGATTAGTTACATATTAAATAATGGCGATGTCAAAGTAGTGATCGCGCTTGACCTAGCTATCCCGTTAGTCGAAAAAGTGCATACTTTCCTGCCTAAAATTAAGAATTATATTTTTTGTGAAACGACCCCAAATAGCAGAATAGAGTCGAAAATTGAAAACCTCTCAGGCTCTTCAAAAATGAAATCGTTTACAGCGATCGTGGCTTCTGGAGAATTAAACTTTAAGGGACCAAATCTCGAAGACGATGATACAGCCATTATTCTTTATACCTCGGGTACAACTGGCAAACCAAAAGGTGCTATGTTAACCCATAATAATTTGTATAGTAATGCTAAAGATGTCAGCGAATATTTGAAAATGAATCCTGATGATAGAATAGTAACGGTTCTGCCGATGTTCCATGTTTTCTGCTTGACAGTCGCTTTAAATGCACCATTATTAAGTGGGGCGACACTATTAATTGCACCCAAATTTAGTCCAAAAGAAATTTTTGAACTTATCAAGAATAATCAGGCGACTGTTTTTGCTGGTGTCCCGACCATGTTTAATTTCCTCTTCCAATTTCCTGATGGTAATCCTGAAGACCTAAAATCCTTACGCTTATGTATTTCAGGAGGAGCTTCATTGCCTGTTGCCCTTTTAAAGAATTTTGAACAAAAGTTTAATGTTGTAGTATCTGAAGGTTATGGATTATCGGAGGCTTCACCTGTTACTTGCTTTAATCCGCTAGACCGCCCGCGCAAGCCTGGTTCCATTGGAACATCTATCCTGCGTGTCGAAAATAAAATTCTAAATGAGCTTGGTGAAGAAGTACCCGTTGGTGAGGTGGGTGAACTTATTGTTCGTGGTCCCAATGTAATGAAGGGGTATTATAAAATGGCAGAAGAGACGGCGGCGGCCATTCGGAATGGGTGGCTTCATACCGGTGACCTCGCTAGAATGGATGAAGATGGGTATTTTTACATTGTCGATCGAAAAAAGGATCTAATCCTTGTTGGCGGTTATAATGTCTACCCACGAGAAGTGGAGGAGGTTATTTATAACCATTTGGATGTTGTAGAGGTGGCTGTCCTCGGTGTTCCAGACCCAAATCTTGGTGAGGCTGTTAAAGCCTATGTTGTAAGTAAGAATCCAGGGCTAACGGCAGAACAATTACTCGATTATTGCAGGGAACACTTGGCCAAATATAAACTTCCATCTTCGATTGAATTTATCGAAGAACTTCCAAAGAATACAACTGGGAAAATATTAAGGAGGGCACTAAAGGAACAAGTAGCCAAAACTGTCAGTAACTAATTCTTAAATAGTTGGGCAGGTCACTTTTACAGTTCTAATTTGTCCTTTTTTAACTAAACTAAGTATAGAGAGTCTGTACACAAAGGAGGGACAAATCATGGCTAGAAAAATGGGTGTCTATGCGGTTATGGGCTACATTCTATATGGATTATTTTTTTATTGGTATTTATTCCATTTTGCCGCTACAAACCTGCCATTTGAATACGAAGGATCAAAGGCGGACCCGGCGACCTTTTTAAATGGCAGGGAACTTATGCTGAGCGAGGAGTATTCAAAAATAAGGAATTTATTATTTTTCCTATCTACTCCGTTTGAATGGCTTTTATATTTCTTAATTTTATTATTTGGTTTTTCCAAGACATTCAAGCGCTGGGCGGAAAACTCATCAAAGTATAAGCTGCTTCAAACAGCCATTTATCTTATTTGGTTATCGGTATTCGCTTATTTGGCGACATTTCCTCTAAGTTATATTAGTTTTTCATTATCAAAAACGTATAATATTTCAACTCAAACCTTTGCTTCCTGGATGAAGGATGAGTTGATTGACTTTTGGCTTAATTATGGGACATGGTTGATCATTGTCCCCGTATTATACTGGCTCATGAAGAAAAGTCAAAAGCGGTGGTGGCTATATGGATGGCTTTTATCGATTCCATTTACATTATTTATGATGTTTCTCCAGCCAGTTGTTATTGACCCGTTATACAATGACTTTTATCCATTAACAAATAAGGAATTGGAAACGAAGATACTGGCTTTGGCCGATAAGGCTGATATTCCAGCACAACATGTTTTTGAAGTGAATAAGTCAGAGGAAACGAATGCTTTAAATGCCTATGTTACAGGAATTGGCTCTAATGCTCGGATTGTCCTGTGGGATACTACCTTAAATAAATTAACAGATGATCAAATTTTATTTATCATGGCTCATGAAATGTGCCATTATGTCGAGAAACATATTTACTTTGGAATTGCAGGCTATTTGCTAATTTCGCTGCTCGGATTGTATTTGACCTATCGGATTATGAATTGGGCAACAAGACGCTGGGGCAAGGAGTTAAATATCTCAGACGTTAGAGATATCCGATCACTCCCATTATTTTTTATGATTCTTTCGATGCTCCTATTTGCTGCAAGTCCACTGACGAATTTTACTTCTCGTTATCAGGAAACTCGCGCTGACAAATATGCCATTGAGATGACCAAAAATCCAGAAGCAGCGATTACTTCTTTTCAGGAATTAACCCGCTCTGGATTAAGTCAAGTAAATCCACCGCTATTGGTGAAAATTTTCCGCTATACCCATCCTTCAATGCTTGATAGAATTTCGATGCTTGAAGATTATGAAGTTAAACATAGGAACAAATAAATACAATCCATGAGAAGGCTGAGACATTTTGATATGTCTACAGTCTTTTTTTTGTGTGTAAGAAATTTTCAAAACTTTTTTTACAAAAATATGTTATTTCATCAGACAAGCCTTCGGTCTCTTACATTTAATATATAAGACGTAAGATAAGGGGGTGATTATGATAAGCGAAATGACTAATACTCGTCCACCAGATGTTGTAGCAATCCTTTGGGAAGTAGTTACTAACAATGGCATTACAACTCGCAGAATTGTCGAAGCTGAAGTTGTTGGAACTGCAAATCCTTGCCAAAGACGCTTAGTACCGGGCCGCAGATTATCACGTGCTCGTGAGTGCCTTGTAGCAAATGGCTTTGACAGAGTGTTCCAAGAAAGATTTGGAGACTTTGGGGTTTCAATCTTCGTTCGTTCTTAATTACTGTCCTCTGATAATAGTTGTGATTTCCTTCGTTGTTTAGTTTCACAGCTACTAGAGATGATTGAAAAGTGCGGGTTTATCCTATTGTGGATAAATTCGCATTTTTTATTTATACAATAAAAAAGCCGTCAATCTATGACGGCTTTAACAAATTTCTACGTTCCAAATCGTTTGTTAATTTCATTGAGCTGTCCGGATAGAAGGAGGAATGACTTTTTGTCTTGACAATCAATGGCCACATCAATTTTCTGTAATAATTTTTCTTTTTCTACTTTTAGCTGAATTTCGGACAAAAGTATTTCGATGTATAAATCTTGGACGAAGTTCTCTTTCAGACGATTTCGCTTCATGGCTCCTAGTTTCATTAATTCCGTGTATGATTTTTCATTCATGAAAATCACCTCTGTTGCTTTTTAAAATTATATGGTTTTTTTTTGAAGAATATCATTAGTTTTTATAATTTTCTGATAAATATTTCTTTGACATGAATTTTGTGAATAAATTAGGAACAATTCAGAAAAGTGAGGGAATTAAAAACCAGTAGTGGTAAGATATGGTGGATAATAGGAAAAGGAGTTGAATGGGTTGAAGCATCCGGGGATCGAAGAATATGAGATAAATACGTGGACGATGTTTGTAGAACCGGTGACATATGGAGGGAAAATTTATTCACGTGCTGTAGAATTAGAAGATGAATTCTTGTCACCCTTTAAGCCATTGGATATCATCAAAAAAGGCTGCGTTTATTTTGGTGTTGATTACGAAAGCAGGAAAAAGGGAACAAGGCAACTTATTGGCTATTCTCGAAAAATCCCAATTGTTATTGAACCAACTAACCACATCTATTTTTTTCCTACCGTATCGCCGCTAACTCCTGAGTGTATATGGATTTCACTTGAGCATGTGGAGTGTTATCGTCGCGTATCCTCTAAGAAAACGATGATTATTTTCCGCAATAAGGAATCTCACGTTTTTCCAGTTCCAATTGGTACAATTGAAGGGCAAATGTTAAGAACCTCATTACTAAAAACAAAACTTTTGCAAAGAATAGAAAGTAATGGGAGAAAGTTATTTTATCAGCCAAACGGGCCCCAGTCGTTAAATGCCTTGGAAAGATCCCGTGAATATGATGCTGAATCCCATTCTAAAGACCCGAAATAAAGGGTTGAATTTTCTTAACTATTAACGGGACAGATGTTTTTTTAATAAATAGGCCTCCATTAATTCTTGGACTTTGTTGCGGATTCTTGGATTAAAGTAATTATGATTTTCTTCATAGCCTTTATAAATAAACCTGTATAACGTAAAAGCATCGTCCCGTTTTGTTTCAATCACCTGAAGTTTATTCTTTTTCATATATAGTTTTACCTCAGCAAGTTCCCTTTGGATCTCCTTCATCGTTTCCTCAATCAAATCCAAATATGGTTGTTTTAATTTAAACGGGCTATTTGCAACTACAGTTAAATCCCTGTTTAAGATAATTAGAACCATTGGTAAATACATAGCCTTTTCCATTATGTCTCGATCATCTTCGGGGATTCTGGTCATTTTTTCAGTCACACCTTTCCATATCAGTCGAACAAACGTTCTTCTTTATTTTACAAAAAAGAACCGTCAAAAGCAATAGGACTTTCCATTTACAAAAACTCGTCATTGGGCGAGTTTTATTTATTGAAATGTTTAGTTGATATATGAGAAAGTTTTTATTAATAGAAGGATATCTGATAGGGGAAAATGAATTAAATGAAGAAACCCTGAAAAAAAAAACAGGAGAATAAAAAACCTGGATGAATAGGTGATAAACAATGAGATCTGATAAATATCAAACCAAGAAAAAGAGAAGATGGCCATCCGTTTTACTTGTCTTCTTACTGCTAATAGGTGCAGGGGCAGGTTATGCTTATTATCAATACAAGCAGGGCGTTAACCAATCATTAAAAAAAATGAATAACAAAGCATCAAATGTTGTCTATGCTTTCGAAGGAAAAAAGGATCAGTATGGGGGGACAAATATCCTCGTGCTTGGTAGTGATGCTAGAGGAAAGGAAAAATCTCGGGCAGATACAATCATGATTGTTCATTATAATGAAGACAAAGGAACATTTAAACTAACTTCTATTATGAGGGACAGTTACCTTGAGATTCCGGGGCATGGACAGCATAAAGTTAACTCCGCATTCGCACGCGGTGGTCCGGAATTAATGAGACAAACGATTAAGCAAAATTTTGATATTGACCTCCAATACTATGTCATTGTGGACTTTCAAGGATTTGTGCAACTAATTGATGAAGCATTCCCCAATGGTGTAGAGATAGATGTGGAAAAGAAAATGTCAAAAAATATTGATGTCACTTTAGAACCAGGTCTGCAAAAATTAAATGGAGC
This sequence comes from Bacillus sp. ISL-7, assembly GCF_018613065.1. The sequence goes on along the minus strand of NZ_JAGGQW010000031.1, from coordinate 196,735 downwards.
AGAAATGCTCGGGTATGTCCGCTACCGTCATGATGCGATTGGGGATTTTGGAAGGGTAGAACGTCAACAAAAAGCGGTTAAGGCCATTGGGGACCAATTGATGGGCCTCCAAACGATTCCAAAACTCCCGAAGCTAATTGGAGTTGTCACGCCTTATGTGAATACAAATATGAGCACTTCCGACATAACATTTATGGCTAAAGATTTCTTTTCGAATGATCGAGGAAATATCGATACGTTACGGATTCCTGTTGAAAATAGCTATTCCGATGCTCGAATTTCAGGGGAGGGAGCCGTATTAGAGATCGATGTCGAAAAAAATAAAGAGGCACTCCATCAATTTATTACAAAGTAATCATAGGCACAGCTATTAGTAAAAATGAGGAGAAACCGGATGGATATTGAATCATTAAAAGCATGGTTTACACTTGAACATATTATGAGTCTTATTCAAGAATACCGAGCCCTTGGACCCATACCAGGCATATTGCTTATTGTCATTGAAGCATTCTTGCCATTTCTCCCATTGTTTTTATTTGTAATGGCTAATGCCAGTGCCTTTGGACTTTGGTTAGGATTTTTGTATTCATGGCTTGGAGCCTGTATCGGGGCAATGCTCGTATTTTCGCTTATTAGAAGGTATGGGCAAAAAAGGTTATTATCCTTTTTACCTAAGCACCCTCAAGTCCGTAAGCTAATGGACTGGGTAGATCGTCATGGGTTTGGCCCACTCTTTCTACTGCTTTGTTTTCCATTTACACCCTCGGCAGTTGTTAACATTGTCGCTGGTCTTTCCAAAATTCGATTTTCCCAATACATGCTGTCCGTGTGTATTGGGAAAATGGTGATGATTTTCACGATTAGTTTTGTTGGCTATGATATTCAGTCATTACTGACGAAGCCTCTTCGGACTGTTGTAGTTTTGCTTGTTATTTTCATTCTTTGGTATGTTGGTAAAAGAATTGAAGGCAGAATGAATAAGGGCAGGGAAACTGACCATAATGGTGAAATAGATAGAAATTATAAGCAGGAGAAACGGAGGAGCTTTAATGAAGATTGAATGGAAAAAGGAAGGCATGGAATGGGCGAAGGCTTTTGCGATTGGTATCATTATTTTTGCTTTTATTCGTACATTTTTCTTTTCAAATTATGTGGTAGAAGGCGAATCGATGATGCCGACGCTACAAGATGGTAACAAACTGGTAGTCAACAAGCTTGGTTATCAAGTCGGGGAATTGAACAGATTTGATGTCATCGTTTTTCATGCCAATGAAAAAGAGGACTTTGTCAAACGTATTATTGGGCTGCCAGGGGATAAAATTGAATATCGAGATGATCTATTGTATATAAATGGGCACAAGTATGAGGAGCCATTTTTAAATGTTTATAAACAAAAATCACCTGGAATCAGGATTACTGGAGATTTCAGTTTAAAGGAAATAACCGGTGAAAATATAGTTCCTGATGGGAAATTGTTTGTCCTTGGTGATAATCGATTAGGTAGTTGGGACAGCCGCCAATTCGGTTTTATCTCAGCTAGTCAAGTTGTCGGCAAAGTTGATTTACGTTATTGGCCATTAAATGAAATGGACGTCCATTTTTAGGTGAATAGTTTAAGGGAGGAGCACGATGATTAAATCGTGTTTTTTTCTGTCATAAAATTACCATTTCTGCCTCTAATCTGTTTTATGGCAATACAAACGTTTGTGCTTGTTTTATGATAGAATGGGAGTTATAAAGTTTATGAGTGGTTGTGGAAAGCGAGGTTTTTACATGTCATTAAGAATGGTAATCGGTCGGTCAGGAAGCGGAAAAACTGCTATGTTCCTTGATGAAATAAAGGGGCGGCTTGTGGAAAAACCAGATGGGACACCGATCATTTATATCGTTCCAGAGCAGATGACGTTTTTATCTGAATATCGCTTGGCAACTGACCCGGCAATTAGCGGAATGATTCGTGCCCAAGTCTATAGTTTTTCCCGCTTGGCGTGGCGTATCTTGCAAGAAACAGGCGGGATTAGCCGAACACATTTAAGTAGCGTCGGGATGAGTATGTTAATACGCAAAATCATCGATGAGCAAAAGGAACAACTAAAGCTTTTTCAGCGAGCTGCAGATAAGAATGGTTTTATCCAAAAGCTTGAGCAAATGATAACAGAATTTAAACGTTACTGTATTAGGCCAGAGGAGTTAATTCAAGGCTCATCCTTATCGGGTGAAGATACCAATGCCTTAAATGATAAACTTCAAGATTTAGAAATGATCTATAAAAAGTTTGAGGACGAAGTATTTGGTAAATATATCGATTCGGAGGATTACTTTCAACTCCTATCCGAGAAAGTATCCTTCTCTTCATATTTAAAAGATGCAGAAATATATATTGATGGTTTTTATAGTTTTTCACCGCAGGAATATCAAGTAATGATCGAATTGATGAAACATTGTAAAAACGTTTCAATTGCATTGACGACTGATCACCTCTCGATTAATTCTCCATCGGACGAGCTTGATCTGTTTCGCTTATCAGGTGAGACTAGTTATTCTCTCTATGATTTAGCTAAAGCTAATGGAATTGAAATCGAGCAGTCTGTTGTTCTAAAAGAACAAAGAAAATGGACAGAGCCGTCTTTAAGTCATTTTGAAGAAAAATTTGATGCCCGGCCTGCAGTATCATATGTTGGTGAGACAAAAATTAATATTTGCCAAGCCGTAAACCGTAGAGCTGAGATTGAAGGGATTGCAAGAGAGATTCTCCAATTAGTCAGGACAAAGGGATACCGGTACCGGGATATCGCTTTATTAATTCGAAATGGTGGGGACTATCATGAGATTGTTGAACCAGTTTTCGACGATTATCAGATTCCCTATTTTATTGACCAAAAAAGAACGATGCTGAACCATCCATTGATTGAATTCATTCGCTCAAGCCTTGAAGTCATTAATTCCTACTGGCGCTATGAGCCGGTGTTCAGAATGATCAAGACAGAATTGCTATATCCCCTGCAAGAAAAGCCAGCAAAAATGCGTGAGAAAATGGATAAACTAGAGAATTATTGTTTAGCTTACGGAATTAACGGAAGTAAATGGACGAAAAAAGAGCGTTGGAGCTATCGACGTATTCGAGGACTGGAATTAGAGGTAAACTCGCAAACAGACCTTGAAAAAGAAATGGAACAAGAGTTAAATGAATTAAAGCTTATGGTAACTGCACCCATTTTACGGTTATCAAGACGTTTGAAAAAAGCGGATTCAGGCCGAAAATTTTGTGAAGCCATCTATTTGCTGCTAGAGGAATTGGATGCCCCAACAAAGCTTGAAAAATGGAAAGCAGCTGCCGAAGAAAAAGGTAATCTTGTAAAAATGCGGGAGCATGAACAAGTATGGAATGCCGTGATTGATCTCCTGGACCAATACGTTGAAATTCTAGGGGAAGAGCAAGTCACATTAAAGGCGTTTGCTGCTGTTTTAGAGTCAGGATTTGAATCCTTACATTTTTCACTTATTCCGCCGGCACTTGATCAGGTACTGATTGGGGATTTAGAAAAATCAAGGCTAAATGAAATCAAAGTAGAATTCGTAGTTGGTGTTAATGAAGGAATTTTGCCTGCAAAAATATCTGATGAAGGAATCCTCTCTGATGAAGACAGGGAAATGCTCCTAGCAACAGGTGTCAAAATCGCACCAAGCAGCCGGACAAGTTTGCTGGATGAAAATTTTCTTGCTTATAAAGCTTTTACAGCACCATCAGAAGCCCTTTATGTTAGTTATCCACTTGCGAATGATGAAGGAAAAGCGTTAATTCCTTCTTCGTATATTAAGAGAATAAAAGATATGTTTCCTAATGCTAATGAGCTATTTTATGTGACAGACCCATCACAAGTTTCGGAGCCCAGTCAACTAGGCTTTATTTCAAATTTTACAACGACGTTATCTTTCCTTAATGCGCAGCTTCAATGGAAAATGCGAGGGTACCCCATTTCAAATTTATGGTGGGATGTATATAACTATTACCTTGGAAGTTCGGGAAAGGCCAAAGCTCAAAAAGTGTTTTCAAGCCTTTTTTATACAAATTCAGCCGTACAGCTCTCTAAAGACTCAGCGGATGAATTATATGGTGAGGCCATTCAAGCCAGTGTTTCTAGAATGGAATTATATAACTCCTGCGCATTTTCTCATTTCGCTCAGCATGGACTAAAGCTTCGTGACAGGCAAGTTTTTCGTTTGGAGGCTCCGGATATTGGGGAGCTGTTTCATGCGGCATTAAAGCAGATTGCAGATATTGTGAATGAACAAAACCTTTCTTGGGCCGAGCTATCGAGGAAACAATGTGAAACCCTTTCTAAGGAAGCGGTCAAGTCACTAGCCCCTAAACTGCAAAACGAAATATTGTTAAGCTCAGAGCGCCATCATTATATTAAACGGAAATTGGAGCAAATTATTACACGGGCTTCTGTCGTTTTAAGTGAGCATGCAAAGGTAAGTGGATTCTCACCGATTGGTTTGGAATTAGGCTTTGGACCCAATGGAAAACTGCCGCCACTAACATTTTTACTGAAAAATGGAAAGAGAATGGAATTGGCCGGAAGAATTGACAGAGTCGATCAGGCAAAAGCGGAAGACGACAGCGTCTTTTTACGAGTGATTGATTATAAATCAAGTGAAAAGGATGTCAATTTTAGCGAAGTATATTATGGACTTGCCCTGCAAATGTTAACCTACCTTGATATTGTCATGACCCATTCGAATGAATTGGTTGAGATGAAAGCTAGTCCTGCGGGTGTCCTCTATTTTCACGTCCATAATCCATTCATTAATACAACTAAAATGCTAACGATTGATGAAATTGAAAAGGAAATGATGAAAAAGTTTAAGATGAATGGATTAATGTTAAGCGATAAAAATGTGATCCGGCTTATGGATCAAACACTTGAATCTGGTGATTCGCATATTATTGCCGCAGGAATAAAAAAAGATGGAAATTTATCCAAAAAATCCAAGGTTGCCAGTTTATCGGAATTTGACGATTTGAAAACGTATGTCCGGAATTTATATCAGAAAACAGGTAACGCCATTATTGATGGTCAAATAGACATTGCTCCTTATAAATTAAAGGACAAAACACCTTGTACATTTTGTTCTTATAAATCAGTATGTCAATTTGATGAATCAATTGAAACGAATCAATTCCGGGTTCTCACACCACACTCGAAGGAAGATGTTTTAGAACTAATTAGGAAGGAGGTACGTCAACCTTGAGAAATTTCGTCATACCCCCTAAACCAGAAGACGTGACATGGACAGACGACCAATGGAAAGCAATTATGTCAAAGGATCGAGACATCCTAGTGGCAGCAGCAGCAGGTTCGGGAAAAACGGCTGTCCTAGTGGAAAGAATGATCCAAAAAATCCTGTCAAAAGAAGACCCGATGAATGTCGATGAATTATTGGTGGTGACCTTTACGAATGCATCTGCTGCAGAAATGCGCCATCGGATTGGGGAAGCATTAGAAAAAGCCATTGATGAAGACCCGTGGTCGCGCCATTTAAGAAAGCAACTGAGCTTATTAAATAAAGCATCGATTTCAACACTTCATTCCTTTTGTATGGAAGTGATTCGAAAGTATTATTTCTTAATCGATGTCGATCCTGGATTTCGAATTGCCGATGAAACAGAAGCACAATTAATCCGAGATGAAGTGATGGATGAGTTGTTTGAAGAAGAATACGGGAAAAAAGATAATGTGGCATTCTTCAACTTGGTCGATTCATTCACAAGTGATCGCAGTGATGCTGCATTAATGGATATTGTACGGTCGATATACGATTTTGCTCGCTCCAATCCCTTACCGGACCAATATTTAAAGTCAATCATTCGTATGTATGATGTTTCAGCTATTAATAATCTAGCCGAACTCTCCTTTATTCAGGCACTTCTTTTTGATATTGAGTTGCAACTAGAAGCTTCCAGAGAAATGATTAAGCGGGGATTAGAAGTAACAAAGCTCCCTGGCGGACCGGCACCGAGAGCTGAAAACTTTTTAGATGATTTAAAGATAATTGATACTCTTCTTCTTGCCAAGCAGGACTCATGGGAAACTCTATATCAAGCAATGCAGACCTGGTCTTTTTCACGGGCAAAGCAAGTGAAAGGTGACCACTATGATAAAGAGCTGACAGAGAAGGCCCAAAAACTTCGAGAAAAAGCGAAGAAAAAAATCCAAGATATCAAAGAAGAGCTATTTACGCGAAAGCCTGAAAGCTTTTTACGTGATATGGATGAGATGCGGCCGTTAATAGAAACGCTAGTTCATATTGTCAAAGAATTTTCTCTGCGGTTTGAAAAGGTAAAAAGAGAAAAAGGGCTTGTAGACTATGCAGATTTAGAGCATAACTGCCTTGCAATTTTGACAAAGGAAATCTCAGCAGAGGGAGAATTTCTTCCATCCGAGGCGGCACTCGCTTACCAAAGGCATTTTAAAGAGGTCTATTGCGATGAATATCAAGACACTAATATGGTCCAGGAAACCATCCTAAAGCTTGTAACTAAAAAGGATGAGTTGAATGGTAATATGTTTATGGTCGGAGATGTTAAGCAGTCGATTTATCGCTTTCGTTTGGCTGAGCCGAACCTTTTCTTAGGCAAGTATAATCGCTTTAAAGCCGACGGAGATTCTACGGGACTACGTATTGATCTAGCAAGAAATTTCCGAAGCCGAAAAGAAGTTCTCGATGCAACCAATTATTTATTTAAACAAATTATGGGGATTAAAGTTGGTGAAATCGAATACGATGAGGCGGCAGAGTTGCGTGCTGGCGCACCGTATCCAGACGATGAGCCCTATCCGGTAGAACTTTTGCTTATTGATCAAAATGCCCAGGATAATGGGTCGCCTGTAACGGAAGGCAAGACAGAGGTGTCAGAACTAGAAGAATTTGATGCTATCGGTCTTGAACAATCCCAACTCGAAGCGAGGATAATTGCTTCTAAAATAAAAGAGCTAGTAGCAAATGGAGCACCGGTATATACTACAAAAACCAAATCCAATCGGCCGTTTATGTATCGGGATACAGTTATCCTGCTCCGTTCAATGACTTGGGCTCCGCAAATTATCGAAGAGTTTAAGCAACAAGGGATTCCTATTTATGCTAATCTTTCAACGGGGTATTTTAATGCAACCGAAGTGGCAATTATGATTTCATTACTACGAGTTATTGATAATCCCTTCCAAGACATACCGCTTGCAGCTGTTTTACGCTCACCCATCGTTGGGTTGAACGAAGAAGAACTATCAATCATCCGCATTCATCAGAAGCGAGGTTCTTTTTGGGAGGCTGTTACCGCTTTTTGCAAGAGTAAAGAAGCCAAAAATACGGCCGAATTTTACGAAAAGCTGCGCCGCTTTTATGACTTTCTAACAGAGTGGCGCGGGGTGGCAAGACAGGGTTCGTTATCGGAGTTAATTTGGCAGCTCTACCGTGATACCCAGTTTTATGACTTTGTCAGCGGTTTACCAGGGGGAAAACAGCGCCAAGCTAATTTACGGGCATTATATGACAGAGCTAGACAATACGAACAAACATCGTTCCGTGGACTGTTCAGGTTTCTTCGTTTTATCGAGAGAATGATTGAAAGAGGGGACGATCTTGGTGCAGCAAGGGCACTTGGTGAGCAAGAAGACGTTGTTCGGATTATGACCATCCATAGTAGTAAAGGACTTGAATTTCCCGTTGTATTCATGGCGGGAATGGCACGGACTTTTAATATGGCTGATGTTCGGAAACCATATATGCTTGATAAAGAATACGGATTTGCATCTAAGTATGTAAATGCGGAAAAAAGGATTTCTTACCCATCCTTACCGCAAATTGCTTTTAAGCGAAAAAAGAAAATGGAGATGCTCGCGGAAGAAATGCGCGTGTTATATGTGGCGATGACAAGGGCGAAAGAAAAACTTTATTTAACGGCTACGCTTAAAGATGCGCAAAAAAAAATCGACCAATGGAATGAAGTTTCCTCCCATACAGAATGGTTGTTAAAGGATTATGAGCGGGCAGCGGTTTCAAGCTATATTGACTGGATTGGACCAGCGCTTGTTCGCCATCAGGACGCCAATGAACTAAGGCTTAGTGGTACGGGAAATGCCCTTGTTCCTGAGGAAATTACAAGTCATCCTTCTTCATGGAAAATTTCACTAATAAGTGCAGAAGAAATCAAAAAGACGGAATTAGAAATCGGAATGAATGAAGACCAATTTCTTGAAATGGTCCAAAAAGGGGAACATGTCCCAGCCACGTCGCCATTTGTTGAAGATATTAAGTCGCGCTTAGACTGGGAATATTCCTTCCCAAGTGCCGCAGCCCATCGCTCCAAGCAATCCGTTTCTGAAATGAAACGCCAAAGAGAAATGGCAGATGAACAAAGTGGGACGGACCTTGTGAACCATGTGAATCGCTATAAAAAGTCGATAGTTAAACGCCCGAAATTTATGCAGGAAAAGCAATTAAGTCCAGCTGAAAGGGGATCTGCCATGCATATGGTTATGCAGCACGTAGATTTAACCAATTCAGTTAGTCAAGAATCTCTCCAGGAACAGTTAACATGGATGGTAAACAACGAATTGTTAACCTCTGACCAAGCAGAGGTCATTGATAAAAATTTAATTGTTCAATTCTTTCATTCAGATTTAGGGATTAGATATTTTAACGCAAAAGCAATCAACAGAGAGGTTCCCTTTACCCTTTCCATGCCTGCTCGTGATGTGTACCCCACTTGGAAGGATGAAGAAGAATCTGTTTTTGTACAAGGGATCATTGACTGTGTCTTTGAGGAAGAAAACGGTCTTATTTTGGTCGATTATAAAACGGATCAAATTTCCGACAGGTATAAAGGTGGGTTTGACCAAGCAAAGTCCATACTTGAAGACCGTTACAAGATGCAAATTAACTTATATACAAGAGCAATTGAACAAATATGGAAAAGAAAGGTCACAGAAAAGTACTTGTTTTTCTTTGATGGAGCTCATATTTTGAAGGTTGAAAAAGATTAAACGAACAAAAAATGACATAGACCATTTAGGATGGTTTATGTCATTTTTTAATTATTCCCGACAATTGGCTGGTCAATTAACTTGGTATCAAGAACATTGGTTCCACTTAATCCGGAATTCGATACGATAAATCCACCAGTATTAAATGCACCTGAACCAGCATTTGTCTTTGAGGTGCTCTTAGGAGAGATATACACGGTATCTCCAAATTGCACTATACCTCCACTTACGTGAAGGATTTGGACAGGACCAATAATCGCTGGCATGACAAACATCCTTTTTAGTATATTCCCGGCATTTTCTCTTAAAGTAACTTATGCTTTTATCTTTGTCCCTGTTCTTCTACTACTTCTTCTTCTTCTTTTCTTTGAATAGGAAGTAACTGTCGAATATGCTTAACTCTAGCCTCCATAGAAACATGGCGGCTGTTCCCAACGTGTAAAAGGGAAGCTGATGATATCCCGATAATATCAATTTTACTTACCTTAATTAGTGGGTTTGGATTTTGACGGGAGTATGAAAAAGGTTCATTGATAGGTAGAAAAGGAATAGGTTCGGAAAAGACTCGATAAGAGGATAAATTCCCCTCATTTCCATAAAATACTTCAGCTTCCCTTTGGACAGCGATTGCTGTTGAAAGTCCATTAATGATACAGGAATCCCCTAGCTGTACCGTAGAGGAAAATGAGGCAATCCTAATATTAATAGTGTCTACACAAGAGGTTCTCTGCAACATGATGGTCACTCCGGTGATAGGGGAACAAACGGACCTATGATTAGCGATTCTGCAGGGGTATCAAAGGTTGAGGCCAATTGGATCGTTTCCGTATCTCCCACCATTACTAACGATGAGCTTGCCACCCCAGTGATTTTTATGTTTTGGACAAAGAGTTCTCGGTTATAAACCTCGAAGTTCATTCTGTTTTCATCCCTTTCATATTTTCAGGTAAATTGCTGAAAAAAACAAATACCCCATTTTGAATTTCCTTTTTTAATGCTTCAATAACTAAATCGTCCGAAGGCGCATTTTCAAAAGAGCGGCTGCCGGAGGAATGGGCGTTTATATGTTGTTCAATCCTGATAGGAAGCTGTTTAATGATGTCTTGTTTTATGAACGATAAATATTCATCATTCGGTTGAACGGTTAATTCCCTTTGGGCATTTTCAACTAATTGAGGTAAATCTGTTTCTAAATATCTGTAAATAGCTTCCTCGATTTTCATTGATCTTTGCATTTGATCCTTGGGTGATATTGGTGTTGTTAAGGATTGATTTTGTACTGCGAAGTCCTCGATTCCTGATAATTCTGATGGGTTTAGACCTATGTTTAATGTTCCTTCAAGAGTCTCAACTTTCAATTGATCAAATTTATATTCAATTTTATCAACATGGATGGCTTTTTTTTCATTTAATTGTTTGATATCTTCTTTCATTTTTTGGAGAGCGTTCTCTAAAGTTAGAATTCGCTGCTCCTGTGCTTGAATACACCTCTGCAGCCATTGAAGATATTGGGAATAATCCTGATACATGTAATCACCTCACAATTATTTCGCCAATAAGTTTATCGATTTCTATATGATAGGGAGCTTACCTATCTTGTTCTCTTACAGCAGCCTGTAATGGTACGGCTGGTGTCCCTAATAAAGAGCCTGAAGTTTTTGGTGCGGGTTGTGTAAATCCACCGGTATTATATAAATGAGATGTAGGTTTGATAATCCCCGCACTGCCTATTTGTAGGACGGAGGAATTGGTAATCCCGCCAATTTTAATAAAATTAATCTGAATGGACTGCTGGATATAGAAATTCATTTGAAAATCACCCATTCATTAAGCATTAAGTGCAATTCCTTGATCATATACATCTGGATCATTGGTATTCGTGGAACTAACATTATTATGGAGCCGTAAGCTATCCCCTGTGTTAAAGGAACCAGCACCGGAAAAGGTTTTTGCATTGGAAAATGGCATAATTTTATAAACATCTCCAATATGGAAAACAGAACTGCTGCCAAGTGTAATGACCTGTGCAACTCCAACAATCGCTGGCATTTTCAACACCCTTTTTTCATAGTATCTTCTACATCCTATGTATGGGCACAGGTAATGTGATTGATTCGCCCAAATATATTGGAAACCGAGGTCATTTAAGTTTATTTACACTTTTATTTATTTGTTTTTAGGGGTATGGATGAAAATAGTTCAATTAACCTATGGTTCACAATGCAAAATGATAAAATAGTAGGATATCCGATAAGGGTAAAACGTTCTATTATGTGATGATGAGATCAGTCGGAAAAATAAACACTGAGTCTCGATAAAGGCAAAGCTGATGAAAATCAGTGACGCAAAGCTACAGGGGCTAAGGTGCATTTGCACTAAGCCAGCCAGTTAACGAAAGATCAGGGTGTTTCAAAATAGATATTATATGTCTGCATAGGTTTTCTATGTATATATGGTTGTTCTATGAATTCTATCCCCCCTTTGGTAAAGGTGGGGCTATTTCTATTTCACGGAGGTGAAAATTGTTGAAGACACCTTTAATGGACGAGGAAAATGAAAAGGCGAAAAAAGCTAACAAACATCAGGAATTAAAGAATGTTCTTGATAAGAAAATTTTGCAAGAGTTAAAAGAGCAAGAAATTGAGGAAATCATTCCAAAGTTTGACGGAATGACAGTCGAAATAATAAAAGAAGATGAAGAATTCCGCGGGCAAATTGATCGAAAAAAAGTAGATGATGAGCTAATCAACGACCTAACTGGTTTCGGACCAATTAATTCCCTCCTTTTAGATGAAGATGTTTCAGAGGTAATGGTGAATGGACCCAACCAAGTTTACTGTGAACGAAAAGGGAAGTTGGTGTTAACGCCAGTTCAATTCCGAGACAATGAACATGTCATGAGTGTAATAGACAAAATCGTTGCCCCACAGGGACGAAGAATAGATGAAAGTTCTCCAATGGTAGATGCCAGGCTTCCGGATGGATCGCGTGTTAATGCAATCATTCCCCCCTTGGCATTAAATGGACCAACTATAACAATCAGGAAATTTTCAAAGGATCCCTACCAGATTGAAGATTTGATTAACTTAGGAACAGTCACAGAGGAAATGGCTATCTTTCTAGATGCTTGTGTGAAAGCACGGTTAAATATGTTTGTCAGCGGAGGAACAGGATCTGGCAAAACAACCACACTCAATGTTTTGTCAAATTTTATCCCAGATGATGAAAAAATCGTAACTATTGAGGATGTAGCCGAGATTCAATTAGGACAAGAGCATGTGATATCCCTAGAGTCACGTCCGCCCAATATAAAAGGTATAGGAGCCATCTCCATTAGAGATCTTGTCAGGAACTCACTACGGATGAGACCAGACCGCGTTATTATCGGGGAAGTACGTGGAGGAGAAGCGCTTGATATGCTGCAGGCAATGAATACGGGACATTATGGTTCATTGGCTACAGGGCACTCAAACAGTCCAAGAGATATGATTGCTCGGTTGGAAACAATGGTTCTTATATCTGGTGTAGATTTGCCGATAAAAGCACTACGTGAGCAAATTGCCGGGGCAATTGATGTGATTATACAGCAAACACGTTTAAAGGACGGAACAAGAAAAATTGTCAATATAACTGAGGTACAAGGGATGGAAGGAGAAATTATCGTTCTCCAAGATATCTTCTCTTTTAAACAAGAAGGACTTAACTCAGAAGGGAAAATAATCGGAAGGCTTGTACCGACCGGTGTCCGCCCTAAATTTTATGATCGTCTAGAGGCATCTGGAATTCAAATTCCGTCGTCCGTGTTTATAGACAATGAGGAGTGGCGGCAATGATTGGACTGCTCCTGATTTTTTTCTTATTAACGGCGATTATATTATTCTGGTCTATCTTTAAGGTGTTGTTTTTATCAGAAATTAAGGTTCAGGATCGAGTGCAGCATTACTTATCAATGAACGATGTAAAAAGAGAATGCCCGGGGAAAAGGAAGCAAAAAATTAGGACCAGCAATCATCCAATTTATTGATACTTTTAAAAATAGTTAAGGCTGATTCCATTTAATTAGGGTTCAGCCTTTTTTAATTCTTTTTATTTGTTCGGTTCATCTGTTTCTTTTAATATGGTAAGTGTGATTACTATAAATTGAGGTGAAAACATGAAATTTGTAACAGTAGAACGTAATCAAGAAACATTTGTTGGTTTATTAGACCAAGATGAATCAAAAGTCCTTTTACTAAATCCTGCTGAAGAAGCAAGGACAGGGAAGAGAAGTTTCCCATCTTCATTGCAGGAATGTATCGATTTAGGAGAAAGTTTTATCGAACAAGTCCAAGGTTTGCATGATTGGGTAATTAGTGGTGCGCATGCTGCATCTTTATATGTCTCCTTGGAGAAAGTTACCTTGCTAGCTCCTATTCCAAGACCAAACAAGAATATTTTCTGTGTAGGAAAAAATTATGCAGAGCATGCGATTGAAATGGGAAGTGAAGCAGATATCCCGGAACATGTAATGGTCTTTACGAAAGCCCCAACAACAGTTATTGGACCGAATGAAACAGTCCTAAACCATCAAGATGTAACGAATCAACTTGATTATGAAGGGGAGCTAGCTGTCGTCATCGGTAAAAAGGGAAGGGCGATAAAAAAAGAGGAGGCTCTCGACTACGTTTTTGGTTATACCATTCTGAATGATGTGACCGCACGAGACTTACAATCAAGACACAAGCAATTTTTCATTGGTAAAAGCTTAGATACTACCTGTCCGATGGGACCATGGATTGTCCATAAAAGTGTGATTGAAAATCCAAACCATTTACATATAGAAACAAGAGTAAATGGGGAAGTAAGACAGAACTCAAATACAAAGAATTTTATTTTTCCAATTGAGGAGGTTATCTCCGTTCTTTCAGCCGGAATGTCACTTGAACCAGGCGATATTATTGCGACCGGTACACCAGCAGGGGTGGGAAAAGGGTTTAAGCCTCCTAAATTTTTATCCCCTGGCGATCAGATGGAAGTCACCATTGAAAAAATCGGAACACTTAAAAATACCATTAAGCAATAGGCACTCTTTAAACACCTCAAAATAGTAGGGTAACATATCCATGTTTGTTACTAGATTGACTTACTTTTTTCGTTTTTATTAATGTTTTATGGTATGATAAGGTCGAAATAAATGAATTTCATTCATTAGGAGGTACTGTATTGATTCACGGTCATATCACTGCATGGGTTTTAGCTTTAATTTTATTTTTCGTTGCCATTTCCTTACATAAAAGTGGAAAAGCAAAAGGATTTAAAATTCTACAAATGATCTTACGAGTATTATACTTAGTTATAATAGCAACAGGTGTAGGACTTCTGTTTTCGGTTTACAGAATTGACGTGTGGTATATTTTAAAAGCGGTTGTAGGTCTATGGATAATCGGATTATTTGAAACGATCCTTGGACGTGTGGCTAATAACAGAAGAACTTCTGTATTCTGGATTCAGTTTATCATTGCATGGGTGCTTGTATTATACCTAGGCTTTGCAAAATTACCAATGTCATTTTTACACCCATAAACCTAATGTAACTAGTAAAGGCTGCCGAGCATATCGGCAGCCTTTTAAAATTTGCGAAAATGATAAACAACGTGACAACTGCTTAGTTTGGTTTTAATATTGAAATAAGTAGAGAGGAGAGATCCATATGCTCGTAAAAGTGTTTGCTAATCTCCGGCAAATATGCGGTGGGGTAACAGTAGCCGTTCAGCCTGATGGTGAACGGGTAATAGATGTACTTGATAAAATGATAGAAATGTTTCCACTATTAAAAGATGAAATCTTTACAACTGAAAAGGAACTGCTTCCATTTGTTCATGTCTATGTAAACGGAAGAAATATCATCCACCTTGATGACCTTCAGACTAAGGTAGAAGAAAAGGATCAATTTGCTCTTTTTCCGCCAGTTGCAGGGGGATGATATGGTTATTAGAGATTTAGAGTTTCGTGGTATTAGTATTGAACATCTTGGCATGTATTTTGAAGAACTTGGTGCTTTACAGAGAACAGATAGGTTCCCTTACGTCTATGAAGCGGATAACTGGAAGGGTCAAATACTCTCCGAAGAGGAAATTTCATTTACTTCAAGTTTTAAGGTGAATACCGTCCAAGTGCGTTTTTGTGCAAATGACGATCATGCTCTAGATGTGTTAATCAAAAATTACCGCTATAAAACAACCAGAATTGGCGGCTGATTAAGAATAGCGTTAGCGATGTCAAAAACCTACGTATTAAAAGAAAGCTTCTGCATAGGTGCAGAAGCTTTCTTAAAGTAATGTCTTAGACAGGTTGTTTTACTTCAGGATCGATAATTCCTAATTCACGAAGCTTTTCATCTGTTACGAGTCCGTCTTTCCAGCCGCGAACTTGATAATATTCTTCTAACATAATATCCATCCGGCTTACATGGCCCGCACTGTTTCCAGATGCCGGTTCTTCTGTAAATCGTTTTGGAAGGAAGTCATCTTCACGTGTATTAAAGCCCGCAAGGTTATTGTAATAACGTTCAAGATTATAGATTCTTTCCCCAGCCTTCATAACATCCTCAGCTGTTAGTTGAACTCCAGTCATTGCACTGTATTGCTCCGCATAATGCTCTGCGTTTTCCGAAAAGGATGAGAACTTACAAATATTCATAGAATCTGAGAATGCTAGCATATCTTGGAATACTTTTAGTAATTCGCCTTTTCCTTCTGGCTTTAAGCGGTCAGTTGGTTCAGGAATACCAGCAATTTCACTGGCTACAGTGTACCCACGAAGGTGACATGCACCGCGGTTACTTGTAGCGTAACCAAGTCCAATACCTTGAATGCCGCGAGGATCATAGGCAGGGATGGATTGGCCTTTAACAGACATTGATAATTCAGGTGCACCCCAAAGTGCAGTTGCACGTGCAGGCCCTTCAGCAAGTACGCCGCCAAATCCTTCACGGAAGGCGATTTTTTTGGTTAATTCAATCATAGAATCGGCGTCGCCCCAGATTAGTTCCTCGGTAATAATCCCTTTTTCAAAAGCTTCCATTGTAACGGAGAAACAATGTCCAAGTTCAATTGTATCAAGACCATATTCATTACAGCGGTCGATCATAAATGAAATCGCTTCTGCATCACTTAATAAACAGTTGGAGCCAAGTGACCAAGCGGATTCGAATTCAATGCTCTCTACTCGTGTTTTATACTTCCCATCTTTTACTTCTACTTCAATTTTACAACCAACCGGGCAGGCATGGCATGTCTTGTTAGCAACACGTAAATTAGTGTTGTAATATTCACCACTGTGTTTCTCGGCTTCATCCCAGTGTGTTAATTGGGAGTTCTTTGTTGGAAGCGCTCCCACTTCATTGATCAAGTTGGTTAATACATTTGTTCCATATACGGATAATCCGCCTTTATTAGGAGCCGTTAAGCCGCCATCAAGGATCGCCTTTACAGCTTTTTTATTGGCATCTTTGTAATTGGTATCTAATTTTGGTTGTGGCATATTGCCTTTTTGAGCGGCTTTGATAACAATTGCTTTTAATTTTTTATAGCCCGCAACAGCAGCTGTACCACCACGGCCTGCAGCACGGTCATGTTCATTAATAAATGCAGCAAAGCGGACGGTGTTTTCACCTGCTTGACCAATCGTCATAACACTTAGGTCTTCTTCACCGTGTTCGTCTTTCATTGCTTGAATAAAGGCTCGTGTGCTAGTTCCCCAAAGGTTTGAAGCGTCACGAAGCTCTGCTTTACCATCTTCAATAAATAGGTATACAGGCTTGTCACTTTTTCCTGAAAAAATAATATTATCCACGCCTGCCCATTTGAGACGCGCTGCAGTCCACCCGCCGATGTGTGAATCCGTTACAGTGCCAGTCAGCGGAGATTTAGTAACAACACAAAGACGTCCGCTCATCGAAGAACGTGAGCCTGTGACAGGGCCTGTCATAATACAAATGATATTTTCTGCTGATAATGGCTCGACTTCAGGGCCGTTATCTAAAACATACTTAACCCCTAGGCCACGACCACCTATGTACTTAACTGCATCATCTTGGTTGATTCCTCTGTAATCAACCACACCATTTGTTAAGTCGACTAATACTTCTTTGTTTTTAAAACCGCCTAGATTCAAAGTTTTTCCCCCTTCTTTCCCATATTAAAAAATATATACTAATCTCTTATAATATTAGATATTGTTATAAGAGATTCCTCCCAAATTATACTAAAACCCAATATTTATTATATCTCTTTTTCATTATTTTAAAAATTAAATTATTTATCAAAGACAATCAAAAATAATTTGGTAAGATAATAGTAATATAACTTTTTCTTTTGCGGTTCATGATTACAGTTTAACTTAGGAAAGAGGTGGATCATGAGTGATTTAGAACGCTATTCAAGACAGATTCTTTTTCAACAGATTGGGGAGTCAGGACAAATAAAATTGCAAAATAGCAAAGTGGCAATTGTCGGAGTTGGTGCACTTGGCACGGTAATCGCGAACCATCTGGTTCGTTCTGGGGTTGGCTATATAAGGTTAATTGATAGGGATTTGGTTGAACTATCAAATTTGCAGCGGCAGACACTTTTTGATGAAGAGGATGCAAGATTACAGCTCCCCAAGGTAATTGCTGCAAAAAAAAGATTAAATCGAATTAATTCTACTGTTACAGTCGATGCAGTAATCGCTGATTTAAACGTAGATAATGCGGAAGAATTATTAACGGATTTTAATTGTATCGTTGATGGCACTGATAATTTTATGACACGTTTTTTAATCAATGATGTGGCCGTAAAGTACGGAATTCCTTGGGTTCATGGTGCTGCTGTTAGTTCAAGAGGCATGTTTGCCTCGATAAAACCCGGAATTACCCCCTGCTACCGCTGTCTCTTTCCACATGTCCCAACTGGGACGGGGGAAACCTGCGATACAGTTGGCGTATTGTCACCATTGACGGATATTATCGGTTCCTTTCAAGTCATGGAAACAATGAAAATATTAATTGATGAAAAGACTACACCTAATCTAGAACAAATTGATATTTGGGATTATACCACCATGCAAATGGATTTTTCGGAGGGGAGAAATCCTAATTGTCCGACATGTGTGAATCATCAATTTGATTTTTTAGATCGATCCTCGGAACTTCAGGTGGCCTATACGACACTTTGTGGGCGTAATACAGTCCAAATCAATCCAAGAAATAATCGCGACTTAGATGTAAAAAAGTTGGCTGCGAATCTCAAGAAAAGTGGCAAAGTATCAGGAAATGACTACTTAATCCGTTTTACTCCTGATGAAGATATTTCTATTGTCGTATTTAAAGATGCACGTGTATTGATTCATGGTACAAATGATGTGGTCCAAGCAAAATTGCTTTATTCAAAATACATCGGGAACTAAATTGGTACCAAAAAAAAGGCCTGGGAGCTGCCCCAGCCTTTTTCTTATGATATCATTTTTTCGATCACTAATCGTTTTCCGGTATTTAATGTAAATTCAAATCGATCATTAACTTTTTCAAAGTAACAAAAGTGGTGCTGGACATTACAAATTTGCTCTTGATTATCGAAAACCAAAAAATTAACTCCATCCTTTCGATTTTCGTCCGATAAGAAGGATAAATGGTTGTAACAATAGATGCAATCGTAAATAGAAAAGTTTAAGGAGTTTAAAGTGGTCACAAATTGAAAAAAAGCATCATCATTGATTCCATCTAAAAGCCGCTCAAGTGAATAAATTAAATGTTTCCTAATTCTTACTAAATCATGGTTGCGAAGCATCGTTGCTTCGTTTCCAATTCGGACCTTTCCTGTTTCATACAATTTACCTTTCTTCCAACGATTCATTCGGAAGACTTCTATTTCTTGCTGAAGGTAATCATCTAACATTTCAGCTTCTTCTGTTTCCTCATCAAAAAAAATCCATTGTTCATTAATTTGTTCAACAGTTCCTTCTGTATATGCTCTTTCCTGAAAATCGTAAAGTCTCATTCGTTGTTGTCGATTCATTATTAACCTCCGTGCCCAGATGCTATCATATTCTTTTTAGACATCTTCATGAAATTTTATAACTGAAAGATAAAGTATTATCTTTTAAATCATATGAATTGTTGGCTTACTCCATCGACCTCCGCTTTTCTATTCGGACAATTAACCATTTCCCATGGGCTGAATACTATAAAAACATGAATTCATGTACAGCAGTTCTGTTAATGAGGAGTGTGATAGGAAATGTGTGGTATTACAGGCTGGATTAATTTTGATAAATCACTTAAGAACGAGGCGGGTACACTTACCAAAATGACAAATACACTGGCAAAAAGAGGACCTGATGAGACCAACATCTGGTCTGAGACACATGTCGCTTTTGGCCATAAGAGACTTATTGTTGTCGACCCTGAAGGGGGAAGGCAGCCAATGTCCAAACAAAAAGACGGCTTCGATTACACCATTTGCTACAATGGGGAATTATATAATACAGAAGATATCCGCAAAGTTCTCCATACTAAAGGGTATTCATTTAAAGGTCATTCTGATACAGAAGTTCTATTATCTGCCTATATAGAATGGGCGGAAGAGTGTGTAAATTACTTAAATGGGATTTATGCATTTGCCATCTGGGATCGTAAGAAGGAACAGCTGTTTATTAGTCGTGACCGCTTAGGGGTTAAACCATTATTTTTCAGAGAACACAAGAAGGGGCTTGTATTTGCTTCTGAAATCAAGGCTATTTTAGCCCATCCAGAAGTGAAAACAGAGATTGATCAAGAGGGGCTTGCTGAGATCTTTGGAATCGGCCCTTCCAGGTCACCGGGTTCTGGTGTTTTTAAAGGGATTAAAGAACTAAGACCAGCCCATGCATTAACATTTTCAAAAAATGGTTTGAAAATTTGGAGATATTGGAATGTAAAAAGTGGTGAACACAAGGATAATGTGGAAGAAACAGCAGAAAAGGTCCGTTATTTAGTCACCGATGCGGTAACAAGGCAGCTTGTTTCCGATGTTCCTCTAAGTACCTTTTTATCTGGCGGACTAGATTCTAGCATCATCACGGCCATTGCCGCAAAAGGATTCAAGGACCAAAATAAGGGGCAGTTACACACTTATTCAATCGATTATGAGGGTAATGACAAATTCTTTTCTTCAAATGAATTCCAGCCGGATGCTGATGGGAAATTTATTCAAATGATAACGGATAAATTTAATACAAAGCACCATAACAAAATTATTACTCAAAAGCAATTGGTCAATGATTTGGTGGAAGCTACACATGTCAGAGATCTTCCAGGGATGGCTGATGTGGATTCATCGTTACTGTGGTTTTGTAAGGAAATCAAACAGGATTTTGTTGTCAGCCTTTCAGGGGAATGTGCGGATGAAATTTTCGGGGGGTATCCTTGGTTCCATCGAAAACAAGACTTAGAACGTCCAGGATTTCCGTGGATGAGATCTGTATCTGAAAGACAAAATTTGTTGAAATCGCATTGGCAGGAAAAATTAAAATTAAATGACTATGTCATGGAAAAGTATTATCAAGCGGTCGCCGAAACCCCGAGGCTAGAGGGTGAAAGCGGGGAAGATTCTAAGCGCAGAGAATTATTTTATATTAATATGATTAATTTTATGACGACATTACTTGATCGGAAAGACCGAATGAGTATGGGCGCAAGCCTGGAAGTCAGAGTTCCCTTTGCTGATCACCGTCTTGTAGAATATGTATGGAATATCCCATGGGAGATGAAAATGTATCGAGGCAGGGAAAAAGGGATTCTTAGAAAAGCCTTTGAAGGTATATTACCAGAGGAAGTATTGTACCGGAAAAAAAGCCCTTATCCAAAAACACATAATCCTGCCTATACCATTGCCGTTCAAAAACTGGTGGAAAATATATTACAAGATAAATCCTCAGCATTGCATGAATTTTTTAATAAAGAACAGCTTGAGAGTATCGTCAAGTCTGGTGGAAATTCATTTCAAGAACCTTGGTTTGGGCAGTTGATGACAGGACCACAGTTATTGGCATATCTTGTGCAGCTCCACACATGGTTTAAAGATTACAATATTAACATAGTAAATTAAAAAGGAATTTCCGATAAAACGAAGAATTAAAATTTGGAATAAGGACTTGATTAGATTAAAATGGTGTAGGGAAGAGGATATCCTCTTCTTTTTTTAGAGGAGGATATAACTTTATGAAAAAAATTACTTTTATTTTAATGCTATTATTACTAAATTCATCATTTCCTGCAAATGCTGCTGTTGAAAAAGAAGAACGTTTGTGGCAGGATGAATCCGTTTATTCTATCATGGTAGATCGTTTTAACGACGGGGATAGAAAAAATGACATCGATGTTAATGCCAAAGACCCATTAGCATATAACGGCGGTGATATCCAAGGTATTATTGATAAATTGGATTACATCCATGATATGGGATTTACTTCGATTCGACTAACTCCGATAGTTGACAATGTGAAGAATGGCTACCATGGTTTTTGGGTGAATGATTTTTACAAAGTAGACGAGCATTTTGGCACAATTAAGACTTTCCAAACGCTTGTAAAAGAAGCGCATAAGCGAAAGATGAAGGTTATCATGGATTTTGTGACGAATAATGTAGCCGCGGACCATCCATGGTTAAGTGATACTAATAAGCAGGACTGGTTTCATGAAAAAAAGGATACCCTAGCTGGAAATGAAAATCAGAAGGAGCTTGAAATGGGCTGGTCGGAGGGCCTGCCTGACCTTAATCAGGACAACCCTGAAGTAAAAAAGTACTTAATTGATGCAGCAAAATGGTGGATTAATAAAACGGATATTGATGGTCTTAGTCTACCAGAAGTAAATTATGTTCCAGTAAGCTTTTGGACAGATTTTTCAACTGAAGTTAAGAAAGAAAACAAGGATTTCTTTCTGTTGGGAGTCATGTCAAAAAATACTTCAACTAATCTGAAAGAGTATGAAAGTGCTGGAATAGATAGTGTAGTTGATTACTCGTATAGCGAAAAGTTAAGAAAAACGTTTGCAGGTACGGATCAATCTTTCAGCACACTTTATTCGGATGCTGATAATGGTCTGAACTCCTTATTAAGGGCAAATTTTATGGATAATGAATATACGTCAAGATTTACGAGTGACATTGTGGCAAAGAAACAATTCCCTGGCTCACGCTGGAAAACTGCATTGGTTTATCTTTACACGACACCTGGAATCCCCTTCTTTTATTATGGAAGTGAAATTGCTTTAAATGGGGGAGAAATCCCGGATAACCGTGGGCAAATGAGCTTTCGAGCGGAAAAGGACCTGATTGATTATATTACCAAGGTGAGTGAATTAAGAAATCAGCTTCCATCGCTAACAAGAGGGACAATGGAAATGCTCTATGATCAAAAGGGAATGGCAGTTTATAAACGAGTTTATAAAGGTGAAACGTCAATAATTGCAATCAATAATTCGAGTAAATCCCAAAGTGTTACGTTAACAAATAGTCAAATTGAAGGTGGAAAAGAGCTGCGGGGCCTGTTGGCAGGAGATAAAGTTCAAAGTGAAGATAATAAATACATGATCATCCTTGATCGGGATAATTCAGAGGTATATGTTTTAGCTGAGAAAAGTGGCATCAAATTCTCATTAATTGCAAGCTTAGCCGTTGTATACCTGTTGTGTTTCTTATTTCTTTATAAAATAAGGAAACGAAGAAGATAAAATGTCGGGGAAATCCCCGACATTTTTTTAACTATTGATAATTTCTCCGCCATTTACATGTATCATTTGCCCGCTTACATAGGAGGAGTCATCTGAAGCCAGGAAAACATAGCTTGCGGCCAATTCAAATGGTTGTCCTGCTCTCCCCATTGGGGTAGTTGATCCGAAAGCTGCAACCTGGTCTGCGGGGAAAGTCGATGGAATGAGTGGTGTCCAAATGGGACCTGGAGCCACACCATTAACACGAATCCCTTGAGGTGCTAGAGACATCGCTAAAGAGCGGGTAAAGGAGACAACCGCACCTTTTGTAGCTGAATAGTCCAATAATTGTTCATTCCCCTTGTAAGCAGTAATCGAGGCAGTATTAATGATGGATGCCCCTTGTTTTAAAAAAGGCAGAACCATTTTAGTCATATAAAAAAAGGAGAAAATATTCGTTCGGAACGTTTTTTCCAATTGATCCGAAGTAATAGACAATAAGCTTTTTTGCGGATGTTGTTCCGCTGCATTGTTGACGAGTATATCTAAATGGCTAAACTCAGAATGAATCTTATTGACAGTCTCCTTACAAAAATCTTCATTGCCAATGTCACCCGAATAAAGAAGACATCTTCGACCCTCGGCTTCAATCATTTGTTTAGTTTCTTCTGCATCTTGATGCTCTTCTAAATAGACAATAGCAATGTCTGCACCTTCTTTGGCAAAATAAATTGCAACTGATTTTCCTATACCACTGTCGCCACCGGTAATAATCGCTGTTTTACCTGCTAATTTTCCTCCAGGCTTATAATTAGGATCAACTGAAATAGGCCGAGGATCCATTTCACTTTCTATGCCAGGTTGATGGTTCTGATGCTGAGGTGGAAAGATATTCTTTTGTTTATTTTGATTGTTGCTCATTTACTAAAACCTCCAAGTGTTTACTCACAATTAGTTTTAGTTAAATGGGTTAAATTATGAAAAATAAAGATAATAAAAAGCGAAAGGATTTTAAATCCTTCCGCCGTTTTGTTTTACCGATAATTAATAAACTGGACATCTACAGTTAAGTCCGCTTCGCGCACGAGGGAGATTATTTTTTGTAAATCATCGCGGTTTTTACCGCTAACACGAACTTGGTCGTCCTGTACCTGACTTTTTACCTTGACGCCACTATTTTTAATAATTGTATTGATTTTTTTTGCATTTTCTTTATCAATACCTTGAACAAGCTTGGCTCTTTGGCGAACAGTTCCACCTGATGCTTTTTCGACTTTCCCATAGTCAAGATTTCTAACGGGAACGCTTCGTTTCATCAATTTGCTAAATAAAACATCTTTAAGCTGGTCCATTTTATATTCATCATCTGAAATAAGAACAAGCTCTTCTTTTTCTTTATCAAGTGAGACTTCACTTTTACTGCCTTTAAAATCATAGCGAGTGCCAATTTCCTTCATGGTTTGGGCAATCGCATTTGAAACTTCAGATAAGTCTACTTGAGATACAATATCAAATGAGCTATCTTTTGACATAACAAAACCTCCATTTAATAACGATTTGTGAAACCCAGCCTGCTAAAGTTTCCCTTTATGGGTACATTATAGTAAAATATAGCAGTTGTAACAACTGCTTAGGAAAATTCTCCGAAAAAGAAAGAAGGAGTTATATATGTCTTTAAATGAACTTATTGGTCAAACAACCACATTAACAGTCGCCCGTAAAGCATCCTTTGGCTATTTTTTAACAGACGGTAATGAAGATGTTTTGCTGCATATAAATCAAGCCAATCAAGAATTAGAAGAAGAGGATCAGGTTGAGGTGTTTCTTTATGTTGATTCAGAAGGTCGAATCTCTGCATCAACCACAATTCCTGAGGTTGCGATTGGACGATATGCTTGGGTTAAAGTAACGGACATAAATCCCAGAATTGGCGTCTTTATCAATATAGGACTTCCAAAGGATATTTTGTTAGGAATCGATGATTTGCCTGTGCATAAGTCCGTATGGCCGAAGCCAGGAGATTTAGTCTACATAACTTTAAAGCTAAGCAGCAATTACCTTCTTTACGCGAAGCTTGCCAGTGACCAAGTAATTGAATCCATTTCCGTAAAAGCAACAAGAGAAAATTTTAATAAAAATGTGCAGGGACATATTTATCGCACAGCTAAAGTAGGCAGCTGGATCTATACAATAGAAGGGTTCAAAGGTTTCATTCATGAATCACAAAGACCAGAAGAGCCACGGATAGGTGAAAAGGTTGAGGGAAGGATTATTGACGTTAAGGAAGACGGAACAATTAATGTTTCTTTACTGGCAAGGAAAGAGGAATCACAGGATCTAGATGCGGAACGGATATATGAATATCTAATGAGCAGAAATGGAGCCATGCCCTATAACGATAAAAGCATGCCTGAAGATATTAAGGATCGTTTCGATTTGAGCAAAGGTGCCTTCAAGCGGGCACTTGGAAAGCTCATGAAAGAGGGCAGGGTATACCAAGAGGGCAACTGGACATATGTAAAGAAAGATTAATGTGTTTTTACATACTCTTTTCAAATTGACAGAAACTAAAGTGAATCTATTTGAAAGGGGTAAGGATATGCCACACACATCAGACAACGATAAAAAAGCAAAAGACAACAATGCCCTTCGCCATGAAAAGAATATGATGCGCGAAAAAAATCGTCAAGCTGGAAAAAATCAATACTCCAAGCTGACAGACCATAAATAGAAAAATGAGTGAGGTGCGCACCTCACTCATTTTTTTCTTATTAAGAAGGCATTTGATTTAAGAAAAAAATGGCGATTGTTCCTGCACCTGTATGTGACCCAACGGCAGAACCAATGGAAGAAATGAATACCTCTTTCGGATGGAATTCTTCTTTAATCAGTGCTTTCATTTCTAATGTAGTTTCTTCACAATCAGCTTGGCTAATCCCAATCACTTGGTCTTTCATATTTGCCCCGCGTTCCTTCATGATTTCGATGATACGGCGCATTACTTTTTTCTTCCCACGTATTTTTTCAATTGGAACAAGTTTTCCGGCTTCTACATTTAAGATGGGCTTAATGTTCAATAATCCGCCGAGGAAGGCAGATGCTTTTGATACTCGGCCACCCTTTGCTAAATAATCTAAATCTTCAACAGTAAAAAGATGTTCCATGTGTTGGCTTCTAAAAACAACATCTTCTAAGATTGTTTCTTTACCGACACCTTTCATGGCGAGTGATGCTGCTTCTATAACTACAAGACCAGATCCAAGCGATGCACATTTTGTATCGACAATTGTTAATTTAAAATTTGGATATTTTTCCTTCACTTGGTCAAGAATCATAACAGCGGTTGAATATGTACCAGATAATTCTGAAGAAAAAGCTATGTATATCCCATCTTCATCTTTTTCTGCCATTTCGGTAAATACTTCCTCAAACAGAAGTGGGGAGACTTGAGATGTTTTTGGAACAACACCATTACGGATTGCCTCATAGACGGTGTTTGGATCAATTGATTTTACATCTTCAAATTCTTTTCCATTAATCTCGACTTTTAAAGGAAATAAAGTAACATGATTCTCTTCATAAAAACTTTTTGGTAAATCGCATGCGCTATCAGCTAGTATTCTTACCTGCATGAAGCTCACCTGCTTTCAGGCTAATTTATAGTTTCAGTTTATCGGTTTCACCATAAAAATACAATTAGCAATCACGACAAAAGTATTAATGGACTGACAATCAAATAAAAAGGGGGAAATTGAAATGATATGGCTCCAGGCGCAAAAACTGGCAGTGGTGGCAGCGGGTTCATTGTTAGGTGCATTAGCAATGAATTTATTTTTAATACCTGCAAATATTTATTCAAGTGGATTTACTGGAATAGCGCAACTACTTTCAAAGGTGTTAAGTGACTATTCTCCTATCCATGTTTCACTAGGGTTCTTATTATTATTGCTGAATATTCCTGTGGCCATTTTAGGCTGGAAAAAGGTAGGGAAATCCTTTACCGTCTATAGCTTTATAAGTGTTGCCCTTTCCTCGTTGTTTTTAATACTAATTCCTATTAAACAAGTTTCGAATGATATTCTTCTAAATGCTGTTTTTGGTGGCGTTATCCAAGCTGTTGGCGTCGGGATTACGTTAAAATGGGGGGCTTCAACAGGCGGAGTAGATATCATTGCAATGGTTTTATCGAGAATGAAAGACAAGCCGATTGGACCCTATATGTTGGTTATAAATGGAGTGATTATTATAACAGCAGGATTTTTGTATGGCTGGGAGAAAGCACTTTATACACTTGTCACTTTATATACTTCGACTAGAGTGATTGACGCCATTCATACTAGACATGCAAAACTCACTGCAATAATTATTACCAAAAAGGCTGATGTCATGAAAAAGGCGATACAAGAAAAACTTGTAAGAGGAATCACGATTCTACCAGCAAAAGGTGCGTTCTCAAACGAAGCAAGAGAAATGTTGATGGTTGTTATTACCCGCTATGAGCTCTTTGATTTGGAAAGGATCCTTAAGGAAGTGGATCCCAATGCCTTTACAAATATCATTCAAACAACCAATATCTATGGATTTTTTCGCAAGGAATAGAGTTAAAAAGGAAAGCAGAAGCGCCTTGTTCAGGGGCGACAGGCATAAGACGAGCCGGCTTGAAGGTTGCTTTTTAACCTTCAGTACGGATTGGCTTATGACCCCGAGCCCCTAGGCTCTGTAGCTAGACAAAAAGAAAAGCGGAAGCGCCCTTAGGTGCCTCCGCTTTTCCTTTTAACTCATCTGTTCAAGCTCTTGTTGCATTTGTTGGAGCTGTGCTTGCTCTGCTACAGTCGAATTTGCATAAGCAGAACTTAATGCATTTTTAGCTTTCGCGACAGCAGAATCAAGATCAGCTGGGTCGGCAGACTTCGCCATCTCAACAAATCTTCGTGCTTCTTGGAACAATTGGTTTCCCATGTTATATTCCTCCAAGCGAGGATTCTTGCACATTGGACATCTTCTGAGCTTCCGCTTCAGCGTATGTCATGTGATAAGGAATACGTTCAGCATGCTTACTGACCGTATCCACTCCTTGCTGGACAAAGCGTTTTGATTTGTTTCGTTTACCCATTCGAATCCCTCCAATATGCTCATAGCTCATATTGAAACAGCAACGCTGCCTCAAAAAATAGTATGTACCAAAAGGGGGCGGTTCATTTAGGTAAACAATGGTGAAATGAGTGTTAATATTTTATATTTAACAAATCCGCCAAATATTGAGCAACACCATCTTCTTCGTTACTTAAAGTGACGTCATTAGCAATATTTTTCACACTGTCGATTCCATTTCCCATGGCAATTCCATGACCAGCATATTCAAGCATTTCAAGGTCGTTGTCTTCATCGCCAAACGCAATAATTCTATCAGCGGGAATACCATAATAATCAGAAGCCTTTTTTAACCCCACGGCCTTACTTAAGCCAACCTTTATAATTTCAACCACATGCCATGGAGCGGCCCAACTGCGATGATCGATAACTTCTGCATGGACAGCCGATAAGTGTTCGCGAATTATCTTTAATTGATCCGCCTCCGTATGAATTAATAAACTCGTGGGTGAATCATTTAGATAATTTGCCAGGTCTCCCGTAGTGATTTTTGGATTGCCAAAGTTGAAAATATCTAACAGCTTTTCATCATGGTAATGGAAGTAAACATCATCGATCACTTCGGCAATTATATTATGGAAGTGGAAACTTCTGCACGCTTCCACAATTTCTTTTGCAACCTTTATATCAAGAGGTTCATGATAAAATCCCCAGTCAGGTTTTCGAGGGTGATGCATAAATGCTCCATTGAAATTGACAATCGGAGTGTCCAAATCCAATTCCCGATAGTACATCTCACTGGAACGATAAGGCCTTCCTGTTGCAATCATAACGATATGACCTTGTTCTCTTGCTTTTTTAATAATTCCGTGTGTTTTTAATGATATCGTTTTATCATCTTTTAATAATGTCCCATCCAAATCTAATGCAATTAAGTGTCTATCTGTCATAATAACTCCTTCTAATTATAATTTTCATCGCTAATAAAGTGCGTCGCTTTAGGAAAAAATTTATATACATGTTACACTGCAATTATGAATTTAATACTTAGTGGAATTATTAATTCCTATATTTACTATGTTAACAATTTTATATCTAAACTGTAAAAAAATTCACACCAAATGATATAAAAAAACTATATACTTTTTTAAACTAAGTCTCAATCTTGGCATGCTTGATAATTTGCTATAATAGAGTGGGACAAAGATAATGAAGGAGTGGATCAAACATGAATGAAGAACTAAAAGAAAATATCATGGGTGCCTTAGAACTAGTAATCGACCCTGAACTAGGAGTAGATATTGTTAATTTAGGATTAGTATATAATGCTGAAATGGATGAAGAAGGAAACGTAACGATTACCATGACGTTAACTTCAATGGGCTGCCCACTTGCTGGAACAATTGTTGACCAGGTTAAACGGGCATTGGCCGACATTCCGGAAATCAAAGAAGTAGAAGTAAATATTGTTTTTAATCCTCCATGGAATAAAGAAATGATGTCACGTTATGCGAAAATCGCATTAGGAATTCGCTAAGCTTAATTAGAGGCTTTTGAACTCTCAGTAAAATAAGCGTATTTTTTAGAAACAGCAGATTTTCTGCTGTTTTTTTATTTCAAAATAAGAAAGTTGAAAATTTGAACTTAGATAACTGTCTAGCTCCAGCGCCCAGCGGCTAGTGTACTTCGCCCTTTTCCCTACGATAAGTCAACATCGGATCGCTAACGCCCTCCGTGTTTCCTTTATCTCAGACAAAGTGCTCCAGTCCATACGCAGCTAACCGGGCGCTTACGCTTTTCTTATTCTTCACGATTCAGACATATCTAGCTTACAGAATGTGAGATAGTTCACTTTTTTCAAATATAAACACCTTTATAATACAGATAAATAAGGCTGTTGGATTTGAATAGCCGTTATTAGGAGGCGTTTTATATGGCTATTAGCCGAGATTTTAATAAAGACCCTTTTATCGTAATATGGGAACTCACTAGAGCTTGTCAATTAAAGTGCCTGCACTGCCGTGCCGATGCACAGTATAAAAGGGATCCACGTGAACTATCTTTTGAAGAAGGAAA
This sequence comes from Bacillus sp. ISL-7, assembly GCF_018613065.1. The sequence goes on along the minus strand of NZ_JAGGQW010000031.1, from coordinate 166,813 downwards.
AAATCTAATTGATCAAATATATGAAATGAACAATCCGATGCTTGTTTTTACTGGCGGAGACCCGCTGATGAGAGAAGATGTTTTTGATATTGCGAAATATGCAGTTGAAAAAGGCGTACGGGTATCAATGACCCCAAGCGCGACATCAAATGTAACAAAGGAAGCAATTGAAAAAGCAAAAGAAGTTGGTCTTGCTCGCTGGGCATTTAGTATTGATGGTCCTAGGGCTGAGATTCATGACCATTTTAGAGGAACAGCTGGATCATTCGACCTTACCATGGAAAAAATAAAATATTTGCATGAAGTTGGATTACCCATTCAGATTAATACGGTGATTTCCCGTTACAATATTGACTATCTTGATGAAATGGCAAAAATGGTTGAAGATTTAGAATGTGTGTTATGGAGTGTCTTTTTCCTAGTGCCAACAGGAAGAGGTCAACAATCAGATATGATTTCTCCAGTTCAACATGAAAAAGTATTCAGATGGCTATATGATTTAAGTAAGCGCGTATCTTTTGATATCAAAACAACAGAAGCTATGCACTACAGACGTGTTGTGATTCAACAAAAAATGCGCGAAGCGAAGGAAACAACAGATGAGATTGAGTATTTAAGCGCATTAACAGAAAAAGGATTAACAGGCTCTATCGATGGTTTAGGACGAGCACCAAAAGGTGTTAATGATGGTAATGGTTTTGTTTTCATCTCCCATATTGGCGATGTATATCCAAGCGGACTATTACCCGTTAAAGCTGGTAATATTCGGGAAACGCCATTAGCTGAAATTTATCGTGAATCACCAATTTTCCAATCACTAAGAAACCCAGATCTTTTTAAAGGGAAATGTGGTGTCTGTGAATTCCGTTATGTTTGCGGGGGATCAAGGTCTAGAGCTTATGCAATGACTGGAGATTATCTAGAAAGCGAGCCATTCTGTGTTTATATTCCTAAATCATTATGGGAAAAGCAAGAACAGTAATTAAAACCGATAATAAAAGGCTACCTCATTAAAGTGAGACAGCCTTGCCTATATTGATAACTGCAATAAGTAAAGGCCAGCCTATTCGATACTGCAATAAACGGCAGAACAATTTTCACAGTCGATTTCATTTTTTAAGTATTGTAAATCCAATATTGAGATCTTTCCTTTTTTAACTGAAATGATTTTATCTTTCTTTAGTTCACTAAGTATACGGTTTGTACTCTCCCGCGAAGTACCGCAGAAGTTGGCAAGTTCTTGGTTAGTTAACGGCAGATCTATTAAGATTTCATTATCTTTTTGAATACCATAACTATTCGACATACGGATAAGAGTTGAGAAAAGGCACCTCGTTTTCCATTTAAAACGAGGTCGCGAAATTTTGTTTGTGTTTTCCGGAAATGATCACTCATCCATTTCATAAATTCAAAAGCCAGCTTACTGTTTTGGAAAATTTCACTTTCGATTATATCCTTTTTTATTGCTACGATTTCTCCTTCTTCAAGAACCATTGCACTTAATAAATATCTGGGGTTATCAGTAAATAGGGTTAATTCCCCGCATATATCATTTTCTCCACAAATTCTTAATGAAAGTTCACGGCCATCTGAAGTAATTTTACTGATTTTTAATCATGTTTATTTATTTTCTTTTTGAATTTTAGGTTAAATGAATAAAATCTGTAGAGGAAAATTTTTACCAAAACAGTTATTTATAGATTGTAAAACTTCTGCTAAGATAAGAATTGTATTTAAAAGTATTGTTATAGTGAATAAAGTAACAGTTTTTTTATCTAAAGACTGGTACACTGGATATCATTAGGTTCCTTAAAATAATGGAGTTGATATGGAATGGAAAAAACCATTATTAAAGATAAATTAAATAGACCATTGCATGACTTAAGAATTTCTGTGATTGATCGATGTAATTTCCGTTGCCAATACTGTATGCCAGCAGATCAATTTGGTCCTGATTTTGAGTTTCTTCCTAAAAGTGCTTTGCTATCCTATGAAGAGATCGAACGACTAGCGAAAATATTTGTTAGTTTGGGTGTGGAAAAAATTCGCCTAACTGGAGGAGAACCTCTTCTTCGAAGAGATATGCCTATTCTTGTTAAGAAGCTGTCAGCTATTGAGGGCTTACTTGATATCGGATTAACGACGAATGGTGTGCTCCTGCCGAAATTTGCCCAAGATTTAAAGGAAGCAGGACTCAAAAGAGTAAATGTCAGCCTTGATACCTTGAACGATGAATTGTTTGGCCAAATTAACGGGCGTGGGGTTGGAACTGGGCCAGTTTTGGAAGGCATTGAAGCAGCGAAACAAGCAGGTCTTGGGGTCAAAATTAATATGGTTGTCAAAAAAGGTTTGAATGATACTGAAATTATTCCAATGGCAGAGTACTGCAAGGAGAACAGTCTGGAGCTTCGCTATATAGAATTCATGGATGTTGGCTCCACGAACGGCTGGAAAATGGATGATGTTATTACAAAAAAACAGATATATTATTTGTTAAAAGAACAATTTGATCTTGAACCCGTTGACCCAGCCTATTACGGAGAAGTGGCAAAGGTGTACCGCTATAAAGATAAAGATGTGAATGTAGGATTTATCACATCTGTTTCGGAATCGTTTTGTTCTAGTTGCACTCGTTCTCGACTTTCAGCGAATGGTCAGATTTTTACTTGTTTATTTAATGGGAATGGGCATGATATCCGTAATTTTATGAGAAACGGTGCCTCTGACGCAGAAATCCGTGAGCGGGTGAGCGCCATTTGGAATGGACGAGATGACAGATATTCAGACGAACGAACAGCCGAAACGCACAAAAACCGTAAAAAAATAGAAATGTCCTATATTGGTGGTTAAACTCTCTTCCAGGAAGAGAGTTTCTTTGTACAAAAAAACAGGCCGCTTTAAGAAAAGCGGACTGTTGATTTTATTAAAGATACCTAGGAAATAGGATGTTGTTTTCAAGATGCACATGCATAAAGGTTAATCCTTCTAATGCTTCCAAGCGTGCATATACTAAACGGTACGTACCGCATGCATCCAGAGGTAGAGTGTAGTCAGAAGTTACTGCACGGATTTCTCTTAAAATTTCACCGGCATGGTCATGTTCCTTTTCTAATTCAACAATCATTGCAATTGCTTCTTCACGATTCTCCACGGTTCCATCCGCGAGCTGCTTAATTAATGGAAATACAACAGCTTCCTCTTTCGCCATATGCTCCATCAATTCTTTTTTGAATTCATAGAAGAGTTCGTAAACCTTTAGTAACTCTGGATGGATATCTCCATGGACACGTGAAACCTTCGTTACATAGGGACTTAGCATAGTTAGTTCCTCTTCAGATACACGATGGTAGTTGGAAATGACATGATCAATAATTGTAGTTGAATCAGAATTAGTCCAAACCTCAACATCTTTCTCGGTGTTTTCGTATTTTTCAAATACCTCTTTTAATTCATCTAACAAAGTTTCAAGGTTAAGCTTATTTTGAGCAACTGCTTCAGTTAACGGGATATTACCACCGCAGCAAAAATCGATTCGGTTCTTTTTGAAAACATCACTTGTTTTAGGTAATTCGTTAACAATATCTTTAATTAATGAATTGGCTGTAATTGTAAAACTCATCTTTAATTTCCTCCCAAAGTCCAAGATTAAATCTAACCTAAGCATAATGTAAAATAGAAAAAAACAAGGTGACCTAAATCACACATTCCCTATGATCTTATATTTTTTGGCAAGATTCTTTTATTTTGTGACATTTGATATGTTAGTTAGTTTTTAATAAGCTTATAATGTTGATTAGTCGATGACTATTAGTACATATCACAAGGGATAGATATTTGTTTAAGGCAGGAGCTGATTATTTTGTTCGAAAGAAGAAGACCGATTCCAATTGGAGAAGCGGTCAAAAGCATAATGGAATATCAATTACTTGGTGTGACCGAACAAGTTTCGATAAATGAAAGCTTTGGCCGCTTTTTATCGGAGGATTTGATCGCAACTAGCGATGTGCCCCATTTTGACCGTGCACCGTATGATGGCTTTGCTGTCAGGTCAATCGATACACGTGAGGCATCGCTATCCAATGTAGTTGAATTTGAAGTGGTCGATCACATCGGCGCGGGAATGGTTTCTACTAAAGTAATTGGGGAGCACCAAGCTGTTAGAATTATGACTGGCGCAATGATGCCAGTGGGAACAGATGCTGTCGTTATGTTTGAGGTGGCAAAGGCCTACGAAAAGAATGGAATCCCATATATGTCCATTAAACGCAGCTTTAAAAAGGGTGATAATGTTTCGTTCAGTGGTGAAGATGCCAAGCAGGGTGAAGTTTTGGTGAAAAAAGGAACATTGATAAATCCTGGAATTCAAGCAATGCTTGCAACGTTTGGATATGAACGAGTGTCCGTTGCGAAAAAGCCACGTATTGGTTTGTTTGCAACAGGGACAGAGCTTTTAGAAGTAAATGAAGCCTTGGTTCCAGGAAAAATTCGTAATAGTAATTCACATATGATTGCAGCCCAAATTGAAAGAGCGGGAGGCATTGTTCACTATTTTGGAAAGCTTCCTGATGAATTTGACACTTGCTTTGAAGCAGTTCAAAAAGCAATAAATGAAGTAGACTTATTAATTACCACCGGCGGGGTGTCAGTTGGGGACTTTGATTATCTGCCTGCTATCTATGAAAAGCTTGGGGCAGAGGTTTTCTTTAATAAAGTTGCCATGCGCCCTGGAAGTGTGACGACGGTTGCACAGCACAATGGGAAGCTTCTCTTTGGACTTTCGGGTAATCCTTCGGCTTGTTATGTAGGCTTTGAATTGTTTGCCCGTCCAATTATCCGTAGGTTGCTTTTTTCAGAAAAACCTCACCTTCGTAAAGAGCAAGCTCTTTTAGAAGTAGATTTTCCTAAAGCCAATCCATTTACAAGGTTTGTCCGAAGTTCTACATTTATAGATGCGGGAAGACTAAAGGCAACACCGAGTGGACTTGACAAGTCTAACATTATTATGAGCCTTTCTGGAGCGAATTCGTTGATGATTCTTCCAGGCGGAACTAGAGGCTTTACAGCCGGAAGTGAAGTGGATGTCCTCCTGCTTGAAGACCAGGTTGGCAGTGTGTGGCCTTGGTAAAGCCTGTTATCTTTCAGGTGGTTGGTTATCAAAATAGTGGTAAAACAACCATAACAGCCAAAATGATCGAAGACTTAGTAAAAAAAGGACTTAAAACAGTTACGATTAAGCATCATGGTCATGGAGGAAGGCTCGCAGCGCTACCGCAGAAAGATACAGAAAAACATCTAAATGCAGGTGCTCTTGCCTCGATTGTGGAAGGAGATGGAAGTTTAATGTTACAGGCTGACAATTTCTATCCATCACTAGAAGATCAGATTGAGTTAATGAAATTCTTTCATCCAGATGTAATATTAATCGAAGGCTATAAGTTTAAGTCCTTCCCGAAGTTACTCCTATTAAGAGATGAAAGTGACCTTACTTTGTTAGATACCGTAAGTAATGTTTCAGCTATTGTGTATTGGAAGGAAGTAATGCTAGAGCAAATCACATCAAGAATCAATGTGCCCAGCTTTCATATCAACGATGAAGGTGCATTAATCTGGACTGCGCAAGTACTTCAGGAGCTTGTTCATAATATTGATCAAAAAAGTTAATAAAATTGTCAAAGCTGTTACTTTTGTCACAGCTTGAAATATGGATATACTCTACAATACAAATTAGGGGATATAATGTTTGTTAAAATAGAATTATGGGTCTTTAATGGAAATACAGCAATCACTCATCAGATAACCGACCTAGAGATGATTGAAGTTACCTAGTAGATGAGATAGATTTGCTGTACTTCCATTTTAACCTAAACAAATTTGTCACAAAAAGAAGGCGGAGTCCTTCTTTTTTACTGTAATTATGTGATGTGTTTCACTTATTTTTCCGCTTAGCTGGCTTATATTTAGGTTAGTCAAGGAAGAGGAGTGAAAATAATGGAGTTATTTTTACCGAAACAACATGGTGCGTGGGCAATGCTAATCATCCCTTTTTGGCTTGGTGTCATTGGCAATTCAAATAATCTTATTAAAATAAAAAAATCGGTCGATATGACCGATTTTTTTGCTTTATTTTAAGTTGTTTGCCAGCAGCAATCCTAATCAACTTTACAGATTTCGGTTGGACAATCTTCACAATCAATTTCCCGTTTTAAATACTCTAAATCATGAATAGTAATTGTTCCTTTATCTATTGACAGGATACCGGCCTTACGTAAATCGCTCAACAAGCGATTTACTACTTCTCTTGATGTACCACAAAAATTGGCTAACTCTTGATTGGTTAATGGTAATTCAATTAATATTCCTTTATTGGTTTTAATTCCATAACTATTGGTAATTCGAATAAGTGTGGAATAAAGAGCCCCTTTTTTTCCATGAAGAACCAAATCACGAAACTTGGTTTGTGTTTTTCGATATTGTTGACTCATCCACTTAATGAATTCAAATGAAAGTGCCAGATTTTGCGAGAGTTTTTCTTCAAGCATGTCTTTCATAATAACGGCTACTTCACCACTCTCGACAACACGTGCACTTAATAAATATCTTGAAGAAGGGGAAAATAAGTTTAATTCACCAACAAAATCACCACGCGAGCACATTCTTAACGTAAGTTCTCTTCCGTCAGGGATGATCTTGCTGATTTGAAGAATGCCACTTTGAACAATATACAATTCATCGGCTACAGAGCCTTCTTGAAATAAAAAGGTACCTTTTTCAACTTTTTTTATATGGTGAACGGTATCAAAAAGATGGGACAGTGTTACCGGCATTTCTTTTACTGACTGCATACTCATAACCACCTTTAAAGGTACGAATTCAATGCTCATTTGATTTAAAAAAATGACAGTCAAGGTTTAATTTGCTAGATAATACTATAATTATATTGTTAACAAAGAATAATTAGCAACAAATGAGCAATAAGTTCATACAATCGTCAAAAGTTTGAAGAATCTTTGCGTATTTCTTAGGAAATAATGTCGACTAATAAGATAATTTGCAAAAAAATTCCAATAATGGGCCGCTAACAAAAAGGTAATAATAAAGATGTAGAAGAGAAGGAGGGAAAAAAATGGGCCAAAATCATCAGTTTAAATCAGGAAAAAAAGCACCTAATAATGGGGTGTATGTTGAAATCGGTGACACGGAAAGCAATGTTAATAATCCCAAAAAAATAAGGCTAAAAGCAGGGGATCCATTTCCTGAAACATCAAATGATGAACGTGTTTGGACATATCAGCGGAAACCATAAATAAATAAGGAAAAGGTCATCCATAGGGTGGCTTTTTCTTTTGCCTGCGCCTTGGCGTTTGTGGGCAATTTTTGCTGTTTTTCTTCTTTGCAAAAATTTACTTTTTATATTTGACGTTTTATAATAAAAGAAAAGGTCAAAATTGGTCAAAGAGGTGTGATGAAAAATGGATATGAATCGAATGACAGAAAGGTTACAAAAGGGGCTAATGGATGCTCAGTCGCTAGCTGTAAAAAAAAACCATCAAGAGATTGATGAACCCCATTTGTTTTTATGTTTAATGGATCAAGAAGATAGTCTCATTTCTTCTATATTAGAAAAGTCAGGTGTCCCTCCCGAAAAAATTAGAAAGAACCTTACTGCTGCTCTTGCTAAAAAACCAGAGGTTACGGGAAGCGGGGTTGAACAGGGAAAACTTTATATCACAGCCAAGCTGCAAAAAATTTTTGTCAGTGCCGAGGAGTTTGCCAAAAAGTTTTCTGATGAGTATTTATCGGTTGAACATATTCTGTTAGCTGCTGTCTACGCGAAGGATTCAGAAATGCGAAAGATTTTACAAAACGTTGGAATTCAACCAGACAAAGTTTTGCAAGCAATTAAAGAAATCAGGGGGAACCAAAGAGTGACATCACAAAATCCAGAAGCAGGATACGAAGCACTAAAAAAATATGGACGGGATCTTGTTGCTGAGGTTAAAGAAGGAAAAATGGATCCAGTAATTGGCCGTGATTCTGAAATCCGCAATGTAATTCGGATATTATCAAGGAAGACAAAGAATAATCCTGTTTTAATCGGTGAACCTGGTGTAGGGAAAACTGCAATTGTGGAAGGGTTGGCACAAAGGATAGTTAGGAAAGATGTACCGGAAGGACTCAAAGATAAAACAATTTTCTCATTGGATATGAGTGCACTAATTGCTGGAGCCAAGTTTAGAGGTGAGTTTGAAGAAAGATTGAAAGCAGTCCTAAATGAAATCAAAAAAAGTGAAGGACGAATATTGTTATTTATTGATGAAATTCACACGATCGTAGGAGCCGGTAAGACGGAAGGCGCGATGGATGCAGGTAATATGTTAAAACCAATGCTGGCCCGTGGTGAACTTCATTGTATTGGAGCAACTACTCTAGATGAGCACCGAAAATATATTGAAAAGGATCCAGCGCTTGAACGTAGATTTCAGCAGGTACTGGTTCAAGAACCAAACGTTGAAGATACCATTTCAATCTTAAGAGGGTTAAAAGAACGATATGAAGTGCATCACGGTGTTAAAATTCATGACCATGCCTTGGTTGCTGCAGCCACATTATCTGATCGTTATATCACCGATCGTTTTTTGCCTGATAAAGCAATTGATCTAGTCGATGAGGCTTGTGCGTTAATACGTACTGAAATAGATTCAATGCCTACCGAATTAGATGAAGTAACACGCAGGGTTATGCAATTGGAAATTGAAGAAGCTGCCTTAAGTAAAGAGGTTGATGAGGGGAGCAAGTTGAGGCTGGAGGCACTCCTAAAAGAACTAGCTGATTTAAAAGAAACAGCCAATGAAATGAAGGCGAAATGGCTTCAAGAGAAACAAAGTATACAGAAATTGCAGGAGAAAAGAGAACAACTGGAAAAACTTCGCAGGGAGCTTCAACAAGCTGAAGATAAATACGATTTAAACCGAGCGGCAGAGCTTCGCCACGGTCAAATTCCGTTAGCAGAAAAAGACCTAAAGGAACTCGAAAAAGCAACTGCTAAGGATGAACGTTTGCTTCGTGAAGAAGTTACTGGAGAAGAAATCTCCAATATCGTATCAAGATGGACAGGAATACCCCTTTCTAAGCTAGTAGAAGGGGAGAGAGAAAAGCTGTTAAAATTGGAATCCATCCTACACGAAAGAGTCATCGGCCAGAATGAGGCAGTAAATTTAGTGGCAGATGCAGTACTCAGGGCGCGTGCTGGAATTAAGGATCCTAATCGACCAATTGGATCATTTTTATTTTTAGGTCCGACAGGTGTTGGGAAAACGGAGCTAGCGAAAGCATTGGCCGAGTCTTTATTCGACAGTGAGGAACATATTATACGTATCGATATGTCTGAATATATGGAGAAGCATGCTGTGTCCCGCCTAATTGGAGCCCCTCCAGGCTATATTGGCTATGAAGAAGGCGGACAATTGACGGAAGCAGTAAGGAGAAGACCATATTCTGTTGTTTTAATGGATGAAATTGAAAAAGCTCATCCTGAGGTATTTAACATTCTCTTACAAGCGCTTGATGACGGAAGAATTACAGATTCAAAAGGGCGTGTCGTTGACTTTAAAAATACAGTTATTATAATGACTTCTAATATTGGCTCACATTTTTTACTAGAAAGAAGTGAAACCGAGGTTGAAATCTCTGAAGAGGTAAGGGAGAAAGTGATGAGTCAATTACGGGGACATTTCCGTCCTGAGTTCTTAAATCGAATCGATGAGACGATCCTCTTTAAGCCGCTATCATTGGATGAAATTAAGAATATCGTTGCCAAAATGATGAGAGAACTTCAAAATCGGTTAAAACATCAACAAATTGATATAATCATTAATGAGGAAGCAAAAGAATTCATTGCCGTAAATGGATTTGATCCAATTTATGGGGCAAGGCCTTTAAAACGATTTATTCAAAGAAACATTGAAACCAAGCTAGCCCGTGAAATTATCGCTGGCAAGTTACATGATCAGTCTAGAGTGGAAATAAATATTAACGACGGTGAGATTACTTTATCGGTTCATTAGATACCTATAGAAAAAGGTCATCCATTTGATAGGATGACCTTTTTCTTAATGTTTTGTTGCAGGCTCGTTAGGAATTATTGCAGCAGCAATGTAAATCAAGATTGTTACCCCAACTGAAGCAATAGCAGCAGGCATAAATTCATATTTAGCACCTGCAGTCATTGAACTCACTACATATGTAAGCATTTGCACTAAAAGAAATGACCAGAAAAAGGTCCAAAAAAATCGCACTATTTTTCACCTCTAACCTATTTTACATCTTCATTTATATTATCATATGATTCTGAAATGATAAAGTGAAACTTCCGCCAGTGGTAAGTAATACCACTCAGGCTATTCCGGCCATTTTCCGTTTTTAAAAGGGTAATTACTAATTTTCCAGCTGAGCTTAATAAAATAGGCTAACCCCCCTTTCATCTTTAATAAGGCGGCATACAATACTGTGAGGAAATATGTAAAAGGAGATTTATCTATGGAGAATCGTAATTTTCAGATGGATACCCAATGGAATATTATTCACTACCCTGAAAAGCCTACCGGATTTGGGATCTTAATAATTGGAGATGAAAGGCATTTTGTCGATGAAAGTAAATGCTTTTGGACACAAAATGAAGGAAGGTTAGCTATTGTTAACCAGCTTAAAGAAAAAGGGTACACCATTTTTTCCTCAAATCTATATGGGCGAAACTGGGGAAGCAATAATGCAGTTGAGCTTGCCGAGAGGTTATACCAGCATGTTATAAGAAGTGAAATATTAAATAACAAAATCCATATCTTAGCCGAAGGTATGGGGGCGCTGGTTGCCATAAGTTTAATGGAGAAAATGAAAGGGCGAATACGGTCAATTATTCTGCTCAACCCCATTATTTCCTTGAAAAACCATCTTGAACAAGAAAAGGAACATAAATTCTTTTATAAAAAGTTAATGAGGGAATTAGTAGTAGCACATCAAATGGACCAATATGTACTCGAAAACCATATTTTCAGTATGGATGATAAAATAAATCTTCAATTTGGATGTCCAGTTAAAATTATTCATGTCCTTTCAGGGGGGAAATCGTATAACCAATCTAAAGTGTATCACCAAATAATCAGTGACCCAGAAATAAACCCTACTTTCATTCTACCTGAAAAAAAACAACAGCTTGGCAATATGATGTTAAAGTTTTTCAACAACCATGAATCGATCCTCTAGGCTGGTCCTCCCCAAAAAGAAATAATTCCTTAGCGATACGCATAGGATTCATTAAGGTAAGTATGGGGAGGAATATTTTATGGACAAGGCAATTATATTTGGGATGTTTGACTTTGTTGGTTTTCACGTTGGCAAAAACCTGCTCAATAAAGGAATAGAGGTCAATGGCGTTCATATAGATGAGGTTGATAATATAGATTTTCTTGATGAAAAAAGACTTGAAGTCGGTAGAAATGCAAACTTTCTGGAAAAATCATTATTCGAGTTGGAGAATAGTCCTAGAGAAGACATGAGTAATACAAGGATTATATTTTCTATATATGACTTATTTATGCTTAAAAAGGAACAAATTTTACAAAATGAAGAGGTAACAAAGCCGATAATTCAGTATATAGAGGACAATAACAAACATGCGAATATCGTTTTTATTCTTCCGATTCAAATGCTTACCAGTACATTTAGGGGAAAAGAAATTGAGGGATTCCTAAGTAAGATAAACGGATTAGTAAAGAATACACAGATATTGTATTTACCTGCTATTTATGGTCCATGGCAGCCGTTAACTTTTTTGTTTCAAAAAGCTATTGTTTCTAAATATAAAACGACAGATATAACTCATGAAGAACGGGAATGGATAAACGATGTCATATTTGTTGATGATGCCATTAAATCAATTTTAGAAATCATAGAAAAAGGAAAACCTGGGAGTTATTTGATTGAAAGTGGAAGGGATGACCAATGGTTCAGGTGTGCTTCTTTCCTAAAAATCAATGAAAATCAGGCTCGGTTAAGTAACTTATCATCAATACAAGGTGATCTTCCAGTATTAAAAATAACAGTTAGAAAGGTAACCCCAATTACAGATTCTATCCTGGCACAAATGGAACATGTGCAGCGATTGTATGATAATCGTTTATAAGGCAATTGGCATACTGATTGAAAGAATCATGAAATATATGAACATAAAAAAAGATCCAGATGTGTTGTGGTTTTTAAAATTGTCTTTTCATTTATTTGTTGAAAGGTTAGAATAAAATTGGAAAAAGCAGTCATAGAATTATTTTCCTTTGTTCTATAAATTAATAATGTAAAGGAAACGTGTTATAGAAATGGCAACAGTACGAAGGAGATGCATGAAATGATAAACCGTTTCGGAATCATACTTTTATGCCTTTTTTTGCTTGGGGCCTGCGGAGAAACAAAACCTAGAGGTAAAATAAAAAAGGTTGGATTGTTAGTACCTGAAACGGTCAATGACCAAGTATGGGGGACGAAGGGCTTTAAAGGTTTGTTAAAGATACAGTCAAAATTTAATGTGGATGTGTTTTATAAAGAAGGAATGAATTCAGAAGCAGTTGTCGAACGTGCAGTAGAAGAGTTTGACCAAAAAGGGGTAAATCTAATATACGGCCATGGGTCTGAATATGCTGAATACTTTAATAATCTTTCTAAAGATTATCCTGAAATCCATTTTATTAGTTTTAATGGTGATGCTAAAAACAAAAACACAACTAGTCTGAATTTTAAAGCTCACGCGATGGGTTTTTTTGGAGGAATGGTTGCTGCACATATGTCAAAAACACAAAATGTCGGTGTTATAGCTGCCCATGAATGGCAGCCAGAGATTGAGGGCTTCTATCAAGGGGCTATGGCTGAAAATAAAAACACGAATGTTAGTATAGAATATGTTGGAAATTGGGATGATGAAATAAAAGCCGTTAGATTAGCAAATGACATGATGGAAAAGGGAATTGATGTGATTTATCCTGCTGGTGACGGGTTTAATGTGCCAGTAATAGAAACAGTAAAGGAACACGGCATGTATGTAATCGGTTATGTTTCTGACCAATCTGATTTAGGTGAATCTACGGTATTAACAAGTACCATACAGCAGGTAGATATTTTATATGAAAAAGTTGCAGATCTATACAATAAAGGGGAACTAAAAGCAGGTAACCTTTCCTATGATTTTCAAGACAATGTTATTTCACTTGGTAAATTTAGTCCCCATGTAAACAAAGAATTCATTCAGGAGATAAACAATCAAATTGAAGATTATAAAAAAACAGGAAACTTGCCAAAATGAAAAATTGAAGGAGTACATATGAACAGTCAAGATAAAACTTTTCAATTTATGCAGATCGCGATGAAATACTTACCAGAAGCAAAGGAACAATTGGACACGGCCGGTGTGGAATTATCAATGGAATTAATCGAGCCATTCATGAATCTTTTTACAAAGGTCATGCAAGAAGCATATGAACTCGGTCTAGCTGAAGGTCGAAAAGAACTATAAAAAGGAAGTAAGCTCTCGTAATAGGGGGCTTATTTATTTTTTTTGCTATGTTAAGGATTATTTGTTGATTTTACAGCCAAGTTTTATTGGAGAGAAGCGCCTGAAGTGTAAATCAACTGCAAAGTTTAATTAGCCATTTTTTTTAATGGAATATACTTATTCGGAGAGAGAAATAAGAAGAAACAGTTGCTTAAAATAGGCTTTATTTGATAAAATTAGTACCAAGTCATAATAATTGATATTAAACTTTAGGATATAGAGAATCTTGCGAAAAAAAAGGAGTTGGAACTTGTGAAAGCAGGTATTGTTGGGATTGGCAGGTATTTACCAGAGAAAATTGTCACCAATAAAGATTTAGAAAAAATAATGGATACCTCTGATGAATGGATTCGTACGATGACAGGTATCGAAGAAAGAAGAATTGCTGCCGATGATGTTAATACATCAGATATGGCATTTGAAGCAGCAAAACAGGCCATTCAAGATGCTGGAATTACCGCGGAAGAGATTGATTTAATTTTGGTAGCTACCGTTACACCTGATACACCTTTTCCATCGGTTGCCTGCAGAATTCAAGAAAGGCTGGGGGCAAAAAAGGCGGCAGCGATGGATGTCAGTGCAGCATGTGCTGGCTTCATGTACGGAATTGTGACAGCGAAACAATTCATTGAAACCGAAGTTTATAAATATGTCCTAGTCGTTGGCGTGGAAAAGCTTTCGAAAGTTACTGACTGGAGTGACCGCAATACGGCAGTATTGTTTGGGGACGGGGCTGGTGCCACCATAATTGGACCTGTTTCAGAAAATCGCGGAATCCTTTCCTTTGAGCTTGGAGCAGATGGGACTGGATCAAAACACCTTTACCAGGATGAATATATTATTATGAATGGTAGAGAAGTGTTCAAATTTGCTGTAAGGCAAATGGGGGAAAGCTGTATCAATGTTCTCGAAAAAGCAGGTTTAACAAAGGATGATGTTGATTTCCTTATTCCTCATCAGGCCAATATTCGTATTATGGAAGCATCTAGACAAAGATTAGAGCTGCCAGTCGAAAAAATGTCCAAAACGATTAATAAATATGGTAATACTTCTGCTGCATCGATTCCAATTTCGATTGTGGAAGATTTAGAAGAGGGAAGAATTAAAGATGATGACCTCATTGTCATGGTTGGCTTCGGCGGAGGCTTAACTTGGGGAGCAATTGCCATTAGATGGGGAAAATAAAGAGATTTTTTTTGATAAATAACCATACGAAACAAGATACGAAATGAAGGAGATAGATAAAATGGAAAAGCGCAGGGTCGTTGTAACAGGCGTAGGTGCAGTAACCCCACTTGGAAATGATGCTGAAACAACATGGAAGCACATATTAGAAGGTAAATCAGGGATTGGGCCATTGACAAGAGTTAATGCAGATGAATATCCTGCAAAAGTTGCCGCAGAATCTACTGATTTTAACCCAGAAGCCTTTATGGATAGAAAAGATGCACGCAAAATGGACCGTTTTACACAATTTGCAGTTGCATCGGCATTAATGGCAGTAAAAGATGCTAATTTAACTATTAATGAAGATAACTCCCATCGTGTTGGAGTATGGATTGGTTCTGGCATCGGCGGAATGGAAACATTTGAACAGCAATACGAAATATTTCAGAAGAGAGGCTACAAGCGTGTAAGCCCATTCTTTGTACCAATGTTGATTCCTGATATGGCAACAGGACAGGTTTCAATTATACTTGGGGCAAGAGGGTTCAATTCTTGTACAGTAACTGCCTGTGCAACAGGAACTAATTCCATAGGTGATGCCTTTAAAGTAATTCAACGCGGTGATGCAGATGCAATGGTGACCGGCGGAGCGGAAGCACCAATTACAAAAATGTCTGTCGCAGGCTTCTGCGCGAATACGGCTCTTTCAACAAATCCAGACCCGAAGACAGCTAGCAGACCATTCGATAAAAACCGCGATGGCTTTGTTATAGGTGAAGGTGCCGGGATCATTGTTCTGGAGGAACTTGATCATGCCTTAGCACGTGGTGCTAAAATCTATGCCGAAATTATTGGTTATGGGGCAACTGGTGATGCTTATCATATAACTGCACCAGCACCTGGTGGTGAAGGTGGTGCCCGTGCAATGAAAATGGCTATTAATGATGGCGGATTAAAACCTGAGGAAATTGATTATGTGAATGCGCACGGGACTAGTACTGAATATAATGACAAGTTTGAAACCCTTGCGGTAAAGGAAGTATTTGGCGAACATGCATATAAATTAGCAATCAGCTCAACTAAATCTATGACAGGACACCTTCTAGGTGCAGCAGGTGGTGTCGAAGCGATTTTCACTGTTTTAGCAATAAGAGACAGCATCCTTCCTCCAACAATGAATTATGAAACACCTGACCCTGAATGTGACTTAGATTATGTCGTCAATAAAGCACGTTCGAAAGAAATTAAAGCAGCCATGAGTAATTCGCTAGGCTTTGGCGGCCACAACGCAACGATTGTTTTCAAAAAATATGAATAAGTAAAAAATTCGGCCAGAGATATTTTCTGGTCGAATTTTTTTTGAGAAATAATACCTCAGAAATACATGAACCACTTTTGTTACGTTTAATAAACTGATCAGAGAGTGAGTGAAGTTAAATGGGGTGAAGTAATGGGAATCATTCGAACAGAGCAATGGTTAGAGGAGGAGATTGACAGACCCGTTAAGATTTGTAAAAGATTAGAGCCATATTTTAAAAAACAAACCGCAAAGGAAATTTATAATCAATTGATGGGTTTTGGGATGTATCGGCCGTCTAGGGCCGCAAGGAACAATCTTGTTCAGATGAAGGAACAAAAAGCATGGGATAAAGTAGAGCGTCTATTTAATAAATATAAACATAAATGGAATGGCCCTGACATACCAATTTTTCTCTTTCCAGTAGCACAGTCAGGAGGTTTTTTTATCAGAGAAGCTAAAAGCAAGGCTGGTGTTTCGTTCCCTGATAAAATGTTTCTTTTTCTCTCTACTTATGATGACCCAAAAGAAGTAGAGGCACTTTTGATTCATGAATACCACCACGTCTGCCGGCTTAGGTTGTTAGATAAAAGGCTGGAAGACTATACTTTGCTTGATTCCATTATCATAGAAGGACTGGCAGAATATGCAGTTTTAAAAAATTGTGGACGGGAATATTTAGCTCCATGGTGCCGTATTTATAAAGAAAAGGAGTTATTAAATTTTTGGGAGAAATATTTGAAAGAACAGCTAAACACAAAAAAACATGAAAAGAAACACGATGAATTACTTTATGGAGGAGGAAGACTGCCAAATCTATTAGGTTATGCTGCAGGATATCATTTGATTGAACATTTTTACAAAAACAATAATTATTCTACAAAACTATCTTTTATAAATCCTGCAATAAAATATCTAGAATACTATAATAAGACCTTCGAAAAAAGCCAGTGAAATAAGGCTTTTTTTAATGATGAAATAACATATATTAGAAATTGTGCAAAAAAATCTTGCAATTGTAACAATTCTGTAATAGAATTTTATTGAATATATAGAATAAACTGAATAATTAAAAAAAGTTGGAAGGTGTACTATGAGCGCAAAAAAATCGCTGCACAAAGAGGCACCATTGCTTGAAGTGAAAAATTTACAGACCGCTTTTGATATTGACGGAACTGATTATAATGCAGTAGAAAATGTTTCGTTCAATGTAATGCCAGGGGAAATTATCGGTATTGTTGGAGAATCTGGTTGTGGTAAGTCTGTTTTGAGCCTTTCGATTATGAAGTTACTCCCGAAAGGAAGTGGAAAAATAAAATCAGGTGAAGTCATTTTTGATGGAGTAAATCTTGAGAAAATGTCCGAATCACAAATCAATAAAATCCGTGGGAAAGACGTCTCCATGATTTTCCAAGAACCAATGACCTCATTAAATCCAGTCTTTACAATTGGATATCAACTCCAAGAAGTCCTTTTTAACCATACAAAGATTACTAAAAAAGAGGCTCGGTTAAAATCGATCGCCTTATTGAAAAGTGTTGGAATCTCCCGGCCAGAAAAACTCGTTGATGAGTATCCGCACCAATTATCAGGCGGGATGAGACAACGCGTCATGATCGCCATTGCCATTGCTTGTCAGCCTAGATTATTAATTGCTGATGAGCCAACCACTGCCCTCGATGTTACCGTTCAAGCCCAAATTCTCGAACTTTTAAAAGATATACAAGCCGTAAATGATATGTCTGTTATTTTGATTACACATGATTTGGGTGTAATTGCTGAAATGTGTGACGAAGTAATGGTGATGTATGCTGGAAGGATTGTAGAACGGACCGATGTGGATACACTTTTCCATAATCCTAAACATCCATATACAGGTTTGCTCTTAGGGGCAATCCCGAAATTGGATGGACAAGAAGAACGGTTAAGTTCGATTAAAGGTATCGTCCCATCGCTTATAAATATGCCGAAAACTGGCTGCCGATTTGCCCATCGATGTCCAAACGCCATGCCTGAATGCACTAAAATTACCCCTTTGCTTGAAGATGTTGAACAAGGCCATGAGGTTGCCTGTTTGCTCTTTGAAACTAGCAAGCCAAGGGAAGGGGTGAAAAAATGAGTACCATTTATATACATAAAAAGGAAGTCCATTCTTCCTCTCAATCTGAAAATCTATTAGAGATTAAAAATCTTAAAACCTATTACCCAGTCAAAGGTGGGTTCTTCAAGCGCACTATTGGAAATGTAAAAGCGGTAGATAATATCTCTTTTGAGATAAAAAAAGGAGAAACTCTTGGACTAGTAGGTGAATCCGGATGTGGCAAATCTACGGCAGGGAGAACCATTCTTCGTTTACTTAAACCAACGGGGGGACAAATTCTCTTTAATGGAAAAGACATTACCAAAGTAACTGGTAAATCACTTCGAGAGATTCGCAAAGATATGCAGATGGTCTTTCAGGATCCCTATGCTTCCTTGAATCCCATGCAAATGGTTGGAGATATAATTGCAGAACCCATTTATAATTTTTCAAAAAAAGATAAAGCTGAGTTAAAACGGGAAGTCATGGATTTGTTAGATAAAGTAGGCTTGCCGCCCGATGCCTATTACAAGTATGCCCACGAATTTTCTGGGGGACAGCGCCAAAGAATTGGAATAGCAAGAGCTCTAGCATTAAAACCCAAATTAATTATCGCCGATGAACCGGTTTCAGCACTAGACGTGTCCGTCCAATCACAGGTATTAAACCTGTTAAAGGACTTACAGGAAGAATTTGATCTTACTTTTCTTTTCATTGCGCATGACTTAAGTGTTGTTAAACACATGAGTGACCGAATAGGTGTTATGTACTTAGGGAATATGGTTGAGGTTTCGGATAAAGACAACCTATACGCTAAACCTCTCCATCCATATACACAGGCATTAATTTCAGCTATTCCAACTCCAGATCCCAGGGTGAAAAGGGAGCGGGTCATTTTAAAAGGTGATGTGCCAAGCCCTATCAGTCCTCCATCTGGATGCACATTCCATCCCCGCTGCCCAATGGCAATGGAGGAATGTTCTAAAAGTAAGCCAGTATTAAAGGAGGTGAAGCCCTCTCATCGAGTAGCTTGCCACCTTTACTAGAAAAGTGAAAGTGACTAGGGGCTGGAGCTAGTCTGTTGCAAAAGGATAAATATAAAACAATTAGGGGGGAAACAAATGAAGAAGAGAAGTATGCTTATGTTAGCAGCATTAATGCTGGTTCTGTCCGCATTTTTAGCAGCTTGCAGCGGCGGTGAAAAAGCGGGTACAAAGAAAAATGAAAATGAAGGTAAAAGCGGCGAAACAGCCGGAAAACCACAGGATGGCGGTACACTAGTCTATGCATTGGATTCAGCACCTGAAGGTAAATTCAACTACTCTTTTTATGGTACACAAACTGATGCATATGTAATTGATTTCTTTGATGAAAACTTAATTGATTATGATGAGAACCTAAAGGCACAACCACATATCGCCTCATGGAAAACAGCAGACAATAAAGTGTTTGACTTCGAAATCAAACAAGGTGTTAAATGGCACAACGGGGACGAATTATCAGTTAAGGACTGGGAATTCGCTTTGAAAGTTGTTGCTGACAAGGATTATGAAGGTCCGCGCTTTGATAACGTAAGAAACATTATGGGTGCACAAGATTATCATGATGGTAAAGCAAAGGAAATCGCTGGTATTAAAGTAGTCGACGATTACCACATTCAAATTACATTCGATAAGGCCCGTGTAAACAACTTGGATAATCTTTGGACATACCCTATGAACCGTACAGCATTTAAAGGAATTGCTGTAAAAGATATGATGGGGTCTGAACAGGTTCGTACAAAGCCAGTTGGTTTAGGACCATTTAAAGTTTCTAAAATTATCCCCGGTGAATCAGTTGAAATGGAGCGCTTTGATGATTACTTCGGAGGCAAACCGCATATCGAAAAAGTCGTTGTTAAAGTGATCGACCCATCTCTTTCTGTAGGAGAACTTAAAAACGGAACGCTTGATATGACTTCTTTCCATCCTAGTATTATTGATCAAGTTAAAGCGCTGGATAATGTAAACGCAGTAACTTATCCTGGCGTAAGCTATTACTATGTTGGTTTCAGATTAGGTACTTGGGATGGCGAGAAAAATGTCATGAACGAACCAAAATACCAAGAGAAAAAGCTTCGTGAAGCAATGTATTATGCAATCAATCGTGAGGAATGGGTTAAGGCGTTCTTCTTTGGTGTAGGTAAACCTGTGAACCGTCCAATCCCGACAAACCATTGGATTGCAGCACCTAATGAAGATTTAGAGCAATACAAATATGATCCGGAAAAAGCTAAATCACTATTAGATGAAGCAGGCTACAAAGACATTGATGGCGATGGATTCCGTGAAGATCCAAACGGTAAGAAATTCGTTGTAAACTTCAGCCACTATGCAACGGATAACCCAACTTTTGAATCTCGTGCCAAAGCAATGACTCAATATTGGGAAGCTGTTGGATTGAAAACTAAATTAACGATGACTGACGTAAATCTTTACTATGAAATGCTTGAAAAAGCGGACAAATCAATGGAAGTATTCTTCGGAGGCTGGTCAACTGGTGCAGATCCAGATCCAACGCCACTTTGGGGCTCAAAAGCACTTTGGAACTATCCACGCTGGGTAAATGCGGACAGTGATAAATTGTTGGATCAAGCACTTGATATCAGTGTTGTTGGAACAGATAACGAAAAACGTAAGGATCTTTATGTACAATGGCAAAAACTATTCATGCAAGATCTTCCCGTATTACCAATTGCTGAACTAGAAGAAACAATGGCTGTTAGCAAGCGAGTTCAGGAAGTTAAATTTGACGTATCTGGTATGAACCGTCCAAACGAATGGTGGATAAAACAATAGTACAGTTTTCTAAAAAGTTAATACAATTTGTTTTAAGGGCTTACTAATACTGACAACTCAATTTTGAACTTCAAATGGGAGAAGGCTTTGCTTCTCCCATTTGAACAAATTAGTCGAGATATACAGCTTGTGGTTACCAAAGCTTATAGACAAGGAGAATGCACATGTTGAAATATGCATTTCGTAGAATATTGGGAATGATTCCAATGTTACTCCTTACTTCCATAGTAGTGTTTTCCTTGGCAAAATTCATGCCGGGGGATTCTCTTAGTGGAGAGATTGATCCAAGAAATACAAATCCAGAATACATCGCAGAAATGCGTGAGAAATTGGGATACAATGATCCGATGCCTCAGCAGTATTTCCGTTGGATTAGTGGTTTCGTGGAGGGGGATTTTGGGAAATCAACACGATTCAAAATTGCTGTATCTGAGGTTATTGGAGAACGTCTCCCTAACACCATACTATTAGGCATTTCAGCTATCTTAATAACATACGTCCTTGCATTTTTTATGGGTTCATATGCAGGTCGAAAGCCGTATACCTTAATGGATAACCTAATAGGAGGATTAAACTACATAGGCTTGGCAATTCCATCCTTTATTGCAGGGGTATTCGCCATCTTTTTCTTTTCATTTAAGTTAGGCTGGTTTCCATCTAATGGCTCAGTAGACATTGGTGTTACAGATGGAACCTTAGAATGGTGGCTAAGCCGTTTTCACCATGTTTTTTTACCAGCTATCGTACTTGGATTATTAAGTACAGCAAGTTATACACAATTTTTACGTAACGATATTATTGAAAATAGTCGTAAAGATTATGTTCGTACTGCTCGTGCAAAAGGGACTCCGGAAAGTAAGATATACAATGTTCATATTTTAAGAAACTCAATTATCCCACTTATAACCTTTTTAGGCTTTGATATTGTTGCCATTATTAGTGGTGCTATTATCACCGAGACGATTTTTACATATCCAGGTCTTGGACAATTATTCCTGCAGTCTGTCGGGACAAGAGATTATCCAGTATTAATGACATTGACCATGTTTTTCTCTTTCTTAACACTTATCGGCAATTTAGTAGCGGATGTATTATATGGTGTTGTAGATCCGAGAATTAGGCTAGATTAGGGGGAGAAAAAATGAAAGTCGTAACACAATACGAAAAAAATGTTATCGTAACACCCCCGAAAAAAAGTTTATCTCCTTTTGCCATTGCTCGGAAGAAATTTGTAAAAAATAAATTAGCAATGGTCAGCTTTACCTTTTTATTAATTGTTACTATTGTTTCGATACTAGCTCCTTTTATTACCACTGCAGATATTACGAGAATTAATATTGGCCAAATGTCGTTAGAACCATCGGGTGATCATTGGCTTGGAACGGATAAAGCCGGGCGGGATGTTTTTACGAGATTACTCTATGGGGGCCGCATATCGTTATTAGTTGGAATGAGTTGTACATTATTTGTCATTTTACTTGGAACATTGATCGGCTCTATTTCAGGTTATTTTGGTGGAGCAGTAGATAGTATATTAATGAGATTTACTGATTTTATCTTAAACTTTCCATTTCTAGTATTTGTAATAGTCCTTAATGCCATTCTTTTTGGAAAAGTAAATGGGTTATGGGTATTAATCGGAACCATTAGCTTGTTAAGCTGGGGGGGAATCGCCCGGATTGTCCGTAGTAAAATCCTCGCTGAAAAAGAAAATGAATATATTACGGCAGCTATTTCAATTGGTTGTTCACCAGCCAAAGTAATTATGAAACATCTATTACCAAACATTTTATCTACTATTATCGTGCAAGCGACGATTACATTTGCGACAATGATTGTCGCTGAAACAGGATTAAGTTTTCTTGGCTTTGGTGTCCCTCAGGAAATTCCAAGTTGGGGAAATATGTTGAATTCGGCAAACGAGCCGGATGTTCTCCAATTTAAGCTTTGGATATGGGTACCGCCGGCATTAATTATAACGATTACTATTTTATCGATAAACTTTATCGGAGAAGGACTAAAGGATGCTTTCAATCCAAAATCAAAAAGATAAAATCTGCCATTAATGTGGTAGATTTTTTTGTTATTCTCTTCATTCTGGAATAACCAATATCATATACCCATATACATTAAGATATATAATAGGACAAGTGCTAAAAAATTAGGTCAATCATTGAAATTGGAGCAAAATATATATAAAGGAATAATTTAACTAAGGTCTGCCCATACTGATTTACAAACAGTTTCTTGAAGTGAGGGGTTGTAAAATGTTGTATCTTCATGATGTATGGGTAAATTGGTTTGAAGGGGAAGAAAACGGTTATAATGTATGTCACTTTCATGAATGGCGTAAGGATGACGGGGTGGAACTGTTAGATCAGGTACCACTGATAAAAGTTGAGCCTGTTTTGTTTAAGTACATTGAAAACGATTTGTCGGAATTACCTCAACAACTTCTAGATGATATTTATCAGAAAGCCTATTTAAGAAAAAACCATGAAAGAGTTCAACTTGACTATTGCTTCGTGGTAACGGATGGAATTGGGATCTTAGCAATTGATACCATAGGCTATAATATCCCGATTCGAAAAAGTCGGTTAATTCCTAGACAAGAGCAATTGGTGTACGAAATGATTGCCCAACACGAGGCTACTAAATATCATTTTTATGAGCAGGAAAAAATGAAGGACTATCATATTCTCTCACCTGAACCAGAACTAATGAGAGGTTTAACAAGAAAAGAGCGTCAATTAAAACAACTGTTATTTATGGCTTTAGATCAATTGCTCTCATCTAGTAATGAAGCAGAAGTTAGATATTGGTATACCGAATGGTGCCCGGAGCATTATTCAACCATTCAAGAATTAAATTTTGAAGCTGCATGGGAACAATTGTTTGAGGAAACAAAGTATGGGTGGTCTAAGCGACATGAGACATTTTGTGAAAATTTAATAAAAGGACAGCCGTTTTTTGAAAAGCTTTGGGAAATGGAGCACGGTCCGAAAGTAAATTAAAAGCCTGACCCAAAAGATATGTATTCCATATCTTTTGTGGGTCAGGCTTTTTGTTGTTATCTTTTTTTTCTACCAAGTCCCATTGCATTTTCCATTTTTTTAAGAGTTCTAGCTGCCACTAGATTTGCCTTTTCTGCACCTTCATCTAGAATCCGGTCGAGTTCTGATGATTCGAGTAAATCATAGTATTTTTCTTGGATAGGCTGAAAGAAATTTACGACGACATCTGCTAAATCGCCTTTAAAATCACCATATCCTTTCCCTTCATACATTCCTTCAATTTCTGTTATTGATTTACCACCTAGGATAGAATAAATCGATAATAAGTTAGATATACCAGGTTTGTTTAATTTATCGAATTTAACAATTCCTTCTGAATCGGTGACAGCACTCTTAATTTTCTTCTCAATCTGTTTCGGGTCATCTAATGGTGTAATAATTGCCTTTTTATTTGGATCTGATTTGCTCATTTTTTTTGTTGGTTCTTGCAATGACATAATTCTAGCACCAATTTTAGGAATACTAATCTCAGGGATAGTTAATATGTCCCTGTATTTTTTATTAAATCTTTCAGCTAAATCCCGTGTTAATTCTAAATGTTGCTTTTGATCTTCACCTACAGGTACAAGATTCGTGTTATATAAGAGGATATCTGCAGCCATGAGTGGCGGGTAAGTTAAAAGACTTGCCTGCACAGCCTCTTTACCAATAGATTTATCCTTAAATTGTGTCATTCTTTCAAGTTCACCAATATAGGCAACACATTGCATAATCCATCCTGCCTGTGCGTGAGCAGGGACCTCTGATTGGATAAATAAAGTAGCTTTTTCTGGATCAATTCCAACTGCTAGATACAATGCCGCTAAACTTCGAATATTTTTGCGAAGTGTTATTGGATCCTGTGGAACCGTAACGGCATGCTGGTCAACGATACAAAAGAAACAATTGTATTCGTTTTGCATTTCAACAAACTGTTTTAATGCCCCGATATAGTTACCAAGTGTTATTGTTCCACTCGGCTGAATACCAGAAAAAATCGTTTTCATGATTAATTTCCTCCTAAAAATATATAAAAAAAAACCATTCATCCCCATAAAACTAATAGGGACGAATGGTTCCGCGGTACCACCCTAAATTACTCAATAAAGAGTCACTCAATTCCACAATCATCCACAATGACGATCAGGAGTCCTTTTAACGCAAGGAAAACGTCAAATCCTACTTTTATATGTTCAGACAGAGGCTCCAAAGTCCATTCCGTATTTATTCGTGTTTGTTTACACCAGCCACAAACTCTCTGAAACGAAGGAAAATACGTACTACTCTTTATCATAGCCTGTTAAGCAACTATACAATTGTTCTTATTATAAATGAACTGTATATTTAATTTCAAGTCCGTAAAAAATAATATAGGCAACAGGAGATTAACATCAGTAGACCGTTAGCTAATCCATGAAATAGAAGGGGTGATGGATTGAATGTAATGAGCTCTGATAATGCAGGAATATCTTCCAACCTTCTATTGTTTTGCCCTCTTGAAAAAGCCAAATTAAATGATTTACCAATGGCATCGTAAAAGCCAGAATTTATCGTATAAAGTAGTAAGGATGTAAGAAGAAGCAGAGAAGAAACATAAAACGATATATCGATATAACTAAATAATGAAAATCCTTTTTTTGAAAATGAAGAAATTATTAGTATAAGCAACTGTGTTAGTGCCAATATTAAAAGTCTTTTCCTTAATCTGTAATTCACAGTATAACCTCCAAAACATAGATTTAATAAGGGTAGACACTTAATATTATACAAATAAATTATTATAAGTGTAAATTATAACACAGGAATTTGTAACGAATACGTAACGAATGTTTCAATCCTGTAAATAAAATTCTAAAAAATAATGTACAATTAATTTAAAATATGTATAATAGAGAATGTAGTAATTTTTCAGAATAATAGAAAAGGGAGGTCTACTAGTGAAGAAATCAAAACTTTCACTACTTTTAGTACTATCACTAGTTCTAAGCATGTTTCTAGCAGCATGTTCAGGCGGAGACAAGAATGAAGGCAAGGAAAAGAATGAAGGCAAAACTGGTGCTGATGAAACTGCTTTAGCTGATGAGCAAGTTCTAAATGTTCTTGAGTCTGCAGAAATTCCTTCTATGGACAGTGTAATGTCTCAAGACGCATTAAGTTTTACAACACTTAATGCAACAAACGAAGGTCTATATCGCTTAGATCCAGACCAAAAAGTTATCCCTGGCGTTGCTGAGGGTGCACCAACTTACAATGATGACAAAACTGTTATTACAATTAAATTAAAACAAGATACAAAATGGTCTAATGGTGACCCTGTTACTGCACATGACTTTGTGTTTGCATGGCAACGTGCAATTAATCCGAAAGTTGCTTCTCCATACGGTGCATACTTTATGGAAGGAAAAATCAAAAATGCATCTGAAATTGTTGCTGGTAAAGCAAAAGTGGAAGATTTAGGTATTAAAGCATTAGATGATTATACTGTCGAAATCACTTTAGTGAGAGCGCTTCCATACATCGAATCTTACCTAACATTCCCATTGTTCTACCCACAAAACAAAAAGTTTGTTGAAGCAGAAGGCACTAACTATGCGAAAGATGCTACTCACCTACTTTACAATGGTCCATTTAAAATGACTAAGTGGGATGGTCCTACTGGTACTGAGTGGGTATTAGAAAAGAATGCTGATTATGTAAATGCAAAAGACGTTACTTTAGAAAAAATTAACTTTAACGTTTCTAAAGATCCACAAGCATCTGCAAACGCATATACTGCTGGTGAAGCTGATATCACACCGAAGCTTGCACAAGCTGCAATCCTTTCTCAATTTGAAGGACAAAAAGATTTACTTCGCTACCAAGAGCCATCTATTTGGTGGTTAAAAATGAACGAAAAGAACAAAGCGTTGAAGAATGTTAATATCCGTAAAGCAATTGCTTTATCTGTTGACAAAAAAGCTTTAACAGAAGATGTATTAGCAAACGGATCTATCCCTGCTGATTTCCTAGTACCAAAAGGTTTCTCATTCTTAGACGGTAAAGATTTCCGTGATACTGCAGGAACTTACCTAAGTGCTAATAAAGAAGAAGCTAAAAAGCTTTGGGAACAAGGTCTTAAAGAAACTGGACTTAAAGAAGTTAAATTTACTTATGTAGGTCAAGATACTGAAACTTCAAAAGTAACTGACGCATTCATTAAAGATCAGTTAGAGAAAAACTTACCAGGATTAAAAATTACAATCGAAGCAGTTCCTTTCAAAATTCGTATCGCTCGTGAAGATGCTATGGATTATGATTTATTAATGGGTGGTTGGGGACCTGACTACGCTGACCCAATGACTTACATGGATCTATGGGTTACTAACGGCGGACAAAACCACATGAACTACAGCAATCCTGAATTTGATAAGTTAATTAAATCAGCTAGTGAAGAACTTGTAGCTAAGCCACAAGATCGTTGGAAAGCTCTTCAAGATGCAGAAAAAATCTTGTTAGAAGATGATGCGGCAATCGCACCACTTTACCAACGTTCAGTTAACCTTCTAATCAATCCTAAGGTTCAAGGTTTTGCTCACCATGCATTTGGTCCTGACTATAGTTACCAGTGGATTAAAATCACAAAATAGTAACTATAACTAATCAAATAAAAAGAGAGTATATTTACCAATATACTCTCTTTTTACCTGTATGAGAATTGTCGTAAGATGTCGAAAATTCAATTAATTAGGAGGTGTAGGCATGGTCAAATATATACTAAAACGTGTTGGCTATATGATTATTACACTTTTTGTCGTAACATCGCTTACCTTTTTCCTCATGAAGCTAATTCCAGGTAGTCCCTTTAATAATTTCGAAAAGCTATCTGAAGTTCAGCGTACTATTTTGCTAGATAAATATGGCTTGAATGACCCCCTGCCTGTTCAATATTTTAACTATATGGTGAGCTTGGTAAAAGGGGATTTAGGAGTTTCTTTCCAATTTGATAATACCCCTGTGACAGAACTTATTGCTAATCGACTTGGACCTTCTGCACAATTAGGTTTTCAAGCAATGGTTGTAGGTTCAATTTTAGGTATCTTATTAGGTGTAGTTGCAGCTCTAAAGCAAAACACTTGGATAGATTACGGTTCAACATTTATCGCAGTAGTTGGTAAATCTGTACCATCATTTATTTTTGCTGGATTAATGCAATATTTTATTTCGGTTAAATTAGGCTGGCTTCCGGTAATGTTATGGAAAGGACCTGAATATACAATCCTTCCTACTATTGCACTTGCGATGTTCCCAATCTCAATTGCAGCGCGTTTTATGCGTACTGAAATGGTTGAGGTTTTAGGAACTGATTATATTACTTTGGCGAGAGCTAAAGGTGCGAGCCGCTGGCAGATTAGCTTTAAGCATGCTTTGAGAAATGCCTTAATTCCTGTTGTAACTGTCTTAGGACCATTAGCTGTTAGCTTAATGACTGGGTCACTTGTTATTGAGCAAATTTTTGGAATCCCAGGAATTGGTGAGCAGTTCGTTAAATCGATTAATATGAATGATTATCCCGTTATTATGGGAACTAACATATTATTTGCTGTATTATTTATCGTAGTTATCTTAATTGTTGATATTCTTTATGGAATCATCGACCCACGTATTCGTGTATCGGGGGGGAAAACAAAATGAGCAACAAAGACATAACAATTTCAAAGGATATGTTTGCTCCTGTCCATATTGATCCATCAAAAAGTGAAAAAATTGCTAAACCAAGTTTAAATTTCTGGCAGGATTCATGGCTAAGAGTCCGGAAAAATAAAGGTGCTGTGGTCAGCATGATAATCCTGGTTATTATGATTATCATGGCCTTTGTTGGACCAATGATTACGCCATATTCCTACGATACGCAAAACACGAAACATAATAATTTGCCACCGCGAATTCAAGGTTTAGAGGATGTTCACTGGCTTCCGTTTGATGGTACCTTGTCAAGAAGAGATGGTATCGAATATAACGCTTATGAAGTTCGTAAGGTGGATGCCTATTATTGGTTTGGTACCGATAATTTAGGCCGAGACCAATTTGCACGTGTTTGGAAAGGTACACAAGTATCGTTATTTATCGCTTTTATGGCTGCGTTAATTGATATGGCTATTGGAGTTGCATATGGAGCCATCTCAGGTTATTTAGGTGGTCGTATAGATAGTGTAATGCAGAGGATCATAGAGGTTATAGTTGGTATACCGAACCTGATTGTTGTTGTATTGATGATTCTCGTGTTAAAACCCGGTATTATCCCAATTATTCTCGCCTTAACCATTACGGGATGGACAAGTATGGCCCGTGTGGTACGTGCGCAAGTATTAAAATTTAAAGGCCAAGAATTTGTTCTGGCAGCTAAAACCTTAGGTGCTTCAAATTCGTCTATTATTTTTAAACACATGATTCCGAATATGTTTGGTGTAATTATTATTAATACGATGTTTTCCATCCCGAATGCAATTTTCTTTGAAGCATTTCTAAGTTTTATCGGGTTAGGATTACAGGAACCTCATGCATCTTTAGGAACATTAGTCAATTCAGGATTTAAATCAATGATTGCTTTTCCGTATCAAATGATTATTCCTTCTATTATGATTGCATTAATCATGGTATGCTTCAACCTTGTTGCAGACGGATTACGTGATGCGTTGGATCCAAAAATGCGTGATTAGAAGGCAGGTGGATGTAAATGGAGAAAATTTTAGAAGTAAAAGATTTAAATATTTCATTTCATACTTTTTCGGGTGAAGTTAAAGCTATTCGTGGCGTAAGTTTTGATTTATATAATGGTGAAACCTTAGCCATTGTGGGTGAATCAGGTTCCGGTAAATCTGTAACAACCAAATCAATCATGCGTTTACTTCCTGAGCAAAATTCAGAAATTAAAAGCGGCCAGATTCTATTTGATGGCAAGGATTTAACAAAATTAAAAGATAAAGAAATGCAAAAAATCCGTGGAAAAGATATATCAATGATTTTTCAGGATCCGATGACTTCTTTAAATCCAACGATGAAAATTGGCAATCAGATTATGGAACCGCTTATCAAACACCAAAACATGAGCAGACACGCTGCAAAGGAAAGAGCAATTGAATTATTAAAGCTAGTTGGTATTCCTAAGGCAGAGTTACGTGTAGATCAATACCCGCATCAGTTCTCAGGTGGTATGAGGCAAAGGGTTGTTATCGCTATTGCTTTGGCATGTAACCCGAAAGTTCTCATTGCAGATGAACCGACAACAGCGCTTGACGTTACCATTCAAGCACAAATTCTTGAATTAATGAAAGATCTTCAAAAGAAAATCGATACATCGATTATCTTTATTACACATGATCTTGGTGTAGTTGCTAATGTAGCCGACCGTGTTGCTGTTATGTACGGAGGGAAAATAGTTGAAATTGGAACTGCTGATGAGATTTTCTATAATCCCAAGCATCCATATACATGGGGATTAATCAGTTCAATGCCTGATATGGACACCCAAGATGATGAACTATTCTCGATCCCGGGAACACCACCGGATTTATTAGATCCACCAAAAGGGGATGCGTTCGCGCCACGTAATCCATTTGTTATGAAAATTGATTTAGAGCAAGAGCCGCCTTTCTTTAAAGTTTCTGACACACATTATGCAGCAACATGGCTGTTACATCCTGATGCACCAAAGGTTAACCCACCTGAGGCTGTAAAAAGACGCCAAAATCAATTTGCAGGAAATACTCCAGTAGCTACTCTAGAGAAAACGAATCAAGGTCAATTCCCTGGAATAAAGGAGGGGAAATAAATGGCTCAAAGAGAAAAATTACTTGAGATTAAAAATTTAAAGCAATATTTTAATGAAGGTAAAGTGAACGAAGTAAAAGCAGTAGATAATGTCTCTTTTGATATATTTAAAGGTGAAGTAATGGGATTAGTAGGAGAGTCTGGTTGTGGTAAATCAACAACAGGTCGAACAATAATCCGTTTATACGATGCTACTGGCGGCGAAGTTTTATACGATGGAGTTAACGTCCACGGTAAAAAGTCTAAAAAACAATTAAAAGATTTTAATCGGAAAATGCAAATGATATTCCAAGATCCATATGCGTCATTAAATCCGAGATTAAAAATAGCTGATGTTATTGCCGAGGGAATTGATATCCATGGCTTGGCAAATTCAAAAAAAGATCGGATGGAGCAAGTATATGAGCTCTTAGAAACCGTTGGCTTGAATAGAGAGCATGCGAACCGCTATCCTCATGAATTTAGTGGTGGTCAGCGTCAGCGAATTGGTATTGCACGTGCCCTTGCTGTTCAACCAGAATTTATCATTGCTGATGAACCTATTTCAGCGTTGGATGTTTCTATCCAAGCGCAGGTTGTTAACTTAATGAAAAAACTTCAAAAAGAGAAAAACTTAACCTATCTCTTCATTGCCCATGATCTTTCAATGGTAAAATACATTAGTGATCGTATCGGTGTTATGTATTTTGGTAAAATGGTAGAACTTGCACCTGCCGATGAACTTTATAAAAATCCACTGCACCCGTATACACAATCACTTTTATCAGCGATTCCTGCTCCAGATCCAATCAGTGAACGGACACGGAAACGGAAATCATATGATCCAGCTAGTCATAACTACGAGCCTAATGAATCAGTTGAATTTAGAGAGGTGACTCCTGGTCACTTTGTTCTATGCTCGGAAAAAGAGTTCAAACAATACAAAGTACAATCTAAATAAAACAAAAAAAACGATCTCGCTGCGAGATCGTTTTTTTTTGTTTATTATTTCTTATTGCCCCCGACAGTTTTCCATCCAGTCTGGTATTTAGCACTTTCATCAACAAATTCACTTCGATTTTTACCACCAAACACTTTTTCACCAAAACTGTTTGTAATAACACCCATTAGGGCAGTAATTCCTACAATTAGTAAAGCAACAATAGTTAAATCCAATATGTATGCTCCCATAGTATTAACCCCCTTCATTATCAGCTGATTTGAATATTCGTAGCACGATATTAATATCCCTCCTTTATTGTAAAAGAACTTACCGTTTATTTAAAGTGGAAATTAAATAACTTTCGATTTGATTTTTAAAATAAATGAATGCGTTTTCACTGCAAATTTTTAATTGAGAATAGAATTTTGGTTTATCGTTTTTTGCCGTAGAGAAATAAAATTATTAAAGTAGTGAAAACAATTTATTTCTGGATGACAAACTCTTAATTACACATTATAGACGAACATTATAGGAAGAGGAATAATGATTATTGAAAAATTTCAAGATGAAATAATAAAAAAATATGAAACTTTTAGGAGAATTATTCGTCTAATATAGTGATACAACAAATTTTTGAATTGTTTTTCGTCTTACAATATTTTTTGAAAAAAAGATACCCTTTTAAGAAACAGTGGTGTATAATCAATGATATAAATTACTTATTTATAATGATTATTGAAAGATGATTTAACTTGATTATAATAAATTGGTTTAATAATTCAATATACGGGATATATCAATAAATAGACGCAAATAAAAGAGGAGTGTGAAGATCGAATGGTTACACTATACACTTCACCAAGTTGTACATCATGTAGGAAAGCCAAATCATGGTTAGAAGAACATGAAATACCATACACAGAGAGAAATATTTTCTCCGAACCATTAACAATGGAAGAGATAAAAGAAATACTTCGGATGACTGAAGATGGTACGGATGAAATTATTTCAACAAGATCAAAGACATTTCAAAAATTAGACGTTAACTTAGATGCAATGCCGCTTCAGGATTTATTTGGATTAATAAAAGAGAATCCTGGTCTCTTGCGCAGACCGATTATAATCGATGAAAAACGTTTACAAGTTGGATATAATGAGGATGAAATCAGACGATTCCTCCCAAGAAGAGTCCGAACGTTTCAGTTGCGCGAAGCACAGCGTATGGTTAATTAAATAAATAGGCCTTCTTTTTGGAGGTCTTTTTTTGTATATAAAAAATAATATCGTTGTGGTTTCTATTCCACTTTGCTACAATATAATGAAAATCTTAACTAAGTTGAATAGGTATTAACACGGTTTTTTAGATTTCAGCCTTTTTTATTTCCCTTATTAGTACTTTTAACATAAAATAAAAGTACACAAGTATTTACTTTTTTACACCCTTATGAAAATTTTTTTGAAATTAAGTAAATGCTAAGGCAGTATCTGCTTGGGGGTATTTAGTCCCTTCAATCTGGAAAACGGAAGGGAGAGGTTTTTAATGGAGATTGAACGCATTAATGAAAATACAGTGAAGTTTTACATTTCATATGGTGATATAGAGGAAAGAGGCTTTGACCGTGAAGAGATTTGGTACAATCGCGAACGTAGTGAAGAACTCTTTTGGGAAATGATGGATGAAGTCCATGATGAGGAAGAATTTGTTATTGAAGGTCCTCTTTGGATTCAAGTCCAAGCACTTGATAAAGGCTTAGAGGTTCTGGTTACCAAAGCACAGTTGTCAAAAGATGGAGAAAAGTTTGAACTCCCCATTCCTAATGAAAAAATAAAAGATTTTCCTGCTGATGATAAGATTGAAGATCTTTTGGATCATCATTTTAATCGCAATCATTCAGATGAGGAAGATATAATTCTTGAGGAAGAAACGTTAGAATTCCTCATTGGCTTTAAAGACTTTGAGGATGTTATTAGCTTATCTAATCGTTCAGGATTGGATGATTTAGTGACAATGCTGTATCATTTTGAAGGAAAATACTATTTATATATTGAATTTCCTGAAGACTTATTTGAAGAAGATGAAATTGACGATATATTAAGTATTTTGCTTGAGTACGGTTTTGAAACACAACTTACCATTCATCGTATTCAAGAATATGGTAAAGAAATAATTTCTGGAAATGTTTTTACTGAATTACGAAAACATTTTCGCTAATTAATGTACCGATTTCAATATTGAAATCGGTATTTTTAACATTAACTGTTTCCTGAAAAAACTCGGGTAGGTGAGGGCACTGAAAAACACAGTAAGGGTTATTATATTTTTGGCGGTATTATCCGTACTATTGTTTTTCTTTAAGGATCGATTAGCAAGTGGGATCTTTGGAGTCCTAAGTGTTTTGGTTACACTGTCAGTTATTTTTATTGGCTTTGTTATTTTCCTTGAGAACCGCCACCCAACTCAAACGATCACTTGGTTAGTAGTTCTAGGTAGCTTTCCTTTGGTTGGTTTTATTTTTTACCTCCTTTTTGGCCGAAATTATCGGAAAGAAAAGATGTTTAGGAAGAAGTATTTCTTAGATAAGCAAGCGTTTTTGACAGTTGAAGGTGAGGATGATCCAAGAAGTGATGAAAAGCTTAGCTTAATGGGGGAACACCAAGGTAAATTATTCAATTTGGCTCAAAAACTGGGGAATAGTCCAATTTCCTTTGATACCTCCACAAAAATCTTAACAAATGGAGAAGAAACATTTCACCATATCTTAGAACAACTAAAAAAAGCTAGGCATCATATCCATCTTGAATATTATATTGTTCGTCACGACCATATTGGTCAAGAAATTAAAAATATTCTTATTGAAAAGGCCCATCAAGGTGTAAAGATTCGTTTCTTATATGACGCAGTGGGTTCTTGGCAGTTGTCCAAGTCTTATATAAACGACCTAAGAAATGCAGGGATAGAAATGGTGATTTTCGGGCCTGTAAAACTGCCTTTTTTAAATAATAAATTTAATTTCCGTAATCATCGTAAAATGATCATAATAGATGGGACGATTGGATTTGTTGGCGGGCTCAATATTGGAGATGAATATTTAGGAAGAGATAAGAACATTGGTTTTTGGCGTGATACGCATTTAATGCTTCGTGGGGAAGCTGTTCGAACACTTCAGCTAATTTTTTTACAAGACTGGTATTACATGACTAATCACAGTTTCCTAACAGCCGAATACTTATCACCCCAAAATGATAATGAAAGTCACGGTGGTGTTCAACTCATCGCTGGAGGGCCTGATAACGAATGGAGTGTTATCAAAAATATCTTTTTCTCAATGATTGCAAGTGCGGAAAAATCAGTTTGGATTGCTTCACCGTATTTTATTCCAGATGAAGATATCTTTTCAGCAATAAAAGTTGCAGCACTAAGTGGTATAGACGTACGCCTCCTAGTACCCAATAAACCTGATAAACGGATCGTCTTTCATGCATCAAGATCTTATTTCCCAGAGCTTTTAGAAGCAGGCGTTAAGGTATATGAATACCAACGGGGCTTTATGCACAGTAAGATTGTTATCGTTGATCATGAACTAGCCTCGATTGGAACATCCAATATGGATATGAGGAGCTTCCATTTGAATTTTGAGGTAAATGCATTCTTATTCCGTACTAAAAGTACTCAGAAGCTAGTTGATGAATATATTAATGACCTTGAATATTCTAAACAGCTGGATAAAACAATTTTTCATGAAAGACATCTGGGTTTAAGAGTACTTGAATCAACAGCTCGGTTACTATCGCCCTTACTCTAAGAAGCCATGATAAAAAACTCGTCGAATTGGCGAGTTTTTTTTGCTATTAAAAGGAATTAATGATAATTATAGCGAATTATGATAGTTGAAGGAGGCGAGAAATAATTGTTAACAGCACAAACAAAAATTGGTGAAAAAATCTGTCTAGGGCTTGATTACAAAAAAGACACTCTTTTGGCCCTTCGCAGCAAAGAAGAATTTTTTTGCCCTATTTGTGGGGAAAGTGTTTTGCTAAAATTAGGAGATCAGCGGATTTTTCATTTTGCCCATAAGCAGGGGGGAGCTTGCCGTGATTTTTATGAAAGCGAATCGAATTACCACATGAAGGGAAAACGTCAACTCTATCAGTGGCTGATAAGACAAAAGATTCCTTCCGATTTAGAGTACTATGATAGGGATATTCAACAGCGACCTGATATCATGTTCAATTATAATGGAAAGAAATACGCGTTAGAGTTTCAATGCTCAACCATTCCAGAGAGCATTTTTATTAAGCGGACGAATTCATATCTTCAGAATGGGTACATTCCACTATGGATTCTTTCTAGCAACAAAATAATCATTAAAAAGAGGAATATCGTTGCATTGTCAAACTTTCAGTACTTATTTTTACGGACCACTACTTCTGGAAAGTTCTATATTCCATCATATTGCCCCGAAAAACAACAATTTCATTTGGTTGAATCAATCACTCCCTATTCCACAAAAAATGCCTTCGCTAATCATTCCTTTTATCCTATAAAAAAAATAGACTTAAGTGATTTATTGGAACCCAAAATGGGCAATGAGTTTAATCTATCAAGCTGGAATAGTGAAAATGAAAAATTTAATCTAAATTGGGCTCTTCATCCAGGGAATCAGCATAAATCTTTTTTTCATGAAATATATAACAAAAACCTTAATCTTTTCTTATTACCGCCAGAAATTGGTCTTCCCGTCCATCACGCACTACTTCTCCAAACACCACCGATCATTTGGCAAACGTATTTTTTATAGATATAATCGCCGACAAAAGCCCCGATGATTTAATATCCCTATATGAAATTAAATGCCATTTAAATAAGAGAATTAAGAAAAATGAAATCATTGTAAGAAATTTATCACAGCTTGAAAAAGTGAATCCGATATTAGCCATTTTCGATTACCTTTTACTGTTAGAGCAATTGGGTTTGATATCAAGAAAAGGAGATACTAGTTACCAATTGAAACGGAAGATATCGATTCCAAAGTCCAATCGAGAAAGAGAGGGAGCGAAGCTGATATTTTTTCAAAAATATCAGCGAATCCTTTTAAATAAATAAATGAAAATATGTATAAGGGCATACTATATAAAAGTGTAAATAGTTTCCTAGCTGCTAATTGTGAAAAGGAGTTTGAAAAGATAAGGAGAATATAATGTAATGATCATTTCTTTAAGTAGGGCGAATATAGAATGGAGGATGAAAGATGGCAAATGAAACTGCAGTAAAATCGCTGCCAGCACGAAGCGAAATCCCTGAACAAGATACATGGAAATTAGAAGATATTTTTTCGAGTGACCAGGAATGGGAAAAAGAGTTTCAAGAGGTAAAAGCTCAAATCCCAGGGATTAAAGAATTCGAAGGGAAATTAGGGGAAAGTGCAGAGACACTGTATCAAGCACTTCAGTTCCAAGACAAGCTGTTAGAACGAATTGGAAAGCTTTATACATATTCACATATGCGCTATGACCAAGACACGACGAACTCTTTTTACCAGGGCTTGGATGACAGAATGAAAAATCTATATTCACAAGCAGCCAGCCAGTTGGCTTATATTGTTCCAGAAGTTCTCTCGCAAGACGAGAGCAAAGTAACTAGCTTCTTAAATGAGAAACCAGAACTAAAATTATATGAGCATGCTCTAGCTGAAATTAATTTGCAAAGACCACATGTCCTAACAGCGGAGCAGGAAGCATTGCTAGCTGAAGCGAGTGAAGTGATGGATGCTTCTAGCAATACGTTTGGAATGTTAAACAATGCGGACCTTCAATTTCCATCTATCAAGGATGAAAATGGCGAAGAAGTAGAAATTACTCATGGCCGTTATATTCGCTTTTTAGAAAGCTCAGATCCTAGAGTAAGACACGATGCGTTTAAAGCCGTTTATAAAACGTATGGTGAATTTAAGAATACATTTTCAAGTACATTAAGTGGAAATGTGAAGAAGGATAATTTTAATGCACGTGTAAGAAAATATGATTCAGCTAGACATTCAGCCCTTTCCGCTAATAATATACCAGAGAGTGTTTATGATAACCTTGTAAATACGGTAACCGATCATCTTCATTTATTACATCGCTATGTAAAGCTTCGTAAAAAAGTGCTTGGGCTTGATGAGCTTCATATGTACGATTTATTTACTCCACTTGTGAAGGATGTAAAAATGGAAATTAAATACGATGAGGCTAAGGATTTAGTCATTAAAGGGTTAGCCCCATTAGGCGAGGAATATTCGAAAATATTAACAGAGGGCTTTGAAAATCGCTGGGTTGATGTGCATGAAAATAAAGGAAAGCGGAGTGGGGCTTATTCTTCAGGAGCATACGGTACACATCCGTATATTCTAATGAACTGGCAGGATAATGTAAATAATTTATTTACGCTTGCCCATGAATTTGGCCATTCTGTTCACAGTTACTATACACGGAAATCACAACCATATCCTTACGGTAACTATTCTATTTTCGTTGCTGAAGTGGCTTCAACCTGCAATGAAGCACTCCTAAATGACTACTTATTAAAAACAATTGATGATGAACAAAAACGAATATACTTACTCAATCATTATTTAGAAGGCTTTAGAGGCACCGTGTTCCGTCAAACCATGTTTGCGGAATTTGAACACATCATCCATCAAAAGGCACAAAATAACGAGGCATTAACAGCGGATGCATTAACGGAAAGCTATTACGAATTGAATAAAAAATATTTCGGTGATGAGGATATTGTGATTGATGAGGAAATCGGATTAGAATGGGCGAGAATTCCTCATTTTTATTACAATTATTATGTTTACCAGTATGCAACTGGTTTTAGTGCAGCCACTGCATTAAGCAAGCAAATTTTAGAAGAGGGCGAGCCAGCAGTCAAAAGATACATTGACTTTCTAAGTTCGGGAAGTTCAGATTATCCAATTGAAGTGCTGAAAAAAGCTGGTGTAGATATGACAAGTGCAGAGCCAATCAAAAATGCTTGTAAGGTATTTGAAGAGAAATTGAATGAATTAGAACAATTGTTATCAAAAGCATAAATAAAGGGGATGGTGCCTGTTGGCAGCCATCCCTTTTAAAATCCTCTGAATCGTTTTCTATCATTAAGGTAAAAAATGAAAATAAAAATGGATACAATCAATATTGGTGTACTAAGCAATAGAGGGAAGATCTTTAATAATGCGAGTACTTGGAGGAAAAAGGCAATCAAAATAAACAGTACCATAATAATGAAAGGGAATTTTCTCATCGAACATGGCCACCCTTTTAAAAAGTAGTTTTCATTCTTCGTACTATTATGTCTATTGTCCATTCCATGAAATTATGATATTTGACAATTATGTGAAATAAAGCACAAACTTATTGTCAGTATCTTTAACCCCATGCTATATTATATACGTGAAGTTGATCACAACAAACATATACCCCTTTGTTTGAACCGTGAAAAATTTCTCCCATCCCCTTTGTTCGTATAATAGAAAAATGCCTTGCAGTATAAAAGCTGCAAGGCATTTTCGTTTTTTTTATAGGATCTGTTAAATTTCAACTCCAATCAACTAGCTATAAAACCAACAATACCCCTTTAACATAGCCTTAAAATAAAAAAATGCCGTTTGCAAACGACATTTTCTATTCTTCGATATATCTCCAAAAGGTTCCATATTTAGCGGGGATTTGTTCAACCACTTGCTTTAATAGTAGTTTCTTCATCTCCCGCTCAATTTGTGAAATAGACATATTATAAACAACGGCAATTTCCTTTGAGGCAACAAATTTAAAAAATTTCATAAATGTTTCTAACGGAGGCGGGGGAGATTGCACTGGTTTTTCAGAGAGCATTTCCTCTAAAATTTGGACATATACCTCATATGGATAAGAACCAGTTATCTTAATTCCTTCATCCTCAACATTTTCATTGAAAAATACTAACGTAGGAATTTCTTGTACATCCATTTCAGATGTGATCTTCAAATCACATTGGAAGGCTTTCGCAGCACTTTCGGAATGGATATCATACATGAATTCCTCCACATCTAAACCTAAACTCTTAGCGCAATCCTTTAACACTTCAAGATTAGAAACATTTAGTTTCTCTAAAAACAAGCCCTCTTGTATTCTTCGCAGGAAACGAAGACCAGCACGTCTCCCTTGCAATTCAGCTGCTTTTAGAGCTATTGAAACTGTAAAAGGAGAATCGACGGGATTTTCTAACCATAGGCTTCCATCACATGACATTCCTGACCTGCTAGCAGTCTTTTCCCAAACTTGAGCGAGATTCTCAAAATTCTTTTTCTTACTCAAATTTAAATCGGCTAATCGACCACTCAAAATATGCTTAATTGAAAAATAACGGCCATATTCGATTTGAAGCTTCTTTAAAATGGGCTCTAATGCCCAACATTCCGGACATAATGGGTCAATAAACATATAAATCTCAATTGGTTTTTTCTCATTTCCGCCACATTGCTGCTTGGAGCCAGAAGATCTTGAACTATTCACGATCTTCACCTAAAACTTCGCCATCAGGCGTGTTAATCATGTGTTGGGCAGTAAGATGAAGTCTTGAATAAAATTCGTCCCTTATTGGACCATTTAAGCCAATTTTGTCCATTGCTTGAGTCATGCAAGATAACCATGCTTTCGCACGTGTTGGAGTAACTGGAAAAGGCAAATGGCGAGCACGCATCATTGGATGGCCATGTTCTTCTGTATACAATGCAGGGCCGCCTAAATATTGAGTTAAGAATTGCTTTTGTTTACGAGCAATTTCTGTAAATTGATTTGGGAATATTG
This sequence comes from Bacillus sp. ISL-7, assembly GCF_018613065.1. The sequence continues at coordinate 126,230 of NZ_JAGGQW010000031.1, read as the reverse complement.
GAGCAAGATCAGGATGTTGTGCAACAAGTCCATAAAAAGTGTCCACAAGATGGTGTAATGTATCTTCACCAATGGATTCAAATGGTGAAAGCTTTCTCTCAATCATGTTGACAACTCCTTTAAAGTATTATGTAGATTTATTTTAACAATGCCTATTTCATATCTCAAATTAATTGCTTTGAAAATGTGAATTTGTCACTCTGAACACATTATTAATGTGTACCAAGTGAGCAATTCTTAATAGAAGAAAGAGGCAGTAGTATGTTGGAAAAAATTCCAAATTGAAACTTCCCTTTAGCTAATTTAAAGAATTTAATCACGGTTTGTTAGTTCGTATTTTTTGCTATAGAAACGGCGGATTTTATTTTCTGTTTTTCGTGTAGGAATCTTAAATTGCTTAAGAAATTTAAGAAAAATTTTTTCTCCAACCTGATAGTTTTCAACCTCATATTCTAATTCATAATCCTCTTCAGTTAGATAAATACTATGGTCCAATACCAGTAAGCCTTGTTTGTAATTGAATTCTACTCTCTCCGTAATTAATGATCCAAAATATTTAATAGTTGAAAAAGAAATTTGGTAGTCCTCGATGAGACGCTGAATGATCCCTGTTGGAAGTCTCCCATGGTGAATGGCGGTAGAGGCTTCCTCTTCCCCTATTATCTGATTCGTCTCTAGCAGCCCTACAGATGCCGGCTGTTTTAAGGTCATTTCGTAGGCCCCGCCCTTTTTACGAATTCTTAGTGCAGAGTCTTTACCTTTTAAATCAAATTCAGGTGTATCAAAGTAGTGGTTTTCTTGTGAGAATATTTGGCTTTTGTCTATCTTGAAATACTTAAGAAGGCCTTCATATTCTAATCTTGTTAGCATATTTTTAAATTCAATTTCAATATTTTGTGTCATACCGTACTTCCTTTCAACTGAGTGTTTTCTTTATTATCTCACTTCCAACTTAAACATCAATCCTTGGGAGAAATGGATGAATTATGCTAAAATAGGTAGGTGAACAATGGAGGTATAGAGATGAAGAAAAATATTGCAATCCTAAAGGCATACATAAAAGAAGATAAACTAATGTTAGAAACAAATGAGCCAATTCTTGAATTGGTTCCTGGGGAACAGATTCTTGTAGATTCTGCCCAATACTCTTTCATTTACTTAATGGAAGATAAAAATGATTATACATATATCGTTTTACATGAACAAATCTGGCCGCTTTTAAAAAATGCACAGGAAAACAAGGTACCTGTCTGGGCTACCTTTAATGATGAGCAAAAAGAACTAATAAATTTTCATGATGAATTTGATTATCTCTTAACAAATATTAAAGGTAATAGTAATTATGGAAAAGAATTGGTTACAAAAGTAGAGGGTATTTTCTTAACTTAATTTGTTTTGAGGTGAAATCATGAAGCATTGGGACCAATTTTTAGCTCCATATAAACAGGCTGTTGCAGAATTAAAAGTAAAATTAAAGGGGATGAGAGGTCAATTTGAACTCGATGCTACTCATTCACCGATTGAATTTGTGACGGGGAGAGTCAAACCAATCGCAAGTATTCTTGACAAAGCGAATCAGAAAGGAATACCACTAGAAAGATTGGAAGAGGAAATGCAAGATATTGCAGGTATGCGTATTATGTGTCAGTTTGTCGATGACATTCATACAGTTGTCGATTTATTACGAAACCGGAATGATTTTGAAATCGTAGAGGATAGAGATTATATATCCCATAAAAAGACAAGCGGGTACCGGTCCTATCATGTTGTCATTAGCTACCCCGTTCAAACGATACATGGGGAAAAGAAAATCTTAGCGGAAATTCAAATACGAACTTTGGCAATGAATTTTTGGGCGACCATAGAACATACGCTAAGCTATAAGTATAAAGGTGTTTTTCCAAGTGATATTCAAATGCGTTTGAAAAGAGCAGCTGAAGCGGCATTTCGGTTGGATGAGGAAATGTCATTGATTCGTGGTGAAATTCAGGATGCTCAGGCCTTTTTTACAAGAAAGAAAGAATTAAAACAAGAAGAAAAGGATTAATTGTCATAACCGTCTTTTGAAAAGCCATTCAAGTCACAAGGAGCAAAAATACTATGAAATTTGCGATAACATCAAAAGGAGATCAAAAATCAAATATTTTAATGCACAAAATGAGGACCTATTTACTTGATTTTGATCTTGTGTACGATGAGGACCAACCAGATATAGTTGTTTCCATTGGTGGTGACGGGACACTCCTTTATGCCTTTCATCGCTATAGCAGCCGTTTGGATAAAACAGCCTTTGTAGGAATTCACACAGGCCATCTCGGCTTTTATGCAGATTGGATCCCAGATGAAATTGAGAAGCTAGTGATTGCGATTGCTAAAACACCCTATCAAGTCGTGGAATACCCATTGTTAGAAGTGATTATCCGTTACTCACATGCAGGGAAGGAATCAAGGTATCTTGCCTTAAATGAGTCAACTGTTAAAAGTGTCGAGGGGACACTCGTCATGGATGTGGAAATCCGCGGACAGCATTTCGAGCGGTTCCGTGGGGACGGCTTATGCGTTTCAACACCTTCGGGTAGTACCGCCTATAATAAGGCACTTGGAGGGGCGATTATCCATCCGTCGATTTCTGCACTCCAAGTGGCTGAGATGGCATCGATAAATAACAAAGTCTTTAGAACAATAGGCTCGCCGCTTATTCTCCCTGCACACCATACATGTATGCTTAAACCGGTAAATCGGTCTGATTTTCAAGTGACCATCGACCATCTGACCTTGCTTCATAAGGATGTAAAATCAATCCAATTTAGGGTGCCAGAAGAAAAAATTCGCTTTGCCCGTTTCCGGCCGTTTCCTTTTTGGAAAAGAGTTCATGATTCCTTTATTTCAGATTGACGAGAAGGGGCCATTATAATGACTTCCCCGTTTCAAATGAAGTGGAAAATTAGTGAAAGCGATAGTGGAAAACTTTTAAGAGAATTTTTAAAAAAGGAAGAGATTTCTCGAACGGCCTTAACGGATATTAAGTTCAAGGGCGGTAGTATCCAAGTAAATGGAGAAGAAGTAAATGTTCGATACAGGTTGGCATTTGGGGATGAAGTAATGGTTATTTTTCCCATGGAGAGTCCTAGCGAGGGACTAAAGGGCGAAGAAATCCCGTTAACGATTCTATATGAAGATAAGTATTTGTTGGTTGTTAATAAACCCGCAGGAATGAATACGATTCCGTCTCGAGAACACCCCGTAAACAGCTTGGCAAATGCTCTTGTAGGCTATTATCAGCGCAGTGGGATACAAGCAACAACGCACATTGTAACTCGGCTTGACAGGGATACTTCAGGGATTGTTCTAATTGCTAAGCATCGCCATGTCCATCACTTGTTCAGTTTGATGCAACGGGGCGGGCAGGTGAAAAGGACATATGAAGCTTTTGCTGGAGGCAGGATTTCACTAGATAGTGGCACGATTACAGCGCCCATTGGCCGCAAAGACGACAGCATTATTGAGCGGGAAGTTCGTGCGGATGGTCAATATGCCTGCACTCATTATCAAGTGATCGAGAAACATATTGCATTTACCTATTTGGAGCTCACACTTGAAACCGGACGAACCCATCAAATTAGAGTCCATATGTCTTATTTAAACCATCCTTTGCTTGGTGACGATTTGTATGGGGGAGACCGATCATTAATTGCTAGGCAGGCTCTTCATTGTAAAAGAATAAAATTTATTCATCCATTTTCAGGAGAGGAAATGATTTTTACTGCACCATTACCGAGGGATATGGGTGAAATTTTAGAGGCTGACTCGCTTTTATAGGAGGCAGCCTTTTTAATTTGAACGTGCGTGCGATCCCGCTTTTTCAATTTCAATCAAATTGCTTAAATTTTTCCTCTACATATGGCATAGTAGATTTAATCGAAACCAATTCCATTTCAGGATATCTTAAGGCGGTTAGGTTTCCTCCGAAGACTGCCCCAGTATCAATATTATAGGTATTATTGATGATTCTTGGCTCATTCACAGGAGTATGTCCGTAAACGATACATGCTTCACCGTGATACTCTTTGGCCCAATCTCTTCTTATCGGTGACCCGTCAGGGTGTTTTTTACCTGTTATATCGCCGTAAAGGACAAATTCTTTGACCTTAGCATGGGATTGTCCGATAAATTCCTGCTTAATCCCTGCATGGGCAATAATAAGCTTTTTGTTGTCTAATACTAAATATAATGGAGCCCTTTCATAAAGTTCGGTGAATTTTTTTCGAATGGATTGCTGCTCTTTTTTATATAATGATTCATATTCGGCAACTGTTGTTTCTAACCCGTGGGCAATCTGAACTTTGTTGCCAAGGAAGAAACGGTATAACTTATTACAATGATTCCCTGGTGTGTAATAGCCTGTTTTTTCTTTAATGACTAACTGCCATACAATTTCGATTACGTTAAGTGAAGCAGGTCCCCGATCTGTTAAATCACCGAGAAATCCCAGCACTCTATTATTGGGATGTCTTGGGATACCGTTCTCCCATTTATAACCAAGTGTAATGGTAAGTTCCTTTAATTCCGTTAAACACCCATGAATATCACCGATTATATCAATTTTCATAAATTCAACTCCCTTATATCGATATTTTTTGCCTAAGAGTTAGTTTTTATAAAAAGGATTCTAATCTAAAACTTTTTTGAGAGGAGTTACACGAATGGAGCAGCAGGTTTCAGTTATTTCTTTATTAATTGTTGTTACAATGGCATTTTTAACACCGATTCTTTTACATCGGTTTAAATTGAATTATATCCCTGTGGTCGTCGCTGAAATTATTATGGGATTGGTAATCGGTAAAAGCGGTTTTGATGTGGTTCATGAAGATATGTGGCTCTCAACCCTATCGACCTTAGGGTTTATTTTTCTCATGTTTTTAAGCGGACTTGAGATAGACTTCACGGCCTTTGCTGGGAGGAAATTGCGTAAAAAGCTTTCCAATGGAAAAAAAGAGCCCAATTCATTTGTAGTCGCGGGGCTAATCTTTGCAGGTATCTTTATTTTCTCCCTGGGTTTATCCTTTTTGTTTGTGATAGCAGGTTTTATTGAGAATGCCTTTTTAATGACGCTGATCATTTCGACCATATCATTGGGTGTTGTTGTGCCTACTTTGAAAGAGGCACATCTGATGAAAACCGTCATCGGACAAATTATCTTATTGGTTGCGGTTATAGCCGATTTAGTGACGATGATATTGCTTGCTGTCTTTGTATCGCTATATGAATCAGGACATGGAAATACGTGGCTGTTACTTATTTTGTTTGCCGCAGGTATCGTTCTTTATTTTCTTGGCAAAAGATTTAAAAATCGAACCTTTATAGAAACACTTTCAACAGGGACCGTTCAAATAGGGACGAGGGCCGTGTTTACACTGATCATCGTATTAGTAGGTCTTTCTGAAACAGTGGGTGCAGAAAACATCTTAGGAGCGTTTCTAGCAGGTGTCCTTGTTTCGTTGTTATCACCGAACCAAGAGCTTGTACATAAGCTAGACTCATTCGGGTATGGATTTTTGATTCCCATCTTTTTTGTAATGGTGGGAGTAAATCTTGATATTTGGTCCCTTTTTAATGAAAAAAAACTCTTATTAATGATACCGCTGCTATTACTGGGGCTGCTTTTATCAAAACTTATCCCCGTGTATATTTTGAAAATTTGGTATGAGTTGAAAACAGTCATTGCAGCGGGTTTTTTACTTACTTCAACACTTTCCCTAGTCATTGCAGCGGCGACAATAGGAGAAAGGTTAGAAATCATAACCCCGCAGATGAGTGGCACATTAATATTGGTTGCTGTAATTACGTCTATTATTACACCGATTGTTTTTAAAAAGTTATTCCCTAAAGAAGTGGTCGCTAATAAAAGGGTAAGCGTGGCATTCTTAGGTGCCAATCAGACCACATTGCCCGTCTCACGAGAATTAAAGTCAGGCTTGTATGATCCAATCTTGTATCATACTCAAATGGAGAAATCAGAAAAGCAAATTGCTAATTCTCTTTTTGACATAGTTGAAATTCCTGATTATTCCATTGAAACGTTGGAGAATACAAACGTCTTTCAATCAGAAGTTGTAGTGATTTCAACAGGTGATGAAAGAGTAAATGCAACACTTTCTGTAGCTTCGAAAGAAAAAGGAGTTTCTAGGGTCATTGCCCGAATAGAAAGTCCTGATTTAGAGGAAAGTTTACGGGAGCATAATATAGAAGTGTTTTCTGCGTTTATGTCAACCAAAGTATTACTCCGGGCATTAATTGAATCACCAACCTTGTTAAATATATTAACAAATCAGGAGACAGGACTTTATGAAATTGTTATGCTGAATAGGCAATTTGATGGGATGTCTTTACGGAGATTTCCTTTTACAGGAGATATCATATTTGTCCGAATTTTCCGTGGTAAGGATTCCATCGTCCCACATGGAGATACAGAGCTGCAAACGAATGACCGCTTGATTGTTACTGGATCGAAGGAATATGTGGATGAACTGAAAAGAGAGTTAGAATTCTGCGAAACCTGTTAAAGTATTTTTGAAAAAATGTTGTTTGATGTGTTGAACTTTTCATTTGTCGTAAATTAGTGTAAAATTAGTACCAAGTACTAATAACTCATGTAATAGTAGGAGGACTTTTTCAATATGAATCTTTCTTTATCTGGAAAAACTTATGTAGTAATGGGTGTTGCCAATAAACGCAGTATTGCATGGGGAATTGCCCGCTCATTGCACAATGCAGGAGCAAGATTAATTTTTACCTATGCAGGTGAAAGATTAGAAAGCAGTGTTCGTGAACTTGCTAATTCGTTAGAGGCTGAAGGTACACTTGTTTTACCGTGTGATGTTACACGCGATGAAGACGTTGCGAAGTGCTTTGCTGAAATCAAAGATTCAGTTGGGGCAATTCATGGGGTAGCACACTGCATCGCATTTGCTAATAAAGAAGAACTAAGTGGTGAGTATATGAACACTACTAGAGAGGGCTTCATGCTCGCTCATAATATCAGCTCATATTCCTTAACAGCCGTAGCGAAAGAAGCACGAGGATTGATGGTTGAAGGTGGAAGCATTGTCACGTTGACGTACTTAGGTGGAGAACGTGCAATCCAGAACTATAATGTTATGGGTGTAGCCAAAGCTTCTCTAGATGCTAGTGTTCGTTACTTATCCGCAGACCTTGGAAAAGATAACATACGTGTAAACTCAATTTCTGCAGGTCCAATTCGAACATTATCCGCAAAAGGAATAAGTGATTTTAATTCAATTTTAAAAGAAATTGAAGAAAGAGCTCCATTACGTAGAGCTACCACTCCAGAAGAAGTTGGAGACACTGCTTTGTTCCTTTTCAGTGATCTTTCACGAGGAATTACCGGCGAAAACATTCATGTTGATTCCGGATATCATATTCTATAAGGATGATGATGAAGGCCCGCATTTGATGCGGGCCTTTTTGCTTGCAGTAAATTTCTTATTTTCCTATGAACGCGTATGGGCCTCTAGCATAAATATAATGTGTAGGATTACGTAAATGGAGGTACAGAGCATGTCGGAAAAGAAAAGTAAAGGACCATTACTCTATATACACCAGCCGTTTGCAAGGACTCCTGCAACTAACATGCAGGACATTTATACGAGCAGACTGGAAGAAGAAGAGCTGATTGAGAAAGAAATGCTGTTAGAGGCTGAAAGCAAAAAGAAAATCTCTCTTTTAAAAAAGGAAATAGTTCAAGATCCAATAGGGACGGAAGGATCTAGATCAGATAATCCAGCAACAAAATCACCAACATCGATTCAGGAAAGACAGCGTTCTCCCTTTAACAGGGTGAAACCCTTTAAAGAAATGGATATTAAAGAACGATTGAATTATTTAATCAACTATCCAAAAGTCCTTCCGCCTCCACCATGCGTTTTTATTACCGAAGAAAAAAACTATCAGGGATACTTAACTGTGTACGATGGTGACGAAGTAACGATTCGATTTCATGATCAATCAACAAATACAGTGCCAGTCCAGGCACTTAAAGGGGTTATCTTGATTGGAATCAAAAAATAGAGACAACAAAAAAGCCAGCCGATTATACCGACTGGCAATATTTTTAATTGCAAATTCCTAAGTTAACATCCGCAATACATTGAACAGCGCAGAAGCATCTTAAGTCAACTGTTATGCAATCGTTACTTGCGCGGAAACGTTCAACTTGACAAACCTTATCGAGGTCAATACAACACTTATCTCCACCTGAAACTAAGTTTACTGGGGTGAAAGTTCCACCTTCACGGCGACCAGGTACTAATACACGAAGTGTAGCACAGCAGTTATCAAATACATCTTCGACACGGAAGTAGATGGATACACATGCATTGTTTTCGGTACTAAAGAAAGCGTGGAATGGTGAACCATCCGCAGTACTTAAAACAAACACTCGAGTATCAACTGGATCTCTCCTTGCTGGTGAAACCAATGTACCAAGTGGCTCATTGAAACAACTGGAACATTCAGGACATTCATCTTCTTCTACAGCATTATCTTGGATATCCTTAATTGCACGGACGACTTCGCAAACACAATTACCTTTATGAAAATCATGATCATTATTTCCACAACCCATTTATTTTTCCTCCTTAATCCGATATACATCTTACATTATTAACATATTTCACAAAGCACTTTTGGGTAACGGACAATAGCCTTGTTTGAGTAAATTAGGCGACAAAAATGTCTATGAAAGGAAGCATGGATACACAACATGAAAATAACTTTATTAAACCTGATTATTCTATCACTTGCGTCTTTTAGGCTAACAAGATTATTTGTTTTTGATAAAATAACCGAATTTATTAGGGGGCCTTTTTTCAATGAAATCAAAGAAGTAGATGAGTATGGTGAAATCGAGGTTTATTATTTACCAAAGGAAAAAGGGGTCAAAAAGTTCTTCGGTGAACTTCTTAGCTGTTATTGGTGTACAGGGATATGGACTTCTATAGGAGTTGTCGGTATATCACTTCTATATCCAATCGTTTCCTACCCTATTATATTAATTTTAGCGGTTGCTGGCATAGCATCAATATTGGAGTCAATTGTACAGTATTTTATCGAAAAATAAGGTGTTTGCTGAGACAAGACCTACATCTTAGTCATATTCTAATACTAGTAGGTATGAATTGATAGCAAGGGAGAGAGAATTAATGAGTCAGAAAAAAAGGAGAAACCAATATACAACCACAACACAAGGTACAGAAACAACACAAGATATAGAAACAACACAATCAACTCACACTTATCAACCGTCAAAATCCATAAAGCAAAAAGGTTCAGGTTGTGGCTGCGGAAAAAAAACTTCTAAATAGGCTTAAGGGGACTGCCAGATTGACTGGCAGTTTTTTTGTTTTACGAAGGAATAAAGATAAATTACTCTTAACTAGTCATAATTTTAGACAATATCGAAAAAACTACCTATAGTGATGGTTAAAAAACGGAATAAGGGATGGGAATCAAATGAAAGCTATTCATCATTGGGTATTATTCGCTTGTTTATTATTACTCTCCTCCTGTAGTCAAAATCCACAGGTTAAGGATAGTCAAATAGCCCTTATGAAAACAACGAATCCTAATCCGATCGTAACCGGGAAAAACATAAGTAAAAATCATGTGAAAGAAATTGAGCATGATGTAAGCGCGTTTCCAGAATTATATGATGTGGCCGTTATAAAAGGGAAAAAAGATACACTAGTGGTATATAAGGTTAAGCATATGCATCGTTTTAGAATGAAAAAAATTGAAAAAAACATCAACAAAATGCTTAAAGAAAAATATCCCAATGATAACTTTACCATTTCAAGTGACTACAAAATTTTCCTCGAAGCAGTGAGACTTGATGAGAGAATGAAAACCTCCTCTAAATTTTCTCATCAAAGGGCTGAAAAACGCTTTAACGACATTGTTAAAATGACGAAAGAAATGAAGTAAGAAAGGAAGAATGTAGATGCCAACGGAAAAGCAGAAAAACATGACGCCTCAGCAGCGCAATTACCAACAGCTTCAGCAGAAACATGAAATTAAAAGGCCTGTTTTGAAGAATTGTATTAAGGCATTTTTTGTTGGTGGACTTATATGTGTTATCGGCCAAGCCATCAGTTACTTTTATATTTACTTTTTTGATTTTACCGAACAGAGTGTAGGAAATCCGACCGTGGCAACAATGGTCTTTTTATCAATGTTACTCACTGGCTTCGGAATTTACGATCGTCTAGGACAATTTGCTGGTGCAGGAAGTGCTGTGCCCGTTACCGGCTTTGGTAATGCCGTAATCTCGGCATGTATCGAACATCGAACAGAAGGCTTTGTTTTAGGTGTAGGTGGAAATATGTTCAAGCTAGCAGGATCGGTCGTGCTCTTCGGTGTTTTCTCAGCTTTTGTTGTTGCGCTTGTTAAAACGCTGCTAGTGATTTGGGGGGTTTTGTAATTGCTAAAAGGGCATCAATCTTGGATATTTACAAATCGGCCAATGATCACAGCTACCGGGGTTACTGGTGGTCCATTTGAAGCCAATGGAAATTTAGCCAATGATTTCGATTTATTATATGAGGACTTATGGATGGGAAAGGAGTCTTATGAAAAAGCCCACCGTTTACTATTAGAAGAAGCAATTAAAACAGCTTTACAAAAAGGGAATGTTGAGAAAGAGCAGATTCAATTTTTATTTGCTGGAGACTTAATTAATCAAATTACGCCAACCAGTTTTGCGGCAAGGACAATGCAGATTCCATACTTTGGTCTGTTTGGGGCTTGCTCAACGTCCATGGAAGGGCTGGCCTTAGCCTCTTTTGTGGTAAATTACCAGGGAGCAAAATACGTACTTACGGGTGCTTCAAGCCATAATGCAGCAGTCGAAAAACAGTTTCGATACCCAACAGAGTATGGAGGTCAAAAGCCTCCGACTGCACAATGGACGGTAACAGGTGCAGGGGTAGCACTTGTGCAACCAAATGAATCTGGAAAGATGCACCCAGTAACAACTTCGGCAACGATTGGAAAAGTCATCGATATGGGATTAACCGATCCGTTTAATATGGGCGGCGCGATGGCACCAGCAGCAGCTGATACAATTATGGCCCATTTCCGCGATCTTCAATTAGAACCCTCATATTATGACTTGATTGTCACTGGTGACCTTGGCCGAGTTGGTCATGATACAGCTTTCGAGTTAATCAATAAGAGTGGACTTCAATTAGAACGAAAACAATTTCAGGATTGTGGTTTATTAATGTATAAGGATGATCAGCCTGTACAATCGGGGGGAAGCGGTGCGGGTTGCTCAGCCACAGCCTTGTATGGGCATTTCCTGAACCAAATGAAAAAAGGTACATATAAACGAATCTTAGTAGTTGCGACGGGGGCTCTGCTATCCCCGCTCAGCTTTCAGCAAAACGAATCGATACCATGTATTGCACATGCTGTAGCCATTGAAATGAATGGAGATAAGGGGTGATCCTATGCTAGCGATGTTTTTCTGGGCATTTGTTATTGGTGGGCTAATCTGTGTTCTAGGGCAGCTTTTATTTGATGTTGCCAAGCTTACACCTGGTCATACACTAAGTTTGCTCGTTGTCATTGGAGCTATATTAGATGGTTTTGGACTGTATGAGCCACTAGTTGACTTTGCAGGGGCAGGTGCTACCATTCCAATTACCAGTTTTGGAAATTCATTAGTCCATGGGGCACTTCAGGATGCAGAGAAACATGGGCTAATAGGAGTACTGACCGGGATGTTCCAAGTGACAAGTTCCGGTATCTCTGCAGCGATTATTTTCGGTTTTATTGGTGCACTCATTTTTAAACCTAAAGGGTAAATGAATCATTTTTAAAACTCAAATTACTGAAATAGATGTCGCGCCTACACACAGTATAAAGTAATTTCATATGTTATTAATGAGATTACAGAAGTGAGGTGACATTCTATGTGCTTTGGATATGGCGGCTACGGCTACGGTGGTGGATACGGGTACGGTTCAACTTTTGTGTTAATCGTCGTATTATTCATCCTTTTAATCATTGTTGGTGCAAGCTTCTATTAATAAACAGTAAGCTTGTATTAATAGAAAGGGTTGGCCAAAAAAAGTGGCCAGCCCTTTCTTTACTTGTTTAGCGTATGCGCTTAAGGGCTCGTACGCTTTTCCTATTTAATTCACCATTTTCCCTTTCCTTCATACAATAAAGTAGTTTATGAAGGAGCGTGATCTTTTACCATGGATAATGGATTTTTTAAAAACATTGAAAAGAAAACGGGCGTTAATATGAAAGATATCTTAGATTTAGCCAATTCATTACAAAATGCGAATTTTAAAGATGAAAAAACAGTCCGTAATGTAATTCGTCGGGTTTCTCAAATTGCCAATAAACCGGTAAATAAAGAAATGGAAGATCAAATTGTAAAATCAATCATTAACGATGGAAAGCAGCTTGACCTTAATACAATTTCGAATATGATCAATAAAAAGTAAAAGAAGAAGACCACTTTCCTAAGTTTTAGGAATCGGTCTTCTTCTTTTTAGTAAGAGAAACTAGGAACCTTGAGCGATTTGCTTTTTTCCCTCGTCTATTTTGCGGAATAGAAATAAACAGCTGCTCTTTTGCACGGGTCATCGCCACGTAAAATAGTCTTCTTTCTTCTTCGAGTGCAGTAAAGTCTCCATTTCGATAGGCTTCCAGGGCAAAATCATGCGGAAGGCTGCCATCGACTGAGCCGATCATATATACGGTATTGTATTCAAGGCCTTTTGAGCGGTGGATTGTACTTAGGTTGATTGCTTCATGAAAATGTTTACTCAAATTTTTGATTTCTTTGTTCATCGCCGACATATGCTCGGAATGAGCTAGAAATGCTTGAATTTTGTCGAAACTTTTTGCAGCTACCTTTAAATCCTTAAGATCGTCCGATCCTTTTTCAAGTTTATTCGATTCATTTCCGCGTTTTTTCAGAAAATCAAGAAAGCCGATATCTTTCTCAACCCTTTCAATCGCAGTGTGAGGTGAAGAATGCTTTAACCCTCGAATAATCGTGACAGCTTTTTTTAATTTCTTTTCCTGAAATGCATGGGCTGTCGTTAAGTGTGCGAGTGCCTCAAGAAGACTGCAGTCTTTTAGGATACTTTGTGCTTTTAATTCTTTTAGGACTGCCTGCTTTAAAAATAATAATGGTAAAATGTCTGACATTGCTTGCGTGTCATCTTCATTTAAACTCACCTTTAGAAATGCAAGGGCGCTTCTCACAATATAGCGTTCGTAAAAAGCCTCTGCATCCAAATCGATTTTAAAAGGAAGGTTGGAGCCAGCCAGTCTTTCAAACACCGCGCGAGAACCTGCATTGGTCCGATAAAGAATGGCAAAGTCTGAAGGATTTGCACCAAGTGAAATCCTCTCCTGTATATCGGTAATAATCATTGTTGCTTCTTCCTCTTCATCATAGGGGAAAAATAACTGTGGGAGTTTTTCTGATGAAAACTGTGCTTTCATTTTCTTTATTCTTCTCATTTTATTAGCTGCAATCATTTGATTAGCAGCCGAGACAATTTCATGAGACGATCGATAATTTTGATCAAGTGTGACCATTTTGGCATAGGGAAAATCTTTTTCAAATTCTAGCAAATAGCTTGGGTCACTACCCCGAAACGAATAGATCGCTTGATCATCGTCGCCAACGGCACAAACATTTTTATGTTTTCTGGATAAAAGTTTGATCAGCTCATACTGGACCTTATTAATATCCTGAAACTCGTCAATTAAAAAATAATGAAACCGATTTTGATATTGTTCAAGCAGGGAAGGGGTGGTGGTAAACAGTTGATAGCAGCCTATTAGCATATCGTCAAAATCAAACAGACCTTCTTTTCTCTTATAGTCTTCATATCTTTTATATAAAAAGACTGCTTTTTCTTCCCATTCGGTGGTGGGCTTTACTTCATCTGGCATCAGCAGAGAGTTTTTCCATAATCCGATTTGCTGAAGAGCTAAATCATAGGCAAATTCTTTTTCGGACAAGTCGAGTTCTTTGCCAGCTTCCTTCAGGATTTTGTCTCGCTGCCATTCTTTTTTTAGCAGCTTATTTGAAGACCAATTAATTGAATCATGGAACATTAGAATGCGATAAAAAATACTGTGAAAGGTTCCGGTAACAAGCTGATTGATTTTATCTCGTTTCATTAGCGGATAGGAAAGCAGACGGTTCTTCATTTCAGCAGCAGCTTTTGACGTGAATGTAACGAGCATGATTGTCCTAGGGTCGATGTGTTTGTCATCTAGCATAAACGCTGTTCGTGCTGTTAACACTCGAGTTTTGCCACTCCCTGCACCAGCAAGGACTAATAAGGAGCCTTCTGTCTCCATAACAGCAGCAGCCTGACTTCCATCAAGAACAACTCCACTGTCTGCAAGTTGCTGTAAATACGGTGAGCGCTCCTCATGCTTGTCACTAATTGTTTGTTTAAACGCAACCGTATATTCAATATTTATAGACTTTTTGAAAAGATCCACGCTTTGCGGGATCTGTGTAATGGTTCTACCCTTTGGGATGTTAAATCCGTTCACTTCGGAAGATTGTTGTGAATCTACTTTTTCCATTATTACAGTGGGTTCTGGGCAATGTATTTCAGGTGAATGTGTATGGAAAAAATGGGGGTTCTTCTGAATTCCTAAAAACAATCGAACGTTCCCTTTGCATACAGGGCAGCTCAGTTGACCATTTTTTCCGGCGAGAAATATTTTTTGATATTGATCCCTGCTTAATTGTTCAAGGACAATATTCTGATTTTGATAAATTGCTGTTTTCATAATTTTTACCCTCTATATCAAAAAATCAAGACATGTTCTATCATATCAAAACCTGAGGGTAACTAAAAGGGTTTCACCGACATTGCTGGAATTACCAAAAAGCACTTGCCGCATAAAGCGCCAAGTGCTTCCTTAATTTATATTTCTTTTACCATCGTTTTATGAGGAATTCCAGCATCCATAAATTCCTCTGAGACAATCTCATAACCAAGTCCTGCATAAAAGGGAATGGCATGTGTTTGAGCATTTAGCTTTAATTTATGAATATCTTTTTGAAGAGCATAGTTCTCGATTGCATTCATAATCGTTTTTCCTGCACCAGTTTTCCTTGCCTTGTTCAATACACAAATTCGTTCAACTTTTCCATAGCCATCAACGAAACGAAATCGACCGGCTCCTATTGTAGATCCTTCATCGTACATGACAAAGTGCTTTGCCTCGTCCTCGTAGGCGTCAATTTCCTCTTCGAGAGGGACATTTTGTTCCTCAACGAAAACGATTTTCCTAACTGAATAGGCATCTTCATGTTCTTTTTGATTTTCTACAATCTTGACTTTCACTTAAACTATTCCTTTCCAAGACGAAATGTTTCATAAACGGTCCAGGAACCATTTTCTAATTGATAAAGTAGATGGAAACGGTCAACCGTTTCTTCATGATTAATCTTAGTCATACGCAGTGATCCAAGAACATCAGAATGCTCATCATTAGATAGCTCTTGACCAATCGTGATATGCGGAACAAATGCATATTCTAAGTTTTGCTCCGTAAACTCTTGATTGACCTCATTATGCAAGGCGGAAAGTTCATCTGTCTTGTCTACTTTGAAATAAATAACATTATTTACAGGCTGAAAAGAGCTGATTTTTGAAGTCTTTAATGTAAATGCCTTATGGCTAGCAGCTACTCTCCGTAACTTTTCAGCGTATTCCTTTGCTTCTTCTTCAGACGCTTCAAATCCAGTTTTCAATGTTAGGTGAGGTGTAATTAAAGCATAATGCGGGTCATAACGTTTTCGATAGGAATTAGCTAAGTCCTGTAGTTTTTTTGATGGAAAAATAACAACTCCAAATTTCATACGTATACCTCCGTTTTGATGAACTGACCTTTTTTAACAAAAACAAAAAATTAACCTTCCTGATATTATAGCAAATTTTCAAAAAATATTAAACGACTTATCTTGATGTATATTCTAATAAGATTAAAATAGCATTTTAAGAGCCCGTCTTAAATCTGGCTGCCAGTAGGTCCAAGTATGATTCCCGTTAAATTCTTCATAAAAATATGTAATAGGTTTTTCTGAAATTATTTTTGAAAGCTTCCGGTTAGGGGTCAGGAAATCTTCAATTTTGCCATTCGTAGTCTGAACTTCAGTTTCTTGATTACCTATTACGTGATAGAGTTGTAAAAGCTGTCCATCCGAGAAGTTCTGGACCGAATTCAATACATTTTCATCCACATATGGAGATTGTAGAAGGACTTTTCCAAATGTATGAGGATATTGAAGGGCAGCCATTAACGAAACAGTTGCGCCCAGAGAATCTCCTATAAGCGCTCTGGTCAAGCCCATTTGATAAGTTGGAAGCTCTTGATCTAAAGACGGAACTAATTCATGGGCAAGAAAGCGAATGTATTGCTGATTCTGTTCGCCTTCAGGATGGTATTTCCTGCGGCGGTCCTCTACATTCCTATAGGGTACCCCAATAATAATTAAATTTTCAATTTCCTTTTCAAAAAGATACTCGTCTGTTAATCGGCGAATTCTGCCAAGTTGAAAATAATCCCTGCCATCCTGGGCAATCAGCAACGAATACTTATATAACGGTGAGAAATTTGCAGGGAGATAAACGAGAAGCTGTAAATCTTCTCCAAGCTCCCTGCTGTGAAAGGTAAGTTCTTTCATTGTGCCTTTTGGAAATTCCATGCAATGATTCCCCCAATAATTCGATCTTTACCACTGCATTATAACAAAACTAAAGTGGAAATGCTTTTAAAGATAGTTGGGAAGAATGATATGTGAATGTAGGTAAGAGAAGGATTAGTGAAGGTAGCGTTGTTTGGTGCGAGAATCAGGCATAATCGATAATATATTTTCCCGTTTAAAGGTGCGCATTTGTTTGCGCAGCAAACAATACGCACGAATGTATTCGTCGTGAACTTCCTTCACAATCAACTTCCGTTGTGAAAGTTCTTGGTTGTCGGCTAAATAAATCATTTCTAATGGAATATTTTCCTCGATTGAACGGATGAAAAGCCCATCCATGTGAATCGCCCCTTTCTTTAACATATGTTATTATTATACCCAAACATTTGTTCTTTATTCAAAGTGAATGGAACGAATGTTCTTTTTTAGGGTTATAAGAGAAATGTAATTCATTGAATTTAATTAAACTATTGACATTACCGAAAAAATTTATATAATTAGAAATGTAGTTTAATTAAATATGACTTGTTAGCTCAGTGGGAGAGCACTTCCTTGACAGGGAAGGGGTCGTGGGTTCGAATCCCTCACAGGTCATCAAAAAATCCTAACATCTATATGGTGTTAGGACTTTTTTCATTTTCTGTAGTTTCTAATTTATATTTCATTTTCCGAGTTCTAAGACTGTTAACTTTAATAGTGTTGCGAAAGAAGCTGGTGTAGCTAAAGCTACTTGCATCTTTAAAATGAGTCTTTCTAAAACAATCAGTTTTGTTGTAGCAATAAAAGAACTTACTGCCTTTTTATATGCCTATTATTTTTTGCACTTTACAAAGATACTACCTAATCGTACAATAAAAAAGACCGAATGGTCTTACAAATTTCGTAAATCTTTTTCAAACGGAGGCAAATAGATTCATGGTTAATCGCAAGGGAGAACAGACTAAAGCCCTGATCTTAGAAAAAGCATCGAAACTTTTTAATAGCCAAGGATATAGGGCATCTTCTATTTCCGACATCATGCACGAGACTGGTCTTCGAAAAGGAGGGATTTATAACCATTTCGAAAATAAAGAGGAAATAATGTTGAGCGCTTTTTCCTTTTCCATTGACACGATGAGTCATTTTTTCTCTGAAGCAATGGCAGGCAAACAAGGATGCATGGAACGTCTTCTTTCCATTGTTTCCGTATTCGAGGGGATTGCTGAAAGAGAATTGTTCCCGGGAGGTTGCCCGATTATGAATGCTGCCATTGAGGCAGATGACGCAGACCCATTGCTTAAAGATAAAGTCCGTGAAGCAATGGATGGCTTGCTCGGAATGGTTCGTAATCTTGTTCAGGAAGGCATAAAGAAGGGTGAGGTTAAACCAGGAGTGGATCCCGAGTTTGTGGCGACCGTGTTTATCTCCACGCTGGAGGGGGCGCTAGCACTTAGCAAACTTTACAAGAACCAAGAGTACATGAAAAGAGCTGTGCATCATCTTAGATCGTTTCTTGCTCAGAACTGTGCCTAGCAGTCCTAAAAAAGAAGCAGGTGATGGCTTTTTTTTCACTCTAAAAGAGACCGATCGGTCTCTGTAACTATCTATAATACTTAGAAGGGGACGATACTACGAAATCTGACAAGGATGCTGTCATAGTGGATGTCGTCTGATCATCGATGAGCAAGAAGAAAGAAACTTTAAGTCTTGACCGTGCCGATAAGCTTTCCTTACAAGTTCCGTGAGCCTTGGTAAGAAAGCTTCACGACGGCGTACATTGCGATGCTACTGATACAGCGATGAGAACAGCCTACGCATCTACCCTCAGCGAAGGGGAGACATTCACAACGCTAGAACAAAAATCAATTTTACGAAGTCTGTATGAAATGCACGACTTCGAATGAGTGGGCAGGCCATCAAACAGGGTAGTACTAACGGATGGGCCTTAAATTGAACGACTAAGGAGTTGAGTGCCATGAAAAAGGTGACAATAAATGATCATCCTACCGTAAAACAATATTACAAGAAAAAGGAAATTATGCAGGGAACTGAAGGTGGGCGCATAGATACACAATGGTTGCGGAATTTATGTCTACATGCAGGAGCCGACGATGTTGGATTCGTC
Organism: Bacillus sp. ISL-7; assembly: GCF_018613065.1. The sequence continues at coordinate 107,340 of NZ_JAGGQW010000031.1, read as the reverse complement.
TCTATTGACCGAAACGAACTTGAGGACCAACGAAAAGAAATTTTAAATCTGTTTCCTGAAGCTAGGACGCTTATTAGTTTCGTCTGTAAAATGAACCGCGAGCCCTTGCGTTCGACAGCTCGATCCATTGCAAATACGGAATTTCATCATGTTGTCGATAACGTAACGCATATCGGACATGAAATCGTGAAAGAGCTTGAAGAGCAAGGCATCAAAGCATTGAATCCGCCAGCAGGATTCCCGATGGAGCAGGAAAGTACCGGAAAAGCATGGGTCATCTCGCATAAACCAATTGCGGTTGCGGCTGGACTCGGGCAAATCGGCATCCATAGAAATGTCATTCATCCCAAGTTCGGCAACTTTATTTTGTTAGGTACGATCCTTACAAATGCAGATATGACTTCGGAAAGTCAGCCCATTGATTATAATCCGTGTTTGGAGTGCAAATTGTGCGTAGCTGCCTGCCCGGTAGGAGCCATTGGCGCTGATGGTCATTTTAATTTCTCCGCCTGTTATACGCACAACTATAGAGAATTTTCCGGCGGCTTCACCGATTGGGTGGAGAAGATTACCGACAGCAAAAATTCTAAAGCATACAGGGACAAAGTAAATGATGGAGAAACAGCATCTATGTGGCAGAGCCTTTCTTTTGGGGCTAGCTATAAAGCGGCCTACTGTTTGTCCGTTTGTCCTGCTGGAGAAGATGTAATTGGTGAGTTTCTTGACGATCGTAAGAAATTTTTGAAGGACGTTGTCAAACCATTACAGGATAAAAGCGAAATGGTGTATGTTGTGCCGAATTCCGACGCTGAGGATCATGTCAAAAAGCGTTTTCCCCATAAACAAGTTCGGCCGGTAAGCAACGGCTTACGATCGAAATCAATCCGGGCGTTTTTGCAAGTGCTTCCTCATATGTTTCAAAGAAATCAAGCAAAAGATTTAGCTGCTACCTATCATTTTACATTTACTGGAGAAGAAAATGCTCAAGCAACGGTTAGCATTAAGAACAAGACCCTTACTGTGGAAAAGGGACATATCGGGGATGCAGATTTCCAACTTATTGCAGACAGTCAAACATGGATTCGGCTGTTAGCCAAAGAAACAGGGATATTATCAGCCATCATGTCTGGTAAAATTCGCACAAAAGGCCAGTTAAAGCTGTTCAAGGCTTTCAGCAAGTGCTTTCCGTCATAAAAGATGAGAAGATTTTAATAAAAGTGGGAAATAACATAAACATTTTGTTAGGTTCGATACATTATTTCTTTACCGATACAGTTCATAGAAAAATCTCTTAAAAAGCTGCCTCCTAATTTACTTTGTTTCTTAGCTGCCTACGACAGTTGTGTCTTTGAAATAAAGTCACGATGTTTATAAAAAAGTCACACTGTTTAGAATAAAGTTTGATAATTTACAAAGGTTTGATCAAAAATCCTGTATTGATATGCAGGATTTTTTTGTTCTGCAATCGGGCCAGATTCTTGAAGATTAATTTAAAAATGAGAAATTTCTAAATGATAAAGATTTAATTTTTATTTTGGTTATAATGACTGATGAGAAAGTTATCGATTTTTGAAGGACTGATTATCCATGGAAAGAATCATTTTATGGTCACTACTTATAATAGGAATCGCCTTATTCTTTTATAGTTTAAGAAAACCACCAATTAAAGATTTGATTTTAATTTTCTTATTGACCTCTTTTTTCTCAACATTTCTTGGTGTTCTTGTTGTTGAAAGAAAAATGATTGAATATCCAATAAGCTTTTTAAGTAACTATTTCAGTTCTAGCATTCTTTATGAAAATCTTTTATTTCCAGTTGTCTGTATTTACTTTTATCAAGCAACTTATTATTCAAGATATCCTAGCATTATTCTGAAATGTGCATTGTATACTTCTGTTTTAACGAGCATTGAGGTTCTTTTGGAAAGATATACTGATTTAATTGAATATCATACTTGGACATGGAAACACACGTTTATCAGTACCTTTTTTCTAATGATGTTTATCCGTATCCTTATAAAATTAATTAACAGACATGAAAGATAAATTGAAGACTATCCATAATAAAGACCGCTCATAAACCATAAGTCTTTAAGACGGATATATTAATAGGCTTTCAACGTTTTTTTTTTCATATTAAATAGGGACTAGATCCATTTTAATCATATTAGCCACGAAATTGCGTCTGTAGTATTGATTAACTATAAAGATGTTTAAAAACGCCAGTCATGTTACTCCATTGAAGGGCGCTTTTATAAAGTTCCACTGAGATTAACGTAAAAAGCAGAACTTTGGGGTCTGTGTAGCAATGGAACCAAATCATGCAATAAGCATTAGCAGACATTGATTTTAGGTGTTATTGGGCATTACTTCATTGGAGAGTAATGCTTTTTCTTATCTAGGTAATGGGCTTATTCGAAATAAAAAATCGTAAAGGTAAGATTGTGAATAATTGACTTAAAGTAACAGGGGCTTATTTTCAATAAGATCTTCCATAATCGAGGCGATTGTGGAACAACATGGGTAGAAAATGATCAAGTCGAATGGCGATGATGAATTTCATTCAGAAAACATGCACAACTTTGCATCCAGTAAATATGAGATCAGGCAACGCGAGAAAGCTATTCAAACATGATTCAATAAACAAAAAACGTACAGAAAGGTACGTTCAGATTGTCGAGAAAGGGTATTTTTCTCGGCAATTTTTTATTTTGATATCTTCTATGAGCAATAACTCCAAAGATTTTTCGGTCAGAAAGTCCCTTACAACTAGGCCTAGTGAGATAACCTGAATCTAGTGCTACAGCTTCTACCCTAAATCCAAATCGTTGGACATGACGGTCCAACCGTTTCAGATAAGGAACAGAATCATGAACATAACCAGGTGTAATATGTACATCCTTAATAATATTGAACTTCATGTCTGTAGTTCGGTGATCAAGATAACAGAACATTTACTGAGTTACACCTAATTATGGAATTTGACATGGAACGCGTTTCATAATTTACACTCATAATAAATAACAGAAAGCGAGGAGACAATTGAATGTTTGAATTAAATTTTACTTTGCTTTTTAATCTATATCGCAGCTTTCTATTGCTTAAAGTCATCTGAACAACGGATAAAAGTGGAACCAATCCAATCCTTTGATGATTATTTCATCGATTCTACTGTAAAAAAAACTTATACAACTAATCAAACCCAATTAAAAAATTAAGAAATTAAATTGAGACACAAATAAAAAGTAATTACCTAGAAGGTTTAAAAGCAAAATTTTTGTTCTGTATTGCTAATGCAAATAGCGGGGATGTTACAACCAAAACAACATTTTTCGAAAAAATTAGGTGAAATGTTCGAGCAACTAAAAGATTGAAATGTAAGTCGACCTGTGAACATCTAAAAATTGATGATGATTACTATCGTATTTTGGAAAAGGTGAGAACATGGCAAATATAAAAGACTTGGCCAAAATGGCTGGAGTTTCCAAAACCACTGTTTCCCGTGTATTAAATAATCACCCATATGTTAGTGAAGAAAAAAAGAATGCAGTTTTAGATGCTATTAAATTGACCAATTTTCATAAAAACATAAATGCTGTTCATTTAAGTAAGGGAAAAACACAGTTGATGGGAGTGGTTCTACCATTCTCCGATCATCCATATTTTGCTCAGTTATTAAAGGGAGTAGCAAAGCAAGCATTGGAAAATAACTATAAGTTGGTCTTATTTCAAACCGACTATATGGAAAGCAGGGAAAGGGAAGCTTTACAAATGTTGCAACAAAAACAGATTGATTCACTAATTATTTGTTCGAGATCCTGCGATTTGTCTGTTATTGAAGAGCATTTGCAATTTGGACAAATTGTATTATGTGAAATTATTAAAGGGAAAAAGTTTTCATCCACTTATGTTAACCACTACAAAATCTTTTTTTGTGCATTAGAATATTTGTATCATAAAGGTCATAGGAAAATTGGGTATTGTATAGGTAGAAAAGCAGGGACAAATAGCATTGATCGGGAGAAAGCATATAGGGATTTTGTTAAGAAATATAATTTGCATTTCCAGCCCAATTACATTATAGATGAGTGCCTCTATTTTGAAGACGGTGAAAAAGTCATTAAACGATTAAAAGAAATGGATACACCGCCATCGGCATTGTTGGTGACGAGCGATCAAGTTGCAGCTGGAATCGTTACCTTTTGTCAAACCCAGAATATATCTATTCCAGATGAACTTGCAATCATTAGATTCGATAATCAACCAATAGCTAAAATGATGAATATTACTACAATAGAAATCCCACTTGAAGAGATGGGTAAAAGCCTTTTCCTTCAAGCGGTAAATAGTGATATCTTAAATAAGGAAATATCGGTAAAACTAATTGAAAGAGGAACAGCTTAAGCGTATTCGTCTCTTTTTCTGGTTGTGATTTATTTGAAACAATTTAATTGCCTTTTGCGTGGGTTCATTGTTAAAAAAGCCACTTAAACAATATAAATGAAATTAAATTTAAAAAAATACACATTGAAAGTTGGAAGCAAAAATGACTCATAGAAGCATTATATTCTTTGATATAGATGGAACTTTGCTAACTCATGATAAAGAATTGCCTCTTTCAACGAAAGAATCAATTTTTAAATTAAAGGAACTTGGACATGAAATAGCAATTGCAACTGGGCGAGCTCCTTTTATGTTTGAGGATTTGCGAAAAGAATTGGATATTAATACATTTGTTAGTTATAACGGGCAATACGTAGTGTTAAAAGGAGAAGTGTTATATAAAAATCCATTAAAGATCTCTTCTCTTGAAAAGCTAACAGAAGCAGCTCTTCAAAATAATCATCCTGTAGTCTTTATGGATCACGAAGATATGAAGGCTAATGTTCCAGAGCATAGATACATAAAAGAAAGTATTGCTACATTAAAAATTAGCCGTTTTCCTACGCATGATCCGCATTATTACAAAGGACGCGAGCTGTTTCAAACTCTCCTTTTTTGTCCAGAAGGGGAGGAGAAACAATATGAACAGGAATTTCATGATTTTGATTTAGTAAGATGGCATCCTGTGTCAGTCGATGTAGTTCCAAAGGGAGGCTCAAAAGCCAAAGGTATTGAAAAAATAGTTGAAATACTAGGTATTCCAAAGGAACGCCAATATGCCTTTGGTGATGGGCTTAATGATATGGAAATGCTTTCCACTATAAGGAATAGTGTGGCAATGGGGAATGCCGAAGAAAAAGTAAAGTCAGTTGCAAAATATGTAACAACATCTGTTGAAGAAAATGGAATTTTCCAGGGGCTCCAAATGGTCGGCCTGTTATAACTTCATACCGATTAACTTTAAAGAACCGAAAAAAAATAAGTTTCTTTTCGAAACTTTATATTTTCGGTTTATTTCATATGCATAAGTAGTGCTAAAATATTTTTTGATTTTGGAGAATGTAACGGCAATCCTATGAAGCAATACAATTTAAGGATTCTTATGATAAAATAGATTTTTTTTATGGTTTTCTTTAAATTGTTTGGGTGTTTCACCGGTCATCTTTTTAAAAAGTAACGTAAAGTAATTTGTGTTATCGTAACCCATAATTATCGCAATTTCCCTTATTTTTAACTCGGTCGATACCAAAAGGTTCTTAGCTTCTCCGATTCGTCGATTAATCAAGTAATTAATAGGTGTGATTTGCATTTGTTCTTTGAATACATGGGAAAGGTAATACTTGTTTATATATAATGCATCAGCGATGTCCTCAAGTTTTATGTTTTTCTTATAATTTTTATCAATAAATTCTTTTATACGATAGGCGAGTGTATTGGATTCTTTAGTTTCATTCCTCAAATTTTGCAATTTAATAGCCCGGTGTATTAATGCGATTGAGGATGTGAGTAAACCTTGACATATTATTTCATAACCAGCTGCTTTAAGAGAGGATTCTTCAAATATATGTGAAAAGTAGAGTCCAATTAAATCAGAATATTTATTTTTTTGTATAATCGGTTCAAGATCAAAAGGTATAATACAAAGTTCCTGCAATTGATCAATAGCTAAATTGGAGATTCCACAAAAGTAAGTTACTAGAGGGTTGGATGGATTCGAATATTCTTCATGGATGACCCCTGCATTGTATATGAGAATATCCCCTTTTTTTGCAGTATAACTTTTATTATTAATAATAAAGGTTCCTTCTCCATCACAAATATAAATAATTTCACATAAATCATCATGCTTGTGGCTTGGAAAATTCCAATTGGGATTACCTCCGACCTGCCCTGCGTATGCAAGTACTGGGGGTTTCTTGAATTTTAAAGGTGTATCCAAATATTCCATTTCAAAATCTTTGTTGTTTGAGCTCTCCATAATCATCCCCCTTACTTATAAGTTTTTCCAGGATAATATTCTTTATAGCAAGATATTATAGTTTTTTTCTTCGTTGATAACAATATAGTAAAGATTTTTGGATTTTAAATTTTGTGGAATTGTTTTGCCTTTTTTTATTTTATATCAATATATTCATTTGCGAAATAGTTATTTTTATGTAATTTATTCTATACAATCCTTCTTTTTTAGAAGGTCGCTTTTTAATTAATCATATTAGTTAACCTTCAAGAGTTTAATAAATTACATTCAATAGCAAGATATTATAGTTTTTTTTCTAATTCAGCACGATAGTTAATTGTTTAAACACTATGGCAATAGTAATATTCTAAATAGTCAGATTACTGAAATAAAAGTAATATTGATAATAAATTTAGATAAAGGGGGAAATTTTTTAGGTGGAAAACAAAGATGTGTTCGCTCTTGAAATGAAAGGAATTTCCAAGTCATTCCCTGGTGTGAAAGCTCTTGATAATGTATCTCTTTTCGTGAAAAAGGGGACAGTCCATGCACTTATGGGAGAAAATGGTGCAGGAAAATCTACCCTTATGAAAATCCTTGCTGGAATTTATAAACCGGATAAGGGTGAGCTATTTCTAAAAGGGAACAAAGTGGGGTTTACCAATCCCCGTGATGCTTTACATTATGGAATCAGTATGATTCATCAGGAGTTAAGTTTTATTTCCGAACTAACCGTTGCGGATAATATCTTTCTTGGCAGAGAACCATGCTTGGGCAAGTCCAAGGTAATTAACAAGAAGGAACAGAGAGGAAGAGCTCTTAAACTTTTTAACCAATATAAGATTGATTTGGATCCAGATAAAAAAATGTCTGCTCTATCCGTCTCAGATAGACAAATGGTCGAAATTGTGAAAGCGATTTCGAATAATGCAGATGTAATCGTTATGGATGAACCAACTTCAGCAATCACAGAAAGAGAAGTTGAAAAACTGTTTGAAATTATTAAAATGCTATCATCCCAAGGGAAATCTATTATTTATATTTCTCACAAAATGGATGAAATTTTTAAAATTGCTGATGATATCACCGTTTTAAGAGATGGATGTTTTATCGATAGTAAACCATCCGCAGAGCTAAATCAGGATCAACTTATTTCCTTAATGGTGGGAAGAGAATTAAAGGATGTCTATCAATCAAAAACTGCCAAAAATGAAACCGTCTTCATGGGGGTAAAAAATCTTACTCGAAAAGGCAGTTTTGAAAATATCTCATTTAACGTCCACCAAGGAGAAGTGATTGGAATTGCAGGTCTCGTTGGCGCAGGACGAACGGAAGTGGTTGAAAGTATTTTTGGGGTTCACCCTCCTCATAGTGGAGAAATTTATATCAATCAAAAAAAGGTGGTCCATAAGCACCCAAAACAGGCTATCAACAACGGAATAGCATTAGTAACAGAGGATAGAAAACAAACAGGCTTAAATTTAACAGGTTCGGTAAGAGATAATATAACTTTAGTTAATTTACGAAAATTTGCTTTCTTCAAGAATATTATTTCTCAAAAAAAGGAAAATCGTGTGGTAGATGAACAAATCCAATCATTAAAAATAAAAACTCCCAACCGGAACGTGGCCGTTAAGAATCTAAGCGGAGGTAATCAGCAAAAGATTGTTATCTCTAAATGGCTTATTAATAACCCGGATATTTTAATATTGGATGAACCGACTAGGGGAATCGACATAGGTGCTAAAGCTGAAATCTATAAAATTATTTCCGATTTTGCAAGTAGTGGAAAGTCTGTCATTGTCATTTCCTCAGAGATGCCTGAACTGTTTGGAATCTGTGACCGTATCATTGTCATGAGTGAAGGGAAAATGACTGGAGAGTTTACCCGAAAGGAGTTTGATCAAGAAAAAATCATGGCGTGCTGTGCAGGAATTATGAAAGGAGAAAAAATCGGATGAATGTTCAAAAAGAAGAAGCAGCAAAATTTAGTATAATGGGCATGGTTAATTCGCAATCGGTAATAAAGTCAGGGAGTACAGGAAAGATTCTTGCTAAATACGGCATTTATATTGCTTTTGCAATCCTGTTTATAATCTTATCGATCTCCTCAGAATCGTTTTTAACCGCCACCAATATGATCAATATATTGCGGCAAGTATCGATTATAGGTATCGTAGCGATTGGAATGTCCTTCATTATCATTACCGGAGGGATTGACCTTTCTGTCGGTTCCATTATGGCGCTTTCAGCCGTTGTTGCTGCAAGCTTTGCACAAACTGACAGTCATTATTCTATTTTTATTCCAATTATAACTGGGATAACAGTTGGTTTAGCATGCGGCCTGATTAATGGTGTCTTAGTTGCAAAATGGAAGGTAGCACCCTTTATTGCTACGCTAGGAATGATGACCGCTGCTAGAGGACTTGCTATGGTTTATACGGATGGACGACCCGTTATAGGACTTAGCGATACTTTTAACAATATTGGAAGCGGATACCTATTAGGTCTCCCAATTCCCGTGATCGCTTTTGTGGTTATTGTCATTATCGGAATTTTTATGCTTAATTTTACGGTTTTCGGAAGGCATGTATTTGCGACTGGTGGAAACGAACAGTCTGCTAAACTATCAGGGATTCGCGTTACCTCCGTCAAAATTAGCGTGTACGCGATTGCAGGACTGTTAGCGGGAATCGGGGGGATGATTCTCTCATCTCGAATCATGTCAGGATCCCCGGTGTTAGGTCAGGGATATGAACTTGATGCCATTGCAGCAGTCGTTATTGGAGGAACAAGTCTTTTTGGCGGAGTAGGAAGCATTATTGGAACCGTCGTTGGGGTATTGATTATTGGAGTAATGAATAATGGCCTTGACTTACTGAATGTCTCCTCCTACTACCAGCAAATTTTAAAGGGAGCGATCATCGTTATAGCCGTTCTTCTAGATAAAAAGAATCACCATTAAAAAAATAAGACTATAGGAGTGAGTGTATGAAAAAGGTAAAAGTTATAGCTGCAGTTTTATTCATGATTCTTGGTATCTTAAGTGGTTGTTCTGGCAAAGCGGAAGAAAAAACAAGTGGAACTGAGAATGGGAAAATAAAGATTGGTGTTTTATACCAAAATTTACAAAATGAATATATTGTTGGTTTACAAGATTCAATTAGAAAACATGCTAAATCTTCAGGTATTGAATTAATAGAATCAGATGGAGAAGGTAAGGCTGAAAATCAAATCAGCCAAGTAGAAAACCTTATTAATCAGCAAGTGGATGCCATTATATTAAACCCGGCCGACAAGGATGGCAGTGCCGCAGTGGTTGAACAGGCTGTAGCAGCAAATATTCCTATTATTACGGTACTTGCAGTGGTATCTAATGAAGAAAAGGCAACAGCGCATGTTGGATCTGACGATGTAGAAGCCGGAATTATAGAAATGAATCATGTTGCCGAATTATTAGGTGGAAAAGGTACAATCGCCATTATCCATGGGCCTAACGGAAATTCCGCCGAGGTTAATAGAACTAAAGGAAATAAGGCGGTCTTAAAAGATCATCCTGATATAAAAGTGGCTGCGGAGCAAACAGCGAATTGGTCACGAGAGGAAGCACTTTCATTAACAGAAAACTGGTTACAATCGCAGAAGCTCGATGCGATTGTCGCACAAAATGATGAAATGGCATTAGGGGCAATAAAAGCATTAAGTGCAGCAGGAAAATTAAAGGATATAAAAGTCATTGGTATCGATGCCATTCCAGATGCTTTGAATTCCATTCAAGCAGGAGAGTTAACGGCAACTGTGTTCCAGGATGTGGATGCACAAGGGGAAATGTCGGTGGATGTAGCGGTTAAGGCGGCAAAGGGAGAGAAAGTAGAAATAAATAACATGATTCCTTTCCAATTGGTTACAAAAGAAAATCTCGACCAATTTAAAGGTAAATAACCATTTGAATGCATAAAAGAAGGAGGAATTTAAAATGAAGGAAGAAAAAATACTAAATAATATCCTTGAAATCGTAACCCCATTAAATGAACGTATGAATAATGAACCGTTGAGGGTATTGAGTGAAGAAGATTGGAAGTTTTGGAAAGAAAATGGTTACGCTATTATTCGTAATGCAGTTCCAAAGGATCATATCGATCGAATTGTAAAATTGATCTGGGAGTTTGAAGAAAAAGACCCTAATGATTCATCCACTTGGTACACTCGTCAAGGCCGTGAAATGGCAATGAAGGAACTAATGAACACCGGTATGGTGGAGTTATATAACCATCAGTATCTGTGGGATAACCGTATGTATGAAAAAATTTATAATGCATTTGTAGATATTTGGGGAACAGAAAAATTATGGGTGAGTATTGATCGATGTAATCTAAATCTTCCAATCAAACCAGGTCATGAATATAAAGGATTTATTCATTGGGATGTAGATACTTCTTTAGATCCGATTCCTGTGAATGTCCAAGGTGTTTTATCCTTAGTTGATACGGATGTAGATATGGGTGGATTCCAGTGTATTCCGGAACTTTACAGAACTTTTGATGAATGGGTGAATACTCAGTCTGCTGATCGAGACCCATATAAACCGGATACATCAGGCTTTACGCCAACAAAAGTAGTAACTAAAGCCGGGGATTTGTTAATTTTCAATAGTATGCAGCCACACGGAATTCGACCAAACTATTCTGAAAAAGCACGATTGGCACAATATATCTCCATGTTTCCAGCACAAGAAAATAATCAGGAATTAACAGAGGTGAGAATCCAATCCTGGCAAGAAAGGATTAAGCCTGAGGGAGAGGCATTCCCAGGAGACACACGAAATTGGGAACAAGTGAAATATGATAGAGCCCAACTTACCGAATTAGGTGAAAAGTTATTGGGCTTGAAAAATTGGTAAATCGGCAATAAATTTCTAATTTGTTGAAAGAAAAAGTTCCAATAGGAAAAGGATAAGCCGCGGAAAAAGAGGGTGTTCTAATAGGGGAGAGTTCCTTTTAGGGCATTCTTTTTTTTTTTTTTCTTTTAGCAATATATTATAGTTTGTTAAAAGGTGTAGCAATATATTGGATTTTTACAAAATATGAGAAAAAAGGTTGTTTTTAAAATAGATTTTCTATCTTTCCTTCCAAGTTCCTGACAACTATTCCATGATTAAACCTACTATTAACATTGCCACATACAAATGATCAATATTAAATAGCAATATATTATACTTTTTTTCTTAACTAAGCACGATAGTTTATAGTATTAACACAGTGAAAATATTATATTTAAATTGTTAGATTATTGAAAAACAAAACCAAATAAAAATCGTTTAAACCTGATAGGAGGAGTTTTATTATGACAAAAACAAAAGTAAATAATATTCTTGAGATTGATATTCCTTTGAATGAACGTCCTAACAATGAACCATTAAGAGTGTTAACGGAAGAGGAATTTAAATTTTGGAAAGAAAACGGATACGTTGTCGTTCGTAATGTTGTTCCTAAAGAAAATATTGATCGAACAGTGAATCTCATTTGGGAGTTTGAAGAAAAAGACCCTAATGATTCTTCTACTTGGTACAGAGCACCACTTCGTGAGCATCAAATGCCAGAATTACGTGGAGCTGGAATGGTAGAGTTATATAACCATCAATACTTCTGGGACAACCGTTCCTATCAAAAAGTATACGATACATTTGTAGATATTTGGGGAACTGAGAAATTATGGACTAGTATTGACAGATGTAACTTGAGCTTCCCTAATAAACCTGGAACATTTGAATTTGAAGGGTTCATCCACTGGGATGGTGATACTTCATTAGATCCGCTTCCAGTTAATATTCAGGGGATTCTTTTCTTAACAGATACGGATGTAGAAAATGGTGGATTGAATGTCATTCCTGAGTTATTTAGAGATTTTCCTGAGTGGGTAAAAACTCAACCTGCAGATAGAGATCCTTATCACCCAGATTATACAGGCTATACACCAACGCCTGTAACTTTGAAAGCAGGAGACTTGTTAATTTTCCATGTCATGCAACCACATGGTTTACGTAAAAATGTTTCGATCACACCAAATATTCATCAATACATTTCTATGTTCCCGGCACAGGAACACAATGAAGAATTAAAACAATGGAGAATTACACAATGGAGAGATAGAGAGATTCCAGAAGGAATTGCATTCCTAGGAGATCCTCGAAATTTGGAGAAAGAAAAATACAAACAAGCTGAACTTACTGAATTAGGTGAGAAATTATTGGGACTTAAAAAATGGTAAAGAGAATTTAAAAAATATTTACCGATTCTACTAATCTTAACAAGTTAGTGGAGTCGGTATAAGTTTTAATATAAGAAAACCTTTTATTTTCTTAATAGTAATAATAAATAACAATTACTTTTTAAACAAAGAAGAAAACGCCTTAACAAAGGAAAACTCATTCTTGTTGTTAATAAAACATAACCATTGTGAGGGGTTTTTGAATGATAACAGTCTGTGAAAACCATTTAAAAGAAGCGTTAAATTTTTTTAATGTACCACATGTACAGAAATTATCTCATAAATATTGGGAACATAGCTGTATTTTATGCTCCAAACCAGCTCACTTTAAATTATTTTCTATTTTGCCATTAGATAAGTCCTTATTATTAAAAACAAAAGATAAATCTGCTGTTTAGTGAACATTATTATATTTAGTTTATAACTTAAGACCCAGAAGGAGGTAACAATCATGTTGACTAAAATGACAGAATTTTTGAGAAATTTACCAAATAAAAAATGTGAAATCTGCGGTAAGGTAATCGAAGAACAATATGAAAGCTATGTCAATAAGTGTAATAAACATTCTTTGATTTTTGAGGGGTTTCTTAGTAGACCAACATTTGAAAGGAAGCAATGAAAACCACGTGACAACAACCAAAGGGGGCAAAAAATGAAGTTTGAAATGATTTCTAAGCAAAAAGGCGCGTTTAATTTAGAAAATTATAAGGAAACTTACGAGACGTTTGACTGGTCTCAAGCAGAAGAAAATTTTTCTTGGAACATAACTGGTCTTGTAAATATGGCTTATGAAGCAATCGATCGGCATGTCAACTCGGAGAAAAAGAATAAAATAGCCTTATATTTTTCTGATACAGACCGTATTGAGCAGTACACATTTCAAGATATGAAGAATTTTTCAAATCGAGCTGGGAATGTTCTCAAAGAGGCGTCAGGTGTAAAAAAAGGTGACAGGGTGTTTATTTTTATGCCGCGCTCCCCTGAATTCTATTTTGTGCTATTAGGAGCGATAAAATTAGGGGCAATTGTTGGTCCGTTATTCGAAGCGTTTATGGAAGAAGCTGTTCGCGATCGTTTGGAAGATAGTAAAGCAAAGGTTCTTGTGACGACACCTGAGCTTTTGGGGCGTGTCCCAATTAATGATTTGCCGGATTTAAAGCACGTTTTTATTGTTGGAAATGGTGTTAAAGAAGAAGGGCCTTTTATTGATTTTAACAAAAGAATGGAAACTGCTTACGAAAATTTGGAACTTCAGTGGATGGATCGAGAGGATGGCCTAGTCCTTCATTATACTTCAGGTTCAACCGGAAAACCAAAGGGAGTACTTCATGTTCACAATGCGATGGTCCAGCACATTCAAACAGCTAAATGGGTTTTGGATTTAAGAGATGATGATGTGTATTGGTGCACGGCAGATCCAGGCTGGGTAACAGGTACATCATACGGTGTATTTGCTCCTTGGTTAGTTGGTGCTACAAACGTAATCCGAGGCGGGCGCTTTAGCCCGGAAGAATGGTATCAAACAATCAAAAATTATGGCGTAACTGTCTGGTATAGTGCTCCTACTGCATTCCGTATGTTAATGGGAGCGGGTGATGGATTGGTAACAAAATTTGATTTGAGTTCACTTCGGCACATCTTAAGTGTTGGAGAACCATTAAATCCTGAAGTTATTTTTTGGGGAAAGAAAGTTTTTGATTTGCACATTCATGATACATGGTGGATGACAGAAACGGGAGCGCAGGTTATCTGCAATTATCCATCCATGGAAATTAAACCGGGATCTATGGGTAAACCAATACCGGGAGTTCAGGCAGCCGTAGTTGATGACCATGGAGAAGAATTACCGCCTTATCACATGGCGAATTTAGCCATTAAAAAAGGCTGGCCGTCTATGATGAGAGCTGTTTGGAACAACCAGGAGAAATATGATTCTTATTTCTTACCGAATAATTGGTATATATCAGGTGATTCAGCCTATATGGATGAAGATGGATATTTCTGGTTCCAAGGCCGAATTGATGATGTTATTATGACATCTGGCGAGCGGGTTGGACCGTTTGAAGTGGAAAGCAAGCTTGTTGAGCATCCTGCAGTAGCTGAAGCGGGCGTTATCGGAAAACCTGACCCTGTTCGCGGGGAGATAATTAAAGCCTTTATTGCTCTGAGAGAAGGCTATACCGCATCAGATGTGCTAAAAGACGAAATCAGGCAATTTGTAAAAAAAGGTCTTGCTGCCCACGCTGCACCAAGGGATATTGAATTTCTGAATACCCTACCAAAAACAAGAAGTGGAAAAATAATGAGGCGCGTTTTAAAAGCCTGGGAGCTAAATTTGCCAACTGGTGATTTATCAACAATGGAAGACTAGAAAACCAGATAAATAAATGAACATGAAATCTAACTTTCATGTTCATTTATTTATGCTTAAGTGGTTAACATTCTCATTTGTTCTTTCCAGTCAATTCGAGTTTTTACGCTAATAAACATTACACAGAAGTGTTGCTTTTTCATTAACATTATAAAATTTCTATCAAAAAGGGATGAATCAGTTTGTATGAAAAATGGTTAGTGGGTGTAGACCTAGGTGGAACTACTATTAAAATGGCGTTTATTAATCCAAATGGCGGGATTATTAATAAATGGGAAATTCCTACAAACAAAAGTGAAAAAGGGAAGCACATCCCAACCGATATAGCAATATCAATTGATCAACAATTAGAAGTATTGAAGCAAAACAAAAATAAGTTAATTGGCATAGGAATTGGAGCACCGGGTCCTGTAAATGTTCAAAACGGATCGATTGAAGTGGCTGTAAATTTAGGCTGGGACAACTTCCCTTTACGAGACATTTTAAAACAGGAAACCTCCTTGCCTGTAGTTGTTGAGAATGATGCAAATTTGGCAGCAATCGGTGAAATGTGGAAAGGTGCGGGTAATGGTGCTAAAAACCTGATATTTATAACCTTAGGAACTGGTGTTGGAGGTGGCATTATCGTCAATGGCAAGATCGTTCACGGTGAAAATGGAGCTGGTGGGGAAATAGGTCATATTACATCCATCCCAAGAGACGGCTTTCTTTGTAATTGTGGGAAAAAGGGATGCTTAGAAACGGTAGCATCTGCTACAGGAATTGTCCGTCTGGCTTTAGAAGAGCTCACTCATTCTGAAGAATTTAGTAAATTAAAAGATTATTATACTAAACATCAAACGGTTACGTCGAAGCAAATTTTTGATGCAGTAAATGAAGGTGATCAAACGGCAAAACGTATTATTCACCAAGTAACATTCCATTTAGGATTATCACTGGCAAATTTAGCTAACAGCTTAAATCCGAAAAAAATTGTTATTGGTGGCGGCGTTTCAAATGGGGGCGATAGCTTGATGATACCTTTGAAAGAGCAATTTGCTCAATTTGCTTTTCCGAAAGTTGCTCAAGGTGTGGAACTAGTTATTGCAACATTAGGTAATGATGCTGGTGTACTTGGCGGAGCCTGGCTGGCGAAAGAAACACTTTCAACAAAAAATGGTGGTGAATTGTTTGAAATCAAAGGAAGAAACTCTTGAAAATTTAAAAAAAGAATTGCTTCGAATTGGTTCAACTACTCAAAGGGATTATGATTTGTTGAAGAAAAAAGGGCAAGTGTATAGTACAACGATTTGCCGTAGGTTAAAACTATGTTGGCCTGAAGTTATCAAACAGACAGGTCTAAATATCTAAACAGGAAGAAAGATGCGGAGGTCTACCCATGAATAAATTAAAAGTTGGGATCATTGGTTGTGGGGCAATTGCCTTACAGAAACATCTGCCGGCCTTAATAAAGTTAAGTGATAAGGTAGAAGTAGTTGCATTTTGTAGTGGAAATGAAGAAAGTGCACGTAATGCTGCA
This sequence comes from Bacillus sp. ISL-7, assembly GCF_018613065.1. The sequence goes on along the minus strand of NZ_JAGGQW010000031.1, from coordinate 90,843 downwards.
GAAAAATTCAGTAAAAATGCAAGGATTTACACAGATTACCGAGAGTTAGTGGCAGATAGCAATATAGATGTAGTCCATGTGTGTACGCCTAATGTATTGCATGCTCCTATTACAGTTGCAGCTCTCGATGCAGGTAAGCATGTCATGTGTGAAAAACCGATGGCTACTAGCTCAAAGGAAGCAAAAGAAATGCTAGATGCTGCAAAGCGATCAGGAAAAAAAATAACTATTGCTTATCAAAATCGGTTTAGAGTAGATTCGCTATTATTAAAACAGGCTTGTGATAGAGGAGATTTAGGAGAAATCTATGTAGCAAAAGCTCATGCTGTTCGACGTCGTGGTGTTCCAACATGGGGAGCATTCATGAATAAAGAATTACAGGGAGGAGGGCCGTTAATCGATATCGGAACACATGCGCTTGATTTGACATTGTGGTGTATGAATAACTATGAAGTTGATACGGTTACGGGAGTTACTTTTAACAAATTAAAAAACCAAAATCAAGCAAATCTATTCGGACCATGGGATCCGAATAGATTCGACGTAGAAGAATCTGCTTTTGCTTTTATAAAAATGAAAAACGGAGCAACCATTTATTTAGAGACGGCTTGGTTACTGAATACTTTAGATGAGCGCGAAGCAATGACCACTTTGTCAGGAACTAAAGGCGGAGCAGAAATGAGGAGAAACAATTTAACAAATAAACACGAATTAGTCTTTAACGGTGAAATGTATGGGCAGCTTATTGAGACGAAATTACAAAATGCCGCAGAGATTTCTTACCACTCACCAAATGAAGAATCAGATGCGGATCGTGAACTTGGTCAATGGATTAATGCTATTCTTGAAGACAAGGAACCGGTTGTCACTCCTGAACAAGCATACCAGGTTACAAGAATACTTGAGGCTATTTATGAATCTGCAGCAACAAGCAAAACGATTGAATTCACGAATGAAGAAGAAGTTCTCACAACATAAAGGTATTAAATAAGTATTGAATCAAAAAACTAGAATCAAAAGTATAAATTAAAAAATATTCGTTAAAAGGAAAAAGGAAAGGCTGCCCGAAAAGGTCATTAATTATAGACCTTTTTAGACAGTCTTTTTTTTATCTACGAGAATGCTATTACGAGAGTGTTCTATATGTCAGGAAAAAATGTTAACCATTTAAAAAGGGACAACATTTTTGTTGGAAATCTTACTCGGATAGCAAGATGTTATAGTTTTTTTAGTGCTACAACAATATATTGAATTTTTGAATTGATAATTAAAATTTCTCCCTATTAATTTTTTATACTAAGTCTTCTTTATTTCTTGTGATGTTTATTTTGCCTTTTCTTCTGAATTTTTGAAATCTCCATGATAAATCCGATTTTTAACCTGATCATTTTTCAAATGAATAACATCAAATAGCAATATATTGTAGTTTTTTCATCAAATCAACACGATAGTTAATAGTATTAACACTATGACAATAGTATATTTAAATTGTCAGGTTACTTAAAAACAATAGTGAAACTGACAACAAAAGATTAACCTATTTATCAAAGATGCTACTGCGTGTATCATCTTGGCAGCATTAGTAAGCGTTTTGGTATAGGGTAAGTGGATTAATTTAATATACAACATAAAACATCTAACCCCGATAGAGGAGGATTTTAAAAATGGCTAAAACAAAAGTCAATAATATTCTGGAGATTGATATTCCATTGAATGAACGTCCTAACAACGAACCATTAAGAGTGTTAACGGAAGAGGAATTTAAATTTTGGAAAGAAAACGGATACGTAGTCGTTCCTAATGTTGTTCCAAAAGAGTATATAGATCGAACTGTTAACCTTATTTGGGATTTTGAAGAAAAAGACCCTACTGATCCTTCTACCTGGTACAGAGCACCACTTCGTGAGCATCTAATGCCAGAACTCCGTGGAGCCGGAATGGTGGAGTTATATAATCATCAATACTTCTGGGACAATCGTTCCTATCAAAAAGTATACGATGCGTTTGTAGATATTTGGGGAACAGAAAAATTATGGACAAGTATTGACAGATGTAACATGAGCTTCCCTAATAAACCAGGAACTTTTGAATTTGAAGGATTTATCCACTGGGATGGTGATACTTCATTAGATCCGCTTCCAGTAAATGTTCAGGGTATTCTTTTCTTAACAGATACGGATGTAGATAATGGTGGATTGAATGTCATTCCTGAGTTATTTAAAGATTTTCCTAAGTGGGTAAAAACTCAACCTGCAGATAGAGATCCATATCACCCAGATTTTACAGGCTATACACCAACACCAGTAACTTTGAAAGCGGGAGACTTGTTAATTTTCCATGTCATGCAACCTCATGGTTTACGTAAAAATGTTTCGAATACACCAAATATTCATCAATACATTTCTATGTTCCCGGCACAGGAAAACAATGAAGAATTAAAACAATGGAGAATTACACAAATGAGAGATAGAGAGATTCCAGAAGGAATTGCATTCCTGGGAGATCCTCGAAATTGGGAGAAAGAAAAATACCAACGAGCTGAACTTACTGAATTAGGTGAGAAATTATTGGGACTTAAAAAATGGTAAATTGGATTTTAAAATATATTAGCTAGAATATACCGATTCTGTAGAATCATAACAGAATCGGTATAAAAATATATTTTTGTTAGAAACAGCAATGCTAGGTTTTTCTAAAACAAAAAAGAAAACGCTTTAACTACTGGGAGTAAAACTAGAGACAAGTGGAGGTAATGAAAATGCTGATTAAAATGACAGAATTTTTTAAGAATTTACCTAGTAAAACTTGTACAAATTGTGGTAAGAAAATAGAAGAACAATTTGAATCTTATGTCAACACTTGTGATAATTGTTCAAAATCGTTTACTTTTGAGATGGTGTCAAAAAAGGAAGATTCGGCATTTTCAGTAGAGTGTCTTAATTCAAAAAGAATGAAATGCACAATGAGTTGTTTTCACAAGCAGGAAAGAGAGGCTAAGGCATCTGCATCCTGCCACATGAAAAATGTATACAGAGTCCATTGATCGAATTACTGCTGTACACAGTTCAGATAAGTTTTATTGGCAAAACCCTGGTAATTTTATTAATAGGAGTGAAAAATTTGCAACGTAATTCATATATAATTACACGTCTCTCAGCAATGATGTTTTTTCAATACTTTACCCTAGGTACATGGTTGGCTACTTTGGGTTATATTCTTAGTAAACATGGACTATCTTCTATAATTGGTACTGCGTACTCGATTGGTGGTATTGCAGCTATTATTTCTCCGATTTTCATAGGTATGATTTCGGACCGATTCTTTCCATCTCAAAAAATGTTAGGGATTGTTAATATTGTTGGAGGTATCTTGTTATGGTTTCTTCCGGTACAAATCTATTCAAATAATGGAACCGCCTTTTTATGGCTAATGTTTCTTTATATGTTGTGTTTTAATCCGACTTATTCCTTAACGAATAATATAAGTTTTCATAATGTTCAAAACCCAGTTAAAGCCTTTCCATTTATCCGTGTATGCGGAACTCTTGGGTTTATCGTTGCAAGCGTTTTAATTGGAAGCCTTGGTTTTTCAGGTAGCCCAGTTGCTCTACAAATCGGTGCTGTTATGTCAATTCTGCTTGGCCTATACAGTTTTACCTTGCCAAACACTCCGGCGCCTGGTAAAGGGAAACCGTTATCCCTAAGAGACATATTTTGTCTTGATGCACTGCAATTGTTAAAAAATCGTTACTATTTAGTATTTATATTATGTACAACAGTGCTTTTCCTAGATCATGCAACATACATGTCTTTTACCTCAGTATTTCTTGGTGATACTGGAGTGAAAGATGTTTCATCCGTTATGACAATTGGTCAAATATCTGAAGTGATATTTATGTTGTTACTTCCTTTTTTTTATCGCAAATTAGGATTCAAATGGATGTTTTTAGTTGGCATGCTCGCATGGGTATTACGGATGTCGTTATTTGCGTTTGGTGCACCTGAAGGAATCGTACCATTAATGTATATTGGTATTGCCTTACACGGATTATGTTGGGACTTTTTCTTTGTTTCAGGATACCTTTATACTGATGAAGTGGCAGATGAAAAAATAAAGGGTCAAGCGCAAGGATTAATTATTATGTTTACTCAGGGTATTGGTATGTTTGTAGGATCCTATTTTGCTGGAAATCTCTTTAATCAAACAGTCACGGAAACTGGAACCGCTTCTCTTGCTCAATGGCAAGCTTTCTGGACTTATCCGGCAGTAGTTGCGGCAATCGTCGCAGTAGTATTCTTCTTCCTCTTTAAGGATAAAAGACAATCTTCCGTAAATGGTGAGCTAAATAATGAACTAGAGCGTTTAAGGGCTTGACACAATCTAAATTTAAATGTTTTCAAAGAGGTACTCAAGCAGTACTTCTTTTTTTCGTTAAAAGGATGCATTTATATCATATTACAAAATAACAGGTCACACCTTTGGTCACATATTGGTCACGTAATAATTAAAATTGGTGGCAGACTGGTGGCAAAATCTATTACCCCTCTAAAATTCAACGAAATTTTTGCGGTTTACCTGCAAAAAAAACAAGGATGGTGCCAATAAATTTTGCATGTTGTTTCCACAAATAGTGAACAAATAGGTGTTTTTAATATTGGCACGGTAATTGCAAGTTTATAAGTGAAAATTAAAGATTTTCCTGTTAAAAGAAGTAGGTACGTTTATAATCATCTAAGGAGGCTTAACAATGAAAACAGGTACGGATCGTGTAAAAAGAGGTATGGCTGAAATGCAAAAGGGCGGCGTCATTATGGACGTTGTGAATGCTGAGCAAGCAAAAATAGCAGAGGAAGCAGGAGCGGTAGCTGTAATGGCATTGGAGCGCGTTCCTTCTGATATCCGTGCAAGTGGCGGAGTAGCAAGAATGGCAGATCCACGAATTACTGAAGAAGTTATGAATGCGGTGTCTATTCCAGTTATGGCAAAAGCACGTATCGGACACATCGTAGAAGCCCGAGTACTTGAAGCAATGGGTGTTGATTATATTGATGAGAGTGAAGTTTTAACACCAGCAGATGAAGAGTATCATCTAAATAAAAATGATTACACTGTTCCATTTGTTTGTGGTTGCCGTGATCTTGGCGAAGCAGCACGCCGTATAGGTGAAGGTGCATCCATGCTTCGTACAAAAGGAGAGCCGGGAACTGGTAATATCGTAGAAGCTGTTCGCCATATCCGTAAGGTAAATGCACAAGTACGTAAAGTCGCTACAATGAGTGAAGATGAATTGATGACAGAGGCTAAGCTACTTGGAGCTCCATATGAACTTCTTCTAGAGATTAAGCGTCACGGACGTCTACCTGTAGTAAACTTTGCAGCTGGTGGAGTAGCAACGCCTGCTGATGCTGCACTTATGATGCAATTAGGTGCTGATGGAGTATTTGTTGGTTCTGGAATCTTCAAATCTGATAACCCCGCAAAATTCGCTAAAGCTATCGTGGAAGCAACAACCCACTATAAGGACTATAAACTAATTGCAGAGATTTCAAAAAATCTTGGAATTGCAATGAAAGGTATTGAGATTTCAACTCTGTCTCCTGAAGCGCGAATGCAGGAACGTGGTTGGTAAAAAATTCAAATTTTTCTAGAAGGATTTTAACATACAGGGGAGAATAATCTATTTATTGTGTATAGGTCTAAAAAATAGTCGTAAGCTCTTTCTTGTTAGTGAAAGCGCTTTAACATTTTTGAAAATTTAAAATATTCACATTGACATTGTTTATTCTGACCCGTATACTCGTGTTAGAAACATGTTCAGTGGATTTTTGAAAGGTGGATTATAGCATGCAAACACTGGAAACAGTGATTGTTACAGGATATGCAAAAGCTCCACAGGGAACTTCCATGTATGAAATGTATAAGCATGCGGGAATTGTTCTCGAAGTGAATCTGAAAGATCATAAGATTATCGGAGCTGAATTCACATTCGTAACTGAACTAACTAAAAATTATTTTCAAAAACTGCTGATAGGATACTGTCTTGAAGACGGTGTCGAGCAGTTGATTAAACGAATTCAAAGTTTTTATTTTGCTCCATCCCAGCAAGCGATCATTGTGGCTCTACAAGCTGCAGTTCAACGTTACTGGGATAATGTGAAGCAAATGAATACATAACGTTTGGTTATAATAAAGTGGGAAGATGACCTCTTCCCATGGTCTTATTAAAACCGGGCAAACATGAACTCTTTGTAAGGAATGTTCGTTGGAACGACATTCTTTATAGAGATTTATGTTTTGCTCGGTTTTTTATTTTAACGAATTGTTACACCCACAAAAGTCGATGGAGAGGCAGGGATAAAAAAACATGAGCAAGCTGATTACATGCGAAGAAGCTGTAAAAAAGGTTAAAAGCGGCTCTCGAATTATGGTAGGTGGATTTGGACTTGTAGGAAGTCCGCTTAGTTTAATAGCCGCTTTGGCGCAAACGAAAGTGAAAGACTTAGAGATTATTAGTAATAACCTTGGTGAACCAGGCAGAGGTCTTGGAGTTTTAGTACGGCAAAAGCAAGTGAAAAAAGCGATAGGTTCGTATTTTACAAGCAACCCGGAGGTGGTTAAGGCTTATCAGGATAAGGAAATGGAAGTGGAGCTTCTCCCTCAGGGAACGATGTCTGAAGCCATTCGAGCGGGTGGTGGGGGACTAGGAGGGTTTTATACACCGGTCAGCGTAGGAACAAAAATCGCCGAAAACAAAGAAGAGCGTACCCTTAACGGTAAAAAATATGTGTTCCAAGAGCCGCTTAAAGCCAATTTTGCTTTAATTAAAGCGAAAAAAGCGGATCAATTAGGAAATCTCATCTACAACAAATCGGCAAGAAACTTCAATCCGATGATGGCAACAGCTGCGGATGTGGTTATTGCCGAGGTGGACGAGATTGTGGAGGTAGGCCAAATTTCTCCTGAAGAAATTGTGACTCCTCATTTATACGTTGATTTTATCGTTGTGAAGGGCGGGAACTAGCTTGAACGTGAAACAATACATTGCTGCAAGAGCGGCGAAGGAATTGAAGGATGGGGATATCGTCAATTTGGGGATAGGGATTCCAACGCTGGTGGCTGATTACATTCCATCAGATGTTAAAGTTTTTTTACACTCTGAAAACGGCATTCTTGGAGTAGGTCCTACGCCTGATCCAGAGCATATTGACCAAAATCTTGTCAATGCAGGAAAACTTCCTGTCACAGTATTGGAAGGGTCATCCTATTTTGATAGCGCTTCCTCTTTTGCAATGATTCGCGGCGGACATGTAAGCGTTTCGATTCTTGGTGTGCTGCAAATCGATGCAATTGGCCGGATCGCCAACTGGGCCGTCCCAGGAAAAAGTGTTCTTGGTGTAGGCGGGGCGATGGATTTATTGGAAGGCTCCAAAAAGGTAATCGTAACAACAATGCATACTTCTAACCAGGGAGAGTCAAAAATTGTCAAGGAATTAACCTATCCGATCACATCGGAACGAATAGTGGATTTAATTATTACCGATTTGGCGGTGTTCGCTGTAAAGGAAGATGGACTTCATCTTATTGAGCTGTCCCCTGGAACTTCCCTTGAGGAAGTTCAACAGAAAACGGACGCACCCTTTCAAATTGCTGAATCTTTCAATAGAGGCAAAGAGGTGACTGCATAGTGGTTGTAATCGTAAATGCGTTTCGGACTGCTATCGGAAGCTTCGGCGGATCACTGGCAGATACGCCTCCAGAAGAGCTCGTATCTCTCATCATGAAAAATAATCTTTCTGCTTCCGGATACGGTGCCAATATTGTCGATGAAGTCATCGTCGGCCAAACAAAGCAGAGTGCGCATGCTCCGAATATTGCAAGAGTCGCGGCATTACAGTCCCATTTTCCAGAATCGATTCCTGCTTATACTGTTCATCGTCAGTGTGGTTCGGGCATGCAGGCTGTCATTAACGGGGCGATGTCCATTTTGACTGGTCAGGCGGAAGTCGTTTTAGCAGGAGGCGTCGAAAATATGTCGCAAGCGCCTCATTATATGGTTGGCACTCGTTTCGGCCACAAGATGGGAGATATGACGCTGTATGATTCAAATACGGAAAGTCAGCCAAAATCGCAGCCGGAGGAGATATACGGCCGTTTCACGATGGGGCAAACAGCTGAGTGGCTGGCTGAAAAATATAACATTAGCCGCCGTGAACAAGATGAATTTGCCTTCACGAGTCAGCAAAAATCGAAACGTGCAATTGAATTGGGCCATTTTGAAGAAGAAATCATTCCTGTTCCGGTAAAGGAAGGGAAAAAGGGGATTAGACACTTTGCGATAGATGAGTACCCAAGATTGACGGACATTGAAAAGTTAGGAACATTAAGTTCTGTGTTTCAAAAGAATGGTACGGTAACTGCCGGAAACTCATCCGGAAGAAATGATGGCGCCTCGATGCTGCTGTTGATGTCGGAAGAAAAAGCGAAACAACTTGGAGTGGTTCCGATGGCAAGGATTCGTTCCTTTGCTGCAGCGGGTGTATCACCAAAAGAAATGGGAATTGGTCCGGTTCCTGCATCCCAAATTGCTTTGAAAAAAGCGGGTCTTCTTTTGGAGGATATCGATTTGATTGAATTAAATGAAGCATTTGCCGCTCAAAGTCTTGCTTGTTTAAAAGAATGGGACATAAAAGGAGATAAAGTGAATGTAAACGGAGGAGCGATTGCCTTAGGGCATCCACTTGGGTGCTCCGGTGCAAGAATCGTCACTACATTATGTCATGAGCTTGAAAAACAAAAGCGGCAATATGGCCTTGCAACGATTTGTGTGGCAGGAGGATTAGGAATGGCAATGGTGGTGGAAAGATGGATGGAATAAAAAAAGACTACGTGTTTCATCGTGATTTAAAAAAGGAGTACCCGATTATTACCCACGGTGAAGGGGTCTATCTCATAGATGAGAACGGGAAAAAATATTTGGATGCTTGCTCGGGAGCGGTTGCAGCCAACTTGGGCCATGGGATTAGTTCTATAGGAGAGGCCATGGCAGAACAAGCAAAAAAAGCAGCTTTCGTCCATACAATGCGCTTCGAGACGAAAGCGTTGCATGAACTGGCTGAAACAATCGGAAAAATGGCCCCCGGCCATTTAAATAAAGTGTATTTTACAACCGGAGGCTCCGAAGCAAATGAAAGTGCTTTGAAGCTGGCGAGGCAATATCATAGGGACGCCGGGAGACCCCAAAAACACATGGTGATCGGGCGATGGCAATCGTATCACGGAAACACCATCGGCTCTTTATCAGCAGGAGGAGACGTTAAAAGAAGGCATGCATACACTCCTAATCTTTTAAACTATGCCCATGTCTATTCTCCTTACTGCCACCGATGTCCATACGATCGTCAAAAAGATGATTGTCTCTCCAAACAAAACTGGACGTGTGTAACGGATATTGAAAGAACCATTTTAGAAATTGGTCCTGAGAACGTGTCGGCATTTATCGCCGAACCGATTGTCGGAAGCCAGCAAGGTGCTGTTCCACCGCCGCTGGGGTATTTTGAGAAAGTTCGAGAGCTGTGTGATCGTTACGAAATCGTCTTAATTATCGATGAAGTGATGACTGGATTTGGCCGTACTGGTACCAACTTTGCGACAGAACAGATTGGAATCGAACCTGATATCATCACGTTTGGAAAAGGGGTTTCGGCAGGATATGCTCCGCTGGCCGGAATGATTGTTCATGAACGGTTAATCGATGGACTCATTCAAAACAGTGACGGGAAATTTATTCACGGCTATACCTATAGCGGGCATCCTGTGGCAGTGGCAGCGGGTCTTGCTGCATTAGACGTATATGAGCGAGATATGGTGCTGGAAAACGTCAAAAAACAAGGGACCTACCTTTTCAACCGTCTTATGGAACTGAAGCAAAAACATTCTTATATATCTGATGTTCGGGGCAGAGGGCTTTTAATCGGTATGGAGCTTGTGAAGGATCGTGAGCAGGATCTATTGTTCAATCCAACTGAAAAAGCTGCTGAAAGATTGAATGGAATTGCGACGGAACTCGGTGCGGTTTTTTATCCCGGTTCCGGTTCAATTGACGGCACCATGGGGGAGCACTTTATCATCAGTCCTCCTTTAAATGTCACGAAAATAGAAATTGATGAAATTGTGAGAATACTAGATGAATCATTATCGATATTCCAGGGCCAATTTAGAAAGGATGAGGCATATGAAATTACAAAGTAAAACAAACGAAATTCAAGAAAAAGCACGAAAGCATTTATCACCGGTCATGACAAGGGTAACGGAGCTTGTCATTGAAAAAGCGCATGGCGCCAAATTTTGGACAACAGACGGAAAGGAATATATCGATTTTGTTTCAGGAGTGGCCGTCAATGCAGTCGGGCATACGAACGAAAAAATGGTGGAAGCCATTAAAAAGCAAGCTGAAAATTTGATTCATCTTGGATTGAACTATGGTTATTATGAAACGGCAGCGAATTTGGCAGAAAAGCTTGCTCAAATCACACCAGGAAATCTAGACACTGTCTTTTTCTCCAATTCGGGAGCTGAAGCTATCGACGGTGCACTTAAACTAGCAAAGGCGGCCACAGGGAGACCCGCCATCATTGCTTTTGAAGGATCGTTTCATGGCCGTACATTAGGAGCAACAGCGATTACGGCATCAAGCTCTAAATACCGCCGTTTTTATGAACCGATTTTAGGTGAGGTGTATCACGTTCCATATCCGTATCCCAGCCAGCTGAAAAACATTAGAGAAGAAGAAGCTGAAGAGTATTGTTTGAATCAGCTTCAAAAATTGTTCGATCTACGCGTGGATCCTTCACGTGTGGCGGCTATCATCATTGAACCGGTAATGGGTGAAGGCGGCTATTATCCGGCACCGCCAAGCTTTTTGCAGGAGTTAAGAAAGATTACAGAGGAACACGGCATTTTACTTATCTTTGATGAAGTACAAACAGGATTTGGCCGTACAGGCAAGATGTTCGCGGCAGAGCATGCGAATGTGACTCCTGATATTTTAGTACTGGCAAAAGCCCTTTCCGGCGGAATGCCTCTTGGTGCCATTGTAGCAAGTCGTGAGCTTCATGAAAAATGGCCGACGGCCGGTCATGGTTCGACATTTGGAGGAAATCCAGTTTCTTGTGCTGCGGCATTGGCAAACATTGAGGTTATTGAGGAAGAGAAGCTAGTAGAACGGAGTGCTAAACTCGGTGCCGAGATTGTCGGTCGACTTCATAATTCGGTAGGACATTTACCGGGCATTGTTGAAGTTCGAGGAGTCGGCATGATGATTGGTATTGAATTTGATTCGCAATCTGCTGCTTTCTTAGTACCGAAAATTAAATCGAAAGCACTGGAAAATGGATTGCTCATTATGAACTGCGGTGTAAGCGGGCAAACGATCCGATTAATGCTGCCTCTTAATATTCAAGAAGATGTACTAGATATAGGATTAACGATTTTAGAAGATGTGATAACAGAAACTATTTCCGGAAACTAATTTCGATTCCTCGGAATACCACGAAAAAGGAGGTCAAGTTTATGTCTAGTCAAATCAAAACAGATATTCTTCAGGGAGATCTTTATATAAATGGAAAATGGGTAAGTGCCCCCGATCAGTCCCACTTTGAAAGCTTAAATCCGGCAACGGGGGAACTTGTCGGCGTATGTGCTTCCGCCACAACAGAGCAAGTGCATGAGGCTGTTGCAAAAGCGAATGAAGCGTTTTCACAATGGAAGAACACTCCCATTCCAGAACGAGCGGCTTATTTAACGAAAGCAGCCCAATTGTTTGAAATACGAAAAGAGGAACTTGCTAGCGTTATGACAATGGAGATGGGCAAAGTGCTGCCAGAGTCTATAGGCGAAGTCGGAGTGGTCATCGCGACTGCTCAATATATGGCAGGCGAGGGACGACGCCTCTTTGGAGAAACGGTCCCTGCGGGCTTCCCAGACCGGAACGTACGCATGGTTCGTGAACCTCTTGGAGTTGCGGCGTGTATTACCCCCTGGAACTTCCCAGTTGCGCTTGCTTCCTACAAAATCTTTTCAGCTCTGATTGCTGGAAATACTGTCGTATGGAAGCCTGCTTCAGAGGTTGCGCTTTCGGCAAAGATTTTTGTAGAAGTGTTAGATGAAGCCGGATTTCCAGCAGGAGTTGTGAACTTAATTACCGGTTCAGGAAGAACAGTCGGTCAAACACTCGCAGAGCATTCAGATGTTAAAATCATTTCGTTTACGGGCTCAACAGAAGTCGGACAAAAGCTGGCTGAAATGAGCAGTAAAACATTAAAACGTATTTCATTGGAATTAGGCGGAAAAAATGCAGTGGTCGTCTTGAAGGATGCGGACTTGGACAAGGCGGCAGACGGAATCGTAAAATCAGCGTTTACGACAACTGGTCAGCGCTGTACAGCGGCAAGCCGAGTAATCGTCGAGCGTCCAGTAAAGAAACTGCTCATACAAAAAGTAGTCGAATTAACACAGTCTATGAAAATAGGAAATGGACTGGAAGAAGGGAAACAAGTGGGACCTCTCGTAAATGAAGACCAGCTTCATATAGTAGAAAAATATGTAAAAACAGCGATTGAAGAAGGTGGGAAAATTGTATCAGGCGGTCAGCGAGTTAAAGAATTAGGCGGCTATTATTATGAACCGACAATAATTGAAAATGTGAAACCGAATGATACCATTGCCCAGGAAGAAATATTTGGTCCTGTTCTTGCCATCATTGAAGTAGATTCATATGAGGAAGCCATGGAGGTAAATAACGGGACAATTTATGGGCTATCAACTTCTATTTATACAGCGAGCCTTCATTATGCGAACCGTGCTGCGAAGGAAGCAGTAAGCGGACTTGTCTATATTAATAACGGAACATCCAATGCCGAAATGGGAGTTGCATTTGGAGGCATGAAAATGTCCGGAAACGGTCACCGTGAAGTTTCCCATCATGCATTCGATGTCATGACAGAGTGGAAGTCCATCTATACAAACTATTGATAAGCTAATGTCTAATACGAAGGGAGGGAGAACATGCGAAATTATCGCATCGGTATTGCATTCTTTTACCATGAATCCCACAGTTTCAGCCCGATGAAAACTGAAATCGAACAGTTTCGAAATGAAGGCTACTTTATCGGCGATGAAATTTATGATGCCTATATTGGTACGAAAACGGAAGTGGGCGGGTTTTTGGATGTATTGAAACAGGAAGAGGATGTAGAAATCGTGCCGCTGCTTTGTGCGGCAGCGGTCCCATCGGGCGTAGTATCAACAGAAGCGTATTCCATCATCGAAGAGCAAATGCTCCAGTCAATCCGGGAGGCTGGAAGGCTGGACGGATTATTGCTTGCACTGCATGGAGCGATGGTAGTGGAGGACCTCTTTGATCCAGAAGAGCATTTACTAGGGAAAATTCGTGAGCATATCGGACAGACTGTCCCGATTGCGACGACCCTGGATATGCACGCCAATTTAAGCAGAAAAATGATTGATTACACACCGCTTCATTTTGGATTTAAAACATATCCGCATATTGATATGTACGAACAAGGCATTCATGCGGCAATCGCTTTGTTAAAACAATTAAAGGAAGGTGTGACTTACTACGCTTCTTTTGAAAAATTGCCGATGATGCCTCCCTCTATCAATATGAGAACTGCAGAAGGGCCGATGCACCAAATGATCGAGTGGGCGAAACAAGCCGAAGAGGAAGAAGGAATTCATCATGTGTCCGTATTTGGTGGCTTTCCTTACTCGGATATTCCCATGGTCGGTGCAAGTGTACTTGTTGTTTCGCTCGATCCGCAAAAAGGAAAAGAGACTGCTCAAAAGATGGCTTCCTTGTTCTGGAGTGTCAGAGAAGAATTTATCATGGATTTGCCCGGTGTAACAGAAGGTCTAGATTTGGCGATGTCGATTGATGATGACAAACCGGTAGTGCTGGTGGACATCTCGGATAATCCTTTAAGCTGCGGGAGCGGGGATACAACAGAGCTTCTTCGAAAAATGGTAGACATGAATATTCCTGACACACTGTTTGGAGGACTCTACGATCCCGAATCTATTGAGGCATGCCTTAATGCAGGAGTCGGACACAAGGTATCGTTATCCCTTGGTGGGAAAGTATCTCCAGAATTTGGGGAACCCGTTCAGGTCGAAGCAACGGTCGTGGCTCTATCAGACGGTATATTTCACAATTCTGGGCCCTTCAATCAGCATTTAAAAGTGGATTTAAAGGGAACGGCACACATTCGCGTTGGCGAGATGGATGTCCTACTTATTGGAAGGCCGATGTCAGCGAATGATCCGGAAATGTTTCGTCATATTGGCCTTGAGCCGCAGGCAAAGAGAATTCTTGGGTTAAAGGCTAAAAATCATTTTCGGGCAGCGTTTGAGCCGATTGTTGGCCGTATCATTTATTTGGATGCACCTGGTGTTGCTTCCAATCGGTTAACAACTTTTACGTATCGTTACATTCCTAAGCCAATTTGGCCGCTGGATGATATCCAATATGAAGAAGAACGGAGGGGGACAGAAAAATGGAAACATTGAACAAAACCTATTATGTCGAAGTACCAGCTTCATTGAATCCAGAACAGCTAAAAATGATGATGGAGCTTGAGCAAGATGCGTTTCCGGGATTAGGAGCAGTAGATGAACAAGCCCTTGTCCCGCTTACACGCTACGGGAAACTCATTCAATACCGGCAGCAAAATGATCCAAGGCCGGTTGCGATTTGTGAAGTGATGAGAGCTTACAATGATATTCATAAAGCCTACATTTTTGGGTTTTATGTCCGCTCCGACCAGCAAGGGAAAGGAATCGGGAAATTATTTTTACAGGAAATTTATCCGCTTCTAAAGCAAGATGGTTTTCGTAAGGTTTGCTTAACGGTCAGTACTAAAAACAAGGCAGCCGTCAAGTTATATGAAAAATTAGGGTTTGTCATAAAAGAAACGAGATTCGATGAATTTGGTGAAGGGGAAAATCGCTATTATATGGAATACCTCATTTCTTAATATAGTAATGATCAGAGGAAAATTCATCAAAAATGGTCAATAGAAAATAGGCTAATTTTAGGAGGAGTTTATGATGAGAAACAATTTATTCAAACCAAAAAGACATTGGAAAGAAATCGAGCTTTGGAAGGATGTTACCGAGGAGCAATGGAACGATTGGGTTTGGCAATTGACGAATACAATCAAAAATTTAGATGACTTAAAGAAAGTAGTTAACTTAACACCAGAAGAAGAGGAAGGGGTTTTAATCTCAACAAAAACAATCCCATTAAACATCACGCCATATTATGCATCGCTTATGGATCCTGATGATTCAAGATGTCCGGTTCGAATGCAGTCTGTTCCGATTTCTGCGGAATTGCATAAAACAAGATATGATTTAGAAGATCCCCTGCACGAAGATGAAGATTCACCAGTACCTGGGTTAACACATCGTTATCCTGATCGCGTGTTGTTCCTAGTAACAAACCAATGCTCCATGTACTGCCGTTACTGCACAAGAAGGCGCTTCTCCGGACAAATCGGAATGGGTGTACCAAAGAAACAGTTAGACACAGCGATTAATTATATCGCATCTAACCCACAGATTAGAGATGTGTTAATTTCCGGAGGAGACGGGCTCCTTATTAATGACAATATTTTAGAATATATTTTAAAGAATTTACGTGAGATTCCGCATGTAGAAATTATTCGAATCGGTACAAGAGCACCTGTCGTATTCCCACAGCGTATTACCGAAAATCTTTGTAATATCTTGAAAAAGTATCATCCAGTTTGGTTGAATACACATTTCAATACATCTATTGAAATTACGGAAGAATCGAAGCGTGCGTGTGAAATGCTTGCAAATGTTGGTGTACCTGTTGGTAACCAGGCTGTTATTTTAGCAGGCATTAACGACAGTGTACCGATCATGAAACAGCTTATGCATGACCTTGTTAAAATTCGCGTTCGTCCATATTATATTTACCAATGTGATTTATCTGAAGGGATTGGCCATTTCCGTGCACCAATCAGTAAAGGATTGGAAATTATGGAAGGACTTCGCGGCCATACATCGGGTTATGCCGTTCCAACATTTATTGTTGATGCCCCGGGTGGAGGCGGTAAAATTCCATTGCAGCCGAACTATATCATTTCTCAAAGTTCTAATAAAGTCGTATTGCGTAACTTTGAAGGTGTCATTACATCCTATCCAGAACCAACAAATTATCAGTCAGGCAGTGCAGAGGATTACTACAAAAAGGTTTATCCTGAAGTGTTTGAAAAGTTTGAAAGTAATGGTGTGCTATCCATTATTGATGATACGAAATTTAACCTTACACCTGAAGGATTAAAACGGCTAGATCGCCGCAAAACGTATAAGGAAAATATTGAGCATAGTTCATTAAAAGATAAACGTGACAAACGTGACGAGTTAAAAGAGAAAAAATTCCAATCACAAATGAAGAAATATGAAACAGTGGGAGCAAAGGAGGAATAATTTTGATTTGTCAATGGTGCGAATCTGACACAGCACGTGAAACGAGCAATAAAGTGTATTGGGAACTTCCAGATGGAACAAATGCAATCGAAATTAAGGACACTCCATCCATTCATTGCTTGGAATGCGGTATGACCTATCAAACAGATCATACGGTGAAAGAAATTGAGGATCATCTATTTTTAATTGATTGCTCAAAGCTCGAAAAAAGTATGACGTTTGAAACACTTATGGCCGCTCCACGCTTATTGAAGCGAAACTACTTTGATTTTTCGAAATAATTAGCCTAGCCATCTCTCATTTTTCAATATTAAGTGGGAGATGGCATATATTTTCTAAAAAGTTAGATAGATGCTAATAGATGAAGAATTAAGGAGGACAAGAATGGAAGCAATCAACATCTATAATAATGACCAAAATAATCAGAAACATCAGAATAATAAGGAAAGTAAAGAGCATATTAAACGCAATCTAAAGGCACGTCACATGACGATGATTGCTATTGGAGGGTCAATCGGGACAGGGTTATTTTTAGCGACAGGGGCGTCCATTCAAACAGCTGGACCTGGTGGAGCGTTAATAGCTTATGGAGCTATCGGCATCATGGTCTACTTTCTAATGACAAGTCTCGGAGAAATGGCTACCTTAATGCCGGTTTCGGGATCATTTTCAACATATGGGAGTCGTTTTGTCGATCCGGCATTTGGTTTTGCGCTTGGTTGGAATTATTGGTTCAACTGGGCTATTACACTGGCGGTTGAAATAGCTGCATCAGCAATTATTATGAAGTTCTGGTTTCCGGATGTACCAAGTATCATTTGGAGTGCACTGTTTTTAGGCTTAATCTTTTTATTGAATGCATTGTCGGTTAAAAGTTACGGAGAATCCGAGTATTGGTTCTCCTTAATAAAAGTAGTGACAATCATCGTTTTCATTGGAGTCGGTTTGCTTACCATTTTCGGTATTCTTGGAGGACAGTTTATCGGGTTTAAAAACTTTACTATAGGAGATGCTCCGGTTCATGGCGGCCTTTTGTCCATTTTAAGTATTTTTTTCATTGCAGGTTTTTCCTTTCAAGGAACGGAACTCGTGGGGATTGCTGCAGGAGAAAGTGAAGAGCCGGAGAAAAACGTACCAAAGGCGATTCGACAAGTATTTTGGCGAATTCTTCTATTCTATGTCGTTGCCATTGCTGTCATTGGCCTTATTATTCCTTATACAAGTCCAAACCTTTTAGGCAGGGATGTCGACAGCATCGCTGTCAGCCCTTTTACCCTTGTATTTGAGAAAGTGGGCATTGCATTTGCGGCATCTGTGATGAATGCGGTCATTTTGACATCGGTCTTATCGGCAGGGAGTTCCGGTTTATATGCGTCGACACGCATGCTTTGGTCCATGGCAAAGGACAGTCAGGCTCCTAAATTTTTACAAAAGGTAAATAATCGCGGGATTCCGATGAATGCCCTTGTTATCACGACGATTATCGGAGGCTTTGCCTTTTTAACGTCCATTTTTGGAGATCAAGTGTATACATGGTTACTAAATGCGTCAGGCTTGACTGGATTTATTGCATGGCTAGGAATTGCAGTCAGCCATTATCGTTTTAGAAAAGCATATATGGCCCAGGGCAGGGACATGAATGATTTGAAATTTAAAGCGAAATGGTTTCCGCTTGGTCCGATTCTTGCTTTTGCGATGTGTGTCTTTGTTATTTTCGGCCAAAACTATCAAGCTTTTCTAGCAAGTGAGATTGATTGGTATGGAATAGCCGTGTCGTATATTGGTTTACCGATCTTTTTGGCATTATGGCTTGGGTATAAACTTGTTCATAAATCGAAGGTCGTTCCACTAAAGGAATGTTCTTTTGATGAGATATCATCAAAATAGAAGGTATAGAGGATGGGTATAAATTCTATAAGGTGAATTAAAATGGAATAGCTATGGACCTGCCAAAAAGCACAAGCTAAACCTAGCTAGTGCTTTTTGACTAGTAGAGAACTCGCCATAAATAGAAGGTTGCATAGGATTCCCAATTTGCCCACGGGATTGATAATGCAAGGATTTCTTCTTTGGTCGGCTTTCTATCCATATTTAACAGCGTTTTTATCGCATTAATTAGACCGACATCATCGATCGGGAAGGCAGTCGGAAAACGAAGGCAGCGCATCAGCACATAATTGGCTGTCCATGGGCCAATCCCGCGTATTTTAATTAAGCTTTTTTCGACCTCTTTAAAATGACCGGATTCCATTAATTTTTCCTTGGATAATTCGCCGCTCGCCATTAATTTGGCAATTCCAATAATATATTCACTCTTTTTGACGGTCATTTTAATATCTGCGAGATCCTTAGGTGTGAGCTGTGCAATTCGTTCATAGGAAGGGAATATCCAATAATTTTTGCCATCCCATTCGATGGACTCACCAAATTTTTCAACGAATTGTCTCTTTAATGTGTAAGCAAATCCTAAGTTAATTTGCTGGCCTAAGACCCCCCAGCAAAGAGCTTCAAACAAATCGGGAATGCCGATAAGGCGTAATCCATAAAAGTCTTTTACGGTCATTTTAAGTAAGGGATCAGCTTTGGCAATTTCATAAAAGGGAGTTAAATCGTTATTGAGGTCAAACCATTCAGTAATATAACGCACCACTTCAGCAATCTGCCAAGGTGTACTAGGTTGTGTACCTCCTAAAAAATGAACATGCAACTGCATATTAACGAAGGCTTCTATCTGTACTAGGACTCGAGTCTCACCAATTGCTATCACTCTTCTAATGGTTTCATTTTCGACTTCATACATACATTCATTATTATTACGTTTTAGGTAGCCAAGGTTTGCTTTCATATCAAACGCTTCAGGCAATGGAATGACAATATCTTCATTAAATTCGTTAATTTCTTCCCCCAGTGTGTTGGACAATCTATCCTCCCCCTCCTTTTTCTATATTCTATTATTATCACAAAAGTATAAAAAATAATTTTTTTATTTTGCTTTTACATTCAAAAGTTTTTAATGATTCACGCAATTAAGTGTATATTGATTATGTAGTAATGTTAATCGCTTAATGAAAGAGAATCTAATTCTGAATGTGAGGAATCTTGGATGAAACCAAAAGTTATTGTCTATAAAAAAGTCGATTCTACTGTTTTAGAATATGTACGTGAAACTTGTGAAGTTATTTATTTTGAAAAATTAGATTCGCAATCACTTCCTAGCTTTTATCAAGAATTAAAGGATGCTGAAGGGATTCTAGGCTCTGGACTAAAAGTGGATGAAAAGTTTTTGGAGCTTGCGCCTCATCTAAAAATTGTCAGCAATATCTCAGTTGGCTACGATAATTTAGATATTCCCGAAATAACTAAGCGAAAAATTATGGCTACTAATACTCCAGAGGTTTTAAATGATAGTGTAGCCGATACCATTTTTGGTTTATTACTAGCAACCGCTAGAAGAATGCCGGAATTAAATCAGATGGTAAAGTCAGGAAAGTGGACATCGCAAGTGGGTGAGAATCTTTATGGAGTGGATGTGCATCATAAGACATTGGGAATTATCGGAATGGGAGGGATTGGATCAGCCATTGCCAAACGTGCGCATTTAGGCTTTGATATGCCCATTTTGTATCACAATCGCTCACGAAATTTAGAAGCTGAACAAACTTATCAAGCAACCTACTGTTCCCTTGAAGAAATTTGTCAGCACGCAGACTTCATTTGCTTAATGACGCCACTATCACCAAAGACAGTTAAGCTAATTGGAGAAAAGGAATTTAAACTAATGAAGAAATCTGCCATTTTTGTTAATGGTTCGCGTGGAGCAACTGTGGATGAAGATGCCTTGGTTCAGGCCCTTCAGAATGGGGATATCTTAGCTGCAGGGTTAGACGTCTTCGCGCAGGAACCAGTAAGTCCAGATCACCCACTTTTATCAATGGACAATGTAGTCACCCTGCCGCATATTGGGTCAGCTACCCACGAAACTCGTTTGAAAATGGCCAAACTTGCAGCGGAAAATCTAGTCTTTGGATTGCAGGGTAAACAGCCGCTTTCGTTAATTTATCAAGATGTTTTAACTGAGGTTCGCTAAATGAACATGCGTGAAGAATCTTCTTAAACAAAGGATTACGCCTGTTTTATTAACGCACGATTAAAACATAGAGTATGGAGTTTTTGTAGAAAGGACAAGAGAATAATACTAGAAGTTCCAAATGGAAATATCCAACAGCCATTTTCAGGTGCCTGACACCGGATTTTGTGAGATAATCGAAATGTAGTATGATAGAATTATCTTTGGTTTGTTTGGAAGACTTCTTAGGAGAGGATATTAGATGACCAATAATGAGATACCTTCTCTACAGAAGGATGGAAAAGTTACGATATTGAATCAACGAAATACATCTAACATAATGACTGATCTAAAGTTACTTTTTAAAGCAAATGTATTAATCGCAAATGTTTTGCCTGTCTTTGCAGGATTCTGGTTAGCCTTACATTTTACTAATACTTCTTTTACAGCACACCTGGATCTATTTTTCTTAACAATTTTCGGAAGTACAATGGTAATGGCTGGGGCCCTCGCGCTCAATAACTGGTACGATGTTGATATTGACACTGTAATGGATCGAACAAAGGGGCGTCCAACAGTAACGGGGAATATTTCTTTGAACGCAGTTTTAACAATAGGTATTGCTCTAAGTGTATTAGGTCAAATCCTTTTACTCTTTACGACCGTTGAAGCGGCGATATACTCCTTTGTCGGATGGTTTACTTATGTTTTTTTATATACCATGTGGTCAAAGCGGCGGTATACAATTAATACAGTAATTGGAAGTATTTCCGGTGCCGTTACACCTTTAATAGGATGGACAGCCATCGCACCTGGTTTTCAAAGAGTCCCAATGATCTTGTTTCTTATCTTGTTTATTTTTCAAATGCCGCATACCTTTGCGATTGCAGTAAAGAAATATAAAGAATATAAAGCAGCTGGAGTAGCCATGCTTCCCGTTGTTCGCGGATTGACTGTGACTAAACGGCAAATGGTGATCTATATTGCATGCTTATTTCCATTACCATTTTTATTAACGATGCTTGGAACTACATTTATGGTGATTGCTACATTGCTTAACGTTGGATGGTTGGTTGTGTGTATCAGAGGATTTTTTACTAAAGATGATTTAAAATGGGCACATGTGAATTTTCTATATTCCGTTAATTATATAACTATATTGTTTCTCTTGATGGTAATTGTTACATTGCCGGTGTTTAGTTAGTCGAGATCAAATGAAACTCAAACTATAGATAAGTGAAGGCTGTTCCGAGAGTATGCAAGTTATTTGCAAACTAATGGAGCAGCTTTTTTGTGTTTGAAAAAGGCAGTTCCTTTTGGGTGTTCACGAAAAAAGCTGAGCAAATGTGATACAGTTCACTTCGATGATAATCATTCCCATCAATTATTAAGGTATGAAATATAAAGGAGTTGATTTTCAGTGGGGGACACAAAAGTTAACAACAAAAAAAAGCATGGTGAAGGGCAAGAGGCACCATTAAAAGGAACATGGATTTCTGTAGGAGTGGTTGGGGTCGTAATTCTCGCTACGTATTTAATATTATATGGCCTTTATATGGCTAGAGTATAGGAGGGTATGAAAGATATGAAAATGCATCTTGATGAAAAAATATGGCTTACCTTGAATTTCGGTATGATCATGTTATTCATGCTTATTACTGGCTATCAAGCATTTGCCTTGGAAATGGGACCGCCGAGTAATAATGAACTAATTGATTCACAAAAGGTAGACCAAACAGCACTTTTTGTGAAAAGGCTAAAATACGAGTGTAATTTGGTACTTTTTACAAATGATAACTGTTGGAAAAGGAAACTTTTTTGAAATTGAAATATACTATAAGGGAAGGGACGTGATGATTTTGAAAAAAGGTTATATGGTGATTGGAATAATTGTAGCAGTGATTGTTATTTTTGGTGCAATGTTAATTTCCAGCTATAACTCTTTTGTCAATTTAGAGGAAAATGTGGACCAGTCCTATTCTCAAATTGAAAACCAACTGCAAAGAAGGCTGGATTTAATTCCGAACTTAGTAAATACAGTGAAGGGTTTTGCTTCGCATGAAAAAGAAGTGATTGCATCAATCTCAGATGCACGTGCAAGACTAGCGGGTGCGAATACGCCGCAGGCACAAGCCACAGCAAACGCAGACCTTTCAGGTGCGTTAAGCCGTCTACTTGTAGTCGTAGAAAATTATCCCGATCTTAAAGCAAATCAGCAGTTTACCCAATTAATGGATGAACTTGCAGGAACAGAAAACAGAATAGCTGTCGCACGTAAAGATTATAATGATCAAGTGGCGGTGTATAATAAAAAAGTAAAAAGATTCCCTGGGGCAATTATTGCAGGCATGACTGGCTTTGATGAAAAAGAATATTTTAAAGCGGACCCTAGTGCCAAAGAGGCTCCAAAAGTTGACTTTGGGGACGATCAATAATGAAAACAAAACGGATCTTCAGCCTTTTGTTGGTGTTTATCACTTTTTTTCTCTGTGCTGTGAATGCACAAGCTGAGGATGTCCAAATTCCGGCACCTGTTGGAGACATTTACGTACAGGATTTTGCCAATGTATTAAACGAAACAGAAAGAGCAGAATTAATCAATTTAGGCAGGAACATTGAAGACCAAACAACGGCACAAATTGCTGTTCTAACTGTGGGTACTATCGGGGATCGACCGATAGAAGAGTTTGCAAATGAAGCTTTTCGGCAATATGGAATCGGAAATAAACAGGAAAACAACGGTGTATTGCTCGTCTTATCCATGCAAGAACGCAAAGTAAGGATTGAAGTAGGCTATGGAATGGAAGGCAGAATTCCGGATGGAAAAGCAGGTCGAATTCTTGATGAATATGCCATTCCATTTTTAAAAAATCAACAGCCAAATCGAGCAATTGTTGAAACCTATAAAGCTTTAGCAAACGAAGTCCTCGCCGAGTATGGCAAAGAAGGAGACGTTAGTAAGCAGACACAGGCAACCGGTGAAAAAGGATTGGGTATTCCCGGCTGGTTAATGGTCATTGTTATTATAGGCGTTGTGTTTTTAGATTTTAAGTTTTTTGGAGGAACGCTCACCTACCTTCTCTTATCTATCATCTCCAGAGGTGGAGGCAGAGGAGGCGGTGGTAGTGGTAGTTCTAAAGGGGGCGGAGGAGGTTCATCCGGTGGCGGTGGTGCAGGCCGAGGATGGTGATACCCTTGCCAGAAAATCGAAAAACTGTTAGGAGACCATTCTCCTAACAGTTTTTTATATTCTATTAATTTTTATTAATAAATTCTTATGGTTCGTCAGTTATCGTTGCCATTTTTCGAGCCCTTAGAAACTTTATTACATTTAAAACAATCGTTTTTACTACGGCATAGAACGGTACTGCCAACACCATCCCTAAGATTCCAGCTAAATTTCCTGCAGCGAGTAAAACAATAATAATTGTCGCTGGATGGGTATCTAATGATTTTCCAAGGATGAGCGGAGATAAGACATTGCCTTCAACCTGCTGAGCAATAACGATAATCACGATAACCAATAAGGCTTTGGTAGGTGAATCAAAAAGAGCAACAATCACAGCAGGGGCACCGCCGAGAATTGGCCCGACATAAGGAATTATGTTGGTAAACGCTACTATTAAGGCCATAACTAGCGCAAATGGCAAATCAATAATTAAGTAACCAACAAAAGCAAGAGTTCCTACTGACAGGGCTACAATAACTTGTCCCTGAATATAGGAGGAAAGTGTTTCACCAGTCTCTTTCAACATTATTAACCCGGCATCTCTATATGTAGCAGGAAGGAATTTAGTGAGGGCCTTAGGGAACTTATGTCCATCCTTAAACATGTAGAATAATAAAAAAGGAACGGTCGCTAAAATGACCGCAATATTAGCAAACACACCGAGTATATTTGTAATGCCACCAGTAACCCTATCCGGTAAGGTGTTTGCGTAGGCAATCAGTTTTTGTTTACCTGTTTCCAAAAGGTCATTCTGCTCTTTCATGATCCATTTGAATTCAGAACTGCGTGATAGCTTATCAAAATACTGCAAGGTCTTGTTAGCATAATCAGGAAGTGCATTCGCAAGGGCGGTGAATTGCTCTGTGATGGCAGGGACCAAGCTGCCAATCGCTAATACCAGAATGCCAATAAACACGACATATATGATGAGGATGGCAAGAATTCTCGGCACTTTTTGACGCTGAAGAAAATTAACGATTGGATTTAGTAAGAAAAATAGAAATCCGGTAATAAGAATTGGGAAAAAAAGAGTAGAGAAAAAGATCCCAATCGGCATGAATAAAAATGAAATCTTTGTTGAGACAAAGATGATGGTTAAAATTAATAGGATCTGGATTAACCCGTATTGGAATTTTCTTTTTGACATTATGTTCCCCTTTTTCTTTTATTATAGCTAAAATTATATCAAAAACATGGAACAGAAGACAAATTCTAGAATTTTTCTCGGTGTCAGGCACCACTCAAAAAAAATGAAACTTTCGCCTCATTTTATCGTATACTTAATAGGAATATTTTACATATGTGGATTAGGGGTGTTAAACATGGAATTGCAAAAAGAAGTGAATACTTTGAATGAGAGTCCGAAGTTATTGGGAATGTTTACAAGTCCAGGTCTGCAGTTTGAGAGGATTAAGCAAAGCCCGAAAATATGGGTACCGCTTATTATTATTAGTTTTCTCTATGTGATCGGAATGTCCTTTATGGCACTTTCTTTGGATGCGGATACTTTAATTGAACAGGGAGTGCCAAAAGACCAGATAGATTTGGTGTTAACCATTACAAAAGTAACCGTTATGGTAACAGGTATCATTACGCCTATTTTTGGTGTGCTAATCAGCAGTGCGATACAATTAGCGATTGCAAGAATCGCTAGTTCAACGGTTTCTTTTAAACAATTATTTTCTATGAATACTTATATCATGATAATCGGTGCAGCAGGTCTAATTTTAAATATGGCAATTAGCTTTGCAATCGGTGGAAACCCAGAAATATATATTACTAGTTTAGCAGGGCTGCTGAATCAAGAAAAGGCAGGTGTCTTAGGTTCTATCGAGGTATTTGGGATTTGGTCAGTTGTATTAACTGCACTTGGACTGAATAAAACAGCACAATTTTCTAAAGGGCTTGCATGGACGATTGCAATCATATTCTTCCTAATTAGTATTGGCTTTGGTTTGATAGGAACTCTATTGCAAGGAGCGCCGAAGTTATAATGAAAAAGAAAACTTGGATTGCGCTAGGTGTAATTAGTTTGGTCATCATTATGATTTCTGTCAGTGTCTACCGGCAAGTTTTTGCAAAAGGACCTTCCGTTAAAACCGCAGAAATCAGCCAAGAGGAGATCTCCTCACTTTTGATGATTCCCGGTACCGTGAAACTTCCAGAGGAACAACTTGTGTATGCAACTCCTGATAAAGGGGAGATCAAGGAACTGCTAGTAAAAGAAGGTCAAACAGTAAAGAAAGGCACTGTCTTGGCCAAATTGCAGAACGCTCAACTAGAGCTTGAAATTGAGCAAAATAAATTATCGATCCAATCAGCTAACCTAAAAATAAGCCAAATTGATAAAAAAATAGAGCAGCTAGAAGAGAAAGAAAAAACGTTGAGTGAGCAGGTTGGAGTAGGTAAAAAAGAAGCGAAAAAACAGCTTGCCCCTGAATTTGAACAGCTTGAGATGGAAAAAGAGTTAGCGAATATAGAACTAAAACAAACAGAGGTTCAAAAAGACCTGATTAGCAAGCGCCGGGGTGACTTAGAGATTAAGAGTACAATGGATGGAATTGTTTTAGCAGCAAAAAAGCCAGTATCATCTTCGATCGAAGCAGCAAACGAGCCTATTATACATATCGGTAAGTTAGAAGGAATGACTGCATCGGGCCTTTTGTCTGAATACGATACACTAAAAGTTAGTGGTGGACAAAAAGTGATGATCCGATCGAATGCAGTTCCTGGAAAAGAGTGGCACGGTGTAATTACCAAGACTGCTATTTTGCCAGAGCAGAACCCAAGCAGTTTGCAAAATGGCACCCAGGCTGTACAGTATCCCGTAACTGTAAAAATTTCCGGTGATACCAAAACGTTAAAACCAGGTTTCCAAGTCATTATGGAGATTGAAACGGACAAAAAGACAGCGATGGTCCTGCCTCTCGATGCATTATTTGATGATGGAGATAAGCCATATGTGTATCTTGTAAAGGATGGAAAGGCCAATCAGCAGAATGTCAAAACAGGCATCACATCAGGAAAGAAAATTGAAATCCTTGAAGGTGTTTCAAAAGGAGACCAAGTTATCGTTAATGGACCCGACAATATTAAGGATGGGTTGGAAGTGACAATCAAATGATCCGGCTAGAATCCATCACAAGATCGTTTTTGCTTGGAAAAGAGAGCGTTCATGTCTTAAACGGTATCAGTCTCACGATTCGTGAAGGTGAATTTGCTGCCATTATGGGTCCATCAGGTTCTGGGAAATCAACCTTAATGAATATTATCGGCTGTTTGGATAAACCGACTGAGGGAGAGTATTACCTTGGCGGGGAAAATGTATCGCATTATCATGACAAAGAATTGGCGAGAGTTAGAAATCAATCGATTGGCTTCGTCTTTCAACAGTTCCATTTGCTGCCGCGCTTATCAGCTTTAAAAAATGTCGAACTGCCAATGATTTATGCTGGAATCTCAAAAAAAGAGCGACAGTCCCGTGCTGAAGAGGCACTAATAAAAGTAGGTCTTGCGGATCGAATGAACCATCTTCCCAATTCCCTATCTGGGGGACAAAAGCAACGTGTAGCTATTGCGAGAGCAATTGTCAATACACCAAAGTTGATATTAGCGGATGAGCCCACGGGTGCTCTTGATTCGAAGACAAGCAAGGACATTATGGAACAATTTAAGGAACTTAATGAGGAAGGTGTAACCATTATCGTCGTTACCCATGAATCAGAAGTGGCGGAATACGCGAACCGAACGATTATGGTTAGAGATGGAATGATTCAATCTCCTTCTATGGGTGTTGGGGGGCCGGCCCTATGAGTTTTATGGAAAATCTTTTTATGGCTTTAAGCTCACTTAAAGCCCATAAGATGCGAAGTATTCTAACGATGCTTGGAATTATTATTGGTGTGGGTGCTGTCATAATCGTGGTAGCAATCGGACAGGGCGGAGAGGCGATGCTTAAATCACAGATTACTGGTCCAGGGAATACTATTGAGATATTTTATCAGCCTTCTGATGAAGAAATGCGCGCAAACCCTAATGTATTTCAGCAAGCTCCATTCAAACAGGAAGATATCAGGGCGCTTGAACAAATTCCGGAAATTAATCGTGTGGTTGCATCAAGCACAAAATTGTCTACTTTTCGATTTCAAAAGGAAACAGAAGATGTGTCTACCACTGGTATAAATCAAGCTTTCATCCATTTAAATGAGTTGAAAGTAGCAGAGGGAAGAAATTTTTCAGCTTCTGATTTTCTGGGCGGGCGCCGTGTGGGGTTAGTCAGTAATAAATTGCAGGAGGAATTATTTAAAGGGAAAAATCCAGTCGGAGATATTGTTACGGTAGCCAATCAACCAATTGAAATCATTGGGGTTTTAGAAAAACCAACCGGTCTTTTTTCCTTTGGATCAATGGAGGTCTATCTACCTTTCCAAACATGGAAAACTATTTTCGGAAGCAGCGATTTTACCAAAGTAACCCTTCAAGCAGCGTCAGCTGAGCAACTGCAGGTTGCAGGTAAAAAGGCAACTAAGCTTTTAAATAATCTCCATAATACGGAAAAATCGTACCAAGTTATTAATATGGAAGAAATTGCTCAAGGAGTAGGGCAGATTACAAAAATCATGACTTTAATTATAGGGAGTATTGCCGGTATCTCTTTATTTGTTGGCGGGATTGGTGTCATGAATATCATGCTCGTTTCGGTGACAGAGAGAACAAGGGAAATAGGAATTCGTATGGCATTAGGCGCAACTCGAGGCCAGGTATTGACCCAATTTTTAATAGAATCGATGACACTTACCTTTATTGGCGGCATCCTCGGAATATTATTAGGCTGGGGAACGTCAACTATAGTGAGTTTCTTTGCTGGCTGGCCAGCCTTGGTGTCTTGGCAAGTAGTGTTAGGCGGCGTTTTGTTTTCGATGGTAATTGGTGTTGTGTTTGGACTGCTTCCAGCAAATAAAGCTTCAAAACTCGACCCGATTGACTCATTGAGATATGAATAAACAGGGTCTTTTAAGGATCTAGTACATAAAGTCTACACTCTTTGTAGGCTTTTTCCTTTGTAACTGAATAGTTAAAATATTTGCAGAAAATGGACTGTATGGTAAAATAATTATAGGAATATTCAGTTAATATAATAAAATTGTGGCTGAGTTAGAATAATA
Source organism: Bacillus sp. ISL-7 (assembly GCF_018613065.1). The sequence goes on along the minus strand of NZ_JAGGQW010000031.1, from coordinate 61,850 downwards.
GATTAGAAGGAGTCGAGCAGAGCATGGAGAAAGTGAATGTAGAGAATAAAGGCTATTTTGGAGAGTTTGGCGGAAGTTTTGTACCAGAGGATTTACAACTAGTAATGAACGAATTAGAAGAGCAATTTTTCCGGTATAAAGATGACCCGGAATTTATTGAGGAATTCAAATATTACCTAAAAGAATATGTAGGCAGAGAGAATCCGTTAACATTTGCTGAAAATTTAACCAAGCAAAATCAAGGGGCAAAAATTTATCTGAAACGAGAAGATTTGAATCATACAGGGGCACACAAAATTAATAATGCAATTGGGCAGATTCTATTAGCAAAACGAATGGGTGCAAAGCGAATTATTGCTGAAACGGGAGCAGGCCAGCACGGTGTGGCAACTGCAACCGCATGTGCCATGTTTGGGATGGAATGTATTATTTATATGGGTAAACTAGATACGGAACGCCAAGCGCTCAACGTCTTTCGAATGGAATTATTAGGAGCCAAAGTTGTACCTGTTGATAAAGGGCAGGGCCGCTTAAAGGATGCCGTCGATGAAGCCTTGGGCGACTTGGTGCAAAACTATAAAAATACCTTCTATCTATTAGGTTCGGCCGTGGGTCCTCATCCTTATCCAACAATGGTCAAACACTTCCAAGCAATTATCAGTGAAGAATCGAAACGTCAGATCCTAGAAAAAGAAGGCAGGCTGCCAACAGCTGTAGTTGCCTGTGCAGGAGGCGGGAGCAATGCTATTGGTGCCTTTGCCCATTATATTGACGAAAATGATGTGCGCTTAATTGGAGTTGAACCAGCTGAGGCACCGACGATGACTGAAGGGGTCCCAGCTGTGATCCATGGCTTTAAATGTTTAACATTACTAGATGAGAAGGGCGAGCCTAAACCAACGTATTCGATTGCTGCAGGACTTGATTATCCTGGTGTCGGTCCTGAGCACAGCCATTTGAAAACCAGTGGGCGGGCCGAATATGTAACCGTAACCGGGCAAGAAGCACTCGAGGCGTTTCAGGTATTAAGCAAGACTGAAGGCATTATTCCTGCGTTAGAAAGTTCTCATGCTGTAGCATACGCCATTAAGTTGGCAAAAGAATTGGCAAACGACGATGTGCTGATTGTTAACTTATCTGGCCGTGGCGATAAAGATGTGGAGCAAGTATTTAAGATGTTAAAATAATTTAACGGCATTAAAATATTGACCTAAAAAAGAGTCGTTAGCAACAAGTGTGAATTTGTTGCAGCGGCTCTTTTTTTATTCATTTGAGCTATAAAGAATTTTTCTCTATAAATTGAATATAATTTTAGAACACATGTGACCGCACTTTGGATTCAAAAGGGGACAAATATGTATAGGAAAAAAATAAAATTCTATACTGATTTTAGCAGGTCAGGTGGATTCCCTTTTTATCAGCGGGTTTTTATTATTTTCTTGGGGGCATCTCTGGTCGCTATTTCCTTACAATTATTTTTGGTAGAAAATCATATTATTGACGGGGGGATTATTGGAATATGCATCCTTCTTTCACATATTACAAGTGAAGAAATAGGATTGTTTTTGTTGATATTAAATACTCCTTTTTTCCTAATTGCTTATCGATTTCTGGGTAGAAGATTTCTCATGCTAAGCCTATTTGCTATTCTTGTCCTATCAATTGAAACCTATTTATTAGAACCGTTTCCTGTCATAACTGATAGCCCGATTGTAGTGATTGTCCTTGGAGGTATTAGTTTAGGACTCGGAGTTGGAATAACCATTCGGTTTGGCGGATGTTTTGATGGGACAGAGGTGTTGGCCATTCTGTTTAGTAAACGTTCCCCTTTTTCAATAGGGCAAATTATTCTGTTATTTAATATATTCATCTTTGGAAGTTCGATTTTCATATTTGGTCTTAAAGAGGCATTTTACTCTTTAGCAACCTTTCTCATAGCCTATAAGACTATTGATATTTCTATTCAGGCTCATTAATTTAATAGTAGCCTTTTGTAAATCGTAGAAATAGACTTATAGGCATACTCACTTCTTTTAAACGTGAGATGAAGAGATTGCGAAGGTAAAAGCTTAATTGAGAGTAGGAAAACCTTATCTTACCATACCAAAATGCCCAGTCACCTATGTGACCGGGCATTTTTTAGGTAACTAGAGAGCTATTGTTTCTTTAAAAATTCTAGCACTCTTTCATTCACTAAGTCATAGGCTTCGGTTAAATAGATATGACCTGCACCTTGTATAGTCAAAAATTCAGCACTCGGAATTTTCTCTGCTAATGTTACCCCATTTTGGTAAGGGACCAATTTATCTTCGTCCCCATGGACCACCAATGTAGGAACCTTGATTTGGTCAATCTCGCTGTAAGTATCATGGGCTAAGCAGGCCTGGAGCTGAAGTATATAGGCATAGGGAAGAACAGGTATCTCTATTCTTTTTTGGATGTCCTCTGCAACTAATTCCCGCTGATTTTCGATAAATGCTTGACTGTAAAGGATTGGAGCCGTGGCCCATGCCATTTCTTCTGGTGTTGCAATAGAGGAGCCCCTTGAAAGCATTAACATCGAGACATCGGCACTAGGTTGTACATGATTTACTCCGCCTGAGGTTGTACAACCTAGAACAAGCGAACGGACCCGTGTGGGATACATAAGTGCTAATCTTTGTGCAATCATCCCCCCCATGGATATGCCATATACATGGGCTGAGTCAACACCGGCAGCATCCAAGACACACCTTGCATCTTCCGCCATTTTCTCGATAGAGTAGGGAGTATCTGGTTTGTCGCTGAGACCAGTACCGCGATTATCAAAAATAATTACCTTAAAATGCTCGCTTAAAGCAGGTAGAGTTCTAAACCAAGATTTTGAATTTAGTGACAACCCCATAATTAATAGTAAGGGTTCACCCTCACCATGAATCTCATAATAAAGATTAATTCCATTCCCGTTGGTTATTGGCATTCTAAAAAACTCCTCCTTTACATAGATAACGGTAAATTATATGATAATGTGCAATAGTAAAGAACATAGAAGAAGGGAGGAACCATCCTCCCCTTAACTTACTTTTGAGTGTTTTTTCAAAAAGTTGCGAAGAATCCTGTTAAAGGCATCCTTTTGCTCTAACTTTGCAATATGACCAGTATTCCTTATAATGACAAATTCAGAGTGTTGAATTTTTTTATGCATTAAAAGCTGCATCCATACAGGTATTACTGAATCATATTGCGACCCCATGATTAATGTTGGGACTTTAATTTTAGGAAGCAAATTTAAATTGTTGACTTCTAGCCCTCCTTTACCTCTCCAAGACCATGAATAAAGACCAAAGGTTCACCTTCACCAAAACGTAAGTAAGGAATTTTAGAGCAACTAATAGAGACCTCACTCAAATTTAACCCCTCCTATTGCCTTTTATCATAAATTGGGTTTCCACTATTTGTAAAGTGGCATTTTTTATAAAATTCAGAATAATACAAATGCGCTATTTTTACCTGTCCTCCACGGATGGACAAGTGTATTTCTTTGGTGCCTGACACCACACTAGGAAATTTCTAATATAAGTGGAATTTTTATAGGAGAATACTGCTTTTTATTTTTGAGTTTCATTTGGACGTTTTGAGGGTAGTTGGTTTAATGTTTTGGTTTTACATATTTCACCATTTGGACAATGTTGGAATAAAAAATATTCCGACAATTTTCGCTATATTTTTAGTATTTACAAAAATACCTAGATCACTAATGTTTAGTATTTTAGAGGCTCGTCTTTGGTCTTTCGAGGAAACATGGATATTTGTTGAATTTTGTCGAGAGTGGGAGGTTTACAAATTTTCACTTAACTACAATAATCGTAACTATATTAATATTTTAATGTTCCAACCATGTATTTTGCATTATACAGTCAATCTGGTCTAGAAGAATGTGGATTTGATGATTTGAACTACATAAGTTGTGGTGGTGCACCTCTTCCTGTTGAAACTGTAAAAACCTTTGAGAAGAAAAAAGGTGATCTATTAGTATTTTTTCCCAACTAAAATGGCTAAAGCCATCTTGGACTATACAGGTGAAAGAATACTTGAGAGAACACCAGCAGGCTGTTTTGGTTCTGATGATGATATAAAAGGACCTGCACTTTTCTTAGCTTCGGATGCTTCTAACTATGTATATGGTCATGTACTTGTCGTTGACGGAGGCACGACTGCCAGTGTACAGTAAAAGGTAGATACTGACTGGCAGTTAAGAGGGGTATAAATGAAGTACACCCATCAAGAAATGGATGCTTTTTATAAAAAGCTTGAAAAAAAATGGAATGAAGAAATCCATGCCCGTACCAACAAACGCAGCTTTACTTTAGCTTTTGGGAAGGCATTGGAAGTACATGTGAAACAGATAAGAATTCACAAAAGGTTAACAACTAGGTGGTTAAAGCATTTAGATCTTCCGAATAAGGATGAAATAAGTGCTATTTCTGTAAGAATCGTAGATTATGAGGAAAAATTAGATTTTTTTGATGATGCGATCTACGAGATTAAACAAAGCCAGTTGAAGAACAACACCCAGCTAAGAATGGTTCGGAAGTCATGTGAAGACCTACTATCCGTTTTAGAAATGGAAGTAAAGGATATCCACGACTGCAAGATAAAAAGCCTAGAATCAGAGCTTTTAGAATTAAAACAATTCTTTATTACAAATCATTTAAATTTGGAGGAGAATAACAATGACGAAAAAAACTGAAACTGTACTAGAAGTTGAAAACCAAGAAACTGTGGTAGATGGGGAAAAGGATTTAACAAGTCTAGACCTTGTATGGAACCTTGGCTTTAATGAATTGGATGCCTGGGCAGAGCGCTTTAACAAACAGGATGAACTTTTCTTAGAGACTGTAAAGAACTATGTGGAAAAGCTTAAACAGAATCAGGAAAATGCAATCACGATTGCTGCTCAATTTGGCATGGAACTTAAAAAATGGGAGAAAGCAGCACGCGAAGAATTACTTATGACCACAACTTCACTACAGAACTTTTTTCCAGTGAAATCCTATGAAGAAATTAACCAAGTAGTAGATGACATTCAAAATAAAACTGCAAATCTATTATTAACACCTACTCAAGCGTTAATAACTGGTCAATTGGAAGCACTGGATAAATATTTGGAAACGGTTGAACAATATATTGCTTATCGAAAAAATGGCAGAGAAAAATATATTGAGAGTGTAAAGAAAACTAGCAATGTTTTATTTGAAAATCAAAAAGTATTTGTGAACATGTTGACTAAACAAGTCAAAACAGCGATGCTGCCATTTCAAAATTATATGAAGGACGTAACCGAGCAAGCTAAATAATAACAATATAGGAGTGTAAGTAATGTCAGGTAAAAAACCTTACGATCCATATGAATCCCTTCATAAGTTAAGTTTATTGTGGGAAAAACAGATTAATGATTTTATCTATCTGTTGACTAATAACAAAGATTTCGTGAAAATGTCCAAATTTGGGACTGAAATTAATTCCCGTTTTCTGGAGGAATTAAAAATGAATCAAGAAGCACTTGCTAGTGTACTAAATTTGCCTACTAAAAATGATGTCTCTAATGTTGCGACTTTAACGATCCAAGCAGAAGAGAAAATTGAAGCACTTGAGGGACAAATTTGGGAACTTCAAGATTCCATGAAGACGCAAAGCAAAGAGATTGAGAGTGTTGTAGAAATTTCCAAAGAAATTATTAAACTGACAAAGCAGCTTAAAATGGAATTAGTAAAAACGAAAAAAGAGCAAATAGACACAAAAGAATTACATGCAGAACTTCAAGAAATGAAGTTTGAAATCATGAAATTAACAAATTTTAAAGAAGAATTTGAGACTTTAAAGGGTCTTATTCTTAAAGGCACAAGTACGGAACAAGAGTTAACTGGATCAGGCTCATCCAAATAAAAATGAATCGGAGGTATGACATTGTCAACTGAAACACCATTAATGGGGTTCATTCCTGAATTGGATTATCAGAAAGAAATGGAACGTTGGTCTAATGTCTATAAGATTTTGAGTGAACCTGAGCCTAAGACAGGTCAGACTCCAAGAACTGAAGTATGGAAAAAAAATAAATCAGTTTTATGGTATTATCCTGCAAAACAGAAGAAGTATGAGATTCCTTTGTTTTTCGTGTATTCGTTATTTAATAAACCCTACATTTTAGATATAGACCCAAAGACAAGTGTTATTAAGAACCTAACCGAAATGGGCTATGATGTGTATTTATTGGATTGGGGTATACCAGGCTATGAAGATAAAAAAATCGGTCTTGACACCTATATCGAGAAATATTTAAAAACAGCGGTGAAGAGGGCTATTCGCCATTCTGGAGTAGAAGATATTACATTAGTTGGCTACTGTTTAGGCGGGACGATTGCCTCTATCTATGCATCGATTGCAGAAGAACCAATAAAAAATTTAATTGTTGCAACCGTACCAATTGATTTCTCTACATTTATCGGACAAGATAAATGGGCTGAGGGCCTCAAAGAGGGAGATTTTAACATTGATGATTTCCTTGATGTTTATGGGGTGGTCCCGCCTAAATATGTTGAAATGATGTTTAGAGCTGTTGGATCACCAATTTATTTCACTAACTATACGATGCTTTTAAATCGAGCCCACGATCAGCGGTATGTGGATAAGTGGCGTCGAATGAATAAGTGGACTCTTGATCAGGTTCCTTTTACTGGGGAGGCTTATAAACAATTAGGTAATGACCTAATTAGGGATAACAAGCTTGTTAAAGGGGAATTAGTAGTTGGAAACAAAAAGGCAGATTTACGGAATATTGATGCCAATCTATTCGTTATTTCTGGCTCTAGAGACAATTTAGTTCTCGAAGAACAAAGTAAGCCAATTATGGATTTAGTATCTAGTAAGGATAAAACGTATCTTTGCGTTGAATCAGGCCATGTTGGACTTGCATTATCTGGCATGTTTGCGAGTATTGTTGATCAATGGGCATCCAGTCGCTCAAATCCGCTTTCAAAATGATTGTGTAATAAAGTTTGGTACAAGGAAATATATAATAAATATAGGCAATGAAGAAGAGGAAGGAGAATCCTTCCTCTCTAACTTGCCGTTTTATGTTTGTTCAAAAATGTCCGTAGAACTTCGTTAAATTCATCTTTCGCCTCTAACTTAACAATATGGCCAGTATTCCTGAAAATAACAAATTCTGAATGGCGAATTTGTTTATGCATCATACATTGAATCCATATAGGGGTGATTGAATCATACTGCCCGCCAATAATTAAGGTTGGAACTTTTATCTTAGGGAGTAAAGTTATATTATTTACTTTTAGACATGCCTCCATTGCTTTAAAGAAAAATTCTTTGTTAGGCTTGTAAAATTTTGAAAAGTTTTCAAAATTTTCCTTTGACCAAGAATAGAGGCAGACCTTTGCTGAACTTTCTGTTATAGCCTCAAGAGCTTTTTTTTCTGCGCGTAATTTCCTGAATTTTATAAATAGTTTGCCCAGTTCTCTTGGAGCATAATGTAAAGTGCTTACCAGCATTAAGGAACGGCACATTTCAGGCGCTTGACGATATATTTCTTGCGCTACCACTCCACCCATAGACAATCCACAAATGTGCGCGCTTTCAAATCCAAGCCCTTTCACTAAACTGATTACATCACGAGCAAAGTTTTCTATCGATATCTCCCCAGGTGATATATACTCTCCATGTCCGCGTAAATCAGGGATAATTAAGTCAAACTGGTTCGCAAATTCAAACTGATGTGACCAACCCTCCTTCACCTCACCAAGACCGTGAATAAATACTAACGGCTCACCAGCACCAAGACGCAAATAAGGAATCTCGGAGTAACTTTTGAATATTTTACTCAACCTTCATTCCTCCTAGTTGTTTTATACAACATATGTTCCCAATATTTGAACGGTGTAAACATATATATATAATTCTGATTATTTTATTATATAATTACTTGTGGGAAAATATTACATATGAGTGTAAAACACATATATATGTACAGGTTGTCTCCTTATTCTTAAAAGTGAGAAAACAAGAGGAGGGAAAGTAAAGGGTAACTAAAATGAAAAAATGTTGTCAGGTTTAAAGGAGTAAAGTTTTTAGTTAAAATGAATGCTGTAAGGGAGAAAAATTAAGCTGCTTTGAGTTATGATAGGTAGATAAGAGGATTTTAAGTGAAAATGAGGTTTCGTTCATGATAAAAAAGTATATGACATTTCAAAAAAATAATGGTATTGCACCGTATATTTGGACGATTCTAGGTATATTACCGTTTTACTTTATTTTTCAATCACCTTCCACAATTGAAATTGTTGTAGGAATTTTACTCACGCTGCTATTCTTTATCTTTTACCGAATTGCGTTTATTTCAAAAGGCTGGCCGGTTTATCTATGGACGTTGATCTTGATCGGTATTTCGATTACTGCGAACAGCCTATTCAATTATGTTTATTTTGCATTTTTCCTTGCCTACTTTATCGGCAATATTAAAGATAGGATTGCCTTTTTGACCTTGTATTTTATTCATTTGTTTAGTACATCGGTATCAATTAACTTCAGTATCGTCATGCATGAAAAATTATTTCTACAGCAATTGCCCTTTGTAATCATCATTTGGATTAGTGTGATCCTTCTTCCATTTAGTATCCATAACCGGAAGGAGAGGGGGCAACTTGAAGAAAAGCTAGTGGATGCGAATAAACGGATTTCGGAACTAGTCAAAATAGAAGAGCGCCAGCGGATTGCCCGGGACCTTCATGATACACTCGGTCAAAAGCTTTCACTCATTGGTTTGAAGTCAGATTTGGCACGAAAATTAATCTCGAAAGATCCTGATCAGGCACGGAATGAATTGAAGGATGTTCAGCAAACAGCTCGGACGGCATTAAGTGAAGTTAGAAAAATGGTTTCTTCGATGCGTGGGATCCGCTTGAAGGACGAAATCCTCCGTGTTGAACAAATCCTAAATGCTGCCCAAATAAATTTTGTGCGTGAAGGGGATTTTACACCATCAAATGTCTCGCTGTTAACGGAGAATATTTTAAGCATGTGTTTGAAAGAGGCCGTAAATAATGTCGTTAAACATAGTGAAGCTAAGTCATGCTCCATATCGATCGAACAAACGTTGAAGGAATTGGTAATAAGAGTTCAGGATGATGGTATCTTTAAGGGGGAGAAGGAAAAGTTAGCAGAAGGTCATGGGCTGATTGGTATGAAAGAACGGCTGGAATTTATTAATGGCAGTCTAGATATTTTGACAAAAGATGGAACAACGTTAATCATAAGTGTACCTAATGATGTCAAACCTGGTTTGGATAAGGAGGATAAAAAATGATTAAAATCGTGATTGCTGAAGACCAGCAAATGCTTTTAGGAGCCTTTGGTTCATTACTAAATTTAGAAGATGACATGGAAGTTGTTGGAAAGGCCTCAAACGGAGAAGAGGCCGTTGCGCTGGTGAAAAAGTTTCAACCTGATGTCTGTATTATGGATATTGAAATGCCTGGCAAGAGCGGATTGGAGGCGGCTGAAGAGTTGAAGGGTCTTGGCTGTAAAGTTATCATTTTAACCACCTTTGCCCGGACCGGTTACTTCCAACGGGCATTAAAAGCTGGTGTGAGCGGCTATTTGTTGAAGGATAGTCCTAGTGAAGAGTTGGCTAACTCCATCCGAAGTGTGATGTCAGGAAAACGAATTTATGCTCCAGAATTAATGGACGATGTATATGGAGAAGAAAACCCGTTAACTGACCGGGAAAAAGAGGTGCTAGAGCTTGTAGCTGACGGAAAAAATACGAAAGAAATCGCAGAAGTACTTAGCATCAAAACAGGAACTGTCAGAAATTACATCTCGATCATCCTCGACAAACTTGAAGTTAAAAATAGAATCGAAGCAATTACTCAATCTAAAGAAAAAGGCTGGTTCAAATAAAGAGTGTTTTTACGGTGTCAGGCACTGTAAAAACACTTTTTTTTTCGCATGATCTAAGTAGGTCACACTTGGGGAAGTGTAAATCCTAAATAAATGATTAAAATTTTCTTGAATTATAATCGGGTGCTAATTCCCTATTAAGGTTGCAAATAAGTTTTATTTTTTTGAAAAGTGTAGTTTACTATAATAGAAAGTAAATATAGGAAGTTTATTACAGAAAGGGATTGATTTTTTGATGGGAGAATCAATAAAAGATGAGATTGATGGCAGCAAGGTAATGCCCCGCTCCCAACGGTTATGGATGGCTGGTATCCTCGGTACGTTAGCAGCATTCGGTCCCTTGTCGATTGATATGTATTTACCTGCTCTTCCTGAGTTAGCAAAAGATTTTCACTCAAATCCGTCACTGGTTCAATTTAGTTTAACCTTTTTCTTGCTGGGATTAGCTTTTGGTCAGCTGTTTTCTGGTCCACTCAGTGATGTTTATGGGCGCCGTAAGCCGTTGCTTATTGGATTGATCACCTATTTTGTTGTTTCACTATTATGTGTGTTTAGTCCCTCGATTTGGGCATTTATTATTTTACGATTAATTCAAGGGCTCGCAGGTTCCGCTGGAATTGTTATTTCACGGGCGGTTGTTCGGGATTTATATTCAGGTTCAGAATTAACCAAATTCTTTGCGTTGCTTGCATTGGTTAATGGCCTCGCTCCGATTCTAGCACCTGTTGTGGGTGCACAGTTCTTAAAAATTGTACCTTGGCAAGGTATATTTATCGTCTTAAGTATAATCGGATTACTGATGTCCATTGTTGTATATTTCTGGCTTCCAGAAACACATCCTGAAGAAAAAAGGGCTGCAGGAGGGTTGAAAAATACATTTATTACCTTTAAAAACCTCATTTTAGATCGCAGTTTCATGGGATATGCTTTAGTACAAGGACTTGTTTTTGCTGCTATGTTTGCCTATATTTCAGGCTCACCTTTTGTGGTGCAGAATATATATGGCGGCTCTGCCCAAATGTTTAGTTTGATCTTTGCTATAAATGGAATTGGAATCATGATTGCTAGTCAAACGACAGGAAGGTTGGCTGGTCGAATACACGAGTCAAAACTGTTTGTTTTTGGAATCGGGATGTCTTTTTTCGGTGGAATTATACTGCTGCTTCTTTTGATTTTACATGCTGACTTACTAATTGTCTTACTGCCACTATTCTTTGTGGTAACCAGTGTCGGGGTGGTTAATACGGCAGGATTTTCCCTAGCTATGCAAAAACAAGGGAAGTCTGCAGGCAGTGCATCTGCTCTTTTAGGAGTCATGTCTCTTTCCTTTGGAGGAATTGTTGCTCCCCTTGTGGGATTAGGAGGAGAACATACAGCGATACCAATGGGAATTGTCATCTCTTGTGCTGGTGGGGGAGCGGTCCTTTTATACATGCTTCTTGTGCATAACAGAAACCAAACAAATTGAGGTTATAAGGGTAAGTAAATTTCGGCTTCAAATTCTACTGTAAAAACGGCAGCTACGCTTCAGCTGCCGTTTTGTAATTATCAATAAAGCCTTTAATATATTCAAATACTTCCAAAGGGCGCTCTTCTGGAAGGGCATGGCCAGTATCTTTTAACACAATCAGCTCAGAGTTGGTTAGGTCTTTATTTAGCTTTTCTCCTACATTAAGCGGCATCGATTTATCATGATCCCCCCAAAGTAATAAACAAGGTGTTTTGATTTGGTTTAGGATCTCAACGGGCAAGTCTCCCTCACGGTCACGAATCATTCTTGTAAGCGCGACGAAAATCTCATCTTCTAAAAAAGGCTGTAAGTACCCATTTATCATTTCTTCGTTGATAATGGCATGGTTAAATAGTGTGTCTTGAAGATTTTTTTTTACACCAGTCCGTGCAAACCAATATTTTACGAAGAGATGGAAATAGGGAAGGTAGCTAGTCAAGATTAAGGGCAATTTTGAGCGTTTAAGATAAGCTGAACTGCAGAGTAGAATGGCTGTGTCTGCTAGCTCTGGCATCATATGAAGGATATTTAATACAATTTGCCCACCCATGGAATGACCAATAAAGGTCATTTTTTTTAACCCCAAAGACTCCGTAAGTTTTATGACAGTTTGGGCTAAATTCTTGTAGGAATAGACATAACGGTTACATTTCGCACTTTTCCCAAATGGCGGAAGATCAACAGATAGTACCTGGTAGTCTTTCTTCAATAATGAGATCAAATGGCGAAATGTGAAGGTGGAAGAAAGGAACCCATGTAATAATACAAACGTTTTTTCCGATGTTTGATTTGGATAAAATTCATAGTATACATTAATGTTATTAACTGGTCGATAACCTGATAAGACTGTTTGTTCCATCTAAATCCCTCACCTGCTCCGTCAATAAAATAGATGAGTATAATGTTCCCCAAAAATCGATACATACACAAAAAAACTGCAGATAGCAAAACAGCCCAAACATAGTTCTAAAATAAAAATTTTCAAAAAGTTAGTACAAAAAACCTATACAAATCTGATAATACTTAAAATAAATGAATATTTTTGATGTGCGTCCATCCGTCGTGGACAAATGGGGAAAGTGTCTTTTTGCGGTGCCTGACACCAGCTTTTTGTGTTTTTGGTCATTTGGTAAAAATTTTTTTTTGATTTTCGAAATAAAGTGTTTGAATTTTTAGAAAACTCCTTGTATAATTAAAAAAAACGTAAGGAGTTGATTTCCATGGAAAAGAAATTACTTAATTCACCACAACATTCGGATGAAAATACAGATGCTGTAGTTGCTGAGATGTTTCTAAACAATGCCCTGCTAGAGTTTAAGAGGGAGAAAATCCGCAAGGAAATCGACCAAACATTACAACATGGGGATAAAGAATTATTCCTAAGGTTAACAGAAGAGCTAAAGAAAATTTCTTAAATCATTAACTAACTAATCCTATTACTATTAAAAAAGAAGCCCTATCCAACCATTGGATGGGCTTCTTTCTGTTTTCAGCCCAGCTATTGTCGTCATCAGCCTTGTTATCGTCATCGCCGCTATGTCTGTTTGGATGAGCTTCATCACTGTATTTCCTTGCATTATCAAGAAAGATATACAGTAGCTGCTTTAGTTTCTTTTCATCATAAGTAAGCCTCCAGAAAAATCAACTAATTTATTACCAAATTCCATAGCAAGTTCAAAAAATCCTTCATTAATGACTAAATAAAAGTTCTCTCTCCGTTGGTGTCAGTTAGCAATTCTTCAGTGGTGCCTGACACCCATTTCAAGTATGATATAAAAAGAAAAACAATTAGGGGTGGAATGTTTGCATCAACTTCATTTGTACAGTAAAAAAATTCCTTATTCTTATTCAAAATTTTTCAGTCAGTTTCGTGTACTTGCTGAGAATAGCACCCATCATGTGCTATTGGAAAGTGGGCGTGGCGGGCGTTACAGTATTGCTGCGTTCCAGCCTGAAACGATTATCAAAGGTAAGAATCGTATTCTTGAAATTCACAATGATAAGGGTTCTGAGAGGTTGGAAGGAAATCCGCTTCACTTATTGAAGGAATGGATGAGCCAGTATCATGTTGATAAAATAGAAGGTCTACCAAGTTTCCTCGGCGGTGCGATTGGTTACATAAGCTATGATCATGCTCGTAACATAGAAAAACTGCCTGAGATAGCAAAAGATGATTTAGAAATGCCGGAAATTTACTTTTTCATAGTAAAGGAATGGTTTATTTACGACCATGAACAAGAACTATTATGGCTGTTGATAGTGGCTGATAACGGTCAGAATATTGATAATCGGTTAGCATTTTGGGAACAACGCTGGCTTCATGAATCATCATCTAATCCACCTCATAAAGCAGATAAGATTGACTTGGATCAATTAGAGGTTTCGATGACAGAAGATGATTTTAAACAGGCAGTAACAAAAGTACAACAATATATTTCACAAGGTGATGTGTTCCAGGTGAACCTAGCAGTCCGCCAATCAAAACCGATTGAAGTTGAGGCACTTAAAGTGTATGAACAATTAAGATCCTTAAATCCATCTCCATATATGGCCTATCTTCATACACCAGACTTTCAGCTTGTAAGTGGATCACCAGAACTGCTTGTTAAAAAAAATGGACAAGAAGTAAGCACCCGACCCATCGCCGGCACTCGTTCAAGAGGTAAGAACCACGAAGAAGATATCAAACTGGCCAATGAATTAATTGAAAACGAAAAGGAACGAGCGGAACATGTAATGCTAGTGGATTTAGAGCGGAATGATCTTGGAAGGGTATGTAAGTACGGAACAGTTGAGGTCAATGAATTTATGGTCATTGAAAAATACTCACATGTGATGCACATCGTCTCCAATGTAAGAGGGGAATTGGCGGAAGACAAATCTAGCATTGATATTATAGATGCTGTTTTCCCCGGTGGAACCATTACAGGTGCGCCCAAAGTACGAACAATGGAGATAATAGAAGAGCTTGAGCCTGTCCAACGGGGAATTTATACGGGATCACTCGGTTGGATTGATTTTAGTGGTGATCTAGAATTAAACATTATCATCCGAACCATGCTCATTAAAGATGGAATGGCACATGTTCAAGCTGGTGCCGGGATTGTTATTGATTCTAATCCAAAGCATGAATACAAAGAGTCTATGAAAAAAGCAGCTGCATTATGGAAGGCAAAAGAAATGGCAGAGGAGTAAGCAAAAATGATTTTTATGATAGATAATTATGATTCCTTTACCTTTAACTTAGTTCAATACTTAGGTGAACTTGGAGAAGATTTAGTGGTCAAGCGAAATAATCAAACGTCTATTGAGGAGATTTCAGAACTACAGCCTGAATTCTTAATGGTTTCTCCAGGGCCATGTAGTCCAAATGAAGCGGGAATCAGCTTGGATGCAATAAAAGCATTTGCAGGGAAAATCCCGATATTTGGTGTGTGTCTAGGTCAGCAAGCAATTGCCCAAGCTTTTAATGGAGAGGTTATTCGAGCAGAAAGACTCATGCACGGGAAAACATCCGATATGTATCATGATGGAAAGACGATTTTTCAAGGTTTACCGAACCCTTTTCCTGCGACACGATACCATTCATTGATTGTCAAAAGAGAGACTCTTCCAGATTGCTTTGAGATTTCTGCATGGACAAAAGAAGGGGAAATTATGGCGATTCGTCATAAGGAATTACCAATTGAAGGAGTCCAGTTTCACCCCGAATCTATTTTGACTACTTCGGGAAAAGAACTTTTGCGCAACTTCGTCCATCATTATAAAAATATTTTAATGCAAAAGGGTCATTAAGTATGGTGATCTATGTAAACGGACAATTTTTAAAAAAAGAAGATGCGATGATTTCCCCGTTGGATCATGGTTTTTTATATGGAATGGGAGTATTTGAAACGTTTCGAATGTATGAAGGGTTTCCCTTTTTATTAGATGATCATCTAGCACGTCTAAATCAAGGTTTAGAGGTGCTTAACATTAACTACCTATTTCATCGTGAAGAAACGAATAGAATCTTGCAGGATGTACTGAAAATAAACAATTTATCTAATGCCTATATCCGCTTGAATGTCTCAGCCGGAATAGGTGAGGTTGGTTTGCAGGTGGAACCTTACAAGGAACCGAACATCCTTATTTTTCCTAAGCCGTTACCGCTGGCAGGAGAATTAACGGAAAAAAAGGCTGTTTTATTGAAGTTGAGGCGGAACAGTCCAGAAGGAAATGAACGAGTAAAGTCACATCATTTTATGAATAATATCCTGGCAAAAAGAGAAATTGGAAATGCTGCTGATATTGAAGGGATTTTCCGAACTGAGGATGGATACTTAGCTGAAGGGATCGTCTCTAATATCTTTTGGATAAAAGGTAACGTCTTATATACTCCTTCAGTACAAACCGGTATTTTAAATGGGATTACACGGCAGTTTGTTATCGAATTAGCGAAGAAACATAATCTTTGTGTTAAAGAGGGATTGTACTTATTAAAAGACGTTCTTGAGGCCGATGAGATGTTTGTGACCAATTCAATACAGGAAATCGTACCAATTACTACATTTGAGGGTCATCAATTACCAGGTAAACAGGGACAAGTTGTTCAACAATTACATCACGAATATCGCCATTATTGTCAAATGCTGTGGTCAAGGAATGGTTTAGGGAGTGAATAACCTTGAAAGAAAAAATACTAACAGAAATCAAAAAAATAGAAGAAGAATATGGAGTAAGAATCTGTCTTGCTGTAGAGTCAGGAAGCAGAGCATGGGGCTTCCCATCCAAGGATAGTGATTACGATGTCCGGTTTATTTATGTCCATAAAAAGGACTGGTATTTGAGCATTGACCAAAAGCGAGATGTGATTGAACTGCCAATTAATGATCTCCTTGATATTAATGGCTGGGAGTTGCGTAAAGCCCTCCAACTTTTTAGAAAATCAAATCCCCCGCTAATGGAGTGGCTCCATTCGGGGATAGTTTATTATCAGGCTTTTTCGTTAGTAGATAAATTGAAAGCAATTCAAAATCAAGTGTTTTTGCCACAGTCAGCACTCTACCACTACTTAAATATGGCAAAAGGTAATTTTCGTGATTACCTCCGAAGCGATCAAGTGAAAATTAAAAAATACTTTTATGTCCTTCGTCCAGTTTTAGCTTGTATTTGGATTGAAAGATATAATTCAGTACCGCCGATTGAATTTCAGACATTGGTAGAGGAACTCCTTGTTGAGAGGCCACTTAAGAAGGAAATCCTTACCTTGTTAGAAAGGAAAATTACCGGGGATGAACTAAACCTAGAACCAAAGATTACTTCCATTAATGACTTTTTGGAGAAAGAAATCAACCGGATTGAAGAATACACCAAAACCCTTAGAGCCCCCAAAGAGGATATGACTCCAATTCTAGATGATTTATTCAGAGAAGTCCTCGATGAGGTTTGGGCTTAAATATTACTGTAAAAAGTTCAACAATTATTCACAAGTTGGTCCTATAAAGATATTGTTAATATTCTTATTTATCATTATTATAGTATCGATAGTGGAAACTTTATTGCATGTGATATATATCAACTACAACACGATTCTAACCATAAGGGAAGTGATGGATTGCAAATAAAAGAAAAAGTCAGCTCATTTCTTGTTATCCTGTCCCTTTTTTTACTTCTATTCCCATTTGTTTCATCAGCACACGCCTATATAAAAAAATCTACACCATTAGAAAATGAAACGGTGGAAAGAGCACCAACCGAAGTAACAATAAAATTTGATGAAACCATCCAGCCTGCCTTTAACTCAATTAAGGTTTTTGATTCAGAAGGAAATCGAGTCGATAAAAAAAATGGGCGGATTGACCCAAAGCAACCTTTTATCCTAAAGAGCGGATTAAAGAAGAACCTTCCAAATGGATCCTATCGAATAAAGTGGAAGGTGGTTTCAAGCGACGGCCATCCTGTTGAAGGTGTTATTCCTTTTCAAATAGGTGAAAAAGGTCAAGACTCTACCTCGTTAGATAATGAAACGAAAGGCTACACCCCTAAAGCGGATCTAATCATTATCCGTTGGCTGCAATATCTGAGCAATGCGTTCTATGTCGGGCTCATCTTTTTTTATATGGTTATTGTGCCCATGGAATTACGGGAAACAGGTTCAGTCGATAAGAAGTTCCGTAAGCTATTAAGCACAGGTTTGATTCTTCTATTTCTTAGTATTCTGTTAAGTCTGCCATTACAGGCAACGATTGAATCTGGTTATTCTTGGAGTGACGTGTTTAACTTCTCAATCATCGAAAATATCTTAATGAACACAAATTATGGTCAATTTTGGGTTATTCAAATAGCTCTCCTTATAACTCTTGCCCTGCTCACTTCTTTTATAGGCATGGCCGAGAGCACGAAACGAGGCATTTTGTGGACTTGCTTTTGTCTTGGGGCAGCCTTGTTATTGACAAAGGCATTGACGAGTCATGCCGCAGCACAACCAAATCATTTATTAACAATAGCAATGGATTTTCTTCATTTACTTGCTGCATCGATTTGGATCGGAAGTTTAACCGGTTTTGTCTCATTGCTTTCATTACGTAAGAACACAGAGATAAAGCAAAATTATTTGAAAATGATAAAAAGTTTCTCCAAATGGGGACTGATCCTTGTTCTTTTTTTAACTTTAACAGGAGTGTTTGCCAGTTTTTTATATATTCCAAACCTTTCAGCACTGGTCAAAACGAACTATGGAAAAGCCTTAATGTGGAAACTTATTTTATTTTTGGTGATGCTGCTCCTTGCAGCTGTGAATTTTATTAAAGGAAAAAGGGGAACCACTAAGGGACTGAAGGCATCTCTAAAGGGTGAGCTTACCCTTGGTTTGTTAATCTTAGTTCTATCCGTTGTTTTAACCAATTTACCAACAGCCATGCAGTCTCCGGGACCATTTAAGGAAACTAACATAGTGAACCAAGGCAGGCAAGTGACTTTAGAAGCAACGCCTAATATTATTGGAGTAAATTTATTTGAAATTACCTTAAAAGACCGAGAAGGGAAGCCAATTACAGATATTGAACAAATTCACTTAACCTTTACCATGCTTGAAATGGACATGGGAAAAGAAACCGTTAGTTTAACAAAAACGGCTGAAGGCAAGTATGAAGTGAAGGGTTTGCATTTTAGCATGGCAGGTCATTGGAACGTACATGTCCATGTTCTAACCAAGTCGTTAGAAAGTATCGACACTGACTTCAAAGTTTTAGTGGGAAGTCAATAAAAAACTTATCACTAATTTAATGAGGAATAGCTTCATTGCTTTCATTAGCAGCCTTGGTTATAGCAATCCGTAAAAATAGTAAAAAAACAGAAGATGCCATGTGTATCTTCTGTTTTTTTATAAGCTTTTCTTATATAAAGTAATTAAAATATTGTAATGGCAAATACTTTTATTTGTAAAAAATACTAAATTTTGCCTTAGAACTGTTATAATTCTAAATAAGAAAGAACTATAATAATATTATCAGTCCTTATCATATTAGAAGTATTTTGGATATTTATTTACATCCTTTTGCAAAAAAAGACTGTTCCTAAGGCTTAGGTCTTAGAAGAAATTAAATCTGCAGATTGTTTTCCCTTTTATTTGAATTAATTATGATTAACTTATAGAAAATATAAGGGTTAGAATTTACTATATTTTCCTCCCAATCGAATAGGGGGTTTTAAAAATGAGCAGGAAAGTTTATGTTCTTCTAACAGACACGGGTACAGTTTTAGGGAAAATGATTAAGTTCTATACAAAAAAACCACTTAATCATGCCTCAATTGTGATTGATGAACAATTCAACAAGGTTTATAGTTTTGGGAGAAGAAATCCAAGAAATCCTTTCTTTGCAGGATTTGTTGAAGAAAACGTCCGTGGTGGTCTTTTTAGGAATGCCGATTGTGCTATTTATTGCATAACGATTACCGAAAAACAATTTCAAAAAATGATCTGTAAATTAAGGGATATGGAAGACCATAAGGAAGAATACAGGTACAATCTCATTGGGTTAATTGCTGTGATGCTGAATATGGAGATGACCCGTAAAAATGCCTTCTTTTGTTCCCATTTTGTTGCAGCCATCTTGGAAGAGTCCGGAATTGATATCAAAAGTCAAAAGCCTCTATCCCTTGTAACTCCCCATGATATAAAGGAGTCGGCACCCTTAGAATTAATTTATGAAGGGAAATTGTCGGCCTTCATCACCGATTCCCATCGAAAATATTATAAAGAGTTTACTCCTGAGAGTGTCGAAGTTATTTAACTGAAATAACGGAAATTAAGTCACCACTTCCAACAGGTGCTTAATTTCCGTTATTTTAAATAACAATACCTTCTTGCGTTTTACTGTTTTTCCTTTTGACAGTTTCTACTAATGACTTAAATAGCTTAAGAGAATGATGAAAAATAGGACTTTGAATGAATGTATAAAGGAAAGTAGCAATAAATACAGGACCACTTAATAATAAACCGATCATTAATACAATGCTTTCAACTATGATGCGTGCTTGACTTACTGACAACTTTGTTTTATCAGAAATCGAAAGCATGAAGCCATCACGTGGACCAGCGCCAATCCCTGCTGCTACATACATGCCGCCACCAATTCCTGTAATCATGATTCCACTGAGGAGAATGAGGTAATCCAACCATGTGTCAGTTGCTTTTGGGAGAATATCCAACCAGAGAAAAAAGTCCATGATAGGTCCAATACATAGGGCATTTAGGATTGTACCTATGCTAATATAGCTTCGTGCAACAAAAAAGGAAATGAAGATCAGAATTAACCCGCAAATCACTCCCCAAGTACCAATAGTTAAACCAAAATGCTGATATAGGGCGACATTTAGTACTTCCCATGGGTGTAACCCAACATATTTAACCTTAACGGCAATCGCATTTCCCAAGCCGAAAAAGGTTAATCCTGCAAAAAATAAGAAATACTGAAAGAATTTCATCTTCAGTTACCTCCACTTACTCATCGTTTTTCGAATATTTAAACCTATCATAAGATTCTAAAGGATGAATCAATAATAATCAATTGTTAATTAGAAATATAGAATTGTAATCATTAGACTGATATAATTTGAAATATATTTGAATAGTTGAAATTATTATTTTACAAAATTGTGATTGAGGGGATATCTATGAATCTCGTTGCTTCTGAAAAAGTAAAAAGGATGTCGGCAAGTATTTTCCAAGAAATAGCTAATCGGAAACAAGAGGCTATCAAAGATGGTAAAGATGTAATTGATTTAAGTGTAGGGAGTCCAGATTTTCCACCGCCTTCATTTGTCGTGGAAACATTAAGTGACTACGCTAAAGACCCCAGTAAGTATGGCTACACACTGAAAGGGATACCTGAATTTAATGAGGCAGTTGGTTTTTTTTATAAGCAAAGATATGCTGTTGAACTTAAACCCAGTAGTGAGGTATTGCAGTTGATGGGGTCGCAGGATGGTCTTGCCCATTTGGCTACAGCCTTAATTAATCCAGGTGACTATGTACTGGTGCCGGATCCAGGTTATCCAATCTATGAGGCTAGCGTAAACATTGCGGGTGGTGTTATCTACCCAATGCCGTTATTAGCAGAAAACAAGTTTCAACCAGAGCTGGATGCAATCCCGTTAGAAGTTTTACATAAAACGAAAATGATGATTATCAGTTATCCTGGGAATCCAGTCACAGCATTAGCGGATAAATCTTTTTTTGAAAAGGTAGTTGAATTTGCTAAACTTCATGATATTTTGGTTGTTCATGATTTTGCTTATTCTGAGTTGATATTCGATGGGAATCCACAAATAAGTTTCCTGTCGGTTCCCGGTGCAAAAGAGGTTGGAATTGAATTCAATTCGCTTTCAAAGACCTTTAATATGGCGGGTTGCCGGATAGGCTATGTTGTTGGCAATGAGCAAGCTATCGATATCTTGGCTTCCTTTAAATCCCATATTGATTATGGAGTTTTTTATCCAATCCAAATGGCAGCTGTGATGGCATTAACTTCAGATTTTTCATTCCTTCAAACACAGGTGAATGAATATGAAATTCGTCGTGATGCGTTGATTTCTGGGCTTGAAAAAAGCGGCTGGCAAGTAACTAAGTCTCCTGCCACCATGTTTGTTTGGGCAAGAATTCCTGCAGGATGGAATTCCCGTGAGTTTGCCTTTGAATTAATTGACCAAGCGGGTGTGGCAGTGATTCCCGGGGATGCGTTTGGAGATCTTGGTGAAGGATATGTCCGAATCGCCATGGTACAACCTCCAGATCGCCTTTCACTGGCGGCAGAACGGATTCATGAATTCCTAATGGGATACTCATTAAAAAAATAATTAAAAAATCCTAACATCTTTAGTGTTAGGATTTTTCTGGTGAACTGCTACTTGCCTCTTCTATAAACAGAAAAATCCACATATATTTTTTAAAAGGACCTTCCGCACTTTGAAGGTCTTTTACTTTGACGACGAAAGAGGGATACAAATGCTAAGCGATTTGCAACATCTAGAATTAGATATCCCGATTGAAGTGATTTGGGACTTTATTCGAGACGAAAATAATTGGGCACCGCTTGTACCAGGTTATATTCAACATGAAAAAATAAATGAACGTCAAATCTGCTGGGAATTTAAAAGTGACCTCGGCGTTATGAAAAAGAAGGTTAGTTTATTGATTGATATTAAAGAGTGGAATGAACCTGCCAGGGTAAGTTTTGAATTAAAAAGGGCAAACGAAAAGTATTTGGGTGAAGGCTACTTTGAAGCAAAAGCATTAAATAGAAATAAAACTCGAGTGACAGGCTTTCTTGAAATCAATGCATCAGGGCCGATGGGCTCCTTAGCAAATTCGCTATTTAAAAAAGCGCTCCAAAAATCGGATGAAGAAGTAGCATCAGTAATCTCATCAAAGCTAGAAGAATTTCATCGCAGATAAAAATTAAACTTAAGATAAACTTAAGCTATGAATGATAAAGTTAGTCCAAATTCCACTATCTCCAAAGATAGTAGACAGGAGGATGGACTATGAAAGAACCGATTCAAAGCAAAGCCCTAAATGTAATGCTTGTAATTTCAATGGTATGGATGGGGGTTGGAACGTACATACCAACAGCATACGCTGAAACAAATACGTCTCCAGTCCAAGAGGACCAACAAGAAGGAAAACTATCAAAAATAGAGATAGAAGGAATTAAGCTAGACCAGCTGTTTTCAGCAGATTCAAAGGAATATTCTGCCACAGTAAAAAACGAGGTTCCATCGATTAAGTTATTAGTAGAAAGCAGCAATCCAGATTCATCGATTACAATAAATGGGCAGACGGTTATAAGTGGAGTTGTCGGTGCATATTCCCTTCAAACAGGTGAGAATAAATTTATTATTTCTGTGGATAATGGCAGTAACTCAACCAATACCTATACCCTGACTATAATGAGAGAGGAAAATGATAATAATCTCTTGCGAAGTATTATCCTATCAAAAGGGCAGTTATCACCAAACTTTTCTTCTACTGGTACAGACTACAAGGTAGTTGTTCCAAATGACGTTCCTGTGATTACCATTAAACCTGCATCTGTTGAAACAACATCAACTATTAAGGTGAATGAAACTATAGTAACTAAAGATGGTGCTGCAGTAGAACTTCCCGTCGGAGAGTCGGATATTATTATAGCGGTAACAGCTGAAAATGGTGAGAAAAGAATTTATACCTTACACATTACAAGAGCAGCTGCTGAGATAAAAACCAATACCAATGCCAATGCCAATGCCAATGCCAATGCTAATTTAAATCAGAATAATAAACCGGGTCTTTCCCAATCAACATCGCAAACAAATAATCGGCCCAATTCTACCCAACCAACATCACAACAGGCGAGTTCTTTGACCATAGAAAAAACAAGTAAAGCGTTACTTTCCTCACTGTCAGTTTCAGAAGGATCCTGGGATAGCACCTTTAAGAGTGATGAGTTTACCTACCATGTAACCGTGTCAAGTGATATGGACGAGGTAACTCTTAACCCGATTGCAAAATCCAGCAATTCAGAAATTTTGATTGAAGGCAGTACTAAGGAAACAATTAAGCTCGAAGACGACTCGAAAACGATTATTTCTATTATCGTAACAAACGAAGATGATCGAAAAACATATGTGCTAGTATTTGATAAAGAATCTTAAAATGAAGAAATTTTATATTTTTTTTTACTTGAAGAAACCTGCATTTGGCAGGTTTTTTTGAATCAGAATAAACTTTATTTTTAAAAAACTGCACTTATTTTCTAACATGATGCAAAAAATTATGTTATATTAATAAATAAAAAATTTACCGAATTTTCGATTAAGGGAAGGTGGCAGTATGACTATAGAATTGAAATTGAATGACAGCAGTCTTCCGTTGCGGCAAGACGTGAAATTACTAGCAAATATGCTTGGTGAGATTCTGCTCAATCACGGTGGGACCGAACTACTGGATAAAGTGGAAAAAATACGTTTAATGTGTAAGACATTAAGAGAACATTTTGATCAAGATATCTATGATGCATTAAAGGAAGAAATTGCTAGTCTAAGCGCACCTTTAAGGAAACAAGTTATTCGAGCATTCTCCATGTATTTCCACTTAATTAATGCTGCAGAACAGAATCATCGTATTCGTAGACGGAGGCAGTACCAACTCGAGGATGAAACTATTGTCCAACCCGCCTCAATAGAGAGTGCTATTCTTTCGCTTAAAGAGAACAATATTAAGGAAGAAGTCATTCAAGATCTCCTTAATACTTTGTCACTTGAACTCGTTATTACAGCCCATCCAACAGAGGCAACTAAGCGTTCAATTCTTGAAATTCAGCAGCGGATTGCTGTTATCCTAAAAAGTCTCGATCATCCGTTATTAACAAGTAGAGAAAGAAAAAAGCTTGAAGAGAGTTTGTTTAATGAAGTTTCAATTCTTTGGCAAACGGATGAATTACGGCAAACTAAGCCAACGGTTTTAGACGAAGTGAGAAACGGACTATATTATTTTGATCAGACCCTTTTCGAGGTTCTTCCTGAAATCCATCAAGAAGTGGCAGATTCTTTAGAGAAGAATTACACTCAAACACAATGGGAAGTTCCAAATTTTCTCCGTTTTGGATCATGGATCGGTGGAGACCGTGATGGGAATCCCAATGTTACACACGATGTTACTTGGGAGACTCTAAATAGGCAAAGAAGACTCGTCTTAAAAAAATATAAAAATGTTCTCGTTGATTTAATGAAACGATACAGTCATTCCACTTCAAGAGTGGAGGTAAGTAATGATCTTCTTAAGTTAATTGAACTAGAAGATACATATTTAACCGATGAGAAAAAATGGCCAATTCAAACGGAAGTGTACCGTCGAGCATTTGCTATCATTATTGAACGAGTAAAACAAGTAGGTAAAACGAACTTGGGCTATAAATCTTCCGATGAATTACTAAAAGACTTATTTATTATTAAAAAAAGTTTGAAACAGCATCATCCAGCAGCACATGAATTAATGACTATTCAAAAGCTGATTCGACAAGTTCAATTGTTTGGTTTTCATTTAGCGACACTAGATATTCGGAATCATAGTGGTGAACATGAAGCAGCCATGACCGAAATATTGCGCAAAGTCAGTATCTCTGAAAATTATGCAGAGTTGGCGGAAGAAGAAAAACTTAAAATCCTGCAAAATATCCTAAAGGATCCTCGCCCGCTTCTATTATTAAATGAAGATTATTCGGCGGAAACACAGGAAATGATTAAAGTATTCCAAATGATCAAGAAGGCACACGAAGAATTCGGGAAGCGGTCCATTTCCGTTTATCTTGTGAGCATGACAAAATCCCCAAGTGATTTACTAGAGGTGCTTGTTCTTGCTAAAGAGGCTGGGATTTATCGACTGCACGCAGATGGGACCTTAGAAAGTCATTTACATGTGGCTCCATTGCTGGAAACAATTGACGATTTAACCGCTGGGCCAAAAATTATGGAATCACTTTTCGAAATGCCTGTCTATCGAAATCATTTGCAAATTATGGGGGATCAGCAGGAAATAATGCTTGGTTACTCGGATGGAAGCAAAGATGGTGGTACATTGACAGCTAACTGGAAACTATATAAAGCTCAAATTGAAATTCATGAAATGGCGAAGAGGTACCAGATCGGACTTAAGTTCTTCCATGGACGTGGTGGTTCGTTAGGCCGTGGCGGCGGTCCATTAAATAAAAGTATCCTGTCTCAACCGGCAGAAACAATTGGCGACGGTGTTAAAATTACGGAGCAAGGAGAGGTTTTATCTTCACGCTATTTACTTGAGGATATTGCTTATCGTAGTTTGGAACAGGCTACTTCCACGCTGTTCTTAACGGCAACACATAAATCAAAAGAAGCGAAGCAAGGTTTTCAACGTGATCCAATATGGGTGGAGTCGATTGAAGAAATTTCAAGCTTGGCTTTGACCAAATATCAATCACTTGTATTTGGAGATCCAGATTTCCTTACCTACTTCACGGAAGCGACACCACTAAGAGAGCTCGGAGACTTAAACATCGGCTCAAGGCCAATGAGCAGAAAAAATCAGGGCCGCTTTGAAGATTTAAGGGCAATTCCATGGGTGTTTGCTTGGACTCAAAGCCGTCAATTGCTTCCAGCATGGTACGCAGCAGGTACTGGTTTGGCAGGATTTGCAGCTAAAGGAGAACAAAATTTGCAGATGCTTCAGCAAATGTATGAAAAATGGCCGTTCTTCCAATCAACGATTGATAACCTGCAAATGGCATTAATGAAAGCTGATATTACGACAGCCAGAGAATATTTATCCCTTGTGAAAGACCAGAACATTGCAGAACGGATCTTTACTAATATTCTTGAAGAATACGAAACAACAAAAGAAGTTCTCCTTAGAATTACAGGTGATAATGAATTGTTAGATCATACACCTAATATAAAGGAATCGGTATATAGAAGAAATCCATATGTCGATCCGCTAAACTTTTTACAAGTTGAATTAATAAAAGAACTAAGAAATCAAGAAGAACCTAATGAAGAACTATTAATTGAAGTTTTGCTGACAATTAGTGGGATCTCTGCAGGGTTACGAAATACTGGTTGATATTGAAGGACAAGCCATAAACTCTCTCGAAAGAAGAGTTTATGGCTTTTTTCATATATTTCTTCCTGTCAAAAGCGAAGGTGATGATTCCATTTCACACCACCTTCTTAATTTTTTTAAAATAAGGTAAAAGTAAACGTTGTTATTGTACTTTTATTCATATTTATTTACTGTGTTGACAAAATATTACTCATAAGTGTAAAATACATATATAGAGTGAGGTGATTAAGATATGGTGAATCAAGACAATCAAACAATTAATGCTTCGAAAAATTTTGTGCTACCATTTATTTTATTGCTTCTTAGTAAGGTTTCTCTTCATGGATATGAACTTAGCCAGAAGCTAGAGGCATTCGGGTTTAAGACACTTGATCAGGGAAATTTATACAGGTTGTTAAGACAACTTGAAAAGGACGAGCTGTTATCATCAGAATGGGATACTACCGGGAGTGGTCCTGCTAAAAGAAGGTACTCCATAACTAATGCCGGGATCACATACTTAAAGGGATATGCCAATCAACTAGAATCCTACCAATCATTATTGGATCAATTTTTCAAAATGTATTCCAGTTTCTTTGAGCTCTACATTCCTTCATTTCATAAGAAGGATTCCATAGAGAAAGTCAATAATAGTAAGAGGAGGAAAGACGATGGCACAGAAGAAGAATGAAACGGTTCTATCTGCAGTAGAAACAATTAGTCAAGCAGCAGAGGAATCGGTAGCCGTAGGTTCATTTGTTAACACATTTTGGGATCAATTCGAGCTATCACGTGAACGTGCAGAACAGTTACGGGAAAATGGCGAGGATGCATATATTAATGCATTAAAGGAAGTCATCAAATTTAATAAGCAATTTAGGAAATCCGTTTCAAATTTGTATCAACAGTCGAAAAATACTAACAAGGAAATGGTCTCAGAACTGATGCATCAATTACCATTCGGTAAAGAAGATGTCAAGGACGAGGTGTTACCAATACCCGAAACTGAAGAGCTTAAGAAACAATTTGTAGAGGTTTCAGGACAATTAGAGAACCTCGCTCTTACACCAATTAAATCTATCTTTCATGTTGTTGAACAAATGGAAGATAATTTTGAAAAAAGTGCAGAATCTAGTGTAGCTTATGGGCGTGAAAGTCGAAATGCATGGTTCCAGGTAAGGAAGGAATATGTTAAATTAGCAAGAGATTCTCATTTGAATCTTGTTGACAGAAGCAAATCCAGTTTTAAAGAATTCATTAAACCACAATAATTATTTTTACCGTCCTAGGGGAATTATCAACTTTGAGGATCCACATAGGTAAATTTTATTATATATTAGAACCACAATCTCTTTTCTTTAAGAAACAAGAGATTGTGGTTCTTTTATTTTTGTTGGCACTTTAGAGTTAAGCTAAAAATGAACACTTTGTTAAATCCCTTCCAAAAGTTACTAATGAAATGTTAATGTAATATTATTATTACCTAGTAGACAAATTTAGAAGTTATACTCTAATTAAGACAAAATAGGATGATACAGGGTTGCTTTATTGGAATTAAGAAGGCAGAGGTGTAAATTGAAAAAGAAGTTATTTGCACTATGTACCACAATTATTATGGGACTAGGGAGTGTTTTCTTGTTGCCAGTAGTAAACGCAAAGGCAGATAATCCTACAATTAAAAGTATAGAAGAGCAGCGTTCTGGTCTTCAGACAGATATAACAAAAGCAAATCAGGAAATTTCTCAAGTACAAGATGAATTAACAAAATTATCGGAACAAATTAAAAGAGTTGATGAGGCAATTAAAGATAATAATAAAATGATATTTCAAACAGAAGAAAAAGTAAAAGCATCACAGTCCAAAGTGAAAGTTCTTCAGCAAGAGGTTATGGATATACAAGAGAGAATCAATAAACGGAATGAAATAATAAAAAAACGTGCTCTATCCCTACAAGCAAGTGGTGGCAAGGTTAGTTATATTGACGTCATCCTTGGAGCTTCTAACTTTAGTGACTTCGTGGGTCGACTTGGCGCTGTTTCAACCTTGGTAGAAGCGGACCAAGATCTTGTAACGAAGCAAATAAAGGACCAAAAAGAAGTTCAAATGAAACAATCCTCCGTAGTAAAAAAGCTAAACGATTTGCAAAACATGAAAACGGAGCTTGTTGGAATGCAAGCACAGATAATAGAACAAAAAGTGCAAAATGATGCACTTAAAGAAGAACTAAAACTAAAAGAGCAAGAAAAACTTACTGTAATGGCAGATTTACAAATGCAAGATGGTACGCTTGCATCAAAGGAAGCACAAATAAAAAGTGTTACCTCTAAGGATGAGAATACCGAACCTGTTAATATTAATGTATCGATACCAACTACCACAAATGAAGTACATAATATTGTCATCCACGCAGGTGATAAGTACATAGGGAACTCTGTTTATGTGTTTGGCGGGGGAAGAAATTCTTATGATGTAGCCAATGGAAGATTTGATTGTTCTGGATTTGTTGCATGGGCGTTCAGACAGGCAGGGATTAAAGTTGGTGCCCATACCGATATTCTGAAAAATACTGGAACCAGAGTATCAATGAGTGAAGCACGACCTGGGGACCTTGTATTCTTTGATACTTATAAAATCGACGGACATGTGGGGATTTATCTTGGTGGAGGTAAATTCATTGGTTCACAAAGCTCGACGGGGATTGCGATTGCAGATTTAACGGGCGGTTACTATAAAAAGAAATTTAATGGACGTGTCATGAGAATCATCAACGACAAACAATAAAAAGAAGCGATGCATCGCTCCTTTTTATTGTTTGCTAATAATTAAATGTTGTAGAGGAAATTGTCGTTTGTGGCCATGTAATTTAGCGGATCACATTTTTGTTTATGGAGAAATGTAAATAAATGAAACTATTACATGAATTACTTCGTTATTAATAACGAGGTGTAAAAGTAAAAAAAGATATTGCAAAGTAGTTAGTTAATGAGTAAAATAAATAGGTTGTAAATCATCATGACTTACGATACTGTCGCAATAGGTTAGGAGAAAATCACAACATGGAATTACTTTTGATTATTAAAGCCATTATCCTTGGATTAGTAGAAGGTTTAACAGAATTCGCACCAGTTTCCTCCACAGGTCACATGATTATCGTTGATGATATGTGGTTGCAATCTGAAAAGTTTTTGACACAGCATGGAGCCAACACGTTTAAAATTGTTATTCAACTTGGTTCGATTCTTGCGGTTGTCGTCACCTTTAAGGACCGCTTCATTGATTTATTAGGTCTAGGCCGCATCAATAAGAAAGTTGTTAACGAGCAAGGCCGTCTTAAATTAACACAAGTTATTGTCGGTTTAATTCCTGCAGGTGTTTTAGGCGTTCTCTTTAATGACTATATTGATGACCACTTATTTTCAACCGCAACGGTTTTAATTGGTTTAGTTATTGGTGCTATATTAATGATTCTTGCAGATTTTATTGGTCCAAAACATCCGAAAACACAAACAGTTGATCAGATTTCCTATGGACAAGCTTTGGCTGTTGGTTTATTTCAATGTTTATCCTTATGGCCTGGATTTTCTCGTTCCGGATCAACTATCTCAGGTGGCGTATTACTGGGAATGAGTCACCGAGCTGCAGCGGATTTTACCTTTATCATGGCTGTGCCAATTATGGCAGGTGCAAGTTTACTCTCCTTATTAAAAAACTGGGAATATATGACGATTGATGCCTTGCCATTTTTTATTGCTGGATTTATTAGTGCCTTTATTTTTGCGTTATTTTCCATTCGCTTTTTCTTAAAGCTGATTAACAAAATTAAACTTTTGCCGTTTGCAATTTATCGCATTGTTTTGGCATTAATTCTTTATATTATTTTCTTTTAAATTTTAGCCAGCTTACAAAATGTAAGCTGCTTTTTTTTGTTTCAAACTTTGCAGCCAGTTTTATGTTTATTTACCCAAATAAACATAAAAGGGTAGGAACCTATCTAGAAATAAATAGTCATTTACCTGTTTTCCGTAAGAAAGTTGCCTATACCACAATTGCTGAATAGAATATTTTAAAATAAGTGGATTGTTCAACTGGACGGAAGGAGGGATAGACATGGAAAAAGGACGGTGCGAGGAGCATTGTTTATGTAATGAAATGGAACAGTTGCTTGATGAACAACAAAGATTATCCTTTGAAGGTTTTCGATTTGTATGCGATAAAATTGGGTTTGATACCATTCCCTTTGTCCTTTCTACTAGTAAATGTCCATTTGAGGTAATGGGGAAAACGAAGAGTGGTCTATTTTTTACTACTCAAGTATTCAGATTAGAAAGTCTTGATTCAAGGCATTGCTGTGCAAAGCTATCGCTGCTTTTGCCTGTAGATATAGATGGTTTTGCAGTAGACCTTTGTGACGAAGTATTTTCATTAATAAAAACGAATAACTGTATTTTAGTTGATCTATCTTGTTTTTGCAGTATTCAACCTTTATCCCCCAGATTAGTTAATAGGGGACTGCCAATTGTTGAACCCAAATGTTAATAAAAAGAGCAGATTAGGGTCTAATCAGGAAATAAAATATAGACCCAGACCCTAATCGATTTTCTTAACACAAATCTGGAAAGTCAGTAATAATACCTTCGACATGTAGATTTTTTAAAGTATTGACCTCATTCTTTTTTTTTGCTGTCCATATAATCGTTTTTAATCCATGTTGATGAATTCTTTTAATAAGCCTTTTATTAACCATGGTTATTTTAGGATTTACATAAGAAACATAACTTGCAAAAGACTTTAAATCTTTATTTGAAATAATATTTACACCCGAATTCTTTACTAAAACTCCAATCGGGATGGAAGGAAGCAGTTCATGAAAACGTTTAAGTGAACCACGATCAAATGATTGAATAATTATATGATTTTCTCCTGATGTTAAATTTCTTTTGATTAGTTCTTCGGCAGTCTTTTCCACCATTTGCGGGTAAAGTGAGGGTTTTTTTAATTCAAGTAAAATACCAATTTTCCCTGCAAACTCATCGAAAAACTCAGAGAGGGAAGGGACCTTCTCACCAGCAAATTTACTATGGAACCAACTTCCTGCATCAAGGTTTTGAATTTCTTGCAAGGTGAGGTCCTTTACCTTCCCTTTCCCATTCGTTGTCCTGTTAACGGTTGAATCATGAATCACGACCAATTCACCGTCTTTTGTCATTTGAACATCGATTTCAAGGTAATCTACACCTAAGTCTACGGCTTTCTTAAAAGAATGTATTCTCAGGGCAGTATCCAGCTGCACCTCTATGGCCAATTTTCAAGGGAGAGTGTTGTTTATCCTTTAAGCTTAACCGTGTCATCAATCGATAAGATACCATAAAAATCAGAAACAAAAGGGCTGCGGCATTCCTCAAGTTTGGGACTCCAATCTACATTTATTTGTGAACATGTTATGAAAAACAGTGGCAATTGTCAACTAAATGAAGAGATTTTTATAAAAGTGAATTCCCCTGGGTCATACTTTTCTATTTTGATAATTGCTTTTTGTTGCTAAGAATGGGCTTCTTCTTTTTTTTCAAAACTGGGTAATATGGATATGTGTCTATCGCACATTTTTATCTATGTGAATAGGATATATGGAAATCAGAAAAGGAGGTAATGTAAATGTCTGGTGCAGCTGGTGGCTACGGCGGCGGATTTGCCCTACTAGTCGTTTTATTTATTTTGTTAATCATTATTGGGGCTTCATGGTGCTACTAAGTTTTCTATTAATATAAAAAGGAGGTCATGAAAATGTTTGGATATGGTGGATATGGTGGTGGCTGTGGTGGATATGGATATGGTGGTGGCTGTGGCTACGGCGGCGGGTTTGCTTTAATCGTAGTATTATTTATCCTCTTGATTATTGTAGGTGCAGCTTGTTTTAGATAAGAATATAAATAGGTGAACCCGCTTGGTTAATCAAGCGGGTTTTCTTGTGCAAATATATTGGCTCTTTTCCATTTACTAAATGCATCTAATTCGCTGGAAATTTTTTTTACGGTAAAGCCAATCAAGGCGGCGTCATCCAATATGCCAAGCCCGATGATGAAATCTGGTACTAAATCAAGTGGTGAAACAAAATAAAGCAGGGTTCCGACAACGGTAAGAATTGTACTGGGAGAAACATTTTTATATTCACCCTTCGAATAAGATTTAACCAGATCAAAAAATAATTGCAATTTTTCCCAAACTTCTCCTAAGTTTTGTTTTTTCTCATTTGCCATTTTTATTGCTTTGTTTAGTAAGCCTTGTGTTTTTTGCTGATCATCGAGGAAATCTTTAGCTTTGACATTATATTTTTGCTGCTCTTTTTCAAAAATCTTCTCTTTACTTAACAACCTGTCCACTTCCTTTTTTAAAAGACCATCTTTAGTATTCCACCAAATTAAAAAAAACATGAGATAATAGATCACCAATAAAAACAAAAACCAGGCGCATGAGCACCTGGTTTTCTACTATTATATTAAACAATGCTTTCATTTAAATTAGTTTGCGTTCCCCATACAATATCTTCGATTTCAGTGCCTTCAAGGGTTTCTTTCTTTAATAAAGCCTCGACCAATTGCTGATATTGATTGTGATGACTATTAATGAGATTTTCTGCTTTTTCTAATGCTTTTCCAAATAGTTCCTGCATTTTTTCTTCTTTATCTTGTTTATTGAAGGTCAACTGGAACCCTTCTTGAAGCATTCCGGTATCCACCATTTGTTCAATGATTTGTTTTGCCTGCTGCACGTCTCCACCTACACCGATACTGTGTTCACCCAAATGCATTCTTTCGGCAACTCCTCCAGCTAATACCATTGCCACACGCTCTAGTAAGTCACTGGTTGTCGACAAGTGCAGTTCCTTTGGAATGGGTGCAACATAACCCAACGCCTCACCGCGAGGGATAATGGTTGCTTTTCTAACAGAACCTGGCTTCGTTAGCGATGCCACAATGGCATGACCTGCTTCATGGATGGCAACCCTGCGCTTTGTTTCAAGGTCTTGCAATGAGCGGGAGGTACTCCCTAAGATGGTTCTATCCAAGGCATAGTCAAGGTCATGCTTCTTAATCATATCCTGCCCGTTTCGAACGGCTCTCCTACTTGCCGTTTCAAAAAGGGACTGAAGCTCTGCGCCTGAGAAACCAGAGGTACTTTCTGCTAATTCATCTAATTTTGAAAGTACATCTTTAGCAAATGACTTACCTTTAGCATGAATACCAATGATTTCTCTTCTGCCTTTTGTATCGGGCAGCGGTACATGAAAAGAGAAGTCGATTCTTCCTGGTCGCAGAAAGGCTTCATCAAGCAAGTCTTTTCTATTGGTTGCAGCTATAAATAGAATTCCATCATTTGAATGTCCGCCATCAAGCTGGACAAGTAATTCAGTTAATGTTTTTTCTGCTTCCTCGCCACCATGTGCTTTTCTTTTAGCAGCTAGAGCATCTACTTCATCGATGAAAATAACAGCTGGACTTTGTTTTCTAGCCGTTTTAAACAAGGAACGGACCCGACTGGCCCCTACACCAATGAACATTTCATTAAAAGCTGATCCACTGGCTGTAAAAAATGAAGCATTTAGTTCACGAGCAATTGCTTGTGCAAGTAAGGTTTTACCAGTTCCAGGCGGTCCGTACAACAGTATGCCTTTCGGTGGCTTAATTCCTAATTTTGTTGCTCGTTCCGGTTCTTTAAGGGTAGTAAGTGTTTGTAATATTTCTTCCTTCATTTCGTCTCCGAGGCCACCTACATCTTTTAAGCTAATAGAAGGAAGCGCGCGAGAATTGGCAACACTATTTTTCATTGAATTATTTAATCCGAGGCTGCCCTTTGTTTTTTGAAGAGCAAATGCTGCTCCAGCCAGAAGAAGAATAACACCACCCAAAATCCACTTTCCATATTTACTGCTAGTGGAGTATGAATATTCGATATTATATTTTCCAACCAGTTTGTCTAACATTTGACTATTGGGAGGAACATGGGAAATAAATTCGCCTTCCCTTGTTTGAATATAAAGGCTCCCATCAGGTTTTTCAATTAGTTTAACTACTTTTCCTTGTTGATCTTGAATGGTTTTCTCAACAGAAGAGAAGGGAATAGCGACTTCATTATTTGTGGTCTGGACGACCCAGATTGTTCCTGCAATAACTAATATAAACGCTGCAATTAGCGGAATAAACTTTGAAACTTTTCGTATACTTTGATTCAATACCTTCATCTCCTTCAACAGAATACTACTCTATTATAAAGGGATTTCCAGAAAAATGGATGTGGGAATCGTTGGGAAACTCTTGTCGTAATGAAAAAACACCAGCACTTTTTTGAATAGGTGTGGTGTCTTTTATAAGATTAGGATAATAGACGTAGATGTGGAATAATTGGCATCAATACACTCTGAGCAATCACACCAATACTTGCACCTATACTCGATGCTTTACTCCATTTAAAAACATGAACTTTTTCGTCTTTTCCTTCATACAAAAATAATAGCTGTTCGCCTTCTTCAGCAATTCCAATTTTTTTATAAGAAATGTTGTTCTCCTTTAAAACAATATCAAAGGCTTTATGCAATAAATTTATGGACTGCTGATCAATTTTTATAATATTCATTTCCCGTTACCTCCGTTGTGGTTATGTATGAACGGTCCTTAATACAATGATTTCCGCGTACCTTCATTATATTCTTTCTGAATAAGGGATTAAAGAAATAATCGTTGCTGATCCAAATTGAATTATTGCAAAGTTAGCGTTTCAGAGATAAGATTGAGGTTATGGACAAAAATTTTTATTGTCAAAAGAGAGGAAAACGAAATGGGTAACAATTTTAAAGAAGATGTATTGTCACGCCGGACATTTGCGATTATTTCCCACCCTGATGCCGGTAAAACCACGCTAACTGAAAAATTATTATTATTCGGCGGTGCCATTCGTGATGCGGGCACTGTAAAAGCGAAAAAAACGGGAAAGTTTGCTACAAGTGATTGGATGGAAATTGAAAAGCAGCGGGGAATATCGGTAACCTCCAGTGTAATGCAATTTGACTATGATGGATTCCGTGTCAATATTTTGGATACTCCTGGCCACCAGGATTTCAGTGAAGATACGTACCGTACTTTGATGGCTGTAGATAGTGCTGTGATGATCGTCGATGCTGCAAAAGGGATTGAGGCACAAACACTCAAGCTTTTTAAAGTATGTCGGATGCGTGGTATTCCAATTTTTACATTTATGAATAAACTTGATCGCCAAGGCAAGCCGCCACTTGAACTTTTGGCTGAATTAGAAGAGGTTCTCGGCATTGAATCATATCCGATGAACTGGCCGATCGGGATGGGGAAAGAGTTCCTTGGAATTTATGATCGATTTAACAATAGGGTTGAACAGTTCCGTGTCGATGAGGAAGAACGATTTATTCCATTAAATGAAGACGGGGAAATAGCTGGGGACCACCCGCTAAAAACGTCGGGACTTTATGATCAAACACTTGATGAAATCATGTTGCTTAATGAGGCTGGAAATGAATTTTCAGCGGAAAAAGTAGCAGCTGGTAACTTGACACCTGTTTTCTTTGGTAGTGCACTAACTGCCTTTGGTGTCCAAACATTTCTTGAGTCTTACCTAGAGTTTGCTCCGCCCCCAAAGGCGCGTAATTCATCCATTGGGGAAATTGATCCATTAGGGAACCAATTTTCAGGTTTTGTCTTTAAAATTCAAGCAAATATGAACCCTGCACACCGAGACAGGATTGCTTTCGTACGAGTGTGTTCTGGGAAATTTGAGCGAGGAATGACAGTGAATATTCCGCGTTTGAATAAACAAATAAAGCTTTCTCAATCGACATCGTTTATGGCGGAAGAACGAAATACGGTAGATGAGGCAGTTAGTGGAGATATTATTGGCTTATACGATACAGGAACTTACCAAATTGGCGACACAATGACTTCTGGGAAGGATGACTTTCAATATGAAAGACTGCCTCAGTTTACACCAGAACTGTATGTCAGGGTTTCTGCCAAAAACGTGATGAAGCAAAAATCATTTTATAAAGGAATTCAGCAGCTCGTTCAAGAAGGAGCAATTCAGCTTTATAAAACAATTAAAACGGATGACTATTTATTAGGTGCAGTTGGTCAATTGCAGTTTGAGGTTTTTGAGCATCGAATGAGAAATGAGTATAATGCAGAAGTATTGATGGAACGGATGGGGTCGAAAATAGCTCGTTGGGTTGAAGGTGAAACCGTCGATGAAAATTTATCGAGTTCCCGTTCTCTTCTAGTTAAAGACAGATATGACCATTATGTATTTTTGTTTGAAAATGACTTTGCTCTCCGTTGGTTCCAAGAGAAAAATCCAACAGTTAAACTCTATAATCCAATGGATCAGGAGACTTAAGAAAAGTGGCGGGTTTGATACCTGCCCTTTTCCATGGATTGATAAAACAGAAAATTCAGACTAACTATCCATAGACGAATCTTTTCAAGGGACTTTACAATGATTACAATCGTCTATTTATAGACTAAGGAGGAGATAAGTTGGAAAAAGGGTATTTTTTCACTGGTTTTCCTGCGTTCATTTGTAATCACTTGCGCATTCTAAAAAGAATTAAGGTTTGGAAAAAATATTGAATTTATGGTATTTTTTTACATAGTTTGGAAAAGCTAAGTTGAAGTGTTCTTTAGCTTACAAAAATATGCCATGAGAAGCGGGATTGTACGATGAAAAAGATGAGCAAACTCGAAGCTGTTTTATGGAATATTGCTTTTCCTGGTTTTAGTCAATTGTTAATGGGTCAATATATCAAAGGAATATTGTTCGTTGCATTAGAAGTAATGATCAATGCCAAAAGTCACTTTAATATGGCAATTATGTTGAGCTTCTTAGGAGAAATTGACAAGGCAGGGGCTGTTCTTAACTATCAATGGCTTATGTTTTATCCGTGTGTTTATATGTTTTCCATGTGGGATGGTTATCGTTCTGCCATGCCTGCTAATGAAAAGTACACATTTTTACCATTTGTCTTCGGTGCTTACTTTGTCACTGTGGGATTAATGCTGTCACCAAAAATCACGATTCTAAAAGTTCACCCAGGTCCTGTATTTTTACCGATGTTATTTTTAATTCCTGGGCTGCTAATTGGCTTTATATTGAAATTTTTAATGTCTATAAAGCTTCGAAAAAAAATGATCGAATAAAAAGCTTCAAATCAGGATATATCTGGTTTGAAGTTTTTTATTGAGAAAATTTTTTTATAACCCCCACAAACTGATTCAGAAGAAACGTAACTATGTAGTGAAAAGAAAAAAGCATTAATCGCACTAAACAATAAAGAGGAAATGATAGCCATTCTTGGTGCTATCTTTTTCAAAATGCTAACCCCATAAAGTCAAATATAACAGTCTTATGTTATAATTGGTCGAATAGAGGTGAGCAAATGCTAAGTTTATTGTTTATGGCTAAAAAGAAAAAAAGAACTTTGGAAGAAACCGTTCTCTTAATTCAACAAGGTGAGCAATACCTACTTGACGAAATTATCAGGGCTTATAAGCCATTTATTGCAAAAACAGTGTCTTCAGTATGTAGACGATATATCTATGAATCCGATGATGAATTTAGCATTGGTCTCATCGCATTTAATGAAGCGATAGAGAAATACTCAACTGAGCGCGGAAGTTCTTTATTGAGTTTTTCCGAAGTCATAATCAAAAGAAGAGTTATTGACTATATCCGTAAACAGTCGAAAAATCAGCACCTAAGTTTTGATTTAACCAATGATACCAAAGACGAAGAATCAGCAGGAACAATCATTGTTAATGAGCTCTCACTTGATGACTACAATAAAAAGAATGATGATCAATTAAGGAAAGATGAAATCCTTCACTTTCAAAAATTATTAACTACCTTTGATTTAAGTTTCAGTGACTTAGTAGAGAATTCACCTAAGCACTTCGACGCCCGAAAAAATGCCATTATAATAGCGAAAATGTTAGTAGAAAATCAGGAGTTAAAAGAATTATTATTTACGAACAAGCGTCTACCCATTAAGCAATTAGAAAAAATGGTAGATGTCAGCAGAAAGACGATTGAACGAAACAGGAAATATATTATTGCCATTGCACTTATTTTATCGGGTGATTATATCTTTATGAAAGATTATATAAAGGGGGTGCTTGAAACATGAAAAAGGGAGTTGTAATGGAAATAGATGATGCATTCCTAACGCTTTTAACCCCTGAAGGTGAGTTTTTGCATGCCAAGAGACAAAATCAGCCATATGCAATTGGTGAAGAAATCCACTTTTTTCCGATTGAAAGTGTTAAAACTTCGAATCATTTTAATACATTAAAAAATGTTTTTAAATTAAAACCAGTTTGGGCGCTAATGGCAGCATTATTTATCTTCCTCGGTTTGTTTTTTCCCATGTATCAAAATAATAAGGCATATGCCTATATGTCCATCGATGTAAATCCAAGTATTGAGTTAAGTATTAATAAAAAAATGCAGGTTGTAGAGATAACTGGTTATAACAAAGAAGGAAAAGAGATTATTTCCCAATTGAACAAATGGGAAAAAGAGGATGTTTCTAAAGTAGCTCAAACAATTTTAGCTGAAATGGAAAAAGAAGGCTACTTGAATACTAAGGAAAACATTATTATTTCCACGGTCCGGACAAAAGAGGCTGAAGTTAAGATTGATAAAAAGCTTCAAGAGAATATTGATGAGATCAAGGCGTCAGTGAACAAACAAAAGTTAGAAATTACAGTTTTAAAAGCTACGGAAAGCGAATGGAAAAAAGCTCATAAGCTTGGTATCACAACTGGAAAATACAAGAAAAACAAAATTCAGGGTTCTATTAATCAAAATGTGAAGACAAAAGATAAGGGCGGAAAAATTGATAGGAAAGCTGTACCATTAAGTCCTGCTAACAAAATTCCCCCTGGCCAAGTAAAAAAACAAACAGAAAATAAGGCTATTCAAAACAAAGAGCTTGGTGGAAATAAAAAGCAAATTGAAAAAAAAGGATTGAATGGAAAAGTTATCGCACCTGACCAACTAAAAAGGATCGAAGCAGGTCAACTAAAACAGAAACAACCACAGCAAAAAAAACAAAATAATCAAAGGGAAAAATCATCCCAGAATAAAAAATCAAAAGTCAACGAAAAACAGGAGAAAGACAGTCAAAAAGTTGATGATAAAAATATTGGCCAGTACCAAGTAAAATATACTCCAAAATATAAAGATAAAAATAGCGAAAAACATGATGAAAAACAAAATGGGGAAAGTTACCAAAAGTATAATCACAATCAAAAGAATAAATAAAGTCCGGATATATTATCCCGGACTTTTTTCCATATTTATTAAATTATTTTTGAGTGAATTGTCCAGAAATTTGTGCTTGGGCTTGTTGAACAAGGCGTTTTGTAATTTCGCCACCTACAGACCCGTTTGCTCTTGAAACAGTATCTGAACCTAAATTAACGCCGAATTCTTGGGCAATTTCGTATTTTACCTGGTCTAAATATTGTTCAATCCCAGGCACTAACAACTTGTTACTGCTATTGGCCATTTTATTCAACTCCTTATTTTCGGTACAGAGATAATTTTACCTCTGTATAAGTATTATTTATTTATTTTTGTGATTTATAAGTGGTAATGTTTTTCGGTTTTGGATTTTAAATTTTTATAAGAATAAAGAATCCATCAAACAGCCGCTAAAAAAGGCAACATGATGTGTTTGTTTTCCAATTATAAGTTAATCGCTTCCTTTACTAACATCTTTTGTGGGATGCATAAAAGGATAAGCTTGTGGTTTCTTTTTACTTTCTAATAATTCACGATTTTCAGCTGTGTTCCAGCCAATATCATTTGTAGGGTGAACCCATTCATCTCCAGCCATGATAGCTGGGTCTGTATCCTTTGTCCAGGTTTCCAATGGTGAATTAGAAGAGGCGTATATACTATCACCAATAGTTACACCATGTCTATTTACAAAAGGAGGCTCCATCTTTATTCCAGTACCTTCAAAGCTTGGGGCATTAATTTGATGTGGCATTGTTTCATTCATGCTTACCTGATCTTCAAACCCTGTATTCTTCGCATTTTTTTTCATTTTTACATCACTCCTGTTTTTTCTTATTTTCTTCGAGTCATGGGATTTTATTTATGAAAAATAAGGAAAGGAATGATAACTCTATATTTGTTCAAAACTATGGTAGTAAGATTAATTTTTAAGGGAGGATTATTCCATGGCTAAACGCAAAGCAGAATTTGATGCAGTAGAAAAATATACAAAAACACCACATAAAAATGTTCAGGAAAGTGAATTTTCTGCGGAATTTACCGATAATAACAATGCTATAAGGTTTCAAAATCGAAATTCAAAATTAGGAAAAAAGGGAAGAAGCTAATGAAAAGCCGCCGTAAAACTCCACCCCGTATTCCGACTGAAGAATTCAGCATTGAATTTGGCGATGTTAACGGCACAAAATTATATGATATTCTCCAGGTTTCACAAAAAGAGAAGAAAAACAATAAAAAGAAATAAGCCGGCAATGCCGGCTTTAGTTAGTTCTCAATAAATGAAAATATTAGTGTACGGCCCTTTATGGGGTCAAAATAAGCTAATACACAGGAAGGCTGTTTATTAATCTTACCAGTTGTTTGATACAATGCTAAATCGAAGGATATTTCTTCCAACATGGTATGTTTATATAAGTCCTTTTCATCAAGGCCTAGATCAATAAACGATGGTCCTAACATCGAAGGGTGTTCAGAAATTTGTTTGTAAATTTGTGTTCTCTTTTCCTTATCAAAGCTAGCTTCCCACCAAGGTTTTCTCGGTTTATATTTATGGTTCTTTAGATAATCATATTTCATCAGGCCTATTATCACATCTAGGTCATTAACCTTTTGGTGGCCCAAAAACGCATGAAGTCTGCGAAATAAATCCTCAAGCTGATGACCAATTCTGGACCAGCCTTGTTTTTCCCAGTAGGAACCAAACTGTTGGAAGAAATCAAAAGGGGATGGAAAAACATTTGTTATTAAGAATTCAACTGTTTCATCCATCCGGTGATCATTCCAATACTTCTCCAAAACATCCTCAACTTGCTTGATTCTAACGATATCATTAAATGAGAGTACGTTATTACTTAATATTTCATATGGAGAATGATCCATATAAACATATTTTTGTTCAGCAGCACGTAGTCGGACTCCAGTTCCTCGAAGCATTTTTAAAAAACCTAACTGCAGTTCTTCAGGACGTAACTCAAAAACATCATTAAACGTTTTTCGAAAAGAAGCGTAATCTTCTTCTGGTAAACCAGCAATTAAATCAAGATGCTGATCAATTTTTTTACCTTCCTTCACCATTGTGACGGTTCTACAAAGTTTTGAATAATTTTGTTTGCGCATCACAAGTTCATTTGTAAAGTCATTAGTTGATTGGACTCCGATTTCAAAGCGGAAAAGTCCCTTAGGTGCTTCTTGGTTTAGAAATTCAATTACTTCAGGCCGCATAATATCTGCAGTGATTTCAAACTGAAAAACGGTACCAGGGAGATGTTCATCAATTAAGAACTGGAACATTTCCATAGCATAGCTCCTGCTAATATTAAATGTTCGATCCACAAATTTGATGGTTTTTGCTCCATGAGTCATTAAATACCGTATATCGTCTTTAATTTTTTCACGATCAAAATAACGGACACCCACTTCAATAGACGACAAACAAAATTGGCAGCTAAATGGACAACCGCGACTAGTTTCAATATAGGTGACTCTTTTGCCTAAATGAGCGATATCTTCAGGGAAGCGATAGGGTGACGGTAATTCCTTCAGGTCTAGCTTATTCATTTGGGGAGTAATGACAACTTGCTGATTATCACGGAAGGCGACACCAGGTACTTTTTTATAGTTACGGTTTTTTTGGATTTCAGCCAGAAGCTGTTTAAAGGTTTGTTCTCCTTCGCCCATAACAATAAAGTCAACCTCAGGGATCTTCTCCATCCATTCGCGGGTATCATAAGTTACCTCCGGGCCGCCTAGAACAATAATTATCGATGGATCCACTTTTTTTATCAAATTTACAACCTTAATGGTTTCCTCGATGTTCCATATATAACAGCTAAATCCAATGACTTCAGGATTCAGTTGATAAAGATCTGTTACGATATTTAAGACCGGGTCCTTTATTGTATATTCTTTGATCTGTATATTGAATTCTGGTGCTGCATAAGCCTTTAAATATCGAATCGCTAAGTTAGTATGTATATACTTAGCATTCAAGGTAGAACAAATAACATTCATAAAAAAACTCCTTTACATAAATGAAAACAATATATTATTATAACTTATTTTAGACCAAAAGGATAGGAAGCAAACAATCAAAAAGCCCATGCCGATTGGGCATGAGCTTTCATGTGTTGATTGGGTTAAGGTATCATCCAAGATAACACCCCGTTTTGTAGGAAGGTAAGAATTCCCACAATAATGACAAGGAAAAAGCTATGTTTAATAGTGAAGCGGAATAACTCGGATTCTTTTCCTGCTAATCCTACAGCTGCACAGGCAACTGCAATAGATTGTGGTGAAATCATTTTTCCAGTTACACCACCTGAAGAGTTGGCTGCAAGGGCAAGTACTGGGTCCATTCCGACGGAAGTTGCTGTGATTTTTTGCAGGTTACCAAATAATAAGTTTGCGGAAGTATCAGAACCAGTAATAAACACTCCAAGCCAGCCAAGGAAAGGTGAGAAAAACGGAAATAGTAATGAACCTGTTTTGGCAAGTGTCATTCCAAGAGTAGTGCTCATACCAGAGGCATTCGTGACATACGCAAAACCAACAACAGCAGCAATTGTAATAACTGGATACTTTAATTCATTAATGGTTTCTCCAAATGTAACGAGCCAATTTTTCCAAGAGATGCCAACAATGAATTTTGTCAAGAATGCAGCGATTAATATTGCAGTACCTGCGGCACCCAGAATCTCAAGTTTATAAATGGCAGGAATTGGAGCACCAGCACTGTTAATAATTTTATTATTGATTAATGGTACATTTGGAATAAAGGTTAATGCGTGTCCGATGGAATTAATAGCTTTTAAGATTGCATTTGCACCTTCATAATGACCAGTTAACGCTAGTTTAATAGTAGGCATACCCCATAAAGTTATGATTCCTGTTAACAATAAGAAAGGGGACCATGCCTTGAAAATTTGCCCTCCCGTATGTTTTACGTCTTGGGTTTTTAATTTCTTTGCGGTAGATGTAGCAGCAAGCTCTTGTTCAGAAGAAAAACGGAAAATAGTTTTTGGCTTCCAGAATTTCAAGAAGATGGCAAGTGCGAATAATGAAACTAGCGCTGATAAGATATCTGGAAGTTCTGGTCCCATAAAGTTAGAAGTAAAAAACTGTGTCAGGGCAAAGGCTACTCCTGAAACAAGAATGGCTGGCATTACTTCTTTCGTTTTTTTCCAACCTGCCATAATAAATACTAAGTAAAATGGGATAAAGACAGATAGAAATGGCAACTGGCGACCAACCATCTTGGAGATTTCAGTAGCAGCAACTCCAGTTGGGCCTTCCATGGCAATGATTGGCGCACCAATTGCTCCGAATGCAACAGGAGCAGTATTTGCAATTAGACAAAGCCCAGCAGCATATAAAGGATTAAATCCTAGACCGACTAAAAGAGCAGCTGATATTGCGACTGGTGCTCCGAAACCGGCTGCACCTTCAAGGAACGCTCCAAAGGAAAACGCTACCAATAGTGCTTGTAAACGGCGATCCTCAGTAATAGATACAACAGAAGTTCTGATAATATCAAATTGTCCTGTCTTTACAGTAAGTTTGTACAAGAATACAGAAGTAATGATAATCCAGCCAATTGGTAGGATACCATATACA
Organism: Bacillus sp. ISL-7; assembly: GCF_018613065.1. The sequence continues at coordinate 17,370 of NZ_JAGGQW010000031.1, read as the reverse complement.
GCTCCTTGAGATGCGGACATAAATGCCATCCCTGCTGGCATTTTATAGGCGACAATTGCAATTACTAAGGCAATGGCTAGAGTTGATAATCCTGCAAGATAGCCTTTCATCCGTTTAATTGCTAATGCCCAGAAGAAGTATAAAATTGGAATTAGTGCAACAACTGCGGAAAGCGCGAGATTATCCCCCACTGCGGTAAAATTTTGAGTAAATGTCATAATAGCTTAATCCCCCCTGAATTAGCTTTTTTTGATTTTTTCTTTCCTAAATAAATGGTATCTACCCTCCTTAATTTTGGCAACCGCTTTCAAATAGTGTTATGGTCATCTGATGACTAGATGTCTTGTGGTGCTAAAATGAATTATATGGACGAATTGGAAGAAATTCAATCTTTTTTTTAAAAATATCACTTTTTATTATTTCAACGGTAAAAATGATAAAGCCCTCTATTATTTAAGATAACGTAGATGTTAGATGCAGTTCTTTCAAAAAAATGTATAATAAAGATGCGTCCAAATTACGTAATGGTTGATAGGGGATGGATGGGTGAATTATAAAAAAATTAAACCAAAAAAGATATATGAAGAAGTAGCAGAAGCTATTTATGAAATGATTCGAACGGGTCAAGTAAAACCTGGTGAAAAACTTGATTCAGTACAACAGCTGGCGGAGAATTTTCAAGTGGGGAGGTCTGCCATTCGCGAAGCATTAACCTCATTAAGAGCGATGGGCCTCATTGAAATGAAGCAAGGAGAAGGTACATTTGTAAATGAGTTTGAAACAGATCAAATAACCTTTCCACTATCAACAGCTATGTTAATGAACAAAGAGGATATAGCCCAATTATTAGAGGTTCGTAAGATAATTGAAATAGGTACAGCAGCTGCAGCTGCTAAAAAGAGAACCAATCAGCAGCTCATAATTATGGAGAGAGCATTGGAAGAAATGAAACATGCAAATGGGGATGAGGAACTCGGTGAGAAAGCTGATTTACAATTTCATCTTGCTTTGGCAGATGCAGCACAGAACCCATTGCTGCTTAGCTTAATGAATCATGTTTCTGGATTAATGGAAGAAACAATGAAGGAAACTAGGCGAGTATGGCTTTTTTCTAAACAAACAACGGTAGAACGTCTTTATAATGAACATATTGCTATTTATGAAGCAATAAAAGAGCAAGATGTAGATAAAGCAAGCAAGTTTATGCTTATTCACTTAGAAAATGTTGAGGCATTACTACAAAAATATTTTCAATCCACCAATTTATCTAGGTAGTATGTTGGCGAAAGTGATTTATTAAAAACATGTGGCTCTAATTTATTAGGAACGCATGTTTTTTTAATAGCTCTGTTAAAGCTAATTGTTGATCTTGGTACTATGTTGATTGGAGCAGAAATCAGCAGCCAAGTTTATCATAACCACTTAATAATAAATTTTTTTTTGAAAGCACTTTCTTTACAGCGTGTTTTTTTGTATTGTAGTAAGGTAGATATTAATTAATATATATTTTTTATCCAAGTCATCTGATGACCAGTTCACCTGCATGATTTGAAGAAAATCAGATATTTAGGAGAGGAAGACAAACATGAAGGTTACACTTTTTGCGACTTGTATTGTAGATATGTTTCAAAGTAATGTAGGGAAAGCAACAGTAGAATTGCTTGAAAGGCTTGGATGTGAAATAGATTTTCCTGAATCCCAAGTATGCTGTGGACAGCCATCATATAATAGTGGTTATGTTAAAGAATCAAAAGAAGCAATGAAGCGTATGATTGACACTTTTATAGATGCCGAGTACATAGTATCTCCATCCGGTTCTTGCATCACAATGTTCCACGAATATCCACATATATTTAAGGGCGACCCTGTTTGGGAACCAAAAGCAAAAAAATTGGCGGAAAAGTCATTTGAACTTACACAATTTATTGTAGATGTCATGAAAATTGAAGATGTTGGTGCACGTTTTGAAGGAAGTGTAACATACCATACCTCTTGTCACATGACGAGATTGTTAGGAGTTAAAAAAGCTCCTATGGTTCTTTTAAGCAATGTAAAAGGCCTTAAGTTTACTGAATTACCTGGAAAGGAACAATGCTGTGGTTTCGGCGGAACCTTTTCGGTTAAAATGGCACAAATCTCAGAGCAAATGGTCGATGAAAAAGTTCGCCATGTTGAAGAAACCGGTGCTGAATACCTTATCGGTGCTGATTCAGCATGCTTAATGAATATAGGTGGACGGATAGATCGAGTAGGAAAGCCAATTAAAGTGCTGCATATTGCTGAGGTATTAAATAGCCGTGGATAGTTATTTACTTGTTTATAAATTTACTTGAGTGGAGGAATGGTCGTATGTCAATGAAGATTAGCACGGATCAATTTAAAGAACGTGTTGATAAAGGGATCCATGATGACTTCATGCGGGGTGCCGTTGCGGGAGCACAGGACGGTATGGGCGTAAAAAGGCGTGTTGCAACAGAAGAATTAGGAAACTGGGAAGAGTGGCGCTCACATGGGGAAGAAATTCGTCAACATGTGTTAGAGCACTTAGATTATTACTTAGAGCAATTAAGTGAAAATGTAGCTAAGCGGGGTGGGCATGTATTTTTTGCTCAGACCAAGGAAGAAGCTAATGATTATATTCGTGAAATAGTTAAGAAAAAAGAAGCAAAGAAAATTGTTAAATCCAAATCAATGGTAACAGAGGAAATCAGCTTAAATGCAATGCTGGAACAAGAAGGCTGTGAGGTAATTGAAACGGATCTAGGCGAATACATTCTTCAAGTTGATGATCATGATCCGCCATCTCATATTGTCGTGCCCGCCCTGCATAAAAATAAAGAACAAATACGTGACGTGTTTACTGAAAAGCTTGGTTATAAAAAGACTTCAAAACCAGAAGAATTAGCCTGGCATGCACGTGAAATGCTTAGGAAGGAATACCTATCAGCCGATATTGGTATAACCGGATGTAACTTTGCAGTGGCAGAGACCGGTTCTTTTAGTTTAGTGACGAATGAAGGAAATGCTGATTTAGTTACCGCGTTACCAAAAACACAAATTACCGTCATGGGTATGGAAAGACTTGTCCCAACCTTTGAAGAGATGGAAGTTCTTGTTAGTTTATTAACGAGAAGCGCCGTAGGGCAAAAATTAACCAGTTATATTACCGTGTTAACTGGACCGAAAGAAGCATTGGATGCGGATGGTCCGGAGGAATTTCACCTCGTCATTGTCGATAATGGCAGATCCAACATACTTGGCGGGGAATTCCAGTCGGTATTGCAATGTATCCGTTGTGCTGCATGTATTAATGTATGCCCTGTGTATCGTCATGTGGGCGGACACTCCTACGGCTCGATTTATTCTGGCCCAATAGGTGCGGTCCTGTCTCCTTTATTAGGTGGATATGACGAATTCAAAGAATTGCCTTACGCATCAACTCTATGTGGTGCTTGCACTGAGGTATGTCCGGTAAAAATACCGTTACATAACCTTCTCCACAAACACCGTGAAATCATTGTCGAAAAAGAAGGAAAGGCACCTATTTCCGAGAAACTGGCGATGAAGGCTTTTGGTTTAGGGGCAGCATCACCACTCTTATACAAGCTTGGTTCGAAAATGGCACCAGCTGCAATGCACCCGTTTACGGTTGGAGAGAAAATATCAAAAGGGCCAGGTCCATTAAAGGCTTGGACAGATATTCGTGAGTTTCCGGCACCAAATAAAGAGCGATTCAGAGATTGGTTTAAAAACCGTGAAAAAGGAGGCCAATAATCATGGTAGGGACGATTCAAAATCGGGATAAATTTTTAAATCAAATTGCCGGCCGCCTTGAACGCCCACGAATTTCCTCTGCGGTTGAAAGGCCGACTTGGAAATTCAAGCCCCAATATGAGGTGTTAAAGGATGCTACTCAGGACGATTTGTTAGAGGTATTAACAGAACAATGTAAGAAAATCCATACAAACCTCTATGTAACTGACAGTAAAGATTTAGCAACTACGCTTAACAAAGTGGTTTCAGGCTATGGTGGCGGCCCAATTGTAACCTGGAAAGATGAGCGCTTTTCTCAGTGGGGGCTGGATCCGCTATTTAAGCAAGAATGGCCTAGCCGGAAAATGGAAGTATTTGAATGGAATCACACCAAAGGGAAAGAAAATATCGCGAAAGCGGAAAAGGCTAATGTCGGGATTACCATAAGTGAAATAACACTTGCAGAATCCGGCACGGTGGTTTTGTTTAGCGATGAGAATAAAGGAAGAACAGTTAGCTTTTTACCAGCAACCTATATTGCACTTGTACCGAAAAGCACTTTAGTTCCACGGATTACGCAAGCTGCTCAAAAGATGAGGGAGATTCACAAGAAAACGGGGCATGTTGCTTCATGCATCAATTTTATTACCGGACCAAGTAACTCTGCGGATATTGAATTGAATCTAGTAGTTGGTGTCCATGGGCCAGTAAAAGCTTCCTATATTGTTATTAACGATCTTTAAACAAATGAAATGGTCTGTATCCTGAAATGGATGCAGATCATTTTTTTGTAATCTGTTATACAACATAAATTCACCTGTTATATAATTATGAAAGCTCTTTAAAGTCATATATGGTAACCCTTATTCAATAAAAATTTTATGTGTTTCAAAATAATTATCGTTATGTTTGACTTTTATCACAGCGTATTAAAAATAGTTGTCTTACAATAGTTTTTGGAAACCTTAAATTTTTATGTTATTTCGTGTTATTTTATTGAACGAAGTTAGGGAGGGACATTATGTCTATTTTACCGAAAAAAAATGAATTAGGATTTTTTGAAATCCGTCTTGAATCAATTGGGGGGCTGGGAGCTAACCTGGCTGGAAAAATGTTAGCGGAGGCTGGTGTTTTAAGTCTTGGCTTGAAAGGATCCAATTTTTCATCCTACGGCTCTGAGAAAAAAGGGTCTCCAGTAAAGAGTTTCATTCGCTTTTGTGAACCAGATGTAGAAATTAGAGATCATAGTCCAATTGAACAACCACATATTGTTGGTGTTTTCCATGAAGCCTTATATAGAACGGTTGATGTTGTTAGCGGTTTGAATGCTGATAGTATAGTCTTAGTAAATACAGCAAGGGATTTTGATGAAGTTAAAACGGATTTACAATTAGATTATGGTACACTAGCGATTGTTGATGCCTTCCAGATAGCCGTAGAGGAAAAAACTAAAGTAAATACGGCAATGCTAGGAGCATTATATCGTATTTGTGATTTTCTAGATCCTGAATCCATGAGAGACGTGATTCGGAAAACGTTTACGAAGAAAAACCCGCATCTTGTTGAACCAAATATCCGCACTTTTGACCGCGGTTATAATGAGGTTCAATTTAAAACATATGAAGTGCCAGAAGGGGCTGAAGGAAAAGCCTTCACACGCCCACTTCCTCAGTTTGGCTACTTGACTCAGGAAATCGGTGGTGTCATGGTTTCTCAAGCAAATAGTATTTTTAAAGATTTAAGTGGTTCACGCCAAGGATTCCTTCCGGAGTTCCAACAAGATAAATGTATTCACTGTGCTGCATGTGACAACGTTTGTCCTGACTTTTGCTTCGTTTGGGAAGAAGGAGAAGATAAGCGTGGAAGAAAACTAATGTTCCTTCAAGGTATTGATTACCAATACTGTAAAGGCTGCCTGAAATGCGTGGAGGCATGCCCAACCGACGCACTCGGTGATCTTCGTGAAATGCTTGGGTATGCAGATAATAACCGCGTAAAGCAAAACTTTCCTTATATTGCAGGAGGAATCCAAAAATGGCTATTTTAGAAGATAAATTAACAACAAAAGGTGTAGCAGAACAAATTTCTACTTTTGAATCTGGAAATGAAATGGCTGCTATGGCGGCAGCACAAATCAATTATCATATTATGGGATATTTCCCAATTACACCTTCAACAGAGGTTGCTCAATTTTTAGATCAAATGAAAACGCGCGGGGAGCATGATATTAAACTGATTCCTGCCGATGGCGAGCACGGTTCCGCAGGAATTTGCTACGGTGCTGCGGCAACTGGTGCACGTGTTATCAATGCAACCAGTGCAAATGGATTCTTATATATGCTTGAACAAATGCCTGTCCAATCAGGGACTCGTTTTCCAATGGTTATGAATCTAGTTACTCGTGCCGTCAGTGGTCCGCTCGATATTCGTGGCGATCACTCGGATCTCTATTATGCATTAAATACAGGCTGGGTAATCTTAACAGCAAAGACACCGCAAGCTGTATATGATATGAATATTATGGCGCTTAAAATTGCCGAACATTCAAAGGTCCGCTTACCAGTTATTGTTGCTTATGATGGCTTCTTTACATCCCACCAAAAGCGTCGAGTGGAATTCTTTAAGGACCGAAGTGTTGTACAGCAATTTGTAGGTGAATGTCCAACCGATTACAACTTTGTTAGAGACTTGAGGAAGCCGGTAACGATTGGTGCTCATATGAGTGGTGACGATTTCATTAACAATCACTACCAACAATCAGAAGCAATGTACAATGCTGGTGAAGTATTTAAGGAAGTGGCTGCGGAATATGCTAAGCTTTCTGGAAGAGAATATCCAGTTCTAGATTTATATAAAATGGAAGATGCTGATGTAGCATTATTCCTATTAAACTCTGCGGCAGAATCTGCTAAAGATGTAGTGGATCAACTTCGTGCAAAAGGAATTAAAGCAGGTGTAATTAGCCCGAATATTATCCGTCCATTCCCTGCAAAGGAAATTCGTGAAGCCCTTAAGAATGTAAAATCATTATTGGTTGGGGAACGTGCGGATTCTTACGGAGCAAATGGTCCTAACCTTACACATGAAGTGAAATCTGCACTTCAAGATGACAAAGACAACCAGACGATCGTGTTAAGCCGCGTATTTGGTCTCGGCGGTAAGGATTTCTATGCAACTGATGCACAGGCTTTCTTTGAAATGGCACTTGATGCAAAGGAAAAAGGCTATGCTGAAAAGCCCTTTGATTACTATGGTCATATTCCAGGTAATCCTGAAAAAATCCTTAAGCCTGTTATTTTGCCACAGCACGGGGATGTTTATAAAACAGGTTTAATTGATGTGAAAATGGATGAAGAAACCAATAAATTAAAGGTGAAAATTCCGCCGTTACGTGCTTTAACTGGTAAACCGAAACGGATTGCCTCCGGTCACGGGGCATGTCCAGGGTGCGGAATTTTTGCTGGACTCGAGTTATTCTTTAAAGGGATTGAGGGAGACATTGTTACTCTATTCCAAACGGGATGCGCTTATGTAACAACAACATCTTATCCTAGCACCTCCCATAAGCAAACGATGATGCACAATTTGTTCCAAAACGGTGCCGCAACGCTTTCAGGTACTGTTGAAGCATTCATGGAATTAAAACGACGTGGCGAAATTGAAGTATCGGATGACGCCACATTTGTTATGATTACTGGTGATGGTGGTATGGATATTGGTATGGGTTCAGCGATTGGTACTGCTCTTCGCGGACATAAACTGATTATGCTTGAATATGATAATGAGGGCTATATGAATACAGGCTCACAAATGTCTTACTCAACACCACTGGGTCATATGACAAGTACATCGGGAGTTGGAAAGGCACAGCGAGGAAAAGCCTTCCACCATAAGGATACTCCGCAAATTATGGCTGCTACCAATATTCCTTATGTGTTTACCGGTTCGGAAGCCTTTCCACAGGACTTAGTTAAAAAAGGTGCAAAAGCACAATGGTACGCACAAAATATTGGAACAGTATATGGAAAACTTCTCATTACATGCCCACTTAACTGGAAATCTGATGACCGTTTTGGTGCGAAAATTATCGAAGCTGCTGTAGATTCTTGCTTCTTCCCGCTATATGAAATAGAACAAGGTGTTACAACCATAACTTACAATCCAGAAGAGAAGAACAAACGAATTCCACTTTCTGATTGGTTAAAATATATGGGGAAAACAAAACACCTACTTAAAGATGAAAACAAGCCAAAGCTAGAAGAATTTGAAGCAGAAGTTGAGAAAAGATGGCAAAGACTCAAAGCAAAGAATTAAAATCCTATGCTGTAAAAAAAGCAATTCAAAAAAACACTTCATTGAGAAGTGTTTTTTTTTGTTGGTTATTGACAGGGTTATATAAATTTGATATACATCTAATTAGATGTATATCAAATTAGAGTGAAGAGGAGATAGTGCATTGATACAATTAGACCGTGTTGTTGCGTTTTATAAAACGATGGGGGATCCCACACGGATTAGAATCGTTGCTATATTAGCAAAAGGTCCACTCCATGGGCAGGCAATAGCGGGTAAGCTTGGCTTGTCCGCACCTACGATTACCCACCATTTAAAGAAATTACGAGATATCCATGTGGTGTATGACAGAAGAGTGAAGAATACGATTTACTTTTACTTAAATGAATCGTTGATTAACCAGCAGGCAAAGGTGTTTACAGAGCTGTTAGAAAAAAAGGGGAAGGAGTTGGATGAAATGGTCGAGTCAAGTATCGAGAGACAAAAAATTATCGAGAACTTCTTTATGAAAAATGGGAAGCTAAATAATATTCCTGCCCAAAGGAAGAAGAAATTAATCGTGTTCGAACACATGGTACGTGGGTTAAAAATAGGTGAAAAGTATGAAGAAAAACAATTAAACGAGTATATAAAACAATTCCATGATGATTATGCAACAATTCGCAGAGAGTTTATCATAAATCATTACATGTTCCGTGAAAATGGTATTTATGAACTAAATCCAGAAGAAATGTGGGCAAAACTTGACTAGAAAAGCAATCCGAAAGTTCGGATTGCTTTTCCTATTATAATGCTTCTTTTACAGTCGTTATGAAAGAAATACGGTTCTTTATTTCTTTTCGTTGTTTAATTAGGATTGTACCGAGTTCTAATGTTTTCTCCTTTGCAGTAATTCTAGTTTGATCCTCCTCGATCCCTTCTAAATCAGCAACATGAGCAAGACCAATTGTTCTTCTGATTAATTCGCAGCCGGCAAAGCCGATCGAGTCCTCAAAAAACTTAGTTAAATTATAGTTTAGAAAGGTAGAGGATTTAGCGTAATCGTCTTTATTCTCCGTATTCCATAATAGTGTAAATTGATCCTCAAATACACTCCATACCGTTTCAATATGATTGAGGAAAAGATCACGTTCTTCAACATTTGCTATTACCTGGAAGAGAAGATTTGCAATTACTTGGCCGATATCAAATCCAGCTGGTCCGTAGAAAGAAAACTCGGGATCGATTACTTTTGTTTCATAATTATCGGCAAAAACACTTCCGGTATGAAGATCACCATGGAGGAGAACTTCAGCCTCTGTTAAAAAGCGTTTCTTCAAAATATTTACATGAAACTTTAGTTCATCATCCTGCCAAAGCTCTTCGACGATAGGACGCAGTCCTTCCTCGAAATCGTTGGTTTCTGCATCAATAAAAGGATCTGTGAAGATTAAATCTTCAGTTATTTTGCAAAGCTCGGGATTGATAAACTGTTGTACATATTCCTTTTTTACGGAAGGGGTTAATCCGTAATCAGAAGTATAAAATAATGTTTTTGCAAGATATTCACCTAGATGCTTTGAAATTAATGGATAGGTTTCTCCTTTGATAAAGCCAGTTCTTGCGATTGAAAGATGGGAAAGGTCCTCCATTACGGTTACAGCTAGGACATCATCTGTGAAAAAAACTTGGGGCACATAATCTGGAGCAATCTGTCCGAAAATTTTTAAGGCATCCGCTTCAATCTTTGCTCTTTTCAAAGTTAATGGCCAGCTTTCGCCAACTACCTTTGCATAAGGGAGAGCTTGTTTGATAATAACACTTTTTCCTTCCAATTCATCAACAATATGAAAGACTAGATTGAGATTCCCATCGCCAATCTCCTTGCAGGAAAGTTTTGCATGCTGGTCAAAAATTTTCAATTCAAGTGCCAGTTCAACTGCACTCTCGTTTGTTAAAGGCTGGTATGTTTTTTGTTTTAGTAGACTCATTATGGTTCCTCCTCGTTTTTGGGAGGCTTAATTATGCACGCAGGCACTAAAAAAGCCTCTTTCTCATCTGAAAGAGGCTGATAGACAATATTGTCTGTCGCACCTCTTATCTCTCAGAAAGATAATCCTTCTGTTGGAATTAGCACCGTGCCTTAAAGGGGGGATCCCCAGCGCAAAAAGCGCCCCATTTCAATGGGTTTCCGGTCGGTTGCTGGGCTTCAAAGGGCCAAATCCCTCAGCCAGCTCATGATAAGAGAAAATCTATTTAACTGGTAAAAATCATATCAGTAACAAAGAGAAAGTGTCAATATTTTTTGAAAATTATTATTTATAGAATTCTGGTTTTCTATCCCTGAAAATAGGAATTTGCTTACGGACCTCCTTGACTAAGTCCATCTCAATTTCAGCCGATAGGATTTCTTCCTTCATTCCAGCCTCAGCAATGACCTCACCCCACGGGTCAATAATCATCGAGTGACCAGCAAACTGGTTATTTGGGTCATTTCCAGAACGGTTACAGGCAATTACATAACATTGATTTTCAATTGCTCTGGCAATTAAAAGGGCCCTCCAGTGGGACAATCTGGGTGCAGGCCATTCGGCCACAACAAACAGTGCTTCTGCACCTTCTGATGTGTGAGCGCGTATCCACTCTGGAAACCGGATATCATAACAGATCGACCCAGCAAACTGGTGATTATCAAGTTGGAAAAGTCCCTTCTCGGCACCAGGCTCTAAGAAAACATGCTCATTCATGAGTTTAAAAAGATGTAGTTTACTATACTTGTGCACCAGCGTGCCATCTTTATTGATGATGAGGAGAGTATTTTTTACTCCTGTTTCTTCACGGTTCGCAACTGAGCCGCCAACGAAATGAACCTGATTTTGTTGTGCTGCATTTCTCAGAAATTCAATCGTTTGTACTGCTTTTGGGTCTGCAATTTCATTCAGGCGGGTCAAGTCATATCCCGTTGTCCATAGTTCCGGAAGGACAATGATATCGGGTTGTTCAGTCAGTGCATTTTCAATGAGTCTTTCGGCAGTTTGGTAGTTTTTATTGGGATCACCGAAGACGATATCCATTTGCAGACATGAAATTTTTAATTTCACGAATCTTCACCTCGTTTGAAATTTCGGAATTTTTTCTTTACAAGCCGTTATAAAAGTTATATCATTTGTGACTAGAATTTCACAATGATTCTTAAAAAAAATTAAGCAGGTGAGAACAATGAAGCAATTTCCACCATCAGAATTATTAACTAGTCTTCCAAAGCAATTTTTTGCTTCACTTGTTAAAAAAGTGGGGGAATATATTTCACAAGGGTTTGATGTGATTAATTTAGGGCAAGGCAACCCTGATCAGCCAACGCCTTCTCATATTGTTAAAAAACTTCAAGATGCAGCAGCGAATCCATTAAATCATAAATATTCTCCTTTTCAGGGACATCGTTATTTAAAACAGGCTGCCGCTGATTTTTATTTAAGAGAATATGGAGTGACCATTGATCCGGATAAAGAAGTGGCGATTTTGTTTGGGGGTAAAGCAGGACTTGTCGAAATTCCTCAATGCTTATTAAATCCGGGGGATACCATCCTTGTACCTGACCCCGGTTACCCGGATTATTGGTCTGGGGTTGCTCTTGCAAAAGCTGAAATGGTTACGATGCCGTTACGAGAGGAAAATAACTTTCTACCGGATTATTGCGAACTGGATAAGTCTGTTTTATCAAAAGCAAGGTTAATGTTCCTCAATTATCCTAATAATCCAACAGGAGCTACAGCTACTCATGAATTATTTGATGAGACAATTAAGCTAGCTAGTGAACATGATATTTGTGTTGTTCATGATTTTGCCTATGGTGCTATTGGTTTCGATGGTGAAAAACCAATAAGTTTTATGCAGGTTGAAGGGGCTAAAGAGGTTGGGATAGAGATATATACTTTATCAAAAACCTTTAATATGGCAGGCTGGCGTGTTGGTTTTGCTGTTGGGAATGAGAGTGTGATTTCAAGCATCGAACTTTTACAGGACCATCTTTATGTTAGTTTATTTGGGGCTGTACAAGAGGCAGCGGCTGAGGCTTTAATGGGCCCTCAGGATTGTGTACGGGAACTTAACGATCTTTATGAGCGAAGACGTAATGTATTGATTGATGGGCTTCGTTCATTGGGATGGAATGTCACCGCGCCAAAGGGGTCCTTTTTCGCGTGGCTCAAAGTTCCTGAGGGCAAAACATCTGAGGAATTTGCTAACATTTTACTCGAACAAGCACATATCATGGTTGCACCGGGAATTGGCTTTGGAGAATTTGGAGAAGGATATGTCCGTGTTGGGTTATTAACATCAGAACAACGATTAGCCGAAGCTGTTGAAAGAATTAGTCGTTTGGAAATATTCTGTTAAATTGATTGACATTTTATATTTTTCTTGCGATAATGCAAATTAAAGTTAAACAACATTAAAACTTTATAAAATACGAATCGTTTTCTTATCAAGAGCAGGCGGAGGGAAAAGCCCGATGAAGCCCGGCAACCGACTTAAACCAGTTTTAGGCACGGTGCTAATTCTTGCAGCAACAAGCTGATAGATGAGAAGATGTTAGTTTGCGGCTAACCTCTTCTTTGTTGAAGAGGTTTTTTATGTTTTTTGAAAGGAAGTGTTTTTGAATGTCTAAAATAATTGCTACATATTTACTGCATGATGAAAAAAAACCAACCAAAAAGGCTGAAGAGATTGCACTTGGATTAACTGTAGGTTCATGGACGAACTTGCCTGAACTAGAGCAAAGCCAATTACGCAAGCATAAAGGTAGTGTGGTATCCGTTGAAACGATACCTGCAGAAAAAGGTGACCAATCTTTAATCCGCATAGCCTATCCAGCGATTAATTTTTCTAATGACCTCCCTGCTATTTTAACAACCGTTTTCGGTAAGCTTTCATTAGATGGAAAAATAAAATTACTAGATTTACAGTTTGATGACGGATTAAAGAGTCAGTTCCCTGGCCCAAGGTTTGGAATTGAGGGTCTTCGGAAGAAATTAAACGTTTATAATAGACCGCTTTTAATGAGTATCTTTAAAGGAGTGCTCGGTAAAGATCTCGCATTTTTAGTTGAGCAATTAAAGCAACAAGCCCTTGGTGGTGTAGATTTTGTGAAGGATGATGAAATCCTTTTTGAAAATGAGCTGACACCATTTGAAAAAAGAATTGTCGAAGGAAAAAAGGCATTGCAAGAAGTATTTGACCAAACAGGACATCGAACTTTGTATGCAGTTAACCTAACGGGTAGAACATCGCAGCTGAAGGAAAAAGCAAGGAAGGCTGCAGAGCTTGGAGCGGACCTCTTACTGTTTAATGTGTTTTCCTATGGCATAGACGTCCTGCAGGAATTAAGAGAAGACGATGAAATTGCCTTACCGCTTATGGCACATCCTGCAGTTAGTGGTGCTTTTACATCATCTCCAGTTTATGGATTATCCCATTCATTATTGCTTGGAAAGTTGCTTCGTTATGCTGGTGCTGATTTATCGTTGTTCCCATCCCCATATGGAACCGTGGCGTTAGAGAAGACGAAAGCACTGTCGATTGCAAGTGAGTTAACCGTAGAAGATGTCTTTAAAAAGTCATTCCCAGTTCCATCAGCGGGAATTCATCCAGGCTTGGTTCCTTTATTAATTCGTGACTTCGGTAATGATTCTGTCATTAATGCAGGCGGAGGGGTCCATGGCCATCCAGAGGGTGCACGCGGAGGGGGCCTTGCGTTCCGTCAAGCGATTGATACCAATCTTAAAGGAAAGTTATTAGCCGAAGGTGCAAAACAGCATCCTGAGCTCCATACGGCACTAAAACTATGGGGTAATGCAGAGGTGACCGTATGACAAAACCAGTGATTTTTTGTGATTTTGACGGAACGGTAACTGAAAGTGATAACATCATTAGCATGATGGAAAAGTTTGCTCCTCAAGGGTGGGAACGGATTAAAGATCAAATCCTCTCACGTGAGATTTCGATCAATGAGGGAGTTGGGAAACTTTTTTCCTTATTACCAAGTAAGTTAAAGGATGAATTGACTGAGTTTGCGATTGAAAATGCAAAGATTCGCCCAGGATTTGGAGAGTTTGTTGAATTTGCGCGTGCAAAAGGTATTCCATTTTATATTGTTAGTGGCGGTATTGACTTCTTTGTTTATCCAATCTTGGAGAAATATGGTCCATTTGATGGAGTTTATTGCAATGAATCGGATTTTACAGACGAGAGAATAAAAATTCTATGGCCGAATGAATGTGATTCATTATGTAACAATGATTGCGGATGTTGTAAACCAAGTATTATTCGTAAATTAAACACTCAGGAAAACCGTTTCAAAATTGTTATTGGAGATTCGGTAACCGATCTCGAGGCAGCAAAACATGCGGACTTTGTGTTAGCAAGAGATTTACTTCAGGAAAAATGTGTGGAGTGGGGAATCAATCATCAAGGATTTACTTCCTTTTTCGATTGTATCGAGGAAATTAAAAAAAGAATTGAGGTGGATGAACTAACATGCTAAATGAAAGATGGAACGAATTAGCCGAGGTAAAGGATGAGTTAGCTGAGCGTGATTGGTTTATGGGTACGAGCGGTAACCTGGCGATTAAAGTAAGTAATCATCCGCTTCAATTTTTAGTTACAGCAAGTGGAAAGGATAAACGGAAGCGAACAGATGAAGATTTTCTACTCGTTGATGAATTTGGCCGTGCAGTTGAAGAAACACATTTAAAGCCCTCAGCAGAGACACTTCTTCATGTCGAAATTTACCGTCGAACCAATGCTGGCTGCAGTCTCCATGTGCATACGATTGATAATAATGTGATCTCAGAAGTTTATGGTGATAAAGGTGAGGTTACATTTAAAGGGCAAGAGTTGATCAAGGCTTTTGATAAGTGGGAAGAGGACGCAGTCTTAACAATACCAATTATTCACAATTTTGCCCATATCCCGACACTTGCCAATAAGTTTTCTGAATATGTTTCAGGAGATACTGGAGCTATCTTGATTCGCAACCATGGGATAACAGTATGGGGTAGAACTGCCTTTGAGGCTAAAAAAATCCTTGAAGCCTCCGAGTTTTTATTCCGCTACCAATTACGTTTACTAGAGCATAAACCATATCAATTATTTAAAGTAGTGTAAAAAATATTAAAAATGAGAGGATGATGAAGAATGGCATATATTACTTTTCAAACCAGAGAAGAGCAAATTCATGAACAAGATGAGGTTGCAAGCTTTCTGGAGTCGCAGGAAGTTATTTATGAAAATTGGGATATTAGCAAGCTTCCCGCTGAACTCGTAGAAAAGTATCTTTTAAGCGATGAAGAAAAGGAAGAAATTCTAGCTGCATTTGAAGACGAAATCGCAGATATTTCTGCTAGACGGGGCTACAAAGCGCAAGATGTCATTTCTTTATCAGAAAATACTCCAAATTTGGATGTATTACTGACAAACTTTAAAAATGAGCATCATCATACAGATGATGAAGTTCGTTTCATAGTCAGCGGTCACGGTGTCTTTGTCATCCAAGGTAAAGATGGTGAGTTCTATGAAGTACATCTCAATCCAGGAGACTTGATTTCTGTACCTGAAAATACAAGGCACTATTTTACCCTTGAAGAAGATCGGAAAGTGGTTGCTGTTAGGATTTTTGTTACCACCGAGGGATGGGTACCTATTTACGAAAAAGAAGAAGTAAATAAATAAATAACAGATACTAAAACTGGCTGCAGATTATTGCAAGCCAGTTTTTTTATTATGTATGTAAGTATGGTGAAATAGAATAAAACGCTTGCAAACTAGAAGAATTTTGTCGTAAAAACAAGAATTTATTTGAGGAATTTGTCGAAAAACGAAAGAAATAGAATGTTTTGTCTACTTTTGCGATTGTGTTTACTTTTATAAAAATTCTTGTCATAATTCATCAAGTAGTCTAATTTTTCGTTGTTTACAGTAATAGAGTAAGAGGTAGGGGGATAATTGTGTGCGAGTATAGTAATACCCATAATGAAATGATTGAAGAGATAAAGGCTAAAAGGGAATTAATGATAAATAGCGCCAATACACAGGGATTTACCAATGAGATGACAATAAAATATAGCCAGGAGCTAGATGAATTAATAAATGAGTACCAAAAAGTAATGGACCAAATCTCCAGGCCAAATGAAGAAATTAAATTCGCCTTTAAACAAATGATCATGATTTGGCCGAAGGTTTTAGTCTAATGATAATTAGGTAAGAGAGTGATATTTTTTTTTGTTCAACCGATTAGTAAAATAATTACTTATGTAAAAATATCAATAATGTACACCATGACAAGCAACCCCAATATAAAAGCATAGGTGGAAACGCGCTCATTTCCGTCGCCATGGCTTTCAGGAATTAATTCTTTATAAATAATAAATAACATGGCGCCAGCAGCAAATGAAAGACCATAGGGGACAAGCCCTTGAACAAATGAGGTTAAAAAATACCCTAATAAGGAAGTAATGATTTCAATGGCTCCAGTTAAAGTTGCAATAATGAAGGCCTTCAGTTTACTAATTTGCTGATTGATTAAAAATAATGCGACAAGTAGGCCTTCCGGCGCATTTTGAAACCCAATCGCTAAAGCAATTAAATTTCCAGTATCCCCCTGTTCGGATGCATAGCTTACGCCAACTGACAATCCCTCAGGAATATTATGCAGTGTAATTGCAGATATAATTAACAACGCCTTCTCATCAAATTGAATTCCCTTTTTGTTATGCTGTAAGTCAATATGAGGGATATTTTTTTCCAAAAAAGTCAGCACCCATACTCCTAAACAAACTCCTGCAAAAAGTGAACCAAAGCCTCCTGTCCTTAATGCCTCAGGGATCAACCCAATCGTAGAAGCTGCCATCATAATTCCTGCACTAAATGCTAATAAAACATCCTTCCAACGATGTGTAATGGAATGAGGAATAAATAGTATAATTAGTGCCCCTGCCCCCGTTGATAACGCCGAAAGAACACTTCCAATAATAACTTCAGTAATCACACATCTCCTTTCTTGTCCAATTAATCCAAATCAAATATCTACAATATTAGACAGTAGCTGTGATTTTTATCATTGTTTATATCTTAATATTTCATATAGTTATATTAGTACTACTTTATCTAATATTCACATCACGATTAACTACATATCTTACCACGAACTGTAATAACTTCAACTTTTACAAACTACTACTTAGCTACTGCATAAGATTTTTAAGAATGGTAAATGATCACTAGTTTTAGGTTAAATCGAGAAAGAAAAAAAAGAAAACTATCACTGTTGTAACCGTCAAGTAGAATTAA